>JAMPEU010000040.1 GCA_023664865.1 Butyrivibrio sp. | reverse complement strand
AGAAGAAGTGCATGCTCTTATAGATGAAATATATGAGGATTATGGAGGAGTATAACAATGCAGTCACGATTTACTGATAAGGCCAGAACAGCGCTTGCTCTTGCCAGACGTGCAGCAAAGAGCCTGAGGCAGAGTTATGTAGGAACGGAACATATACTCCTTGGTCTGCTCAGGGAGGATACCGGAGTCGCTGCCACAGTACTGATTAACGGCGGCGTAGAAGAGTATCAGTTGGAAGAACTTATAGAAGATTTGATTGCACCGGAAAGCTCAGTCATGTTGGCGGAAAAAGACGGATATTCGCCCAGAGCCGAGAAGGTGCTTGCAGAAGCGCACAGGCAGGCGGAACGTTTCCACAGTGAAAAGACGGGGACAGAGCATATTCTGCTTGCTATGCTGAAGGAAGGAGATAATGTAGCGGTCAGGCTGTTAAGCACAATGGGAATCTCCATTCAGAAATTGTATGTGGAGGTCCTTACTGCAATGGGCGCTGATAAATCTTTATATAAAGAGGATTTGGGGAAGAAACAGAAAAAGAAATCTTCCACATCGACTTTAGAGCAGTACAGTAGGGATTTGACGGCGCTTGCCAGAGAAGGAAAACTTGATCCTGTTATTGGCAGGGAGGAAGAAATACGGCGGGTTGTCCAGATTCTTAGCAGGAGGACGAAGAATAACCCGTGTCTGGTCGGAGAACCGGGAGTAGGCAAGACCGCGGTAGTGGAAGGGCTTGCCATGAAAATCGTAACGGGCGACGTGCCTTTTACCGTGCAGGAGAAGAGGGTAATGACGCTTGATTTATCCGGCATGGTTGCGGGCAGTAAATACCGCGGCGAATTTGAAGAGAGAATCAAAAAAGTAATAAGGGAAGTCATTGAAGACGGAAATATCATTCTTTTTCTTGATGAAATGCACACTATTATCGGCGCGGGCGGCGCGGAGGGCGCGATTGATGCGTCCAATATCCTCAAGCCTTCGCTTGCCAGAGGCGAGCTGCAGCTGATAGGGGCTACGACGATTGCCGAATACCGCAAGTATGTAGAGCGTGACGCGGCGTTGGAAAGACGCTTCCAGCCGATTAACATTGAAGAGCCTGACATAGAAGAGGCGGAAAATATTTTACAAGGCATTGCGTATAAGTATGAAGAACATCATCAGGTGGCAATTACACAGGAGGCGATAAAGGCTGCGGTGGCGTTATCGTCCAGATATATCAATGACAGAAATCTGCCTGATAAAGCGATAGATTTGATTGACGAGGCTGCGGCTGCAGCAAGGCTTAAAGTCTCGAAACAGCCGGATAAGCTTAAGGATTTGTCGGACGAAATCCAGAATGTCGATTTACAGATAGAGCGTTCCATCAAGATAGAGGCGTTTACACAGGCGGCTGAGCTTAGAAAGAAACAGGAAGAGCTGATAAAGAAGTATGAGCGCATGGTGAAAAAGCTGGAAAAGGAAGATAAAAAGAAAGCACTGAGCATCGGTGAGAACGAAATTGCGGAAGTAGTCGCGCTTTGGACTAAGATTCCGGTCAAGAAGCTTGCTGAGAAAGAGAGCGAGAGGCTCTTAAAGCTTGAATCGACGCTGCATAAGCGCGTTATCGGGCAGGAAGAGGCAGTTACAGCTGTGGCTAAAGCCATGCGCAGGGGGCGCGTTGGCTTGCAGGACCCTAACAGGCCGATTGGCTCGTTTCTCTTTTTAGGACCTACCGGAGTCGGTAAGACCGAACTCAGCAAGGCGCTTGCCGAGGCGATGTTTGGTTCGGAAAACGCGCTTATCCGCGTGGATATGTCGGAATACATGGAAGGACATTCGGTATCAAAGATGATTGGTTCGCCGCCCGGATATGTGGGTTTTGAAGAGGGCGGGCAGCTTAGCGAAAAAATCAGAAGGAATCCGTATTCAGTGGTTCTTTTTGATGAGATAGAGAAGGCTCACCCCGACGTATTCAATATACTGCTCCAAGTGCTTGACGATGGACATATCACGGATTCCAAAGGGCGCAAGGTCAGTTTCAAAAACACTATTTTGATAATGACTTCCAACGCCGGAGCGCAGAAAATCGTGGAGCCGAAGAACCTCGGTTTTACATCGGGAGGCAGCGAAAAACAGGATTATGAGAAAATGAAAACCGGAGTCATGGAAGAGGTGAAGAGAATCTTCAAGCCGGAATTTATCAACAGGATTGATGAAATTATGGTATTCCATGCTCTGAATAGGGATAATATGAAGGATATAGTGGCGCTTTTGTCCAAGAATCTTGTGAAAAGGTGCAGTACGCAGATGGATATCGATCTGACTATTACCCCGGCGCTTAAGGAGTATATAGTAGAGAAATATCTGGATGCCAAGATGGGGGCAAGACCGATGAGGCGCGCTATTCAGACGGAGATAGAAGATTCGCTCGCAGAGGAAATTCTCTCGGGCAGAGTTAAGAGCGGAGACAAGGTATCCGCTACCCTTAAGGGTAAGAAAGTTGCCTATGTGGTAAAACAATAAGCATAATAAAACAGTGGGCAAAAGCCGCATGATTTAAAATGACAGCGGACAGCATAATATTTAGACGCAGGAGGAAGAGCAATGGCTGTAGTAGAAGAATTAATCCGTACAGAGAAAGACGGTGCAGTCAGCTTTGGAAACCATAAGCTGGCGGCAAAGGCAAAAGTAGAGGATTTTGAGCATGAGGGCGACTTATTGAAGGTGAAAACCTATAAGAGCATAACCAAGCTTGAGAAGAACGGTATGTTCGCATATGAGTCAGTACCGGGTACCAGTGTCAATGATTTCATTGAGAAGGAAGACGGCGTGAGCTTTAAGGTAGAGGGAGACGAAGATGCCCAGATTACCGTAGGCTTGGAAGACGACGCTGAATATGAAGTTTATATTAATGACGAGAGCATAGGAAGAATGAAAACCAATCTGGGCGGCAAGCTGAGTATAAGCGTGGAGCTTGCAGGCATCGGAGAAGTGGATGTAAGAATAGTAAAATAAGATAAAGCAAGAGGTTTTATGGCAAAAGCAAAAATGGCTACGGTATTCTATTGCCAAAACTGCGGATACGAGTCGTCCAAATGGATGGGGCAGTGTCCGGGGTGCAGGGAATGGAATACCTTTGTGGAAGAGAAGATAAACGCCAAAAGTTCGGGAAATACGCAGGCTGCTGCAGCAAGAAGGGAAGAATCCAAACCTTCCAAACTTGCCGATATCACATTGCAGGACGAAGAACGGCTGTCAACCCATATAAAGGAATTGGACAGGGTGTTAGGCGGCGGAATCGTGCCAGGTTCTTTGATGCTGGTAGGCGGCGATCCGGGCATCGGTAAATCGACTCTTCTTCTTCAAGTGTGCCAAAATATGGCTAATGATAATAGAAAGGTTCTGTATATTTCGGGTGAGGAATCGTTAAAACAGATTAAGCTTAGGGCAAACCGCATAGGGGAATTTAGTGAGAGCCTGCTGCTTTTATGTGAAACTAATCTGGGAATAATAGAGGAGACAATCAGACGACTCACGCCGGATATTATTATAATTGATTCAATCCAGACCGTATATCAGGAAGATGTTTCATCGGCTCCGGGCAGCGTATCGCAGGTCAGAGAGGCGACGAACATCTTTTTGCAGCTTGCCAAGGGGCTTGGCAGTTCTATTTTTATCGTAGGTCATGTGACTAAAGAGGGAACCGTGGCGGGACCGCGCGTACTTGAGCATATGGTGGATACTGTATTGTACTTTGAAGGCGACAGACACGCTTCGTACCGTATACTCAGGGGGGTAAAGAACCGTTTCGGCTCTACCAACGAAATCGGCGTTTTCGAGATGCGGGAGCAGGGACTTGTGGAAGTGGAAAACCCTTCCGAATTTATGCTGGAAGGAAAACCCGAAGGGGCAAGCGGCTCTATCGTCTCATGTTCCATGGAAGGCACCAGGCCGATACTTGTGGAAATACAGGCGTTGGTATGTCGTACCAATTTCGGCTTTCCCAGAAGGCAGGCAATCGGCACGGACTTTAACAGGGTTAATCTGCTCATGGCTGTTTTGGAGAAAAGGGTGCAGTTACAGATGTCAGACTGCGACGCCTATGTCAATCTTGCGGGCGGCATGAGGATAACCGAGCCTGCGATAGACTTAGGGATTGCGCTGGCTGTAGCGTCAAGCTTTAAAAACAGGGCTATTGATGATAAAATGGCGGCGTTCGGGGAAGTAGGCTTAAGCGGGGAAGTCCGCAGTATCAGCATGATAGAGCAGCGCGTCAGGGAAGCCGCTAAGATGGGCTATACAACCTGCGTTATTCCGAAGGTCTGCGAAAAGCAGCTTAAAAATATAGAGAATGTAAAAATAATAGGAGTATCTAATATACAAGATGCTATAGAGCTTATCTGAAAGTTGGCGGTTATCCAGCCCGGCGGCATGGGCAGGAATGAGGAATTATTATGAAAAAGTTATTGTCTTTTTTAAGCGATTATAAGAAGGAAACGGTGCTGGCTCCGCTGTTTAAGATGCTGGAGGCGGCTTTTGAATTGTTTGTCCCACTCGTTATGGCGGCGGTAATCGACTACGGAATATCGGGCGCAGATGTGCCGTATGTGCTGCGAATGGGGCTTGTTCTGGTATTGCTTGGGCTTATAGGGCTTGTCTGCTCGATAACGGCGCAGTATTATGCGGCAAAAGCGGCGATAGGCTTCTCAACGCAGTTAAAGCACTCGCTTTTTAAACATCTGCAAAGCCTTTCTTTTTCAGAGATAGATACGCTGGGGACGTCTACGATGATTACGCGCATGACGTCCGACGTTAATCAGGTGCAGAACGGCGTAAATATGGTGCTAAGGCTCTTTCTCCGTTCTCCCATTATTGTATTCGGCGCAATGATTATGGCGTTTACGATTGATGTGAAGGCGGCGCTCATCTTCGTGGTGGCGATACCGCTGCTTTCGATAGTCGTATTCGGCATTATGATGATTACGATGCCGCTTTATAAAAAAGTTCAGGCTGGATTGGACAATGTGCTTGGCAGAACCAGGGAGAACCTTACCGGAGTCAGGGTTATCAGGGCTTTTCATAAAGAAGAGCAGGAAATAGACGCATTTGAGCATAGCAATCAGGAATTGACCGATATGCAGCTTTTTGTAGGCAAATTATCGGCATTGACTAATCCGGTCACATTTGTTATCGTAAACGTCGCTACCATCGCATTGATTTACACGGGCGCAGTCCGCGTAGATACCGGATATATCACGCAGGGCGAGGTCGTCGCTTTAGTCAACTATATGTCGCAGATTCTCATAGAACTGATAAAGCTTGCCAACCTGATTATTACGATTACTAAAGCGCTTGCCTGCGCCAACCGTATAAAAGGAGTCTTCGAGATTGAGCCGGGCATGGCTTGGAAGTCAGATGAGGCAGGCAGAGAGAGTGAAGAACAGAGTAGGGATGCTGAACCGAGTCAAGCGCAGACGCTGAATGGCGGTAAGGACAGCGTTTATGCGGTAGAGTTTGAGCATGTTGCGCTCACCTATACTAATGCGGGTGCGGAATCATTGAGCGACATTGATTTTAAGGTAAAAAAAGGTCAGACTATAGGAGTCATCGGCGGTACCGGTTCGGGTAAATCTTCGCTGGTGCATCTGATTCCGCGGTTTTATGATGCGACTAAAGGCAGCGTCAAGGTGGACGGCAAGGACGTTAAAGATTACCGCATGGACGAACTTCGCGATAAAGTCGGCATGGTTATGCAGAAGGCGGTTCTCTTTAAGGGCAGCATAAGGGATAATCTTGCCTGGGGCAGAGCAGACGCGACGGAAGAAGAAATGAACAGGGCACTTGAAATCTCGCAGGCAAAGGAATTTGTAGACGCTAAGCCTAAGGGGCTTGACGAGCAGATAGCGCAGGGCGGAAAAAATCTTTCCGGCGGACAGAGGCAGCGTCTGACGATTGCCAGAGCGGTAGTTAAGCAGCCGGAAATCCTGATTCTTGACGACAGCGCGTCCGCATTGGACTATGCGACCGATGCCAGACTGCGTAAGTCAATACGCGAGATGGGCGGTAATACTACGGTTTTCATCGTGTCGCAGAGAACTTCGTCCATTCAGCATGCGGATAAAATTATCGTATTGGACGACGGCAGGGTAGTAGGTATCGGTACGCATGAGGAACTGCTTGAGAAATGTCAGGTGTATCAGGAGATTTATTATTCGCAGGTATAGTTGACCATGTGAGTCATGTGCTGTTACGAGTTCAGACAACATGAACAAAAACGGGGCTCCATGCCTGAAAAGCGGTAAGTCGCCCCTTATTTTGTTCATGTTGTCTGAACTCTGGTAAATGAAAGAGCAAAAGAAGTAAGTCATATTTTATATAATTAATGATTAATATATAAAAATAGATATTAAATAGGAATTATTAAATTTTATTTTCTCCGATAACCAGAGTTTATGTGAAATGAACAAAATAAGGAGCGACTTACCGCTTTTCAGGCATGGAGCTCCGTTTTTGTTCATTTCACATAAACTCGTGAAAGTAATAACAGTATCTCAATGATTTGTTGAGGCAGATAGCAGATAATAGAAAGGAACGTACTAATATGGAACAAGCAAAAGTAAAACAAAGCGCGACGCTTATAAAGGTGCTGCGTTATGTCAGAAAATATTGGTTCTATCTGGTTTTGTCAATTATCATGGCGGCGCTTAGCGTGGCGCTTACGCTATATCTTCCCATTTTGACCGGATATGCCATTGACCTTATTATAGAAAAGGGGCATGTGGATTTTCCGGGGATTTTTGAGATTTTAAAGAAGATGGCAGTCGCTATTATGATTACCGCACTGGCGCAGTGGCTGATGAACGTATGCAATAATAAAATGACTTATAGGATAGTTCAGGACGTGCGTAACGAGGCGTTTCATAAAATAGAGATACTTCCGCTTAAATATATCGACGGACATTCCTATGGAGAGATAGTGAGCCGCGTCATTGCGGACGTGGACCAGTTTGCGGACGGTCTTTTGATGGGGTTTACACAGTTTTTTACGGGCGTCATTACCATTGTCGGAACGCTCGGGTTTATGCTCAGCATTAATATAGGGATTACCGGAGTCGTAGTGCTGATTACGCCGGTTTCGTTTCTTGTGGCGGGCTTTATAGCTAAGAAAACTTTTACCATGTTCAAGAAACAGTCGGAAATAAGAGGGGAGCAGACCGCTTTTATTGATGAAATGATAGGAAACCAGAAAATCGTGCAGGCGTTTTCACACGAAGATGAGTCGATGGAGACATTTGATGAAATCAATGGAAGGCTGCAGAAAGCTTCGCTAAAGGCGTTGTTTTTCTCCTCTATTACCAATCCTGCCACGCGTTTTGTCAATAATCTCGTGTATGCGGGCGTGGCAATCTGCGGAGCGGTTCTTGCCATCCGCGGCGGCATAAGCGTAGGGCAGCTTTCCTGTTTCTTAAGTTATGCTAACCAGTACACCAAGCCTTTTAATGAAATATCGGGAGTGGTGACGGAACTGCAGAACGCGCTTGCCTGCGCAGCGAGGATATTTGAATTAATAGAAGAAGAGCCGCAGACTGCGGAACCGGAGAACGCGATTGCCTTAGGACATGCGGACGGTACGGTTGCGCTTAACGACGTGTCTTTTTCCTATGTTCCTGATAAAAAGCTTATAGAGCATTTCAACCTAACGGTTAAGCCCGGACAGAGGATTGCGATAGTAGGACCGACAGGCTGCGGCAAAACCACGGTCATTAATCTGCTGATGCGTTTCTATGATGTTAATTCAGGGGCTATCTGCGTGAACGGTTATGACATCAGGGAAGTAACCAGAAAGAGCCTGCGTTCAAATTATGGCATGGTACTGCAGGAGACTTGGCTTAAAACAGGCACGATACGCGAGAATATCATTATGGGAAAGCCCGATGCCACTGACGAGGAAATAGTTGCGGCGGCAAAAGCATCCCATGCGCACAGTTTCATAAGGAGACTGCCAAACGGCTATGATACGGTGATTACAGAAGACGGCGGCAGTCTTTCCCAGGGACAGAAACAGCTCTTATGTATCACAAGGGTTATGCTCTGTCTGCCGCCGATGTTGATTTTGGACGAGGCTACGTCTTCGATAGATACCAGAACTGAAATTAAAATCCAACAGGCGTTTGCTACCATGATGAAGGGCAGAACCAGTTTTATCGTAGCACACAGGCTCTCCACGATAAAAGAGGCAGATGTGATTCTGGTTATGAAGGATGGAAATATTATCGAGCAGGGCAGCCATGATACGCTGCTTAAGATGAACGGATTCTATGCTAACCTGTATCAGAGTCAGTTTGCAAGATAAAAAACAGACGAGCCAGCTACCTGCTCGTCTGCAATCGTTAAAGCAGGGGAAGAGGGATTCGAACCCCCATGAACGGTTTTGGAGACCGTGATACTGCCATTGTATGATTCCCCTATTTATGCGGCATTTTAACCGCCGAATTGTATTATAGCATAGAGGGGTATGATTTAGCAAGTATTTATTTAAAAATGACTGAGTAAATGCCCCCAAACTATTTATTGTTGGCTGACGAACCGACAGGTAATCTTGATGATTTAATAATGATACCTGCAAGTGTATACTATTAAATTATTTTCTTCCACTTGATAAACCATTCTATGTTCATCAGTTATTCTTCTGCTCCACTTTCCGGATAAATCATATTTCAACGATTCCGGTTTACCAATTCCTTCAAAAGGGTTTCTTTTAATATCTTTAATCAAATCATTGATTCTTTTAGCAACTTTTTTATCTGTTTTTTGCCAAAAGAGATAATCTTCCCACGCATTTTCAGTAAAAGCTACATTCATACAATTATTCCACCGTGTCAAAATTTATGAGTTTTCCAGTTTCGGCTTGTTTAATGGATTCTTTTAACCATTCGTAATTAGCCTTGCTATCCCTAATATGAAGATTTTCCATTAAATTATCATATTGTGCCTGAGACATAAGTACGACATTTTCATCATTTTTCCTTGTAATGATTGCAATATCAGAATCGTAAACAACCCGGTCGCATACTTCTTTAAAATTATTCCTTACATTTGAAAAATTAGTTGCTATCATATAATAACCATGCTCCTTTCTCGGCCTGCGAATTTGTGCCCTCAAGAACAAATATTGCGTAACACATATAAATATGTGGAAAAATTTATTTTTCACACTACACTCCTTTAAATATAGTATATTACCTGAATATAGTATTGTCAATATTTTGTACAATATTCTGTACCATAGATTTTTTGTTGTTTGTTTTCTTTTTAGTGTATCTTCCGATATTCTTTCGGCGTGACGCCGTATTTTTCCTTAAAAAGATTATAAAAATGCGTGCGGTTGGTAAATTTCATCCGTGCCGCTATTACGCTGATAGGCTCATCGGTTTCCGTCAGGTATTGGGCGACCTTTTTCAGACAGAAGGTCATTCCGTAATCATAAAGGCACAGCCCCGTGTATTTATTGACGATGCGGTTGAGATAATCGCCGCTGTAATTAAGGAACTTTTCCATTTCCATGCGGCTCATTCGTCCGTCACATTCCTCAAAGAGCCGCGTGATGCGTGAAAACAGCAGGAAATCACTATTGCTGTCAAGCAGGATGTTGTCGCAATGGTAGTGCTGCGGCGAGGACAAATAGGAAAGAAATGCGCAAAGTTGTCCGCATATCCGGTAGAAAGTGCCAAATTCGGGATAGAGCAGCGTCTGTATCATTGATTCTGCCAGAGAATGGAGATGTTCGGCATTCTTGTGGTTCTGATATGTCGGAATAAAGTCAAGATATGCGCGTTTGCCGGAATTTTTCAAATCATCGGTGATAAAATGGTAAATAGCGCTGTCAAAAATTGTTTTTTCACTCGATAAAGAAGAATTCTGCGCAGACTCAAACAGTTCCGTAATAAAATCGGGCGACAGACCGATAAAAAGAACCTTGCTCTTGGCGTTATAATGTTCCTGATGGCGCAGGCTGCGGTTAATCAGGCAGCAGGAGCCGGCAGGATACAGATATTCCTTTCCCTCTATCTTTTGAATAATGCTGCCTTCTAAAACCATGACAAGTTCAAAGAAATCATGAAAATGCAGCACATTTTTAAGGTGATAGTAATTTTTTAAAGAAACAGATTCCTGATACAAGACTGCCTTTTCAAAAGATAATGTAACTATATTCACATAGTCGTCAGGTTCAGGACCGTCACAGTATTCCAACGTTACCTGAAAAGGAACGTTCATACTGTAGAAACGGCTGAAATCGCTTTCTTCGTTCTGTATGTTGATGGATGAATTAATACTGTCTAATGCCTCTTGCATATTCAACATAGTATCTTTACCATACTTTCTCCCAAATATGTTACAAACTTGGAATTTAAAATCGTTTTGCGATATTGATGCGTCTTGAACTGCTTTTTATAATATTACATAGAGAATCGGTATTTATAAAATCATTATAGATAAAATTGTTGAAAAAGTAAAGCGGTTTAACTTGTGCAGGCATCGCTGATGTCTAATGCGCATAAACTTGAAGATTTAATGAGAATGGAGGGTGTATTTTTATGAAACGTTTTTATGCAAGATTGCTCGCTTTGTGTATAAGCACAAGCCTATGCGTCACAGCATTGGCAGGCTGCGGAACAAGTTCAAAGGCAGAAACATTTCCTCTGCCGGACGGTCCGGAAGAATCGGAGGTCTATGTAGAACCTATTGCGGATATTTCAAATGATTTCATACGCGGTATGGATGCATCTTCCGTGCTGGTTGAAGAGAAGAGCGGCGTTAAATACTACAATTATGAAGGCGAAGAACAGGACGTCTTCAAGACCTTGGCGCAGTCCGGCGTGAACTACATACGTCTGCGCGTATGGAACGATCCCTATGATGAAAACGGCAACGGATACGGCGGTGGCAATAATGATGTGGCGACCGCCATCGAGCTTGGAAAACGTGCGACTCAGTATGGAATGAAGGTCTGCATAGACTTCCACTATTCCGATTTCTGGGCTGATCCCAAGAGACAGCTTGTACCTAAAGCGTGGGAAGGAATGGGAAGTGAAGAAAAGAGCAACGCGCTCTATGAGTTTACGAAAGACAGCTTGACAAAAATACTTGATGCCGGTGTGGATGTCGGCATGGTGCAGATTGGAAATGAAATCAATAACGGTCTGTCGGGCGAGGCATCGGTTCCTGTAGTCACGATGCTGTTATCCTCGGGGAGCCGCGCAGTGCGCGAGGTTGCAGATAAGAAGGGAAAAGATATACAGGTTGCCGTGCATTATACCAATATCGAGGACCGCGACGGAATATCCCGCGCCGCTTTAAACTTGGCAAACTTCGGCGTGGATTATGATATTTTTGCAATATCTTATTATCCGTTCTGGCATGGCGACATGGAAAATATGCAGGCAGTTGCGAAAGACATTCAGGAAAAATACGGTAAGAAAGTAGTTATTGCGGAGACTTCATACTGCTATACCTCGGAAGACGGCGACGGCAGCGGCAACAGCGTAGAAGGTAAAGGCGATTTGGTTGACGGTTATGTTGCAAGCGTGCAGAGTCAGGCGAGCATGATCCGCGATATCTGCGCGGCAGCGAATGAGGCCGGCGTACTTGGCATATTCTATTGGGAGGGAACATGGATTCCCGTAGGCAAGGCTGACGCTGATAATTCCCCTATATGGGAAGAATTTGGCAGCGGCTGGGCGAGCAGTTATGCGGCTGATTACGATCCTGACGACGCCGGCTTAAATTACGGCGGCTGCTCATGGGATAATCAGGCAATGTTTGATTTTGACGGACATCCGCTTGCCTCATTAAATGTATTCAAATATTTAAAATACGGCGCAACCGCGCCCCTTGCCATTGACTCAATTCCTGACATTTATGTCACAAGCGATGTCGGCGTGCCGATAAAGCTGCCGGATACGGTTGACATTATTTATAATGACCGTTCAGCGAATAAGAAAGCTTCTGTTGTTTGGGACGAGGCACAGATTAATGCCATTGATGTAAATGTAGACGGGGCATATGAGATTGCAGGCACGCTTGATGATGGCACGGCGGTTACATGCAATCTGGAAATTAAACTGCTTAATTATGTTGAAAATCCGAGTTTTGAAGAGGCGGATACTTCTATGTGGAATGTCAAATATGAAGGCAGCAACCCGACCGATTTCCAGAAAAAAACAGATGACGCCCACAGTGGGGATATGTCCTTCCATTTCTGGTCGGGAACGTCTGACATGGATTTTGCAATAGAGCAGGAGATAACGGATTTGGAACCCGGAACCTATCAGCTTATGGCGTTTGTCCAGGGCGGAGATGTGTCGGATGATGTGTCAATGGAACTGTACGCTGTTACAGGCGGCGAAGAACAGACGGCCTCATTTATGGTAACAGGCTGGTCGAACTGGCAGAATCCCACTATCCCCGAGATTAAAGTCACTGACGGAAGTATGGTAATTGGAGTGCGTATGAAATGCAACTCCGGCAGCTGGGGTACGATAGACGACTTTACCTTGAATAGGATTTCAGATTGAATATTTTGAATTGTAAGTTGTATATATTGTACAATGTGATATATATTAAAGTATAAAAGGAGGGCAATATGGAAAACAGATTTGTTGTAAACATCATTCACAGACCGGAGATGGTTCCGGAATATGCCGAGAAGGTGACAGGCCACGGCAAAGAAGAAGATATCGGCAGAAAGGCATTGTTGACCGAGTCGCTTGATATTTTTAAGACGCAGCAGTCGATTGCGCATAAGAATGGGCTTAAGACTACGATTCAAATGACGTATGCGTCTTTATTCAATGATGAAGCCGTAGAACTGGCAAAAGCGGACCATGAGAAATACGGCGACGAAATCGCCCTGACGCTGCTTGGACTGCCGTGCAAGGAGTTTCGTGAGAAATATAAGACCAAAGATTTCTGCATATGGATGTTTTCCATGGAAGATAAGAAATCCATTGTAGACGACGTATTTGGCAAGTTTAAAGAGCGTTTCGGATTCTATCCGGAATCGACAGGCTCATATTATATGGATGCCGAATTGATTAACTATATCAAAGAGAAATACCCGATGGTAAAATGCGCCGTGGCAACCTGCTGGGAAGAAGGCCCTAAAGCGTATCATACCTGTAACAACTCGTGGTATACCTTTTTGGACGGCGGTCCGTGGGCTCCGTGGATTCCGAGCAAGCAGAATGTCCATGCACCCGCGGCAAACGAAGAAGAGGACAGCGGTATAGTGGCAATTCCGCATTTGTCGCGTGATTTGCTTGCATGTTATGATGGAAACGGCTCCAATTTTGGCACCCATCCGCAGAACGTGCTGCGTAGTATGTGCTACGACAGCAAGACATGGGAATATCCGTATCTGTATAACTTAATCGACCAGTACCGCGACCTTGCCAAATACAATAACGGATATGCCTACAATATGATGTTTGCAGGCCCCGGCTGGATGAATAAGATGGGACGCTGGGAAGCGCCTTACGAACTTTTGCTTAAATCCTATGAAGACGGTATGGCATATTACGGACAGCTTAAAAAGGAAGGCAAGCTGGAAGATATGACGATGGCTGAATTTGCCGACTATTACCGCAGCAAAAAGGCGATTACCGAGCCGGAATGTGCGCTGTGGAGGGATATTCTCTATGGTTCGGACAAGCAGCTTTTCTGGTACTGCGATCCGTTTATGAGAGTCTGCGTAAATATGGACCAGGGCGGCGCTATAGTCGATTTAAGACCTTATGCGGCGAAGCTTGAGTGGCCTGTGGGAATCGGCACCAAGCATGTCTGGGACGCATCTTACCCGTTCTTAATTCAGGAGAAATACCGGGCAGGATACTTCACACACTATGCAGGTGAAGGAACCGTCAGAAGCGCGAAGGTATGCTATAACGGTGAAGAAGTTGATTTATGCCTGTGCAGGACAAAGGCGCATTTCTCGCAGGAAGGCAAGACCAGAATCCTTACACTCGATCCGGTAGATATCGAGTTTTATGATTTGACGGTTAAATTACAGTCGAAACTCTACTTTGAAGAGGGCAGCTCGAACATTAAAATAGAAAGAAACATTTTAAGCATGAGCAATCCCGATGCAGAAGTGGAAATCAATGAATATATGGTGGCTTGCTACGGCACGACGGAATATTCGGAAGATATGAGCAATATCACCTTAAGCTGCACGGACGGCGCAAATACTAAGGAAATCAAGTATGCTTATAAGTGCCGTGAAGAGCAGATGGAAGGTGCAAAAGAGGTTGTTTCTGTGATTCCGGAGATTGCGACACGCGTGTCATTAAGCTGCGAGAAGAAGGACGCAGTCGGATATATCAGAGAAGGTTATGCGTTCTCACCGATGTTCACCTTAGGTTATACAACCAAGTTAAAAGATAAGGAGGTATTTGCAACATGGCTCAATCTGGCAAAGGCAAATTAAATTACAGATGTCCCTCCTGCTTTATGAGAGATTTGGATATCGATATGTTTTACGATAAGGATAAAAAGGAGTATCACTGTATCCGCTGCCAATATGTGGGTACGGAAGAAGACGTTCTGGAGAAAAACGAATTAGTCAGATTCCGTTACAGGGACGCGATGAAGAGGTTTACGAAGTTTGATTTTGACTGATAAAGTCAAAGGGTGCAAGGGCGTGGACTCAAATGTAAGCATATGAGTTCGCGCCGGTTCGCGCCGATTCGCAGTTGACAAATATGGAAAAAAATTGTAATATTTATATATCTACGAAGTTTACGAAAAACTAAAACCTAAGCATGTTTTATATTTATAATTTTTAGTATTTGGCATTTATTAAATTTATTAGTGTAAAATTTGATTAAAATAAGTTTTTTGTACATATCCTTTAATATCTATAAGTAAATATGATAGTTGATTTAATAAATTTAATAGATACCGGATTTAATAAATTGTATTATTGTATTATGCAAATTCCTGAATATGTTACAAATTGAAACCCTGATATCGTTTTGCGATATTGATATGCCGTGGGGTGATTTCTTATAATAAATATGGGTATTATAAGAATATGCAGTTTTGTTTTTCTATGATATAAAATGTGGCAGCACATTTTATATATAATAAATCCAGAAAGAAAAGGAGAGGAAGAATTTATGAAGAAGAAATTATTGGCAACATTACTTGCAGTTTCAATGGTTGCTGCTTGTCTTGTTGGATGCGGAAACTCCGGAGATACAACGGGGGGGGGCATCAGATTCTAGTGACGGCGGCTCAGATGCCCCCGTAGAGTATGGCTCAGGCGAAATCAAAATCTGGGTAGCAGATAACACCCTTGATTTTACTAAGAGTCAGGCAGAAGCTTTCATAGCAGCCAATCCTGATATGTCAGGCTATACCATTACCGTTGAGGCTGTAGGCGAAGGCGAGGCAGCAGGCAACATGATTACCGACGTTGAAGGCGGCGCTGATATTTTTGCATTTGCACAGGATCAGGTTGCACGTCTGGTTGCATCAGGAGCGCTTGCACCGATTACCGGCGATGCTGCTGAGGTAATTAAGAACAGCCACGTTGAAGGCGCTGTACAGGCAGTAACCGTAGGCGATTTGATTTACGCATATCCTATGACATGGGACAATACTTACTATTTGTATTATGATAAGAGTGTTGTAACAGATCCTTCATCATTAGAGCAGATTCTTGCAGACTGCGAAGCAGCAGGCAAGAACTTCTATATGAGCCTTGGTGATGGCTGGTATCTGCCTTCATTCTTCTTTGCTACAGGCTGTAAGCTCGAGTATGAGACAGACGTAGAAGGTAAGTACACAGCATGCAATATTGACGTTGCATCTGATAACGGTCTTGTTGCACTTAAAGAAATGATTGATATGGCTTCATCTAGCGCATATCAGCAGGGAGCTAACGTTGACGATGCAGTAAACTGGGGCGCAATCGTAACAGGCGTATGGTGCGACGGTTCTGCTAAGACAGTTCTTGGCGAGAATTACGCATGCTGCAAGCTTCCTTCATTTACAGGCTCTGACGGCAACACATATCAGTTGACTTCTTTCATGGGATGTAAGCTGTTCGGCGTTAAGCCTCAGACAGATGCAGGCAAACTTGCTGTATGCAGGGCGCTTGCAGAGTATCTGACAAGCAAAGATGTAGAGCTTGCACGTTTTGCTGAGTACGCATGGGTTCCTTCTAATAAGGAAGCACAGGCGGATTCATCAGTTCAGACCAGTGAATCATCTGTAGCAATCAATGATCAGGGACAGTATACTATCGTTCAGGGACAGTATCCCGGCGATTACTGGACACTGGGTGAAGCATTTGGCAATGACGTTGCTAATAAAGTTATCACAGGCTCTATGAGCGATGATGAACTTAAGGCTAAACTTCAGGAGTTCCAGGATACTTGCATGTCTTATGCACAGTAATTAATAATCAGTTTCTACGCAGATGTAGTTCCGAAAGGGACTACATCTGTATTATTCTTCACAGTTGGGAGGGATTATAAATATGGGTAAAGATGCGAATTCCGGCAGTGCGGCAAAAAAGAGCGGTGGAAATTCGGTCGGAAAATTTTTTAGTGGGTTGGGGAATGACTTTAAGGAAATTGGCACAACCTTTACAAAAGGGGATTGGAAGACAAAAGTCTCATATTTAATCATGGGCTTTGGACCTATTATGCGTAAGCAGTTTTTAAGAGGCTGCGCGTATCTGGTATTAGAGGTGCTGTTCTTTGTCTATATGATTGGCTTTGGCTGGAATTATCTGAAAGACCTCGGTACCTTGGGAACTGTTGCGAGGGTTCTTAACGACAATGGAACTTATTCATACAATGATAACAGTTTCTTCATTTTGTTATATAGTATTTTGTCGATAATTATTATTTTTGCATTCCTTTTTGTATGGAGGATGAATGTAAAAGAGAATTACAACGAAGAAAAGCTGCTTGCTGAGGGAAAAGAGCTTCCTACAATCAAACAGGATTTACATTCGCTGCTTGATTCTAATTTTGACAAGACTTTGTTGGCGCTGCCGGTCTTAGGAATATTTGTGTTTACCGTGCTGCCTATAATCTTCATGATTTGTATCGCGTTTACAAATTATGATGCAGAGCATCAGCCGCCTACGAATCTTTTCTCATGGGTAGGCTTGGAAAACTTTAGGAATTTGTTCTCGGTCGGCTCTACAGGAATGGGTTCTACATTCGTTACAGTGCTGATTTGGACATTAGTATGGGCTTTCTTTGCAACATTCCTTACCTATTTCCTGGGTATGGGAGTCGCGATTATGATAAATAAAAAAGGCATTAAGTTAAAGAAACTCTGGAGGACGATTTTGGTTGTAACAATTGCCGTTCCTCAGTTTGTATCGCTTTTGTATCTGTATAAGCTGTTCGGAAGCGACGGTTTGGTTAATATGTATCTGATGAAGTGGGGGGTAATAAAGACTGCAATTCCGTTCTGGACTAATCCTACACTGGCTAAGTTTATGATAATAGTAATCAATCTTTGGATAGGTATTCCGTACACTATGTTGATTACAACCGGACTTTTGATGAATATTCCGGAAGACTTGTATGAGAGCGCAAGGATTGACGGAGCCAATGCTTTCCAGATGTTCCGCAGCATTACGCTTCCTTATATGCTGTTTGTAACAGGTCCTTTCCTGCTTACGCAGTATACGGGCAACTTGAATAACTTTAACGTAATTTACCTGCTGACACGAGGCGGTCCGACCACGATGGAGCTTACCAATAAAGCCGGACATACGGATTTGCTGATTACATGGCTATATAAGATGACCGTAGACGATACGAATTATCGTATGGCGGCGGTTATCGGTATCATGGTATTCGTGGTTACGGCAGTGATTTCGCTGATTGTTTACAATATGCTGCCGTCAGTAAAAGATGAGGAGGGATTCCAATAATGACTAGTGGTTCAATGAAAAAGAAAAGAGCTATAGGAAATGCAATCACATATATTGTGCTTATTCTCATCAGCATTGTCTGGCTTGCTCCGTTTGTGGGCTTGATTTTGCAAAGCCTCCGTTCATATAATGAGGGTGGCGGCGGAATGGTGGATTACTTGCTGCCTAAGCAGTTTTCACTGGATTCGTATACATTCCTGTTCAGCAGCGAAAGCCAGTTTGTACGCTGGTATGGCAATACGCTGATTATTGCATGTTTCGTATCAGTGCTGCAGACTATTATCGTATTGTGCGTCAGCTATGCTTTGTCGCGTATGCGTTTTAAAGGACGTACTTTCCTTATGAGGTTCTGGCTGATTCTGGGTATGTTCCCCGGATTCCTGTCCATGATCTGCCTCTACTTCCTGCTTAAGCAGTTTGGCTTGACGCAGGCGGGTGCTATACCGGGCTTGATTCTGGTTTCGGTAGCAAGTTCAGGTATGGGATATTACGTTACGAAGGGATATTTTGATACGATTCCCAAAGCGCTTGATGAAGCGGCGAGAATCGATGGCGCTTCCAGGGCAAGGGTATTCTTTACCATGATTATCCCGATGTCGAAGCCGATTATCATTTATGCGGCATTGGTTGCGTTCATGGCTCCATGGTGTGATTATGTATTTGCTTCATATGTTGCATTCGGACATTCAGACAGTTATAACGTGGCTGTAGCGTTGAACAGATGGGTGTGGACCAATGACTATATGGGTTACTACACAAGGTTCTGTGCGGGCGGCGTGCTTGTAGCCGTACCTGTTACTATTCTCTTCATGTGCTTGCAGAAATACTATGTTGAAGGTGTTACCGGCGGCGCTGTTAAGGGGTAATGAATTTGAAATAAGAATGGATGTAGAAACGGTAGTTGTAATGACTACCGTTTTTATATCTGATTGTGGGACAGTGTTGCTGTGATTAGTTGTTACAGTGACGAGTTCAGGCAAAATGAACAAAAACGGAGCTCCAATGCCTGAAAAGCGGTAAGTCGCTCCTTATTTTGTTCATTTTGACTGAACTCTGGTTATCGAAAGAGCCTAGAATAATTTGATAGTTGCTATTCACAGCCTATATAGGCATGAAAACATATGAGTTCATGCCCCACGACGACTGTGAATAGTAACATTTGATAAAAATGATTTTATTAAAAGATGGTAGGAGGGAGAGTTTTTTCATGAGAAAGAAACGTCTAATAAGTGTCATATGTATACTCATGCTTATTATTTCCATGATTTCAGGCTGCGGCGGCAATGGGGCGACTTATAAGTATGATTATGAGCAGGAGCTTAATGTTATTGATGATAATTATAGGAATTATTATGAAATATTCGTTTATTCTTTCTATGACTCGGACGGTGACGGGATAGGGGACTTAAAGGGAGTTATAGAGAAGTTGGATTATGTTGCGGATATGGGATTTAACGGTATCTGGCTTATGCCGATTATGCCGTCGCCTACATATCATAAGTATGATGTGACGGATTATTATAACATTGATGAGGCATACGGCACATTGGACGATTTTAAGGCGCTGGTTGATGAATGTCATGCGCGTGGAATCCGCCTTGTCATTGACCTTGTTATGAACCATTCTTCCAGTCAGCATGAGTGGTTTAAAGAAGCCTGCGCTTATTTAAGCGGACTGGAAGAAAACGAGGAGCCGGATTTGTCTGTGTGCCCTTATGTGGATTATTATCATTTTTCTAAAGAACAGGTAAGTGGGAGTTGGTATAACGTAAATGGGACTTCCTGGTATTATGAGGGCGAGTTCTGGTCGGAGATGCCGGATTTGAATTTTGCCTGCGATAAACTTAAAAAGGAGTTTGAGGATATTGCTAAGTTCTGGATAGAGCTTGGAGTGGACGGCTTTAGAATGGACGCGGCGATGCACTTTGAAGAGGGTGACACGGACTTTAATACGCAGACGCTTAACTGGCTGTTCACATACTGTCAAAGCCTTAACCCGGATTTTTATATGGTGTCCGAGGTCTGGACAGGAGAGCCTGCGATTGCCTCATATTATGCCAGCATGACTCCGAGTATGTTTAATTTTGATGCAGCCAATGCCGAGGGAAAAATCATCGGCGCGGCAAAAGGCACTACTAAAGCGGCATCGTTTGTTCAGGCGATGTTAAAATATCAGGAAGATTTTTCGGCGGTAAATCCTGACTATATTGACGCGCCGTTTATTACGAACCACGATATGGGGCGCGTGGCTAACGCTTTACAGAGCAATGAAGACGACCTTAAGATGGCTTGCGGGCTGCTTATGACTATGAGCGGAAGTCCGTTTGTATACTATGGGGAAGAAATCGGCATGAAGAGCAAGGGGAGGAAGGACGAGAACAAGCGTCTGCCGATGATATGGTCGGACACGGATACGACGGGGATAACGGATGGACCTAAAGACGCCGATTCCGATATAACGATGTCGTTTCCGGGAGTCGAGCAGCAGCTTGAAGATGAAGCGTCGCTTCTTAATTACTATAAACGTGCTGTTAGGATACGCAGCGAAAACCCTGAAATTGCAAGGGGGAAAATCGAGATTGTGGATTCACTGACGGACGGCTATCTTGCCTTTATCACTAAGACATGGGAAGGCAGCGTTATCGGAATTGCCTATAATAACTCCGACGAGGAAATGACGCTTTCGTTATCGGGTTCAGGTTATGAAAATATGGCGATACGCGGATATATGACGCTGCACGGAGAAGTAGTAACCCTGAAAAACGAGACGCTTACGCTGCCGGCTTGTTCGATATGTGTACTTAAGTGAATTGTAATATTTCAGCCGCAGGCTGCAGGGGCACATATGCTCACCTGAAAGGCACGCTCTCGCTCCGTGAAAAATCGCAGCGGTACTAAGTTCAAAAGCTATAAAACAAGCTTTTTCACTAAGTACCGGCGTTTTTCAAGGGCCTTTCAGGTGAGCATATGTGCCCCTGCAGCCTGCGGCTGAAATATTAAATCGCAGCGGTAAAAATATGATTGAAAAATGTGCTCTTTTAGTGTAAAGTAATATTAGTTTTTTA
>JAMPEU010000003.1 GCA_023664865.1 Butyrivibrio sp. | reverse complement strand
ACCTTAACTTTCTGGGCATTCGCGATAAAAACGTATACGGTGCGCAGGACTACGATTATCTGCTTAACATGATAGCAGAGAAGGGAAAGCAGGAAAACTGCACTTTGGAAGTATTCCAGAGCAATCATGAAGGCGCTATCATCGACAGGATTCAGGACGCTTATTTTGACGGTACGGAAGGCATCGTTATTAATCCGGGGGCTTTTACGCATTACAGCTATGCGATAAGGGATGCGCTTGAAACTATCAAAGTACCCAAAGTGGAAATACATATTTCAAACATCATGGAGCGCGAAGACTTCCGCAAAGTGTCCGTGACCGCCCCGGTCTGCGATAAGCAGATATATGGCAAAGGGCTGGAAGGGTATTTGATGGCGATTGATTTTATACTTGGGAAATAAGATTGATAATTGTTTCGTGCTGTCACGAGTTCACGCAGCATGGACAAAAACGGGGCTCCAATGCCTGAAAAGCGGTAAGTCGCCCCTTATTTTGTTCATGTTGTGTGAACTCTGGTTATTGAAATCGGAATAGTTTATGAATAATATTTTCCTTCTAGACAATTGCGAAACTTCTTTTCGTGAAAGCAACTAATAGTTTTGCAAACGCCTAATATTTTACTTCTTTTGAAAGGAACTTGTATACGTATATGAAAATCCTACATTGTGCCGACTTGCACCTTGATTCTAATATGACGTCGAATCTTACCAAAGAGAAAGCCAAGGAGCGTAAGAATGAACTTCTTATGACGTTTAACAGAATGATTCAATATGCGCTTGATAACGACGTCAGGGCGATACTTATAGCGGGCGACCTTTTTGATAAGAAAAAGGTGAGCAGGACTGCGCTTTCCATCGTGCGGCAGGCTATAGACATGCACCCGCAGATAGAATTTTTTTATCTTCAGGGCAATCATGACGTGGAAAGCCTTCTTGAGGATATGGAAGAGATTCCTGTAAACCTTAAGCTGTTCGGGGATTCATGGACAAGCTACGAGTTAGAAGGCGAAAGCGGTCTTAGGGTAACTATAAACGGAATAGAATTAAACGCGGACAATTCGGGCAGCGCTTATGATTCGCTGGTGCTTGACTATGACTGTTTCAATATCGTCATGCTCCACGGCCAGGAAGCGGAGCATACGTCCAAAGACAAGACAGAAGTTATAAATATCCGCAGCCTTAAAAATAAAGGCATAGATTATCTGGCGCTTGGACATATCCATTCATATAAGGAAGAGCCGTTGGACAGTAGGGGGACGTACTGCTATCCGGGCTGCCTTGAGGGGCGCGGCTTCGACGAATGTGGAGAACACGGCTTTGTAATTATAGATATTGATGAAGAAAAACGTCGCAACACAAGGACATTTGTGCCTATAGCGAAACGGAATATATACGCCGTGGATATTGACGTCACGGGCTGCAATACCACTATGGATATCGTGAGTCGTATTGATGCGGAACTTTCCGAAAATATTTATCCCGAAAGCAGCCTGATGAAATTTATTCTGGTCGGCGAAGTGGACGTTGAATGTGAAAAAGATGTTGCCTATTTGCTTAAGCAGTATGAAGACCGCTTTTATTTTCTTAAAATCTATGATGAAACCGGGCTGCATGTGGACTATGGAGAGTTTGCCCGCGACGTTTCTCTTAAGGGTGAGTTTGTGCGCACCTTGATGAATGTCGATGATTTAAGCGAAGAAGAAAAAGCCGATATAATCCGCTGCGGAATCCGGATTCTTGCCGGCGAGGAGGTGTAGAAGATGCGGCTGATTTCCTGCCATATTGAAAATTTCGGAAAGCTAAGTGATTTTACGCTTTCCTTTGACTCCGATAATGGAATAAAGGTAATATGTGAAAACAACGGTTGGGGGAAAAGCACTCTTGCGACGTATATCAAGGTCATGTTTTACGGTTTCGATAACGAAGGCAGGCGCAGCGAGGTGGAGAATGAGCGTCAGCATTACAGACCGTGGCAGGGCGGCGTGTACGGCGGTCAGCTTACTTTTGAGGCGGGCGGCAGGACTTATATAATGTCACGTACCTTTGGCAGTAAGGAAAAAAATGATGAATTTATGCTTAGAAACGCCGACACCATGCTGGAATCTACGGATTTTTCAAGCAATATAGGGGAAGAGCTTTTTCAGATTGACCGCGCGTCGTTTATGCGCAGCATATTTATTTCACAAAATGACTGCGTAACTGCGACGACTGATGCAATTAATGCTAAATTGGGAAATCTGACGGACAACACGAACGATTTGAACAACTACGAGAGCGCGGATAAAAAGATTGGCGATATGCTTAATTCGCTGTCCGCAACGCGCAAAACCGGAATCATGTATAAGCAGAAGGAAAAGATTGCCGCCCTTAAGCAGGAGATAAAAAGCGGCGAAGGCATTGACGCGTCTATGGAAGAGATTATGCGTATGAAGGGCGGTTTACACAGTGCATACGCGGATTTAAAAGAAGAACAGGGCGCGCTGCAAAAAAAGCAGAAAGCGATAAGCGAATATAAGGATATCGCTGTCAGAAAAAAGGAATATGAGCATTTATGTAAGGCGGAAGAACAAAAGCAGAAGGAACTGGCGGAAAAAAAGACGTTTTTCGCAGGAGGGCTGCCGGGAGAAGATGAACTTGGCGAATACATAAAGCTTGAAAACAGTACGGCAGGGCTTAAAAAGGAACTGGACATTTATAGCCTGACCGATGATGAGAAACGCGAACTTGAGCAGTATAGTGGGCGTTTTGCAGATGGCGTTCCCCATGAAGAAGACATAGAAGAGCAGAATAAGCAAATCGGCGTCCTTCAGAATCTTTGGCGGAATATTGAGAAAGCTATACTTACGGACGAGGAACGAAACAGCCTTAAGTCTTTTGAGGAAATCCATAAAGACGGCGTTCCCTCAAAGGATACGGTGGACAGGCTGATAAACCTATGGCGGCAAAGAAACGAGAAGAAGAATATGCTCAGCGCGAAGACGGCTGCTGCCGAGATGCTTGAATTAGCAGATAAGGCAAAGAAAGAAAACGAAGCCGCAAGAAAACAGGAGGAATTAGAGAACGCAAGAAGGGAAAGCGAAAGAATAGAAAGCGCGAGGAAAGAAAAAGACAAGCGGCGAAAGAAGTTTACACTGGTGCTGCTTACGGCGGCGCTGCTTATGATTATTGTGGCTGCGCTTGTGGCGGCAGCGTCAGGAGTGCCGCTTGAGTCTGTTCTTCCGCTTATGGGGGCGGCGCTTGCCGTAGTGGGGCTGGCATTGCTGTTTACGGGACGGCGCAGGATTACACGGCATTCCGACATGGACTATTCAGATGCAGAATATAATAATGCAAGGCGTTCAGACCTAGAGCTTGATGACATACGACATTCTTACATAGAATACTCGGATACAGAACACGTCGAAACGGAATACTCAGACACAGACCGAGCCGATGCAGTTACTTCTGCTGACACTGCCTTTTCTGACGCTGACTCTTCCGAGCCGTATCTTGCCATGCGAAACGCGATAGCCGACGACGAGAAATTCATCTCCGATGCCGAGAACGAGATACGGCAGTTTTGCGAAAAGTACGGCATTGAATATGACGAACTAAACGTTGCCGATAATTTATACAGGTTTGGCGAGGATATCAGACAATATGAGACTATAAGAAAAAAGTCGCAAAACATAGAAACCGAAAATATGCTCAGGCAATATGATGAGATATGCGGAAGTATTAAGAGTTTCTTATACAGATACGGATTTGACGCTGACTCCGACTCAATGAGAACCACAGGGGACATATTTATGCCGCAGCCTACAACCGACACGGTAAGCGGTGCAGCTGATGCGCAGAACCCGACAGGAGACACCATTCCCCGCTGCATAAACGCCCTCCACAAGCTTGAGAACGCCGCAGCGGACTATAAGCGCATTAAGGAAAAGCATGGAAAATATGAGGCGGCGCATGGCGAATACATAAGGAACACAGGGCGCATCAAAGATTTCCTGCGTGGCTTAGAGATGGAGCCGGAGCAGGATATGCGCGCCCAATTGCAGAATATCAGCACTGCGCTGCGCGAGTATGGCAGCACATTAAGAGAGTACAATCGCGCTGCGGAACTAAAAAAGAAGTTTGAAGAAAATAGTGCGGATATTGACAAGCTGAAAGAAACAGAAATTGTAGAGCAGGAAGAAGCCTCTTCCCTGACCGAGATTGAAGAGCGTCTTAGTGCGATTTCCGAAGAACTTGAGAAGAACCATAACGGCATACTCTCATATGAGCGCAGGCTTGAAGAACTTCAGGAGAAGAGGGACGGCATTGCGGATTTAGAGAGAGAACTCGAAGAACTTCTTGAACAGTATGCAGCTAATGAAAAGAAACTGAATATTTTGAAAAAGACGAAAATATACCTTGAGCAGGCTAAAATCTCGCTGACTGCCAGATATACGAAACCCATAAAAGACGGATTTGATAAATATTTCAATATCTTATCCGGCATAGAGGCGCTAAACTACCAGCTTGACGCAAACCTGGATATGTCCGTCATGGAACAGGGGATGCCGAGAAAAACGGACTTCTTAAGCACGGGCTATAAGGATATGGTCGGCATCTGTCTGCGCATGGCTTTGATAGACGCGATGTATGAAGGTGAAAAGCCCTTTGTTATTTTCGACGATCCGTTTGTCAATCTCGATGATGATAAAATAAAAGGGGCTATTAAACTTCTTGACGCGATTGCCAAAGAATACCAACTGGTATATTTTACATGTCATGGTAATTTATAGTATTTGGCAGATAAATAATAAATAATGAAGCGCTAGAAAATGATAGACTTTATCACCCGATTATGTTATATTGAATGTAACACAGTAACTATTTTCTATATTTTGGAGGTGAGCATATGACAGAGGGCGAGATGTTAAAACTTTCCGTGGAGGAATTTTCCAGACTGCAGCGTTATATGCTTTTAGTGGATAAAGATTCTGAAGCATACAACTCAATGAAAATACGCTATACAGATTTAAAAGTTATTCTTGCATTTTCAGGCGTAAATATCACAGAGTTAGACCGAATCAAAGAATAGAATTCAACATAATCAAACAATAAGGGGGTGAAGCGGTATGCCATCAAATGAAAAAGAATTGAATGCCAATTTGTTTGATCAGCTTACTTTGGTTGAAAGAATAGAACGGCATTTAAAAAACGGTGGTAAAGAAGCGGCTGAAATCGAAATTGATATCTTGAAAAAAGAGATTAACCGCAAACTATATCAGAAACCGCCGCTTACAAGTGAATGAGTATTTTCAAAGAGTGTCAATCCATTTTGGCGCTCTTTTATTTATCAATAAGCGCCCTTTTATATTATGCCAATATCACCCAATATTCCAATATCCCCAATATCCCCCAACAAAAACCCCTTGACAATCCACGCTTGCTATTGTAAAATGTACAATACGTATTGTATACTGCATGGATTGTATACAAGTATTCAAATATCCACAAGGGAGTGACTGATATATTTTTAAGGAAATATTCTTCAATCCCTTTTTGTTAATTTTGATATACAGATATACATAAGTCAGGATACAGTGCGTAGCAATATGTAAGAAAAATAAAAGAAGGAGGAAAAAATTATGAAAAGAAAATTGCTTGCTGTTTTGCTGGCTTCTGCCATGGTATTAAGTATGACTGCATGCGGTAATAATTCCGATACGAATACAGATACTAATACTAATACCAATACAGAGACTACGCCGACAGACAGCGGGGAAACAACCGGCCAGGAAACAGACACGACTCAAGAGGCTGGAAACAATGACAATGTTACTTATGAAAACAAGGTTATTCTGGGTGATATCACAGAGCTGAGCGGGGATTTCCGTTATCCTTCATGGGGGGGGAGTTCAGCAGGAGCTTCTGACCAGGCTATCTGGTATCTGACTGTAGGATACAGCACACAGGAAACCAATCAGGGTGGAGCTTATGTATGGAATGAGACTGTTGTAAAGGATCATTCCGAGACGGAAAATGCGGACGGCACAGCTACCTATACTGTAACGATTAACGAAGGACTTACATTTAGCGATGGTTCTCCCCTTACTGCGAAGAACTATATAGGAAGGGTATTGGCGTTTTCAAGCCCTGTAGGCGTTGAGACCGGTAATCCGGGAATCATGGGTCAGTCGTTTGTAGGTTATGCGGAGTTTAGTGCATATACCGGAGAAGAAGCGGAAGGCACTTCCAAGGAATTCACGGGAATCCGTTTAATAGATGATTATACATTCTCGCTTACAGTTGCAAGTGAGTATCTGCCTTATTACTTTGCATCTACTTATGCGGCGTTAGAGCCGGCTCCGCTTGGTTTGTTCTGCGGAGAGGGCGTAGATGTCCTGGATGATGGCAACGGCGCATATCTGAGCGATTCTTTCTATGAGAAGGATGGCGACAGCTATGTGAAGGCGGCAGAAATTTTGGAAAACCGTTATGACGTGACCAAATATCCTTTCTCAGGTCCTTATGTGATTTCAGAGTGGGACGCTACTACTAAGCAGGCTACGCTGACAATCAACCCTGAGTACAAGGGTAATTTCGAAGGCCAGGTTCCTTCCATAGAGACGATTGTATATACGAAGATTATTGAAGAGACACAGGTTGCTGAACTTACAAGCGGCGGCGTAGACGTTCTCTCGGGAATTACCGGCGGCGAACTGACTGCGGCTGCACTTGCTGTTGTAGATGATGAGAACTTCTCGGAAGTTCATTATCAGAGGGCAGGATATGGTAAGATTCAGTTTGACTGCGACTTCAGCCCTACCATGTTTAAAGAAGTGCGTCAGGCTATCGCTTATCTGTTAAACCGTACAGAGTTCTGCCAGTCATTCACAGGCGGATACGGAGTCGTAGTTGACGGACCTTACAGCCCTGACTTTGATATGTGGCAGGCAGTAAGGGATGACATTGAACTGACTGATTACAGCTATTCTCCTGAGACGGCAATTAAAGTGCTTGAAGACGGAGGCTGGATTTATAATTCAAAAGGCGAGCCTTATGAAGAAGGCCAGAGCGGCGTTGACGCAGTACGTTATAAGAAGCTTACGGAAGAAGAGGCTAATACTTTAGACGGCGTAAATAAGACTTATGCGTCTGTGGCAAATACAGACGGCGTGACATATCAGACCGTTGAGGTTAATGGAGAGTATTATATGCCCCTTGCTATCAACTGGTTCGGCTCTACGCCTAACTCTGTAACCGACTTGCTTTCAACCACGCTTTCTAACAGCTCTGACGTTGCAGCGGCAGGCATGGTGATTCGTTCAACTACAGGCGATTTCACACAGCTTCAGGGTGAGATTTACCGTGAGTCAAGCTATGGCTATGGCGGCACTCCTACCTACGGCATGTTCAACCTTGCTACAGGCTGGAACAGCGCTGTATATGATTATGCCTATAACTGGTCTTTGGATCCGGCATATTTTGATTACTCTGTAAACAAAGTATATGATGAATATGATAAGGATTTCCCTTATGATTTATCGGCAGATAGACTGACATATGCAGAAGCTGTAGAGGCTTCCGGAGATAAGCTCGGTATGGATTATCTGTCCATGGCTATGGTATATAATGCAACCACAGAGGATGAGTACAATGAGTGGTGGATGGCTTATATCGAGAGATGGAATGAGCTGATGCCTGATATTCCGCTCTACTCCAATTATTACTATGACGTATACAATTCCAAGCTTGAGAATTTCAATACCACGCCTTTCTTTGATCAGCGTAGGGCTATTGTCTATGCTAATGTAAAGGGTTATTAAGATTCAGGAATTGGAATAAATTTAAGATGAAATAAATCGGAATGGGGCAACAGAGCCTTAATGGCGAGTGCCCCATTCCCATTAAGAATAGTAATGGAAAAGGGGTATGCTATGGGCAAGTATATACTAAAAAGACTGGGTTATATGGTTGTTGTTCTGATGATACTCTCATTTATAATGTTCTTCGTCTACTCCATCATTCCCTTTGACCGGGCGGTGGCGGAAGCGGATCAGTATAAGCAGAGTCTGAAAAACAACCCTAATGCGGGCGAACTCTATAATGCAAAGATAGAGGAACTGCGCCGTGAACTGGGAACGGATCAGAATGTAGTAGTGCGTTATCTGGGCTGGATGGGTTTAGCTCCGATTAACGGCAAATACAACGGGCTTCTTCAGGGGAATCTGGGTTACAGTTACCAGTATGACCGCTCAGCGCGTGAAGTCATAACCGAACCGATGAAGAATACGATATTCATAAATATTTTTGCGACTGTTTTAGGTCTGGGAATTACGATTCCTTTAGGCATTTTCTGCGCTGTCCACAGAGGCAGCAGACGGGATACCGCCGTTCAGGTGGGAACCATTGTCGGTTACAGCATCCCATCATTTATCACTGCTATTGTTTTTATATGGTTATTCGCCATAAAGATAGGCTGGTTTCCGGTATCGGGAATGAAAACCCCGGGTTCTAACTATACGGGATTAGCCAAATTTAAGGATGAGATGTACTATATGGCTCTTCCTTTGATTGTTATGACATTTTCTTCGCTTGGCGGCATGACGCGTTATGTGCGTGCATCTATGCTGGAAGCATTGTCGCTTGACTGTATCCGCACGGCAAGAGCCAAAGGATTAGCGGAGAAGACGGTTATTTATTCACATGCTTTTAGGAATGCCCTTATTCCGATTATTACCTTGGTAATCGGCTGGTTTATCGGGATTTTTTCGGGTTCCATTGTTCTTGAAAATATCTTCGGTCTCAACGGAGTGGGCCGAATTTACATACTTAGTTTGGATAATAAGGACTTCGAGGTAGTTCTGCTGCTGCAGATGTTCTACGTTATCCTTGGCCTTGTCGGAAATCTGGTTGTCGATATAGCTTATGGTATCGCCGATCCGAGAGTCCGGGTAAACAAGTAAAGGAGGAAGAGAGTATGAGCAAAGGATTTACCCCTTTCAAATGGCTGCGCAGAATGTTCTTCGGTGCGTCCAAGGAACTGACTGTAGCTGACGAGCGCTATGATAGTCCTTCTAAGCTTGCTGTTAAACGTTTCTTTCGTAAACCGTTGGCAACAGGGGCGGTAATCGTGTTAATAGGAATGTTTCTCTTTGTATTCATTGGTTCTGCGATATCCCCTGTGGATTTAACAGAGACGGGCAGCGAGATGCTGCATACCAATATGGCGCCTACGCAGAGCCTGATGAAACTGCCGGAGTCAATGAAGGACGGCGTTGTGGACATTTCATCGAGAGGTACGTTTACAATCGGCGTAGATACCGATGGAAATGTTGAGATGTGGGGATATTATTTCAACGTATCGGGCGACGAGGCGCGTGATGTAATGAATGTGCCTGAAGAAGTAAAAAATAGTAAGATTGTCCATGTGGCGGCGGGTTCCGACCATTGTGTGGCGATATCGGCGGAAGGAAAGGTTTACGCATGGGGGGAATATGATAACGGCCAGTACGGCTTAGACGGCACCATGATTGCCTCCGCGCGTAAAGAACCGGATGAACTGTTGAACGGAACGATTGATGTTTCACAGATCCGCCAGCTTATCTGCGGTAATCAGGTGAGCGCGATCCTCATGGAAGACGGAACCGTGTATGCGTGGGGAAATGACGGACTGAGCGCGACTAACCTTTCTTCCGTAATCAAACACGGTAAGAATGAGAGCAAGCTTGTGAAGCTTGTATTTACCAATGACGGCATCTACGGAATAGATGAGGCGGGAAGCTTTGTCAGCGGAAAGAGTACCAAGTTTGACCTTATTACGGTTCAGGATGAGAACGGAAGAAACAAAACGGTAGATATATACGAATATATAGGTGAACGTAAGGTAGTTGATATCGCCGCTACCGGCAATGCGATAGCCCTGGTAACGGATGATGGTGAAATCATTGTTTCAGGAATGAAGGAGGCTCTGCCTGAGCTGCTTGACGGAGAAGAAGCAGTGGCTGTTTCGGGCGGCACGAGGCATTTTACCCTTTTGACGGATAAAGGCAGGGTGTATGCCTGGGGACAGAATTACCGCAACCAGTGCAACGTTCCTGATTCGCTTATGGAAGAAGGCGCAGTGGATACCGTAATTGCCAGCGGTTTTCAGAACTATGCCTTCAAAGACGGCAGCTATGTAGGCAGCTGGGGTTTGAAAGGCTATATTATGGGAACCGACGAGATGGGCAGGGATGTATTTAACCGTATCATGAACGGCGGCAAGATGACTATGACGGTCGGCGCAGTAGCGGTTATAGTCTCAACCATTATCGGCATCATAGTAGGCTGTATTTCCGGTTATTTCGGCGGAATTGTAGATATTCTGCTCATGCGCGTGACAGAGATTTTCGGGGCGATACCGTTTCTGCCGTTTGCCTTGTGCCTTTCGGCAATATTCCGTGCTACGAATATAACGGAGAATATGCGTATAGTTATCATTATGATTATTCTGGGCGTACTTTCATGGACGAGTCTTGCCAAACTGGTAAGAGGTCAGATTCTGGCGGAAAGGGAAAAGGAATTTGTTACGGCTGCGCGTTCCATGGGCGTTAAAGAGAAACGTATTGCCTTCCTGCATATACTTCCGAATATAATTTCGGTTATACTGGTTACCGTTACACTGGACTTTGCAGGCTGTATGCTGACAGAGTCGCAGTTATCTTATCTGGGATTCGGCGTGCAGCTGCCGCGCCCTACATGGGGAAATATGCTGAACGGCTCGCGTAGTGAGCTGGTTATCAGTTCATACTGGTGGCGATGGGTATTTCCGGCGCTGTTTTTGTCAATTGTCGTTATCTGTATCAACATTATAGGCGATACGCTCAGAGATGTACTTGATCCTAAATCGGAGGTGGAAAAATAATGTCTGGACCGTTACTAGAAGTAAAGAACCTTCGTACTTTTTTTAAAACACGAAACGGCACTGTTAAAGCCGTAAATGATGTGTCATATTCCATATATCCGGGGCGTACCCTGGGCATCGTAGGAGAGTCAGGCTCAGGTAAGAGCGTTTCTGCAATGAGCGTTCTGCGCCTTTTGGACGCCAACGGCTATATTGCGGGCGGAACCGTGACCTTTGACGGTCAGGACCTTGCCAAAGTGACAACGCAGCAGATGTATAATATCAGAGGCAACCGTATTTCGGTAATCTTCCAGGAACCCATGACGAGCCTCAACCCTGTTTTTTCAGTAAAAAGACAGCTATCGGAGCCGTTCATGATTCATCAGAACATGAAGAAGAAGGAAGCGGAGCAGAAATGTATAGAAATGCTGCGCGCCGTACAGATACCCAACCCGGAGGCAGTTGCGAAACAGTATCCGCACCAGTTATCAGGCGGTATGCGGCAGCGTGTAATGATAGCCATGGCGCTTGCATGTAAGCCGGATATCCTTATAGCGGATGAGCCGACTACGGCGTTAGACGTAACCATTCAGGCGCAGATTTTAAGGCTGATGAACGAACTGCAGAAGGAAAACGGCACCGCGATTATGTTTATTACCCATGATTTGGGCGTAATTAACGAGATGGCGGATGATGTAGTGGTTATGTACTGCGGACAGGTGGTAGAGCAGGCTCCGGCAAGGCTTATATTTACTGACTGCAAACAGAGCCATCCATATACCGAGGGGCTGATGCACTCCATCCCGCGTCTGAATGACGAAAGGGAGAAGCTGGATCCGATTCCGGGCGTCGTGCCGCATCCTTTGGATCTGCCTAAAGGGTGTAAGTTTGCGCCGCGCTGCAAATACTGTACGCAGAAATGTATTGATGAAGAGCCGCCGCTTGAGCAGGTGGCCGAGGGACAGTTGATCCGCTGTTTCTATCCGGATAAAGCAGAAAGGGGGAGTGAATCTCATGGAAAAATTGTTGTCCATAACTAACTTGAAAAAGTATTTTCCTGTAGCCAAATCCTCTATATTTGCAAAACAGATGTATGTCCGCGCCAATGAGGACATTTCAATCGATATATACAAAGGCGAGACTTTCGGTCTGGTAGGAGAGTCGGGATGCGGAAAGTCCACATTCGGACGCGTACTGCTCCAGCTTTACGAGCAGACGGCGGGCAGCACGATGTATTACGGACGGACCATAGAGGCTGTAGCTCCTCATTATGTGATGGATACGCTTTCAAATGCGGAGAAATATATTGATAAATATCATAAGGCAAAGGCGCATGCACAGGAACTGGAGAAAAAATGCGAGGAACTTGGAGATTCTGCGACGTTTTTCGATATACAGGAAAAGAATCTTGCGGAATGTGACGCCAAAACCGCGCTTGATTACTGCGCTAAGATTCTGGGCGGTTTTATGGTGCGCGATACCCGTAAAGGGGCGTCTTTGCTGACAGATAAGTATAAGCTTACCTTTCAGGCGGCCAAAATCGAAGCAAAGATTGACGATATCATGCTGGACATAGACGCCAAAGAAGGGCTTATTGAGGAAAATCCTGAAAAGTCACAGAAAATCCGCGAAAAGATTAATGCGTTAAATAAGAAACGCGACGAGCTTAGTGTAGAGCGTAAGAAACTCCTGTCTTCCGCAGAGGAAATAGAAAAAAAGATCTCCGAGTTAAAGGCGCAGTATTCAGATGATGCGGAATTTGCGGAATATGATGCAATGCTTGATGACGGCGTGGATTTAAAACGTCTTAAATACAACGAGATGCGCCATCTGCGCAAGGATTTGCAGATTATTTTCCAAGATCCCTATTCGTCCCTTAATCCGCGTATGACGGTCGGACGTATCATCGAGGAAGGTTTGCTGACTCATAAGTTTTTTAAATCGGGTTCTAAGAAGATGCAGGATTATGTGTTTGATGTCATGGATTCCTGCGGTCTGCAAAAATATATGTATAACCGCTACCCGCATCAGTTTTCGGGCGGACAGCGCCAGAGAATATGTATAGCCCGTTCTTTGGCTGTAAAGCCTAAGTTTGTGGTCTGCGACGAGTGTGTTTCCGCGCTGGATGTGTCCATACAGTCACAGATCATCAACCTTTTACAGGAATTGAAGGAGAAAGACGGACTGACATACCTGTTTATTTCCCATAACCTCTCGGTTGTGCGTTACATATCGGATCGTATCGGCGTAATGTATCTGGGAAATATGGTTGAGGTAGCTGAAACCGACGAGATGTTCAGCGATCCGAGGCATCCTTATACGATTGCGCTGCTTTCCTCGATTCCAACCACGGATCCAGACAGTCTGACGAAAGACAGAATCATTCTGGAGGGCAATATCCCAAGCCCGATTAAGCCGCCGACAGGCTGTAAGTTCCATACGCGCTGTTTCATGGCTTGCGATAAATGTAAAGTGGTTCCACCGACTCTGACGGAAGTTAAGCCCGGTCATTTCGTGGCGTGCCATTTTGCCGAGCAGCAAAAAGTGGATGCAGACGGAAATTATCTGTTTGACGTTAAACTTACTACGAATCAGAGATAATGAAGGGACATGATTATTAATGAAGCTGTTTCGGGGCAGGATACCGAAAGAAATTGATTACGAGAAAGAAGAACAATTAAGGAAAGAACCGTTGGAAAAAGGCGATATACCCGCGATGCTCTTAGCGGCGGCGATATCGATTTTTCTTCCGGTTCTGCTGATTTTGCTGCTGCTTGGGGGAGTATGCTATTTTCTCTTTGCGGTATTGTGATTAATATTGATAATTATAGGTTCAGGAGGAGCAAAAATGAAATTTTCCGAAATGCAGTATACCCGTCTTGATGTAGAAGACATAAAGATTCAGATTAAAGAACTGACTAATGACTTGAAAGCTGCAGGAAGTTATGAAGAAGCAAGAGAAGCTTTTTTGAAAATGGAAAAATTGAGTAAGAAGGTCATAACGCAGGATACGCTTGCTAAGATTCACAACGACATTGATACCCGCGACGAGTTTTATGACGAAGAAGTAAAATTCTGGCATGCGGCGATGCCGGAACTTCAGGAATATACCCAGCAGTGGAGTCTTGCCATGCTAAAGAGCGGATACCGTCAGGACTTTGCCAATCAGTACGGCGATTTAATGTTCACCAATACGGAAATGGAGCTGAAAACTTTTTCACCCGAGATTATTCCCGAATTACAGAAAGAAAATAATCTGTGTCAGGAATATTCGAAACTGCTGGCGTCGGCACAGATTCCTTTTGAGCAGGGCGTGTATACGATTTCACAGATGGCTCCGTTTAAGAACGATCCTGATGATGCGCGCCGCCTTGCCGCATGGAAAGCGGAAGGACAGTGGTATAAGGATAATCAGGAAAGGCTGGACGGCATATATGACGAACTTGTTCATCTGCGCGATGGTATAGGCAGAAAACTAGGTTACGACGGCTATACTGAACTTGGTTATTACCGCATGAAGAGAAACTGCTATACGAAAGAAGATGTGGAGAAGTTCCGTGCAGCAGTAGTGAAATATCTGGTTCCCGTAGCCGACAGTATTTACCGTGAACAGGCGAAGCGTCTTGGAAAAGAATATCCGATGAGCTTTGCCGACAATGCGCTTTCATTCCGCTCGGGCAATGCGAAGCCTGCCGGTACGCCGGACGACATTATTCTTCAGGGAAGAAAGTTTTATGATGAACTAAGCCCTGAGACAAGCGAGTTTTTCCGCATGATGCTGGACGGAGGGCTTCTTGATGTGCTTTCTACGGAAGGAAAGAAAGGGGGAGGCTACTGTACGAGCATTGCCGACTATGAGGTTCCGTTCATTTTTGCTAATTTTAACGGAACCAAGCATGATGTGGAAGTAGTTACCCATGAGGCGGGGCATGCTTTTGCCATGTGGATGAACCGTTCACGCATTCCTTCTGACAGCGTTCTGCCGTCGCTTGAAGGCTGCGAGGTACACTCTATGTCCATGGAGTTTTTTGCCTGGCCGTGGGCGGAAGGATTCTTTGGCGCTGATTCGCGTAAGTTCCTTTATGCGCATCTTGCCGATGCACTGACATTTATCCCTTATGGCACAATGGTTGACCATTTCCAGCATGAAGTATATGCTAAGCCGGATATGACGCCGTATGAGCGCCATGCCGTATGGAAAGAGCTTCTCGGAGTCTATATGCCGTGGATACGCCTGGATGGGGATATTCCCTTCTATGCGGACGGAGAAGGTTGGCAGAGACAGCACCATATATATGAAAGACCGTTTTATTATATTGACTATTGTCTGGCACAGACGGTTGCCCTGCAGTTCTGGGCTATGATTCAGGAAAACCGTAAGAACGCATGGGAACACTATATGGCATATACGAAGCAGGGCGGCAGCGTAGTGTTTACACAGCTTTTGAAGAATGCAGGGCTGGATACGCCGTTTGAAGAAAGCTGCCTGCGCACCGTATGTAAGACCGCGAAGGAATGGCTGGATAATTACGATTTGTCAGGGATTGCATAGATATTAAGTAATAGTTCAGCAGGCAGACGAATGGACACATATGTTTCCCTTTGTGGTCCTTGAAAGACGCTGGTACTTAGCGAGGTATTTTCGAGCTTAGTACCACTGCGTTTTTCACGGAGCGAGAGCGTGCCACGAGGGGAAACATATGTGTCCATTCGTCTGCCTGCTGAACTGATACAAAAAATTCAACTTTTTTAGCATTAGAGGTTGAAAAAAGCAAATTTATAGTATAAACTAGAAAAGAATTATATTTGTGAGAATTTAGGAGGATTATTTTATGATATCGGCAGGCGATTTCAGGAATGGCATTACCATTGAGTTAGAAGGCAGCGTTTATCAGATTATTGAGTTCCAGCATGTAAAGCCCGGCAAAGGCGCGGCGTTCGTCAGGACCAAGCTGAAAAACGTTATCAATGGAGGCGTGGTAGAGAGAACTTTCAGACCTACTGAGAAATGCCCACAGGCACGTATTGATAGAAAAGATATGCAGTATTTATACTCAGACGGTGATTTGTACAACTTTATGGATACGGAGACCTATGATCAGGTTGCTTTGAACGCAGAGACAGTGGGTGATGCCCTGAAGTTCGTTAAAGAGAATGAAATGGTTAAAGTATGTTCCTATAATGGCAGTGTTTTTGCCATCGAGCCGCCGTTATTCGTAGAACTTGAGATTACAGATACCGAACCGGGATTTAAGGGCGATACCGCGACAGGCGCATCGAAGCCCGCAATCGTAGAGACCGGAGCCAAGGTTATGGTGCCTTTATTCGTTAATCAGGGTGAAGTGATTAAGATTGATACCAGAACCGGCGAGTATCTCTCAAGAGTATAATACATTTGTTTCTATAAGCCTATAAGACAATGAACCGTTGTGATTCATTGTCTTTTTTGCGTTACAAATTATATTAAAGAGCGGAAGAACCGAAGGTTATTTCCAAGAAAATCGCGGAGCGATTTTATTTATTGTCCGGAGAGAATGGAAAGAGAGGACAATATGACATTGAAAATTGAACAATTTGGAAAGAGGATATGTGATGCAGTTAAAGAGGCGCTGGGTGCGGGTTATGACGCCGAATATAAAGAGGTGTCCAAGAATAACGGAGTCTGCCTTCATGCAGTCATAATCGGCAAAAAGGGGAGCAATGTGTCTCCTGCGATATATATCGACGACCTTTATGAAGATTATGAAGAGGGCAGGACGTTTGGAGATATCGTATATGACATTCTATGCGTTTACCGGCGCAATGCCAGGGAAATACGCATGGATATGGAGTTTTTCACACATTTCGACAAGGTGAAGGACAGGATTTTATATAAGCTTATCCATCGTGAGAGCAACCGGACGCTTTTGGCGGATATTCCGTATATTGAGTGGAATGACCTTGCGCTGGTATTTTACTATTCATTTGAAGATACACGTTTCGGAAAAGCTACCATACTGATCCATAACAGCCATCTTAATATGTGGAAGACCACATGCTCAGAGTTATATAAAAACGCAGGCGCAAATATGCTTAGGCTCTGCCCGGAGGAAATGCTCCCCATCAACCAGATGATAAGCGAGATAGTGACGAAGAATACCTCGAAACAAATCAGACCGGAAGACGTACCCGAAGTGGCAATGTATGTCTTAAGCAACCGCGACAGGCTTTACGGCGCGTCGGCGCTCCTGTATTCTGACTCATTAAAGACGCTGACAGGCAAGCTTAATAAAAACCTGATTATCCTGCCAAGTTCCGTACACGAAGTTCTGCTTGTGCCGGACGACGGGCTTACGGAGAAAGATTTTTATAAGGAAATGGTAAGAGACGTCAACGACACGCAGGTCGATCCGGAAGAGAGACTGTCCTATAACGTTTACTACTACGACAGGTTTTCACATGAAATAAGCGTGATGTAGGGATTAGAATAAAGCAAATTTTCTACCTGTGCGGTTGGATGCTCTAAAGAGCCTCCAACCTAGCTCCCACATTCACAAAACCCGTGCTTACGCACTTTTGCGTCTGCTTACGCATCCGCGTTTTGTTCATTTGGGAGTGAGTTGCTAATCCAACAGTCCGCCTGCATCGCAATAAATTGCATGCAGTCAGACTATTGGATTGCAACCGCACAGGTGAGAAAATTTTACCTTTTCGATTTTACTGGACAATATACGAGATGTATGATATTATGTAAATAATGATGTAACAAATTTGTAACATATGCACCCGTAGTCTAACGGATAGAACGTAGGCCTCCGACGCCTTTGATGCAGGTTCGATTCCTGTCGGGTGCATTTACATCATTTGGTACAAAAAGGAAAGGTCGTAGATTATGGATACAACAAATAGTGATAAAAAGGGGGATACTATGGCGAAATTGGAAAATGTTAAGATGTGGTTTGTAAAAAATGCCAAGTTTGTCATGCCTGCGGTTTTGGCGGTTTGTGTTATGATTACCGTTTTTATCTCAATTAGCGCCAGCAAGAAAGAAGATACACGGGAAGAGGATATTGAAGTAAATAACATAGTAATCGAAGATGTGGTTGAAGATGATGCGGCAACAGCACAGTCGCAGGAAATGCTGCTTAAAGAGAACGACATACCTGAGATTAAAGAACTGATTGAGAAATACTATGCGGCACAGGTAGAAGGGGATCTTGATACGATTCGCAGCCTTGTGGACGTTCTTGATGATTCAGAGGCACTCAGAATTGAAGAAACCAGTAAATATCTGGAAGATTTTCCTACGCTGGATATTTATACCAAGCCGGGACCGGTAGATAACTCGTACCTTGTGTATATTTCCCTTCAGGAGAAATTTAAGGATTACGAGAATCCGATACCGGGTATGGAAGTCAGGTATGTCTGCGTAGATGCAAACGGCAGATATTATATAAACTATAGCGACAGCTCAGACGAGAGCGAGCTGGAATATATGAGGATAGCAAGCCTTCAGGAAGACGTTATAGATTTGAGCAATAAAATTAACGTAGAATATAATAACATGGTGGCGGGCGACGAGGAATTGAAACACTTCCTTGCGGATTTCAAGGCGGAAATTGAGAAAAACGTCGGAGAAGCGCTGGCAATTGCAGAAGAGAACAATGCGGCGGAGACTGCCATGGCAGGCGGCGAGGATGGAACACAAGAGCCTGAAACCATCAAAGTGGCAACTAAAGTCAGGGCTATGGACGTAGTCAATATCCGTTCATCTGACAGTGAGACGGCAGATAAGCTTGGCAAAGCGGCAGTCGGTGATGAATTTAAGCTGATTGAAAAGATTGGCAACGGCTGGAGCAAGGTTGAATATGAAGGTTCTCCAGCATATATCAAGAGCATGTATCTGGAAGACGTCGAGTTTGAAGAAATGGCTTCCGAAACGCAGTCCGATACAGGGGCTGATAACGAAGAAGAAAATAATACCGTGACCGGAACCGTTACGGCAACAGCCAATGTCAGAATCAGAAGCGAAGCAAGCGAAACCAGCGACAAACTTGGACTTGCTTACGAAGGGCAGAAACTCGACATGATAGAGCAGCAGGATAACGGCTGGACTAAGATAATGTATAACGGACATCCTGCGTATGTGAAATCTGATTATGTGGAGTAAAATTTAAATGCGTACGACAGGAATGGGATTGTGATATGGCAAAAGATGGATTGAATTTTTAAAGATGGGATTAAAGAAATAAAATATGGCAAGATTAAAGAGTATAGGATACCCCCTATACTCTTTTTATGATGGAGGCAAGTGTGAAAAATGAGACGGGACGATATTTCAATTTTAAAGGAAATCCAGAAAAACGCACATATAGCGATGGCAACCATAGATACGCTCTTAGATAAGACGCAGGACGACGAATTTACCCTGAAACTCTCCAAACAATCCCTAGGATATGCCAAAATCCATAATGACGCCGTGGAACAGCTGATGGAAGAGCAGAGCAGCCCATACAGAAGCAATCAGGCGGCGGATATGGCGCTGCGCGGCAGCCTGCATTTGGGAACCATACTTAATACAAGCACAAGCCATCTGGCGGAAATGATGATACAAGGCTCTAACAAAGGACTCACCAGCATGTACAAGGCAGTCAAGCATAACTCATTCGCTGACGAGCGTTCCGTGGAACTGGCGAAAGAATTTATGGATTTTGAAGAAAAGAGTATTGAGCAGATGAAGGACTATTTGTAAGATGATGATAGCCCGTAACGGTTCAGACGGCAGATACATGGACGCATATGTTCTCCTTTGCGGCACACTTTCGTTCCGTAAAAAACGCAGCGGTACTAAGTTCAAAAGCTGAAGAGCAGCTTTTGAACTTAGTACCGGCGTTTTTCAAGGGCCGCGTCAGGAGAACATATGCGTCCATGTATCTGTCGCCTGAACTGCATACACGCATACAATTATCCACGCATTATTGTACAATTTGTATAAAAATGTGCATGAAATTTTTACGCATCAGCATATAAAATCAGGCTTGTGAATTTACTGCGGACATACTATAATGGAACGTGGACAATGCAGTTAGTGCAGACTTAAGTAGGGGTGTGATAATTAACATGATGCCCGAAACGCAAGGTCTGCAACATTACAGTTAAAGGAGGACATGAAAAATGTCATATGTTGATGAAGTCTATGACCTAGTAGTAGCGAAAAATCCTGCGCAGCCGGAATTTCATCAGGCAGTAAAAGAAGTATTGGAGTCACTTCGCGTTGTGATTGAAGCAGATGAAGAAGCATATAGAAAAGATGCTTTGCTTGAAAGATTGACGGTTCCTGAGAGAATCATTCAGTTCCGCGTGCCGTGGGTAGATGATAAAGGACAGGTTCAGGTGAACAATGGTTTCCGTGTACAGTTCAATAGTGCAATCGGCCCCTATAAGGGCGGTTTGAGATTCCATCCCTCGGTTAATCTCGGCATCATTAAATTCTTAGGATTTGAACAGATTTTTAAGAACTCTCTGACAGGCCTTCCGATTGGCGGCGGCAAGGGCGGTTCCGACTTTGATCCTAAGGGCAAATCTGACAGGGAAGTAATGGCGTTCTGCCAGAGCTTTATGACAGAGCTTTGCAAATATATCGGAGCTGATACAGACGTTCCCGCAGGCGATATCGGCGTAGGCGGACGTGAAATCGGCTATATGTTCGGACAGTACAAGAGAATCCGCAATCTGTATGAAGGCGTCCTTACAGGAAAAGGACTTACATACGGCGGTTCACTTGCAAGAACCGAGGCAACAGGCTACGGTCTGCTTTACCTTACGGCAGAAATGTTAAAGTGCAATGGAAAAGATATCGCAGGCAAGACAGTTGTTGTATCAGGTGCAGGAAACGTTGCCATCTACGCTATCCAGAAGGCGCAGCAGTTAGGCGCAAAGCCTGTTACATGCTCAGACTCCACAGGCTGGATTTATGATCCGGAAGGAATCGACGTTGCGCTGCTTAAAGAGATAAAGGAAGTTAAGCGCGCCCGCCTGACAGAGTATGCAAAAGCAAGGTCAAGCGCACAGTACCATGAAGGAAAAGGCGTATGGAGCGTTAAATGTGATGTAGCGCTTCCTTGTGCGACACAGAACGAGCTTAACTTAGAAGATGCAAAGGCGCTTGTGGCAAACGGCTGCTTTGCAGTAGCAGAGGGCGCTAACATGCCGACAACTCTGGACGCAACAGAGTATCTGCAGAAAAACGGCGTATTGTTCTGCCCCGGAAAAGCTTCCAATGCAGGCGGCGTAGCTACGTCAGCTCTTGAAATGAGCCAGAACTCCGAGAGGCTTTCATGGACGTTTGAGGAGGTTGATTCCAAGTTACAGGGAATCATGGTTAATATCTTCCACAACCTTGACGAAGCCTCTAAGAAATACGGCATGGAAGGCAACTATGTAGCAGGAGCCAACATCGCAGGTTTCTTAAAAGTAGCCGAAGCTATGAAGGCACAGGGGATTGTGTAGAAGGCGTTAAAATTCGCATATAAATTGTGAAAAATCAGTCAATAAAGGAGATACAACACTTTGGTGTATGTGTCTCCTTTTAAAATTTATAATTGCAAAATGAAAATCGTATGGAATATAAGCGAGAATTATGGTAATATAGAATTAATAATAAGAAACATAATAATCGATAAAAGATTGGACGAAAAATTATTTGAATGAGAATGAACTGAAACAATCCAGAGATATAATGAAAAGGATTGAGATAACTGATGTTGCCATCAGTAAGGTTCCCTATATAGAATATAGGGGATTTTCAGAAAAACAGAATATTATTATGCGAAGGCTTACGCAAGAGGTACTCATTTTATCAAAAGAAGAAAATGACAGTAATGAAGTGGCAATCACTTTTGATATTTTATCTGATAACCCATTGGAAAATTATGGAATCAGTTATGGAGATGAGCATAGTGTAACAATAGCAGCTGATACTTTGTCAAATCATTTCAGTAGTTTCAAATTATGGCAAAGTGCATTATTTATATAAAGATAAAGCATTTAATTTAGACGAGGCTGCTATTCTGTGGAAAGAATGTATAACAGGGCTTGATGAGAAATCGACTATAAAAGAATTGTATTATGCGGCACTTTCTTTTTTAGCGGTATGCAGTGAAGCAGGAATATATTATAGTTAGGAGGGTTGGTTATGGCAGCAGATATTATTTTAGATGACTGGACATTTCCTATATCTATTGATGTTATCAGAAATAATAAAACAGAGTATGATATAGAAAAAGAAGAATTAGACAGAAATATTCAACAGAATCACGAAACTATAAGGCGTATAAGAAATAATAAGAAGTACAAGAACATTTTACAGGAAGTGTGAAAAGTAGTTGATAATGTATTATATTTTGAATATAATAGATGTAGGAGAGCAGACGTCAATCTGCTGATGGGCTGACATCTAAAATCCGAAAGAGATGCAAGGCTAAAGACTTGTGAGTTGGCGGACAACGATAAAATCCGAAAGAGATGCAAGGTTAAAGACTTGTGAGTTGGCGGACAACGATAAAATCAGTCATTAAAGGAGACACACAACACTGCGGTGTATGTGTCTCCTTTTAAAATTTATAATAACAAAGGACGTAAATAATTGAAAAAAACAGAAGCGCTAAAATTATTGTTCTTATCTGCAGAACAATATCAAAAGAATTTGGAAAATAGAAATTTACTCTTAATTTGTACAAATGCGAGTATGAATAAGACTACTGCAGTAAAAATGCAATTTGAAGCCAAAAATTTTATGCACTTGACAGGGGTAAAGTTTCAGGAAGGAAAGCGATTGCCCCCGGATACTTTCTATATGCTGTGTCTGACAAAGCGTTTGTCGCTCAATGACTTTGAACTTGCCGAAGATGGAACGACAGAACAGAAATTGTCTGTACTTTTACCGATTGTTTCATCGGCGGGCTTGTCCGCCAATATGATTGGCGATTATAATGCCAGGAGACCTGCTCTATTTACTGAAAAATTAGCAGGCGGCGTTAAAGCATGCGTGGGGTTTGTATATGATAAATCCAGAAAATGTTATGTACCAAATACAGTATTGAAGATGGATATAAGGGATAACATTGCTAATCGCTTAAGGATTATTGCTACATATCGGAAAAGCCGTATAGATGAAAAATATTCCGAAATTGTATATAAAGCAAAGAAAGTTAATTGGACAAAAATTATGTTTCCAAAAGAATATGAATATCTTAAGAAACTCGAAGATGCCCCTTTGCCGGATGAGTTACAAGCACTAGATGAAGGACGAAGGGACAGGAAAAAACGGGACAATTCCTCATGATGCAATAAATTGGGATTAACATTTGTGTGGTTATGTTTAGCTGATGAAAGTTTATTGATGGAATTTATTGATGGAATTAAGAAATTTTCTTGACATAAAAATTGCCGCTTAATATAATAATATTAGAAAGGCAGAAATGTCTTTTCAGGTGTGCTGACACCATAAAAATCTGATAGATATGCCGTATATGATAGGACGGACAGTTGGGGAGCAACAGAAAAACTCCATATTTATGCCGCATATGATAGGGCGGACAGTTGGCAGACAACAGAAAAATCAGCAGATTATTAAAAGAAAAGGTTGTCCATTAGGGCAGCCTTTTTGTTACTATATGAGGTGCGAATGAAAAAATACAGTAAAGAGCAGGCGCTAAAGATAATAATAGATGTGTCGGAAAACTATGATAAAAATTTAAAGAACAAACATTTTCTAATTATCTATCAAAGAAATGAAAATATTAAAACTACACAGGTGGGATTTCGTGATTTTAACTATCTTCCGGATTTGCTCTATAACAATTGTATGATTGGTGAGTTTATCAATAGTGGAATTTGCATTAAAGCGGATTATTTTGTTGGAAATACGAAAGCGGTATTAAGTATAGGGTTCCGTAAGGGAAAAATATAGATTTTCCTGTAACGTTATATAATGAAGATATAAGGAAATTGACACAGCCTACTTGTAAGGTATTAGCAATTTTTTGTAAAGAATATAATGAAACGTATTATATGAAATGTACATATCTGGCTAAGAAACAGGACATACATAAATTAGCAGCATATCTTTTGGGAGATGCTATTATGCTTAAAACTTTGAAACTTCCTTCTGTAGAAGAGTTTGAAGCTTCGTTGGACGAGGCGAGGGAGTGGGCAATGTCTGTTGGATATAATGAAAACGATGTTGAAGATATAATCAAATCAGTCAGAAGGAAGAAATAGATATTATGATTATAGCAGTTAAAAAATGTTTGTGGTATGATGCAAAAGGTATAGGTGAATTATGAATAAAAAAATATTGATAAAAGTCCTATAAACCATGAATTTATAGGGCTTTTTTAAATAGTAACTTCTGTAAGAAAAATTTCTACAAATCCCTATTGACAATCCCACACATATGTATTATTGTATTAGTGTACTAATTAAATAATACATTGCAATATGGCATATTACACTAGCCTACAATATAGTACACTACATATTACACAATCTCACAATTAATTGACGACTACAAAAAGGAGGAGCAAATATGGCATGGGAAATGGATTCTGACCGCCCTATCTATACGCAGCTGTATGATAAGATACTCGTGCGTATCGTATGCGGCGTATACAAAGCCGGAACCCGTCTGCCGAGCGTAAGGGATTTGGCGGCGGAAGCAAATGTCAACCCGAACACGATGCAGCGGGCGTTTACCGAACTGGAACGCAGCGGGCTTGTCGTGACGCAGCGTAATGCCGGACGCGTCGTAACGGGGGATATGCAGATGATTGGCAACGCAAGGCATGGGCTGGCGATGAAACAGATAAACAGCTTTTTCGCGAATATGCGGGAACTCGGGTATACGGATAAAGAAGCAATGGAGCTGATAAATAATATAGTGACTACAGAGTAATTGTAAGACAGTTTGATATGATGTTATGATTGTATATATTATACAATCCATTGCAATTACTTAAGAAATATTAGGGAGGAAAAAAGAATGGATAACAATACCTTGATTTATGAGCAGATGCCGCTTTTGCAGCTTAATGATATCTGTAAACGCTACCCCGGAATGGGCAGCTATATGTCCGTATTCCATATGAGCCTGAATATACCAAGAGGCAGGATAATCGGGCTGTTAGGACCAAACGGCTGCGGCAAGACCACATTAATAAAGATGATAAACGGACTGCTTGCGCCGACAAGCGGCGAGGTGTTAATAAACGGTTTAAATCCGTGCGCAGAGACTAAGAAGGTCATATCTTATCTTCCGGAGCGCACATGCCTTGACAACAGCATGAAAGTAATGCAGATGGTGGAATATTATGCGGATTTTTATGAAGATTTTTCATCCGACAAGGCTTTTCAGATGCTAAATGCACTCGGCGTCAACATAGAGGCAAGGCTTAAGACCTTATCGAAGGGTACGAAGGAAAAGGTGCAGTTAATACTGGTTATGAGCAGGCAGGCACAGCTTTACATACTTGACGAGCCGATAGCCGGAGTTGATCCTGCGGCAAGGGATTATATCCTGCGCACGATTATAACCAACTACAACCCCGGTTCGACGATTATTTTATCCACGCATCTGATATCGGATATTGAAAACGTGCTGGACGATGTGATTTTTATGAAAAACGGTTCGCTTATGCTGTATACGTCTGTCGAATCCATAAGGGGGCAGATGGGCAAGTCGGTAGACGCTTACTTTAGGGAGGTGTACGCATGTTAGGAAAACTTTTTAAATACGAATGGAAGGGATTCAGATTCCCTTTGCTTGTCATGTTGATAGTGATGCTTGGAACGACGGCGCTTACATGCGGCATGATATTGAGCATCAACCCACAGTTTGATGAGGCGTTTGAAGGATATTCCGTATTCTCTTTGGTTGTTTCCATCATGCTGTACTATTTTGGACTCATAGGCTGTTCGCTGGGTGTGATACTGATTGTAGCGATACGCTTTTATAAAACCTGCTACAGCGATCAGGGCTATCTGACGCATACGCTTCCGGTTTCGGCGCAAAAGATGCTGAATGTTAAAATTATTGCTTCATTCCTTATGGTATTGGCTACAACGCTGGTTATGTTTGTGACCATAATTGTTATTTTAAATGTGGGTATAGACCATATTCTGGCGATTGCCGCAGCTAAGAACAGTGAGAGCGCTGCTGATATTGCGGACATGCGCAGGGAAATGTCAAGGGCAATGGCGCTGGCGTTTGACAATTTTAAAGATTATATGGGAATAAGCCTCGGCGCGTATGTTGCGTATATGCTTGTTTTTTATCTGGTGTCATTGATTTCTAATATCATTACGGTTTTAGGCTGCGTCTCACTCGGACAGCTTTATGCAAAGCACCGTGTTATTGGAGCCATAGCAGCATATATAGCGGTACATTTTATCCAGCAGATCCTTGTGTCGTTTATAGCCATCTTGCCAATGTATGGAAGAATGCTGAATACCGTTTCGTACAACAGGAAATACACAGCTTTTGGCATGATGTCCCCGACCATGAATTTAACATTGATTATCACGATTATTATAGGGGTGGCGATGTACTTCATCAATCTTCACATGATGACGAAGAAGTTGAATTTGGAATAAAATATAAAAGTTGCCAAAGTTCAGCCAGCGGCGGTATAGGCATATATACTTCCCCGCAGAGGTCCTTGGAAAACGCCGGTACTTAGTGAAAAAGCTGTTTTGTAGCTTTTGAACTTAGTACCGCTGCGATTTTCCACGGAACGAAAGTGTGCCTCAAGGGGAAGTATATATGCCTATACCGCCGCTGGCTGAACCACCATAATATTATAAAAACTTTGCACAAACTTCTTTACACACACACTCAAAAAGAGATATGATATATAAGCAAAGAAAATACTATAGATATAGAGGTGCAACATGCTGGAGCTTAAGAATATATCTTTTGAAGTGTCAGATGAAGATAAAGAAAACAGCCATAAGGAAATAGTGCGCGATATCAGCTTAACGATTGACGAGCGTAAGTTCGTGGTGATTACGGGACCTAACGGCAGTGGTAAGTCCACGCTTGCCAAGCTGATTGCGGGAATTGAGAAACCGACTTCGGGGCAGATTTATTTTGACGGCGTAGACATTACGGATAAGGGCATCACGGAGCGCGCGGGCATGGGGATAGGCTTTGCCTTTCAGCAGCCCGTGAGGTTCAAAGGCATTGAGGTGCTTGATTTGCTTAGGATTGCGTCGGGCAGAAAGCTGTCCGCGTCCGACGCCTGCGAATATCTTTCCGAGGTCGGACTCTGCGCGAGGGATTATATCAACCGCGAAGTGAACGCCAGCCTTTCAGGCGGAGAACTTAAGCGCATTGAGATTGCGACGCTTTTGGCGCGTAGCAGCAGGCTCTCCGTATTCGACGAGCCGGAGGCGGGGATTGATTTGTGGAGCTTTCAGAATCTTATACATGTTTTTGAGAGGATGCAGAAAAAGAACGGGAACGGCTCTATCCTTATTATTTCGCATCAGGAACGCATCTTGAATATAGCGGACGAAATCGTAGTGATTGCGGACGGCAGGATTGCCGATAAAGGGGACAAGGACGCGATTTTGCCCAAACTTCTGGGAACGCCCTCCGCGATAAATCCATGTACGGGAAATGAAGGAAACGGAGGGAAAAAAGCATATGATTGACACAATACAGAAACGCCTCTTAGAAGAAGTGGCGGATTTGCATAAAATACCTGAAGGCGCTTACAATATCCGCGCGAACGGACAGCTTGAGGGCAGGAACACCACGGCAAATATCGATATCGCCTCCAAGCAGGATAAAAGCGGCATCGACATTCGGATTAAAGAAGGGACCAAGAACGAGAGCGTCCATATTCCTGTCGTTTTAAGCCAGAGCGGCATTAAGGAGACAGTGTATAATGATTTTTATATAGGCGCGGATGCAGACGTGGTAATCGTAGCGGGCTGCGGCATAGACAACTGCGGCGGGCAGGATTCACAGCATGATGGCATACACAGATTTTATCTGGGGAAAAATTCCAAGGTAAAGTATGTCGAAAAACATTATGGTTCAGGCGACGGCGCGGGAAAGCGGATTTTAAATCCGGTCACGGAAGTCTATATGGAAGACGGCAGCTTCATGGAAATGGAAATGGTGCAGATTAAGGGCGTGGACTCGACTGATAGAAAGACGATAGCGAAGGTCGGGGAAGGAGCGCGCCTTGTGGTGCATGAGCGGCTTATGACGCATGGGGAGCAGCAGGCGTTTAGCAGTTATGAAGTGGAGCTTAACGGCGCGGGCGCGGGCGCTGACGTTGTTTCGCGTTCCGTGGCAAAAGATACGTCATACCAGAAGTTTGACTCCCGCATCATAGGAAACAAGCCATGCAGCGGCCATACCGAGTGCGACGCGATTATTATGGATAAGGCAAAGATACTGGCGGTTCCGCAGCTTGAGGCAAATGACATAGACGCCGCGCTTATACATGAAGCGGCAATCGGCAAGATTGCAGGGGAACAGATTATCAAGCTTATGACGCTCGGGCTTACGGAAGCGGAGGCGGAAGAGCAGATTATCAACGGTTTCCTCAAACAATAGCATCTAAGGAATAAAAAGGACGGCTATTCGCGGCCGTCCCAGCAATATGTACACAGTTTGGATTTGTCGATGCCTACGGAGGCAATCATGTCGTCTAAACGGTGGTAACGCAGAGAAGTGAAATTAAGTTTCTCTCTTATTTTTTCCAGCATAACATGATATTCCGTGGAATCCGGATCTGCATAAGCCGACAGATTCGGATATTTATTATCTGCTTCTATATCTTTTATCACCTGACGCGTAATCAGCTCCATTTCCGATGTGGAGCGTGAGAAATTCAGGTACTTACAGCCGAATAAAAGCGGCGGACATGCAGGACGGATATGCACCTCTTTTGCCCCGCTCTGATATAAAAATTCCGTGGTCTCACGAAGCTGCGTGCCGCGTACGATAGAATCGTCAATCAGCAGAAGTTTTCTGTCTTTAATAAGGTCATGCACAGGAATAAGCTTCATTTTAGCAATAAGGTTGCGCTTGCTCTGTATGGTCGGCATGAATGAACGCGGCCAAGTGGGAGTATATTTGACAAAAGGCCGCGAAAACGGAATGCCGGATTCGTTGGCATAACCGATTGCATGGGCGGTTCCTGAGTCTGGAACTCCCGCCACTATATCAGGCTTGGCATCGTCGCGCTTGGCAAGCATGGAACCGCAGTTGTAGCGCATTTTTTCCACACTGATGCCTTCGTAAGAAGAGGAAGGATAGCCGTAATAAATCCACAGAAACGTGCATATTTTCATCTCATTGCCGGCTTTAATAAGCGTTCTTGCGCCTTCCGGCGTAACTATCGCTATTTCGCCAGGACCAAGCTCCCTATGCTCGTTATAGCCGAGATTCAGGTAAGCAAAGCTTTCAAAAGAAATGCAGCAGGCATTATTTTTCTTGCCGATTGTCACAGGGGTGCGCCCTAAACGGTCCCTCGCGGCGTATATGCCTTTGGGCGTCATCAGCAGTATAGTCATGGAGCCTTCGATTAACTCCTGCGCATACTGCAGGCCCTCTATTAAATTGTCTTTTTGGTTGATTATGGCGGCGACAAGTTCCGTGGCGTTGATTTCGCCCCCGCTCAGTTCCATGAAATGGGCATGCCCGCTCTTAAAGAGCATCTTTTCAATTTCGTCTTTGTTATTTATCCTGCCGACTGTCGTAATGGCATATGTGCCGTGGTGTGAACGGATAATCAGCGGCTGCGGCTCATAGTCGGATATACAGCCTATTCCCATATGCCCGTGCATAGTGTTTACGTCTTTATCGAATTTGGTTCTAAAGGGTGAATTTTCTATATTATGTATAGCCCTGTCAAAGCCCTTTTCCTTATCATACACCACCATTCCGGCGCGTCTTGTCCCAAGATGGGAATGATAATCAGTGCCAAAAAATAAATCAAATGTACAGTCTTCCTTTGAAGCTACGCCAAAAAAACCACCCATTGTATTCCTCCATTCTGCCTTAACGAAAAACAACTCACTGGACAATATGAGTTGTTTTAATGAGTTCTCTTAATTTATAATAATTAATAAGATAAATTTACAGCCTTAAGCCATCTTATTAACTGCCTGTGCCAGCCGTGATACTTTTCTTGAAGCTGTATTCTTATGGAACACGCCTTTAGAAGCGGCTTTATCAATGGTAGCTGTGGCAGCGAGCAATGCCTGTGCTGCAGCCTCCTTGTCGTTAGCGGCAATAGCAGCATTTACCTTTTTAACAGAAGTCTTAACGCCGGATTTGATAGATTTATTTCTTTCAGCCTTTGTTCTGTTTACTAAAATCCTCTTCTTTGCAGACTTGATATTAGCCAAGATGCACACCTCCTAATTATAATCTTTTTTGTAACTATGAAAGCATTAAACAGTTACTTTTTAAGGAAAGTGTCTCATTAAATCCGGACACGGACGTTTTAATGGAAACACAGATATTATTGTAAAATACGTCACAATTTCTGTCAATACATATTTTTAAATTTTCTGCGAAAACTAAAGCCATGTAGGTAACAGTTCAGCCATGTCATTCATAAGTTGCCAAAATATATATTCTCACAAACAGATAACTCTATGGTTGGCAACTTATTTCATGTCGGGCGTCCGCCCTATAGAAATGATTGTGCAACTTGCCTTTAGTGAGCAAGCTCCCACAGTCAAGTTGTACAATCATTTCTGCATGGCTGAACTGTTACCCATATCGTACATTTGCATAATCTTTGCTAACTGCATATGATAAATTAAGAACACAGAAAGAAGAAACGAGGATGAGGGTATGGGTTGGTTTCAGGTCAGAACAGACTTAGCGTTAGAGGCTAAGGAAAGTATTGACGGAAAAGAAGATGAAATTCGCGGAGTAAAAATAGAAGAAGACTATGATAAGGACAGTGACGTGCATATCACTAAAGTTATCATTGAAACGAAGAACGGCGCTAAGGCGATGGGCAAACCTATGGGAAACTATGTGACGCTGGAAGCTCCCGCCATGATTGAACCGGAAGACGATTATCATCAGGAAATCTCCGATATTCTGGCAAGGGAGATAAGGAATCTGCTGTCTGAGCCGGATAAAGAAAAGTCGATTCTCGTGGTAGGCTTAGGCAACAGGGACGTAACCGCAGACTCATTGGGACCGGATGTAGTGGATAATCTTTTTATCAACAGACATATCGTAATGGAATATGGCAAATTGGCGTACAACTGCTCTAAAATGCACATGGTAAGCAGTCTGGTGCCGGGCGTTATGGCGAAGACCGGAATGGAATCGGCGGAAATAATAAAAGGTGTTATTGAACAGACTCATCCCGACCAGGTTATCGTTATAGACGCGCTTGCCGCAAGGTCAACCAAACGCTTAAACCGTACCATACAGATAACTGATACCGGCATACATCCGGGTTCAGGCGTTGGAAACCACAGAAACGCGCTGACCAAAGAGAGCCTTCAAGTGCCGGTCATGGCGATAGGAGTTCCTACCGTAGTAGACGCCGCGACAATCGTGGGAGACGCTATAGGCGAATACCCAAGCGCCTTATCAGAGCTTAACAATATGTATGTGACAAGTAAAGACGTAGATTTTCAGGTACAGCAAATCGCCCATATTCTCTGCGATGCGCTGAATAAAGCCCTGGACCTTTCCAAAGCTTAATCTTATCGGTATCATTAAATCATTTCTGCATGTCTGGACCGTAATCCTGCATATAAATGATATATGAGGAAAAGATTGTTACGGCTAAGACAGAATAATCAGATTCATATAGGGCGCGGTATCCTGCGTATTTTACTGGCGTTTTTGTGCATTATGGCAGCCATGTCTTTTATGTGGGAGGCATACCGCGCTTTTGATAGTGCTAAAAAAGAGGAGAGCGGTAAAGTTCAGCAATGGCTTGAACAGTCGATAATGAATATCTATCTGCCGGGACTCTCATCCATTGAGGCGGAACAGGCAGGCTACAGCTATAATATAATAGAGCGCCTCATAATGGATAACTTTCCCGTGCTGCTTTACGGTATGGAAGAATCCGGGGAAGATGTTTTCCTTGCCACGGGAGAGAGCAGCTATGAGGAACTGCTCCTGCTTGAAGGCACGGACGAAGATAAGAAGGATATCGATGCGGAGTCGCTGGAATATGGGGACGATGCGATACATCTCGATAAAAGCTTAGAAGATGCGTTTTTGGCGGAAAATGGCACAATTCAGGCGGAACAAGGCATAGGGGAAAGCGTGGACGAAAATGCCCTGACTTTAGAACAGAGTGCGGACTATTCGGTTTTCCATGAGATAGAGGAACCGTTGTTCCGCTACAGATGGGAGAACCTGCAAAGCTACGAGGAACTGGTAAAGGCTTTCTATGCCATAGACTCGACGACGAAAGCAGGGGCGGAACTCCTCGATGCGGATAAGCTGCTTGAAAAAGATATGCGCATGAAGGGCGGAAACGAGAATCCGCAGATTTTAATCTATCATACCCATTCACAGGAGGCGTTCGCGGACTCAGTGCCGAATGACCAATCCACTACGATTGTTGGGGCGGGCGATAAGCTTGCACAGGTACTGCATGACAAATACGGTTATAACGTCATACACCATACGGTCAGCTATGATGCGGAGTCGCGTGATTATGCCTACAGCAACGCGCTGCCGGAAATAGAACAGGTGTTATTAAATAATCCATCCATAGAAGTGGTTATCGATTTGCATAGGGATGCTGTGCCCGAAGACAAAAAGCTGGTTGTGGATTTGCAGGGCAGACCTACGGCGCAGTTTATGTTTTTTAACGGTCTAAGCCGCACGGCAAAAAACGGGGCGATTGAATATCTGGAAAATCCCTATATTGAAGACAACCTTGCTTTTTCATTCCAGCTGCAGATAGCGAGTAATGAGTATTATCCGGGGATTGCCAGAAGGATATATCTTAAAGCGTACCGCTATAATCTGCATCTGCGCCCTAAATCCATACTTATTGAGCTGGGGGCGCAGAATAATACCGTGGAAGAGATAATGAACGCGATAGAGCCGCTGGCGCATATCCTTAATCTGGTGTTTATCGGGGATGAGCCGGATGTGGAGTAGGGGTGAGGGAACTCGTGCTGTTCGGGGGGCGTCAGGGGCACATATGCTCACTGAAAAGGCGCGCTTTCGCTCCGTGAAAGAGCGTAGCGGTACTAAGTTCAAAAGCTAAAAAGCAGCTTTTTCACTAAGTACCGACGTCTTTCAAGGACCTTTTCAGTGAGCATATGTGCCCCTGACGCTTTGGCTGAACTGGTACGAGATTTCTGGGGAGAGCATATTGGTATTGGCGTTTTGGATTTTGGCGAGTGCGTTAAGAAAAAACTTGATGTAGGTAGTTTGATATGTTAGACTGGGGACAATAGATGGAAAGTTGTGGTAGGACAGATAAATCGGCATTTGAGGAGGTAAACGGAAAATGAATTTGACGATTAAGGCGTTAACACGAGATTTGGAGGAAGAATATTTTGACTTTTTTGATAATCGTGCTTTTTCAGACGGCTCACCTTATTATCCGTGCTATTGCAATGCGTTTAACATGAGTAAAGAACAGATTAGTATAGAATTACTGGGGAAGGCTGAAAGTTATGGTGGAGGGATAGACGGTTGGAAAAAGGCATTACGTGAATCAGCCGTTCAAATGGTGAGGTCAGGCGAGATTCAGGGATATCTGGCTTTTGAAAATGGATTGTCTGTTGGGTGGTGTAATGCCAATGACAGAATGAATTATTATCGTGTGGGAGATTTTGATTTAGGCAACGTGCCTGCGGATGAAGAACCTATCGAATGTCAGAAGAAAGGGCAAATTAAATCCATTGTCTGTTTTGAAATAGCTCCTGAATATCGCGGCAGAGGGATAGCCACCAAGTTACTTGAACGGGTATGTTTGGATGCGGAGAAGGAGGGATATGATTTCGTGGAAGCTTACCCCACAGAGCAAGAACAATTTAACGTTTTAGCTTTTACTGGAACAATTCATTTTTATGAGAAAGTTGGCTTTACTCCATTTGTTCATGAAAAAAACATGGTTGTAATGAGAAAAATGTTAAGAGGATAAATTCCAGTTTATATATAGGTATCATAATGAAAAAATTTAATATTGTGGTATAATAGGATTGTGCAATAAGGAAACACTATTTGTAGATATAAATGAAAGAAGTAAGGAGAACGGTTAATATGGATATGACATTAGAAAACAAAAACGTTTTGCAGCAAAATTATACATATCAGGAATAAAAGCATTGACGGGCAGTTATCTATAATGGTAACTGCTCGTTTCACTTTCTACGAATTCAAATCCGGTATTGCTTTTCTGGTCATAAATATGTTATACTACGTCTATCAGTTATTTTCTATATGCAGTGCGGCTAAACCGCCTGTGTTCATGGCAGATTCTCTATCGAAAATCCCATGCTAATAACAAAACACAATAAAAAGCGGGGGTTTTCACAGAAACTCCTGCAAGATACAGGAGGAAACTATGGAGAAAAAAAGAAAGAAACACGAGAAACTTACTGTTGCAGACAATATCCGAGATAGCAAAGCAGCAGATTCAAAATCAGCGGAAAATCTAAACGAGAATACAACTGACATTTTCGACAGCGTATTCAAAACGCTCCTGCAGAGATTCCCAATGCTTGCAGTAGCGTTGATTAATGAAGTATTCCATGTTGATTATGCCGAGGATGAAGTGGTTATTCATGGCAGGAATGAATACCATAGCTTAGATGGCAAGGTAATCAATGATGCAATGCTCAGGATAAGGGATAAGATTTACCATATAGAATGCCAGAGCACTAATGACGGGCTAATGGTCATACGCATGATAGAGTATGATTTTAGGATTGCCATTGAAGAGACAAGAAATATATTAACTAATGAACTCAAAAAGAAACTTGGGGAAAGAAACAAAGAACCTTTCATTTTTCGGTTTCCTCAATCCTGTATGGTGTGTGTAAGACCGGGAATAGAAAAGAAAGATGTCCTAAAACTGCAGATTGTTATGCCAAGCGGGGAAAATGTTCTGTATGAAGTACCGGTATTACAGGTACAGAATTTTTCTAAAGAAGAGATGTTTCAGAAAAGGCTTCTGATACTTATACCGTTTTATGTACTTCGGTATGAGAAAGATATAAAAGCTGGAAAGAATGAAATCTTAGGCAAGCTGAAAGGCGAGTATGAATATATTAAGAAGCAGCTTACCATAGAAGGAAATTCCATAAATGAACCAAGACTGTATTATGAACTTGCCGTATTGACTCAAAGAATTTTAGATTATGTAGGGAAAGAAAATGAAGATTATAAGGAAAGGATGGGAAATATTATGGGCGGAGTAATTTTGGAACTGGAATCCGATAAGATATGGAACAGGGTATGGAATGAAGGTAGTCAGTATGCTGATTCACGCAGACTAATATTAGATATTGACAATATAGTGAAAAAATTGAATATGCCATTAGAGAAGGCATGTGAAATTCAGGACATTACAGTGGATGATTATCGCAAAGCGGTAAAACTTGTTCAAGAGACAGAAGCAGAAAGAAAGTCTAAAGCGGGTAATCCGTAGAAAACAAGTGTTCCAAGCAGTTTGCCATAACTGCCGTAATTTGCTATAATACAGAAAGATTATTATAAAGAAAGGCATATAAATAAAATGGCAGCTATAGACCAAAGCAGAATCAGGAATTTTTGCATCGTTGCGCATATAGACCACGGCAAATCCACGCTTGCCGACAGAATTATAGAAAAGACAGGGCTTTTAACCAGTAGGGAGATGCAGGCGCAGGTCCTTGATAATATGGAGCTTGAGAGGGAGCGCGGCATTACCATAAAGGCGCAGACTGTCCGCACGATATATAAGGCGAATGACGGACAGGAGTATATTTTTAATTTGATTGACACTCCCGGACATGTGGACTTTAACTATGAGGTCAGCAGGAGCCTTGCGGCGTGCGACGGCGCGATTCTTGTGGTGGACGCAGCTCAGGGCATAGAGGCGCAGACGCTGGCGAATGTATATTTAGCGCTTGACCATGACTTAGACGTTTTTCCTGTTATTAATAAAATCGACCTTCCGAGTGCAGAGCCTGAGCGGGTAAAAAACGAAATAGAGGACGTAATAGGGATAGAAGCGCAGGACGCCCCCCTTATTTCCGCGAAGAACGGAATAGGCATTGAAGACGTGCTTGAGGCGATAGTGGCTAAGATTCCCGCGCCTTGTGGCAGCTTGGACAAGCCTTTGAAGGCGCTTATCTTTGATTCGATATACGATTCATATAAGGGCGTTATCGTGTTCTTCCGCGTTATGGACGGCAGGGTGCGTAAGGGGACAAATATAAAAATGATGGCGACAGGCGCAACCGCTGAAGTCGTGGAAGTCGGGTATTTTGGAGCGGGGCAGTTCATTCCATGTGAAGAACTTTCGGCAGGCATGGTGGGATATCTGACCGCCTCGATTAAAAATGTCAAAGATACCGCGGTTGGAGATACAATAACAGATGTTACTAATCCTTGCAAAGAGCCGCTCCCGGGTTATAAGAAAGTTAATTCGATGGTGTACTGCGGAATGTATCCGGCTGACGGAGCTAAATATCCGGATTTGCGCGATGCCCTGGAGAAACTTAAATTGAATGACGCTTCGCTTAACTATGAACCTGAGACTTCTATTGCGCTGGGATTTGGCTTCCGCTGCGGTTTCTTAGGCCTTCTGCATCTGGAAATCATACAGGAACGCTTGGAGCGGGAATACAATCTGGATTTGGTAACGACTGCGCCCAGCGTAATATACCGCGTGCATAAGACCAACGGAGAAATGATAGAGCTGACCAACCCTTCCAATCTGCCCGATCCTTCCGAAATAGCATATATGGAAGAACCTGTGGTAGATGCTGAAATCATGGTAACTTCGGAATTTATCGGTTCCATCATGCAGTTATGCCAAGAGCGAAGGGGGCGCTACATCAGCACGGAATATATTGAAAGTTCGCGCGCACTGCTTAAATATGAGCTGCCGCTCAATGAGATTATCTATGATTTTTTCGACGCGCTGAAATCGCGTTCCAGAGGATATGCGTCTTTTGATTATGAACTTAAAGGCTATGAGGAGTCCAAGCTTGCCAAACTGGACATTCTTATCAATCATGAAGAAGTGGACGCGCTTTCCTTCATCGTCCATTCTGACAGCGCGTATGAGCGGGGCAGGAAGATGTGCGAGAAACTCAAGGAAGAAATTCCCAGACACCTTTTTGAAATTCCGATTCAGGCGGCTGTAGGCGGCAGGATTATCGCCAGAGAAACGGTTAAGGCGATGCGCAAGGACGTCCTTGCCAAATGCTACGGCGGAGATATCACCCGCAAGAAGAAACTGCTCGAGAAACAAAAAGAAGGCAAAAAACGTATGCGCCAGATAGGAAACGTTGAAATTCCGCAGAAAGCCTTTATGAGCGTTCTTAAGCTGGACGACGATTGATTATGAAAGATTTAAGCATTTATCTCCATATACCTTTCTGCGTAAGAAAGTGTAAATATTGTGATTTCCTATCCTATGCAGCGGAAGAGTCTGAAAGAGAAGGGTATGTCGAACTGCTTACTATGGAAATAGAAAAACAATCGTTATTTTATAAAGACTTTCAAGTGGTTTCCATATTCGTCGGCGGGGGAACGCCTTCAATATTAGAAGGAAGGTCGATAGAAAGACTTTTAAATACGGTTAAATCCAGATTTAACATTGCTAAAAACCCCGAAATTACGGTAGAAGTCAACCCTGACACAGTGACGGGGGATAAACTTACAGCTTATCTTAATGCGGGAGTGAACAGGTTGAGTATAGGGCTGCAGTCTGCCGATGATGAGGAGCTTAAGACGCTGGGAAGAATTCATGATTATCGGACATTTCTTAATGCGTATGAGCTGGCAAGGAAGTTAGGTTTTAAAAATATCAATGTAGATTTAATATCGGCTATATCCGGGCAGAGCTGCGAGTCATATAGGAAGACGCTTGAGAAGATTATAGCGCTTGAACCGGAACATATCTCGGCATACAGCCTGATTGTAGAAGAGGGCACATGGTTCTATGAGCATCGCGGCGAGCTGGCATTTCCTACGGAAGAGGAAGACAGACAGATGTATGAGCTTACGGCGAAGATGCTTTCAGATAACGGCTATCACAGATATGAGATTTCCAATTATGCCAAAGAAGGCTTTGAATGTATTCATAACAAGCGTTATTGGACTAGGGGCAGCTATGCAGGTTTCGGTCTGGGGGCGGCGTCGCTTGTAGACGAGGTGCGCTGGAGCAATAAACGCGTGATGAAGGACTATGCCGCGGCGGTGATGTCACAAGATACATCATCAAGAGATTTGTATGATGCGGTTATGGGACCGACTGGCGATTTAGGCGATGCGTATACGTCGCATGCTGGCGATACGAATCTGAATGAGGCACGTACAAGGTTCGGAGAAGACATTCAATATCTTACCCAGACTGAGCAGATGGAAGAATTTATGTTTCTGGGACTGCGCCTGACAGCGGGCGTAGACAGAGCAGAATTTAAGAAGAAATTCGGAGTGCCGATAGAGGACATATACGGTAAGACATTGGAGAAAATGCAGAAGGATAAGCTGCTTACCGTAGACGGACACATCCGCCTCACTCCCTATGGAACCGATATAAGCAATTACGTTATGTCAGAGTTCATATTGTAATTGTTCAAGCTCACAGGCGGCATAGGCACATATGCTTTCGTGCAGAGACCCTTGAAAAACGCCGGTACTTAGTGAAAAAGCTGCTTTTAGCTTTTGAACTTAGTACCGCTGCGATTTTTCACGGAGCGAGAGCGTGTCTCAAGGGGAAGCATATGTGCCTATGCCGCCTGTGAGCTTGAACTCATGGCAATTTCACAATTTCACAACTAACTCATGCAAAATTGTATTGAATTTTGTGCAATATGCCTGTATAATATTACATAATAAGGCATTGCAAAACTTTTATTTTTATGGAAAGGCACTTGAACTGTCCCGAAGTCATAGAATAAAGTAAATGAACTTTGGGGGCTTCTTTTGAAAACATTTAAGCAACCGCTGACGGCGAAAGAAGAAGCCGCGTACCTGCGCCAGTTAAAAGAAGGAGACGGCAGGCTAAAGCAGCTTGCCAAAGAGACGCTTATTGAACATAACCTTCGTCTGGTGGCACACATTGCCAAAAAGTATCAAAACGTTGATGAGGACATGGAAGATTTGATATCAACAGGAACGATAGGACTCATTAAAGCGATAGATTCTTTTGACGCCGGCAAGGGAAAACTCAGCACATACGCCTCAAGGTGCATAGATAACGAATTGCTGATGCTGCTTAGGGCAAAAAAGAAAACTTCCAGGGAAGTCTCCCTTTATGAGCCGATTGGAACGGACAGAGAGGGTAATGAAATTAACCTGTTGGACATAATTGAACAGGAACAGCCTGACATTATAGAGCAGATGGAAGTGGAAGAACATCTGAAATGTTTATCCGGACTATTGGATAAAAAGTTGAATAAACGCGAAAAGGAAATTCTAACCATGCGTTACGGGCTTAAAGGCAGTCACGAGATTACGCAGCGGGAGATAGGCAAATATCTGGGAATTTCCAGAAGTTATGTTTCCAGAATAGAGAAAAAAGCTTTGGAAAAACTGCGGGAGGGCTTTGGCTAGCAGATAAACGGGAGGATAAAGCACGATGATTTTTGTAAAAAGGGATGACTTAAAGACAGGTATGCGGCTTGCCCGCCCTATTTACAATAAAGACGGCGTTCTTTTGTATGAAAGGGACTCAAAACTTACGGTTCAGGGCATCAACAGCATTAAAAACTTCGGACTGCTTGGAATTTTTGTGTTGGAGCCTGCGGAACCCGTGCCGCCAATGACGCGCGACGATGTTGAGTTTGAGCGTTTTCAGACTATCTGCGTGTTTTCAATCCGTGAAGAACTGGACAGTATTCTGTTAAAATCGCGTTCGACTAAAATACAGGCGATTACTTCTAATATCATCAGAAATTACGGCCATTTGGACAGAAAAATCAACTTTATGCAGAATTTGCGCAGTAAAGACGATTATATTTATAAACACTCGCTGAATGTGGCGATTCTTTGCGCGCTGATTGCGCATACAATGAACGTTACGGTATCGGAACAGCTTGATGCGGTTACTTCCGCGGTAGTCCACGATATCGGAAAGCTTTCCGCGCCTAAGGAAATCATGATTAAAGACGTATGGGAAGATGCCGACAAAGAAAGAATCCAGGCGGCGGAAATAGCGGGTTTTGGACTGATTGAGCAGGTGTTTGCACTCTCGCCGAATATCAAGCGCATCTGCGTACAGTCGCAGAATAATCTGGAATGTCTGAAAAAAGGCAAAGATAACGACATATCCAAAATGGTTGTAGGCGCTAAAATATTGTCAGTGGCGGAAACTTTCGATACTATGACGTCCGTTCAGATTGATGCCGTGGAAGCGTCTTCCGAAGTCGCAGCGATTAAATTCCTTCAGGAGAACGACAGGTATTTTGATGAAAAAGTGGTAAAAGCGCTGCTTGACTCCATCAATATTCTTTTCCCCGGCGTCAGCGTGGAGCTTTCTACGGGAGCCAAGGCGCTTGTGCTGGTTGAGAACAGGGCGAATATTCTTAAACCACTGGTGCTTACCTTTGGCGATAACAGGCTGATTGACCTAAGCAACCGTGCATATGACAGGCGGCTGGAGATTAAAGATATTATGAAGACGATGGATAACCGCTACGTCATGGATATGGATATGCTCAAACGACAGGGGATAAATAGCGGAGAAACTGTTTATGCGAAAGATACGCAGATTGCGGCAGAACAGTGATAGATATATAAGTTGCAGAAAGAAGGGTTTGACAGATGCCGACGATAAATGAGATTATGAGGACTGCACATGACGCCGGAGCGTCCGACGTACATATAACAGTAGGCGTGCCGCCTAAAATGCGTGTCAACGGCAACCTTGTTACAATGGATTATCCAAAAATGCTTCCGGCGGATACGCTGGAGATAGTTTTAGAAGTTATGACAGAGGTTCAGCGGGAACGTTTTGAGGAACGCGGAGAATACGATATGTCGTTTTCCATCCCCGAACTTGGACGTTACCGTGTAAATGCCTATAAGCAGAGAGGAACCTGCGCTATGGCGCTGCGTCTTGTAAGCACACAGGTGCCGGCTCCGGAAGTGCTGGGCGTTCCGGAATCGGTTATCAATCTATACGAGCGGAAAAGAGGGCTGATTCTTGTTACAGGGCCTACCGGAAGTGGTAAATCCACTACGCTTGCGGCGATTATAGATAAAATAAATAATAACAGGGATGCGCATGTAATTACGCTTGAAGATCCTATCGAATATCTGCACCAGCATAAAATGTCAATGGTAAACCAGAGGGAAATCGGACTGGACTCGCAAAGTTACGCCAACGCGCTGCGTGCCGCACTGCGTGAGGATCCTGACGTTATTCTGGTAGGAGAGATGCGTGATTTTGAGACTATCAGCGTGGCAATTACCGCGGCTGAAACAGGACATCTTGTTTTATCCACGCTGCATACCATCGGTGCTGCAAGCACGGTTGACCGTGTTATTGATGTTTTCCCGCCGCACCAGCAGCAGCAGATCCGCGTACAGTTCGCGAATGTTTTAGAGGCGGTTATTTCACAGCAGCTCATACCTACGATGGATGGAAGAGGGCGTGTGGCGGCATTCGAGGTCATGCACGCCAACCATGCGGTAAGGAACCTGATTCGTGAGGGCAAATCGCACCAGCTTGTGTCCGTTATGCAGACCAACCGTAAGATGGGAATGATTACGATGGACGAGAGCATTACGCAGTTATACTTTGAAGGAAAAATCGACAGGGAAATGGCGATTCAGTTTGCGGTTGATCCTGACGGAATGCAGAGTAAGATATTCTGAAAAGAGGTTGTTGGGACGGCATGGATACATATGTTTCCATTTGAGGCACGCTTTCGCTTCGTGGAAAATCGCAGCGGTACTAAGTTCAAAAGCCGCTTTGCGTCTTTTTCACTAAGTACCGGCGTTTTCCAAGAGCCTCAAAAGGAAACATATGTATCCATGCCGCCTACAGAATATTCATTTAAGAGTGTTAATTTAAGTATAATTTGATATAGTTTAAAGAATTTATAAATATATATAGTTCATATCAAGAATTATTCTATAGTATGAATCGCGGCGTATCGCCGGTCAATTCAATGGTGTACTAAGTTTTGTACAAACTAAATATAAAAAAGGAGGAAATGTATTTGTTTAGTTCAATTACATCGGGCGCAATTCACGGAATCGGGAGTTATCTGATTCAGGTTGAGGTGGATGCGTCAAAAGGACTGCCATGTTTTCAAATGGTGGGGCTGCTTGGCAGCGAGGTCAGAGAGGCAAGGGAGCGCGTCAAAGTCGCCCTAAAGAATGTAGGGATGCCGCTGCCGCCTATGAGTATCAATGTAAATCTGTCTCCGGCGGATATACATAAAGGGGGCGCATTGTTTGACTTGCCTGTGGCTGTCGGTATTCTGACCGCGTTGGAATACCTTCCGCAAAATAGCGCGGAAAATACGCTTGTTATCGGCGAACTGGGGTTAAACGGAGAAGTCAAGCCGGTAAAAGGAGTGCTGCCCATAGTCGCCGAGGCGAAAAGACAGGGCTTGAAACGCTGTATCCTCCCCAGAGAAAACGCCCCGGAGGGCGCGGTCGTGCAGGACATTGAGGTAATAGGAGTCACAGATATCAAAGAAGTGCTTTCCTATCTGCGTGTGGACGAGGAGATGCGGCATGAGCTGATTTTGCCTGCTAAGATAGATGTAGAGTCGCTGCTTGCAAGAAACCTGAATGATGCGGAGCTGGATTTTTCAGAGGTAAACGGACAAGAAGGAGTAAAAAGAGCGGCGCAGATAGCGGCGGCGGGTTTCCACCACCTTCTTATCGTCGGACCGCCCGGTTCCGGCAAAACCATGATTGCCAAAAGGATTCCAACCATTCTGCCGCCCATGTCATTAGAAGAGAGCATGGAAGTATCTGCAGTTTACAGCATATCCGGTCTGCTTTCCCATGAGGACGTGCTTATTACGAGGCGTCCGTTCATAGCCCCGCACCATACCATAACCAGACAGGCGTTAGCGGGCGGAGGCAAAATGCCGCTGCCGGGCATGATAACGCTTGCCCATAGGGGCGTGCTTTTTCTTGATGAACTCCCGGAATTTAAGCGCGAAACCATTGATATTTTAAGACAGCCGTTAGAGGATCGGCATATACAGATAGCCAGAAACAGCGGAAGTTACATATATCCGGCGGATTTTATGCTGGTTGGAGCCATGAATCCGTGTCCATGCGGATACTACCCCGATATGCACAGATGCAGCTGCACTCCTTATGAGATACACAGATATCTGGAGCGGATATCAGGACCTATACTTGACAGAATCGATATCTGCGTAGAGGCGCCCGCCCTTAAAATGACCGAGCTGTCCTTCGGCAAGGGGAAGGAAAGCAGCGCACAGATACGCGAGCACATCCTTGAGGCAAGAAAGATTCAGCAGAAACGTTTCGAGGGAACAAGGCTTCGTTTCAACGCCGATATGGGCGTAGAAGACATTCGCAGGCACTGTAAATTAGGATTGTCCGAAGAACGGCTGATGGAAAGCTTTTTCCATAAGCTCAATCTGACGGCAAGGAGCTATCACCGCGTCTTAAAAGTGGCAAGAACCATTGCCGATTTGGCGGGAGATACGGATATCAGGGAGAGGCATCTGACCGAGGCACTTTGCTATAGGGTGGCGGAGCTTGGGAAGATGGGATGATAATTGCAAAACCATTGTTATTTAACATATCACGTTGCGCAATATATACAAAACAACGTAAGGCACGCTTTCGCTGCATTGCCGCCAGTAGCGGTACATAAGGCACTAAAAAACAGTGCCTAAGTACCGACGGCGGCAGAGCGCCTTACTTATGTTTTGTATATATTGAGCAACTCATGTTGTGAAATATTGAGTTTTGCAATTACTTAAAATATGAGTACACGAAAGGAAAATATAGAATGGATATAAAAATAGAAGACAACAGCCTGCCTTATGCGCACTGGCTGCACAGCATTGAGGGCGTTGGCGCAAAAACAATCAGACATATGCTTGGGCGGGTTGGAACGCCGGAGGCGTTGTATGGAATGAAAAGAGAAAAAATGGAAGGCGTACTGCCGCCCTCGTGCAATAAAGCCAAACTTGCCGACAGGATTGCGGACTCAAGAAATAATTTTGACATTGACAAAGAATATGCCGCCCTTGCGGATAAAAAGATTAAATTTACCTGCATAGGGCATGCGGATTATCCGTACAGGCTTAAGGACATTCCGGATTCTCCATATGGGATTTATTATAAGGGGAAACTCCCCGGGCAGGACAAACCGGCGGCAGCTATAATAGGCGCAAGGAACTGCTCGGAATACGGAAGACAGATGGCGATGCAGTTCGGGAGTGAGCTTGCGATTATGGGAGTACAGGTCATCAGCGGCATGGCGAGGGGGATAGACGGAATAGGGCAAATGGCGGCATTGGATACAGGAGGATATTCGCTGGGCGTCCTTGGCTGCGGCGTGGATATCTGCTATCCGAATGAGAACCGCCGTCTATACGATAGACTCTGTATGCAGGGCGGAGTGTGTTCGGAATATCCGCCGGGGACAGCTCCGAAAAACACACTTTTTCCGCCAAGAAACCGCATTATAAGCGGGCTTGCGGATATCGTGCTGGTAATTGAATCCAAAAAAAGGAGCGGCACATTAATTACCGTGGATATGGCATTGGAGCAGGGCAAGGAAGTATACGCCCTGCCCGGAAGGACGTCCGATGCGCTTAGCGAGGGCTGTAACCGCCTGATACAACAGGGCGCGGGACTGGCGTTATCTGCACAGGATATTGTAAAGACGATTATGGAAAGCACACCTTACACACAGAATATATCTCGCGCACAGACCGCATTACACACTCAAAATAAGCCGCAAACGACGTTTTTAACAGATATTCAGAGTGAACTGATGCAGACGCTGGAAGAAACTCCAAAGTCTGCCGAAATTATAAAAGAACAGATGTTATCCAAATTCAGACGCGACATCCCGCTGTCAGAGGTTTTGAATCAGCTTATGAAACTAAATTTATATGGATTAGTTAGACAGACAGGAAACAGTTATTTCCATCTTGCGTAAAGCGTTAAAAAAGAGTAAAATAAATATATAATTTATGCAAATCTATTATGAGCCATATTGTAAGGCAGCGGCATTAAATATGGCAAGTATAAGGGAAAAGGGGTATGCGTTATGGAGAGCAGTAGGAAAAAACTGCGTCTTGGAGACGTTCTCGTAAATAGTGGCGTTATATCGGAAGAGCAGTTAGAGAGAGGATTGCAGCTACAGAAAGGCAGCGGACGCAAGCTCGGAGAGACACTTGTAGACGAAGGCCTTGTAACGGAAGAAAATATTGTGCGCGCCTTGAGCAGCCAGCTTAATCTTAGCACTATTGACCTTCAAAACGTTACGATTGAGGAAAACGTGATTTCCCTTATTCCCGTCAACGTATTAAAGAAAAACAAAATGATTCCGTTTGAATATTCACCGGACAACATGAACATACTTCGTGTGGCGATGGCGGATCCGATGGACATGGCGGCGATTGACGATGTAAATATCATTACGAACCTCCAAGTGGAGCCGGTGGTTTCGACTACCCGCAGCATCATGCTTGCGCTGGATAAATATTATGGGAATACCGAAGTTAATTCCGCGCTGGAAGAGTATGCCAAGGAAAAAGAAAGCCAGATGGTGGAACAGGAAGACATGTACAGCGAAGACGTCAACAATTCTCCGATTGTACAGCTGGTTAAAGGCATGATTGAACAGGCGGTCAGACAAAGGGCGTCTGATATACATATCGAGCCGATGGAGCGTCAGGTGCGCATACGTTACAGGATTGACGGCGCCTTGTATGAAAAGGCAACTTACAGCATCAGGCTCCTTCCGGCAATGGTGGCAAGAATTAAGATTATCGGCGGCATGGATATTGCGGAAAAAAGAAAGCCGCAGGACGGACGTATCACACAGGTTGTAGACCGTCAGGAATTTGATATCCGTGTATCAATCCTTCCTACGGTATACGGCGAAAAAGTGGTTATGCGTCTTACTTCCAAGAATGCGCTTACCAAAGAGAAGAGCCAGTTGGGATTGGGACCTGCGGATATGAAGAAATTCGACCATATTTTACAGAACCCTCACGGCATCCTTCTGGTAACGGGACCTACCGGCAGCGGTAAGTCTACCACGCTTTATACCGCGCTCAGCGAATTAAACAGAGAAGATGTTAATATTATCACGGTAGAGGATCCCGTAGAGGCAAATATCGACGGAATCAATCAGGTTCAGGTTAATCCGAAAGCCAACCTGACCTTTGCCAGCGCGCTGCGTTCCATTCTGCGTCAGGATCCGGATATAATCATGATTGGTGAGATTCGTGACCAGGAAACGGCAAGCATAGCGGTCCAGGCATCCATCACAGGACACTTGGTTGTATCTACCCTGCATACCAACTCGGCGGCAAGTACGATTACACGTCTTGAAGATATGGGTATTGAGCCGTATTTGATTGCAGACTCCACTATCGGAGTTATTGCACAGCGTCTGGTGCGCCGCTTGTGCCCTGAATGTAAAAAGGCGAAAAAAGCCGATGCCGATGAACTTGAACTGCTAAACAAAAAACCTGATGAGGATATCACAATATACGCTCCCGGCGGCTGCCCGAGATGCGACGGCACAGGTTATAAAGGCCGAATCGGCGTATATGAGATTATGGAAATGACACAGCCTTTAAGAAGTATTATCAGTAAGAACGGGAGCGCAGAAGACATCAAAGAAAAAGCGCTCGTTGAAGGCATGCACACCTTGCGTATGTGCGCGACCGACTATGTGTTGGCGGGAATTACGTCGGTCAATGAAATGATTAAGGTATCGTTTGACTCATAATGCTTGATTTTTAGGAACGCCGAGTGCGGAAGTGATTTTATCGCACTTGGCGTTTTTTACGTTTTTTAACAGTTCAGCCCTCAGGCGGTATGGACGCATATGTTTCTCCTTGAGGCACACTCTCATTCCGTAAAAAACGCAGCGGTACTAAGTTCAAAAGCCGCTTTGCGTCTTTTTCACCAACTACCGGCGTTTTTTAAGGACCTCGGCGGAGAAACATATGCGTCCATGCCGCCTGAGGGCTGAACTGTTATTAGATTTTAAATATTTTAAAATTCTACTTTACAAAATTGCATCAACTATGTTATGATTAACTAAACATATCTGGGAGTCTTAATTTCTGGAAAATCTTTTTTCACGTCATGGAATCTGAATCCCTTATATGGACAATAAAATAAGGGAGGACGACTGATGGGGAGAAAAGACGATTATCAGTTTGATTATCTGGACGACAACGCAAGGTTTGCAGACCAGATAAACGGAGCATTATTCAAAGGAACACAGGTTGTAAAACCGGAAGAGCTGGAGCCGGAAGACTCGCAGATTGTAAGTACGGGAAGTGGAAACAATAAGACGGTCGTGGACAAGGCACGTACCTGGAAAGGCAGGAAACTCCACATACTTGTAGTGGAGAACCAGAACTACGTCGATTACCAGATGGTGCTGCGTAATATTCTTTCAGATGGCATTGGCTATCGAAAACAATGGAAGCAAAAGAAACGGCGGCATAAAGTTTCGAGGGATTTAAAAGGCAAGGACGAGTACCTTTCAGGGATAAAGAAGGACGAGAAGTTCGCACCCATTATTACGCTGGTGGTATATTTCGGGAACGAACACAAGTGGGATGGGGCAAGATGCCTGTATGACTTACTGGACATTGACGATGAATTAAAAGAATACGTGACGAACTACAAAATTAATTTATATGACTGTCAGGAACATGATACTTTTAACGAGTACCGCACTGGTTTAAGACAGGTGTTTGAGGCAGTCAGGTATTCAAAGGACAAGGAGAGGTTTAAGCAAGTTATGGAAGAGAACAAAGAAGCATACAGTAATATAGACAGTGAAACAAAGGATATGCTTGAAGTAGTAGCGAACATAAGGATATCGGAAAATTTTAAAACCGAAGAAAACGGAAAGGAGAGATATGATATGTGTAAAGCGTTTGAGGATATGAGACTTGAAGGATATGAAGAGGGCATGGCAGCTGGAAGAACTGAAGGTATAGCGGCTGGCATAGAAAAGGGTATACGCATACTAATTCAAACATGCCAGGAATTAGGGTTATCTAAGGAAACCATTATACAAAAATGTGCAGAGAAGTTTGATATAGCGTTGGAAAGCGCAGGAAAGTATGCGGAAGAGTATTATTGACGCCTATGACGTAGTGGCGCAGTACACCAATGCGGCAGAACTGATAGAAACAAAAGACGATTATTATGGAAAGGACGGTAAAGTGGATATGTGCAAAGCGCTTAAAGAGCTTATTGAAGATGGCAGAATGGAAGGAAGAGCAGAAGGGCTGGAAGAAGGGATAGAAAAAGGAATAGAAAAAGGAATAGAAAAAGGCAGAGAAGAGGGCTTGCGCGCCCTCGTATTTTCGCTGAGCCTGCTGCTGCCAAGCCTTGATGCGGTGCATCAGGCTGTTATAAGGAACGAAGAATACCGGAATATATCAAAAGAACAGGTAAATAAGTATTATAAGGACTCTAGGAAAGTATTAAAGGCACATGCCAAGAAACGTTATAAAGTAAGAAACTGACTCAAATCCGAAGCCCAATGCCCCATCAATGATTCAATAACATGTGTAATGTCAAAAAAGGCGATTTGATATCGCCTGCAATCTTAAGAAATTGATTTAATATCAGTTGTAATTATGCAAAAAAGCAAAAAATTGCAGGCAATTTTTGTGGAATATGCTGAATGTTTCGGGGGGGGGTAAGGCTTGCATCTTTGGGACAAAAATAGTATAATAATTTCAATTATATTTCTTCTTTTCGCTATAAATTTGCAATTTGTAGCGGTTAGCGTTAAAGCAATTAAACATAACAATTATGTAACCGCTATGCAACTAGCGGCATAAAGTGTTTGCAACTGCAGGCAATAAACATAAATACGTAAATAATAGTTACATAAATAATAAATAGATACATAAATAGAAACACCAAATAAGAGATAATGGAGGTTCGCTCATGGCGGATTGGGGATACGTTGCCATTGATAAAAGCGGAAAAGAGATAAAAGGCTCAAGAGAGGGCAACAGCGAAGACCAAGTTGTAAGAGAGTTAAAAAATCAGGGCTTGATTGTACTCGAAGTGACCGAGCAGAATGTCATGACTAAGGACATCAACTTCGACATCGGGGGCAAGCCGACACCTAGAGACTTGGGCGTATTCTGTAGACAGTTTGCGAGTATTACGCGCGCGGGCGTAACGATTATCGACGCGCTGAACATGCTCGCTGAGTCAACCGAGAATAAAAAGATGCAGGCGGCGTTGTACGCCGTTAGGGCGGACGTTGAGAAGGGCGAGACATTCGGAGACTCCCTTGCGAAACACCCGAAAGTATTCACAGAGCTGATGGTGCAGATGGCGAGAGCCGGAGAGGCATCCGGCAGCTTGGAAATCTCCATGGAGCGTATGGCGGTCCAGTTTGAGCGTTCGGCTAAGACCAAGGCGCTCATTAAAAAAGCGATGATTTACCCTATCGTAGTCGCAGTTGTTGCGGTGGCGGTAGTTGTAGTCATGCTGGTAGTGGTTATCCCTTCATACATGGAAATGTTTGAGCAGTTGGATACGGAGCTGCCGGGCATCACGCTTGCGGTCGTGGCAATGAGCGAATTTATACAGTCGTATTGGTACATACTCGTGCCGGTCATTATTGCGATTGTCTTTGCAGTAAGGGCTTTTGCAAAAACAAATATGGGCAAGCACCTTTTTGGCAAATTGCAGTTGAAGATACCGGCGGTGCAGAATCTGGTTACAAAAAGTGCGGCGGCGTTGATGGCGAGGACGTTGAGTACGCTGCTTAGTGCGGGTGTGCCGTTGATAGAGGCAGTGGATATCGTGTCGGATACAATGACGAATATATGGTTTAAAGAGGCGTTGAAAAATGCCGTGCAGGAGATTATGGTCGGCGCGCCGTTGTCGCAGCCGTTACAGGCAGCGGGGATTTTCCCACCGATGGTGTATCATATGATACGAATCGGTGAAGAGGCAGGTTCCACGGAAGAGATGCTGGATAGGCTGGCTGATTATTACGAAGAAGAAGTGGAGCTGGCGGTACAGTCGTTGATGGCGGCTATGGAGCCGATGATTATCATTGTGCTGGCGGGCATTGTCGGATTGCTGATTGGGGCGGTTCTGGCACCTATGGTTACGATGTACTCGGCATTGGATAACCTATAACAAAGGAGAAAAGGTTTGAAATATCAATATAAAAGGGAAAGAAGTGAATTTTGGGTTACTATTTATGAAAATGCTGATGCATCATATAATATATCAACAAATAATAAATATGTTAGACTTATTAATTTCTTTTTTCCAATGTTTGAAAATGATAGCCCGACAAAATGGAAACGGAGTGAAACATACAGTAGTTTGTGGCTGCCGGAAGGGCGTTATGATCAGAATGTTGTAAAAAGCTTTATGAATTGGTGTATTGGTGTGACACAGGATGTTTTATGGCTATATTTAAATAAAAATATATCTCCGTATTTTGATGATGAGTTAGATTATTGCATTGCCTCAGATTTTAATTTTGACCTTGTTTATGGAAATGGCAGAACGGAGATTGGGAAAGCTGAATATGAGTTGAAATATAACATTAGTAATTTAAGCCGATCAGAACGGGCGAAATATGCTGATATTATAATCAATAAAATGATGGATAATTGTAAATATATACCTATTAACAATAGAGATGATTGGTATTTATCTCCTATGCCGGCATCAGAATCAGGAAAAGGGAAATTAGCGTGGTTGTTAGCAGATGAAATTGCACATCGCATGGGCATTTCATTTATAAATGCCGAACTGAAATGTGATAAACCTCAAATGAAACAGCTTTCGATAGCAGATAAAGTTACGGTTTGGAGAGAAATTTATTATAATGGTAATGTACAAATTGATAAGAATGTAAGAGGTAAAAATGTAATAGTAATTGATGATTTATATCAGTCTGGTACAACAATGTGGCAATATGCAAGCTTTCTTAAAGAAATGGGCGCTAGAATGGTTTTCGGTGTTGTTTGCGTGAAATCTTTAAAGGATAGTGATAATATATGATAAATTGCGATGTTTTGAGAGTAATAATAGCCAAGGGTTCCGGAGATGGTACCCTAAGGAGAATTAGTAAGTATATTGTAAGTGGTTTGCCGTATTCGCTCAGCGAGATTTGTGATAGCCAGCAGATAATGTGTTCTATGGGGATAAATCAGGAGGTAGCAAGAAATATTTACGAGAGCAAGGAAAAAGCCCTGATTTTGCAAGAACAATTATATAAAGATGAAGCTGATATGTGTTGGATAGGTGATGATAATTATCCGACAAGGCTTAGAAAATTGGATATGGGGAATGTTCCAGCCGTATTATTTTACAAGGGAAATTATAATTTGTTGAAGAATAAATGTGTTGGGTTTACCGGTTCAAGAAAAGTCTCTGAATCAGGAATAAGGATAACTCACAGTTCAGCAAGACAGTTATCTTCAGATGGCATTACGGTTGTGAGTGGATATGCAAAAGGCGTAGACATTACTGCACATATGGCAGCCCTTCAAGCAGGCGGGGATACAATTTTTGTAATAGTGGAAGGTATATTGAAAAATCGAATTAAAGGTGAAGTGAAAGAACTTCTTAACGACAAGAACCATTTGTTTGTTTCTCAATTTTTGCCTAACCTTACATGGTCTGCGGCAAATGCTATGAAACGTAATAATACGATAATTGGATTAGCAGATGCTATGATTTTAATAGAATCCGGAATGGAAGGCGGAACATTTAATGCAGGCGAACAAAGCCTGAAAAACAAAAAGCCATTATTTGTCGTGGAATATGGAGTAAATAAGCCCACAGCAGAAGGGAATACTTTCTTTTTGAAACATGGCGGAGTGCCAATTAGAGGGGACAAAAATGGAAAGCCGATATTGAAAAGAGTATATTCTGCTTTGGAGCAAAATGAAACAGAAGAAAGTTATAAACAGCTTAGTTTTAACTTTGGGTAGTAAAAATCATACAAGGTGATTTAAATGTTAAAGAAAGACTTTAATGCTGTATGCGACAGATTGGAGAAGAAATATAGAAATGCGACAGTATCCAATTAAGATTACGGATTTGGTTGTGGAAGAAGATGCACCGTTGCCTGATGAAGTAGAGGCTATACGAGAGGCTAAGCAGGAGATTGAAAGAGGAGAGTTGTATTCCCATGAAGAAGTCTGGGGATAGGCGCAAGAATGGTTATTCTGGATAAAAAGCATACAATTAAAGAGCTTGGCGAGATAAATTCATTCATAAATGGATTTGTGAAAGGCGTTGTGGATTTAGATAAAGAGCTGGTTGCGCTGGACGCGGAGATGCACTATGAGCTTGCCGATTACTTGAAAGAACAGTGCGGCTCAAAAGAAACTGATATGTGGGGCTTTAATTTGTGGCTGGAAAATCAGACGATGGATGAAATCTTGGAATATGACTCATTTATAAATATCCATAATAATCAGGTTCACGGTTTCCCACGAGGCGGAATGGGGATATTAGATGAGGATATCAGGGCAAAGGCGACAGAGGTGATTTGCAAGTGGATACAGTTTTAAGTGAAAAATGGTTTGAACTGTCCCTTGCGCAGCAAATGGTAAATATTGGAAATGAAGTAAAGCGCGCATTGAAATTTCCGCCTGAGTCGGATAAGCAGAGTATGTTTCTGGACAGGGCGATACAGTATACGCAGCTTACAATGGCAGATACTAAAAACGCCCATGTACTGCCAGAGTTATTAATAAGTAAAGAAGTGCTGGAGGATTATCGCGGAGAGCATAAGCTTGACTGCACAGGAGAACAGATTAACAGATATTATCAGGCGTACCAATATTTTTTGTAATAGAATTAGAAATTTCTGTCTGGATATAGTATAATAGTATTATATAAAATGGAGCTGGGTAGTATGGCGACTCAAGTAACTTTTAACATACAAGTAGATAAAGAAGTAAAAGAGGCGGCAGAGAGTATATTTGAAGAACTTGGCTTAAGTATGAATATGGCGGTCAATCTGTTTTTAGAACGGACAATTTGGGAAAATGACATACCGTTTCTAATGGAACCGGACATTCCGAATGACGTGACACTGGCGGCGATAGCGGAAGGGAATAGGATTGCTAGGGATCCGAATGTAAAAGGGTATACAGACTTAAGAGAGTTAAGAAAGGCGTTAGATGAAATATAAGATATATGTTGACAATGTAATGGAATACTCAAGACAGAAAAGGAAAGCTGCTGCGTGGCAAAAAATAAGGTCGGATTTGGTGGAATCTGAAAAACGAATGAAGACAGGAGACGGAATTAATTCGGGGCAGCTAAGAAAGAATCTGGGAGTGGAGCATGTATAAAATATTTATTCCCCAATTGTCCAAGAAAAATTAGCGGCATTGAAGGTTAAGCTGGTTGAATTGTGCGAGGAGAAAGCGGGAAAGAAACTGGGGAAACTCAAGAATTAGAAATATGTATCTGGATATGATATGATATAATAGTATTAGTAATCAGTTTATGAGCAAAACTCCTGAAAGGATATGAATATGTCAGAAAAGAGACTGAACAATACAATATTTCTTATGTATTTAGTGACTGAAAATTATTGCGAAAAACATAATATTTCAATAGATGATTTTTTAATGTTAGATAAACAATATGAGATATTAAACTATGTTGCAGAATGTCCTGATATATTTGACAGCATGACAAGTGATGAAATGGTAAGGGAGATTGAACAATATGTCTTACAATCTTAAAACAACCTTGTATCATGGCACCGTATCACAAATACAGAAAGTAGATGTACAGTTAGGGAAAGAAAGGAAGGATTTTGGCAGGGGCTTTTATATGGCTGTTTCAAAAAGTCAGGCAATTGGAATGATGCATAAAAAATATAGGGAGGCAATAAGAAGGAGCAGGGGGAAAAATGCTGATGACTTTTCCGAGAAACTATATGAGATAATATTGGATGCCGATTATGCAGAACACCTGAAGTTAAAAATATTTTATCAACCTGACCTGGAATGGCTTAGTTTTGTTTTGTTATGCAGAGAAAAAGGTGGTATGCCACATGATTATGATATGGTGATTGGACCTACGGCTGACGATGATACGGTATTCTGTTTAAAAGCCTATTGGGATGGTTTGTATGGTAAGACCGGTTCAGATGCTGCCAAAAGGATATTACTGGACAATCTTGAGACCGAGAATTTGGGAATACAATACTATATAGGGAAACAGGAAGTGGCAGACAGGCTTATTGTAGAAATGAAAACAATAGACTGGAGGTAACACCGTGAAAGAAAGCAAGATTGTGACCACAACAGGAATGTGTGTTGTGACATTAACAAAGCATTTAATGAAAAGGCAAAATATAAATTATGAAGATGCGTATAAAATGCTGCTGGGAATGGAACTTTATAAGCTTTTGTCAGATGTAGAAACAAGATTATTCTTTGAAACAAATGGATATTTATGTGAGGCATGTGATAATGAACTGGATGGTGGAAAAGATGCTTTATATGAGTATATCAATTGTTGACAGGCTTTGCCTTATTAAAAATATAACCATGAATTAACCGTGGCTGGCGAAGATGTAGGGAACAGCCGCGATTAAGATAAACAAAAGGTGTCTAAGTACACCAAAATATTTCTTATAAGAAAAGGAGAGATAAATATGAAAAAGGAAATGAATAACAAAGGTTTTTCATTGGTTGAGTTGATTATCGTTATCGCCATCATGGTAATCCTCATCGCAGTTCTTGCACCTCAGTACCTGAAATATGTTGAGAAGTCAAGAGTTGCATCAGATACGCAGACAGTGGTAGAGTTCATTAACAGTCTGCAGGTTCTGGCAGCAGATCCGGATATTGCACTTAAGACGACCGAGACTTATACAGTGACATCAGGTACTAACGTTAATACACTTAATGTATCTGCAGACTTGAGAACTCAACTCCAAAATGCAGGACAGCTGACATCCGATGATTTTGATGGTAGTGGTAACAGTACATCTAAACTTCAGTCCAGTGGGTATGTGGGTGCTGATATTGAAATAAAATTAGTGTATGATGCGAAGGATCCTGCTACTGGTAAGGGTACTAACACATGGCATATAACAACAAAGGGTGTTGACAGCGCAGGTAAACTTCCAGAATAGTATCCTGGTAGCCTTACATAACACAAGTGCCACGGCAGTAAGCTACAGCGGCTGCTAAGCCACAAGCTTAACAGCAGCAAGCTGAGCATACAAGTGCCGCAGCAGTAAACAATAGCATTGCGGTATAACAGCACAGAAGTGCCACAGCAGTAAGCTATTAGTATACAGCATAGCAGCACAGAGGTGCCACGGCAGTAAGCTATCAGCATTACCGCCTACCGGCACACCAGTGCTGCACACACGCTGACAAGCCACGGCTTTACAGCAAGCTAACAGCGCATGTGTTATACGGTACTGGCACTGTAGTAATACCGCGAGGCGGTACGAGACAGTATTATGGCACTTGACTACAACGGTCAATTACAACACTTGATATGAACTACTTAAATTTAAAACTAAACTGAATGAAATAACCAAGATGCACATTAACAATGCAAAGGATTTTACATCATGCTGATGACGGTACTTTTTTACATAATCATATTCCTGTACGGGATTGTAATCGGGAGTTTCCTGAATGTATGTATATACAGGATTCCGAAGAAGGAAGATATTGTTAAGGTAAGGTCGCATTGCATGGCGTGTGGGTACAAGCTGGAGTGGTACGACTTAGTACCGCTCTTCAGCTACCTTTTCCTAAAAGGCAGATGCCGCAAGTGCAAAGCAAAATTGTCCGTGCAGTATCCGTTAGTGGAGGCTGCGAACGGCGTTTTGTATGTGGTAATCGTGCTGGTTAATGGGGCAAACGTAGATTCCCTACTCTACTGTCTGCTTGCATCCGCGCTGATTGTTCTTAGCGTGATTGATTTCAGGACTTATGAGATTCCGCTTGGAATCAATATTTTCATACTGACATTGGGGCTAATCAGGGTAGTAACCGATTATACTGATTGGCTGAATTACCTGATTGGCCTCATTAGTGTCAGTGCATTTCTAGCCGTGATTTATTATGCCAGCAAAGGCAGGGGCATCGGCGGCGGCGACGTCAAGCTGATGGCGGCTTGTGGACTGGTATTAGGCTGGAAACTGATTATTTTAGCATTTGTAATAGGCTGCGTACTCGGCGCAGTCATACATGTAGCAAGAATGAAGATAAGCGGCGTTAGCCACACTCTTGCGATGGGGCCGTACCTCTCAATGGGAGTATTTATCTCGATGTTGTGGGGCAACCGCATACTAGACTGGTATTTCGGATTTTTTTGAATTGAATATGGTAGTTAGAAGTTTAAACGTGCAATTTTGAAAGCTTTTGAATTTTGACTTGAAGAAGAATAGACACCTGCTTGGAATACCGGCAGGTTTATTGCGCCGATGGCGGTAAAATGCGGCAGGGCTGCATGGCAGCTGCGTAAGCGGCGCGGATAGATAGACAGGACAAATGAAAAGTCCGCAATTAAAAGGAGACAAACTTATGGCGAGCAGAGTTCTCAGTATTGAGATAGGGTATTCACTGACAAGGGTTTGTGAAGTATCCTATAACACCAAAACCCCCAAGGTTTTTAAGAGTTTTACCGTGCAGACGGTAGAAGGAGTTATGAATGACGGGGCGATTCAGGTTGATTCACATTATGTTCAGGCGATTAACGACGCAATCCGCGAACATAAAATCAAAACAAGGAAAGTAGTCTTTTCCATAACTTCTACGAAGATAGCTACCCGTGAAGTTGTAATTCCTTTTGTAAAAGAGAACAGAATAAAAGACGTGGTAAGGGCTAACGCCTCGGATTATTTCCCGGTGGATTTATCCGAGTATGAGCTGGCATACACCATCTTAGAGACGATAGGGGAGAAAAAAGGCGGGCAGCAGTATAAGCTCCTCGTGCTGGCGATTCCGGCGTCGATTTTGGAAGGGTATTATGCGCTTGCCTCGGCGATGAGGATGGAAGTTGTCTCGATTGATTATGTCGGCAACAGCCTGTATCAGGTGGTTAAGGGCGAGTGTGCCACGGGTACGCACCTGATTGCGAAGATAGATGAGCGTTCTACGATGATAATGGTTGTTAAAGACCAGACGATTGCTTTTACGAGAAATGTCGGCTACGGCGTAGAAGACGCGCTGCAGGCGGTTATGGAGAGCGTGGCGTGGGGAAATATCCGCAGTATACGTCAGGCGGTCGGCATCGTGGAGAAGTATCAGTGTATAGACCTATCGGAAGGCGAGGACGCAGCGGGCGCGGGAGCTCCCCTTTCAGTGGAAGAGGCGGCGCAGAGAAACGTAACCGACGCTTTGGTTCCGGTTGTCAACGGTATCGTCAGGGTTATAGATTATTACGCCTCAAGAAATTCGGACAGTCCCATAGAGGAAGTGATGCTTACAGGTATGGGCGCGAACTTCTTGGGAATGGCGGAACTGCTTAGCAGGGAAGTACATTATCCGGTTAAGTATATTAAGCGGATAAGCGGTTTGAATTTGGAGAAGTTTTTTAAGGATAAGTTCTTCGGCGAGTATCTGGCGTGCATCGGCGCGTCAATGGGTTCCGTGGGATTTAAGAAACGCGAGGAGTCGAAGTCTGGCAAGTCTGGCAAGGCCGGTAAAAAGGGCGAAGGCGCTCCGGCGGCAAAAGGCGACGGCAATAAGTTTATCGTTATCGGCGCACTGTTTCTGGTGGCATGTCTGGCTGCAGCGGGCGGCATGACGGGCTATTCGATGCTTACATATATGGAGGCAAACGTAACGAATGTGGAGCTTAACCATACGGTTAAAGAGATGATGCCGATTATGGATGTATATAATGATTATCTGGACGTGCAGACGAAGTATGATATAGCTGAGGCGATGTACTCGGCGACAGAGAGCCAGAATGACTCATTGTATGAGTTTTTCGTGGAGCTTGAGCAGAAACTTCCCTCGGACGTAAGCGTGGTTTCATTTAATACCAACTGGACTCAGATTACTATTTCCATGCAGGTCAGTACCAAGAGCGAGGCGGCGGCGACGGTAGAGCAGCTGCGTACCTTTAAGAGTCTGATTCCGACAAGCGTTACGGTAGCGTCCATAACGGAGACGGAAAGCGACGATGAAAGCAATACATCGGTAGTGGAATTTTCAGTTACGGCAGCATATATGCCGATTATCCATGGCGTAGATATCGGCGACGTCGTGTCGGAATAGGGGGGAGCGCAGATGAAAGTATCAAAAAGAGATGTCATGATTATTATGATAGTGGTAGGAGTATTAGCGGTGGCGCTCACCTATTTCTACGTATTCAGCAGTTATCAGGAAAAAACCGAAGACTTGGTGGCGCAGAATGTCAAGCTGCAGCAGCAGATAAATGATTTGCAGAATAAGCAGCAGAATCAGGGTTTCTACGAGACCGAGATGGAGAGGATGCTTAATGCGATAGACGATATCTATCAGGTATTCCCGGTAGACGTGCGTGAGGAAGACGTTATCCTGCTGGGCATTAATCAGGAAATCATTTCTCCGATGGAGCTTAACAGCATCAGCATCAGCCTGGTAAGCGATGTGGATTTTACCGTGGATACGGCGCAGACAGAGCGTGAGTATACATATGGTCTGGGCGAAGGCGATGTGCTTGGCGTTGAGGACGAGGTGGCGGCAGAGGCGCCGACGCAGACTAATGATCCGACCAGCACCACGGGTATGCTGCGCAACAGGCAGGCTACATATAATTATACGGTTTCATACGAAGGGCTTAAGAGGAGCATACAGCATATCTGTAACCAGACGAACCGCGTAGCGATTGACTCGCTTACTGCGTCATTCGATACCTCGACCGGGCTTTTGGTAGGTTCGACGACATTGAATATGTATCTGGTGCCGGATCAGGATAAACCGTATGTACAGCCTAACTTCTCGGCAGTCCTGCTTGGAACAGACAATATCTTCGGCACGATTGTAATCAACAGCGAGGCTAATCTGCCGGATGTGGAGGATATGGAAGGCGCGGAAGAAGGAGAAGGCGGAGAAACGGCTGAATAAGCAAGTTATATGAACAAAAACAGGGCAAAGAGGTAGCAATATGGAGCGACATAATACGAAGGTACAACTGAATAAGAACGCGGGTTTTTCGTTGATAGAGCTGCTTATTGCGGTAATCGTCCTTGCGATTATCATTGTTCCTTTTACCCGCTCATTCATATCATCATCACGCATGAACGGCAATTCCAGAAGGCTGCAGCGCGCGACTACGGTAGCGCAGGACATCATGGAAGGCTTGAAGGCGTATAACATTGACGAGCTGAAGGAGCAGTTTGCGCATCCGGAGGATGGGTTTTATGTGATAGACAATTCGCTTGTAAGGGGCAGCGCCGCTATAGACACTGACAATACGGATGAGGCGGCGGGCATATATTATTTCACAATGGAGGATGTCAGAATCCAGAATGTGGAGTATGATGCCTTGATTAAGTTAGACGCGTCCGTATATAAGGAAGGAAACCTGAAAAGCGATGATTCCAACAATAAGCATGACAATGCGCTGAACACCTCTTACGGTCTGGCGCAGCCGGGCAGCGTAGTCAAAGGCAGGGATGGCAGCTATATACAGAGTATGGACACGACTAAAGATGCGCTTAGTGAAATCCAGAATAGTTTCGGGCTTACAGATCCCGACGCGCTGCCGGATAAGATTGATGCGGAGGGGAATAAGGTAAAGGAAGATTTTTCCTTTAATATCTTTAAAAATATGGGCGGCAGTGTGAAACGCACCATTACGCTTGATATAGATAAAGAAACTAAGACGGAAAAGGATGAGGACGGCAATGAAATAGAAGTCGATTACTGCAATGCTAAAATTAAGATTGAATATGAATGTACAGATGGCGTAACATCGAAGACCATTATAGTTACGGGAGATGATTCCGATCCGTACACTCCCTGCGGCATGGATATAACCAGCGGTAATTTCTACCTTTTCTATTATCCGTTCTATGAGGCGAAGGTGAATACTCCTGAGTGGACGGATAATATAATCATCGACAATAAATCCGGCAAACCGTTTCAGATATTTATCGTGAAACAGGTCGAGATGTCAAGCGAGCTTGACGCCGACGGAAACCAGAAACCCGTATTGTCTGACTCGCAGCTTGATATTGCGGAGAAACAATATAAGGTGAATGTGAATATTAAGGATTCGTCAGGTGATTTAAAAAATACCGCAATCAGGACTAACCTGGGCATGAATCTGGTTAATTCGACTTATGCGGGCGGTGTGACAAGGCCGGCGGATGGAAAGATGCCTACCTACGAGGTGGAAAAAGAAGATGGCGATATTAAGTCCCATGTTAAATATCTGTTTAATGGCTCGGACTTGGGAGACAGTACAGGCGTAAACGTCTTCGGGCTTGCAGGGACTAAGTTCCGCGGAACAGGCGAAACCAATATCAGGAGCGATAAAATAACAGAGGTTATTTTTGACATAGAAGTCAGCATCTATAAACAGGGCGCGTGTGACGAGGATTTCCCTGAATCACTGCGCTTGGTAAGAATAGAAGGAAGTAAGAATAACTGATGAAAAACGGAAAAAACTTGACAAACCAGCAAAAAAAGAATAGGGCGTTAGGGAAGGATAACAGGGGTTCGGCGATTATTCTTGTCATTATTGCGATTGCGCTGATATCCATTCTGGCAAGCACGATTATGTGGGCGTCATATGTGAACTACATGATTAAATTTGCCGATATCAGGAATAAGAACAGTTTCTATTCTTCCGAGACGGTTGTGGAGCAGATAATGGCGGGCATGCAGCATGAGGCGTCCGCCGCTATAAGCCGTAGTTATCAGGAAGTTATGCAGAACTGGGATAACGACGGAGACGAGGGCAGCCGTTTTGCCAGATTTACCACAAGCTATCTGGACGCATTGGTTGGCAGCCTGAAATCTCCCACGGACAGCAGCTGTTACAACAGGGATGTGCTTAAGTCTTATATTGATGAAGATTTATTCAATAACGGCGTAGATCTGACTGAGTGGGATAACTATGCATATCCGCCTAAGATGGAGATTGTCAATAATTCCAGCCTGATACTGCATAATATCAGGGTGTCCTATACTGATGAAAACGGCTATGTGTCGATTGTCAATACGGACATCTGCATAGACGTGCCTAAGCTGGTGTTTTACCAGAATGGCAATATTGATGATTTATATGATTATGCGTTGATTGCCAATAACGGAATCGTATCAACATTAGGTTCTTCTACCATAGACGGCAGCTTATATGCCGGAGACAGCGACGGCACGGGCGGAATTAACGTGCGCACGGCAACTTCGCTGACGGTCAATAACGGCAGATATGTCATTTCCAAAGGGGATATCAAAGTGGACGGACCGACGGCGGGCTTTATAGTACACGGCTCGACCAATGCCGATAATGAAGTGTATGCGGCGGGGCTTGACATTACCAGCGGAACTTTGAGTCTGGACGGCAAGACTTACGTAGCCAATGATTTGATTCTCGCGGGAACGGGCAGCACGGCTACCCTGAAAGGGGAATACTACGGTTTCGGCTGGCACACGGATACCGGGCTTGTGGAGGGAGATAGCGTAGCGGCGGATAAGAGCAGCGCAATCCTGATAAATGGAAAGAGCGCCACAGTGGATATGAGCAGCATTACGAAACTGATGTTAGCGGGACGCGCCTATATAGGCCAGCATCGGACTACAGGCAGCGAGCTGATGGATGAAAGCAAGGATAATCCGCCTATACTTATGGGTGAGTCCATAGCGGTTAAGGGAGACCAGGTTGCGTATCTGGTGCCGGCGGAGTGCATAGGCATATTGGACGGCAAGTCGGTAATCGGACGGAATCCGTTGGATACAGAACTTTATGCTCAGTTGATTAAATATGAAAATGGTGATTTTGGGGACAGTGAAGAACATACTTTTCAAAAATTTGCTTTTGACAAACCTATATATAAACTTGGCAATAAGAAACTCAGTGATTTCGGCGTGAGCAGCAGCGATAATATTCGTGAAGTGCATGCGCAGTATAACAGCACGGAAGATAAAAATAAACAATTGGTATATTATTATCTGGTTATGGACGAGGAGAACGCAGCCGAATATTTCCAAGCGTATTATAATTTTAATACCAATAAAGAGGCGCTTGACAAATATTTCGACAAATACGCCACGGGCGGCATAATTCTTGGAGAGTATGGAGCTGAGAACACAAAGTATACGATACTTGGCAACAGCGTAGTAAGCGATGTACTGGGGAATCCGACTTTGTATGCGATGGAAATCCCGGAAGAAGAAGGCGAAGGAGCCGATGAAGGCGTTCCGGCGATTGGTTATCCGGATATAGAGATAAACGATGATAATTCTAAAGAGGTTGACAATACTTGGGATAAGACGCAAACGATGGATCGTGCGGCAGAGATTGAACTCGATTATACCTCTCTTTGCAGGGATTTGACGAAGGCGAATGATGGCGGCGTGCCGGGGGAAAATCAGAATGTGTTTGACAGCATAATCAGATGGGATGAAGTAGATAAGATTTTCAATGATCCGGACTATGTATCACTGATAAGCGACGGCGTTTTTGAAGTCACGACAGCGGATGGGTATAAAGCGGTAATAACCAACAGGAATGACTATACGCCCACAGACAGTAAGATAAGGCTTATCGTGGCGACAGACAAGAATTATAATCCACTTGCCCCTAATAGTGCGGTGACTGGCGGGAATGTGACTATCACGAGTAATTTTACCGGCTTGATTATAGCGCAGGGCAAGGTGACAATCGCCAATAACGTAGTGATAAACAGGGATAAGAGCAATGTCTATAAAGTGCTTAACACCCCGCTTAAAGAGGGCAGCCCGAATACGGTGATGGGTTTCTTCCAAAACGGAGACGGAATGCTTTCGGAAGAAGTCACAGAGACTTCCAAAGTGGACGCGTCTGGAACGCTGGATATCAATTTATCGCAGATTGTACGTTACTCGAACTGGATTAAGAAATAGGAGAGGTTAATCATGAAACAGGACAATAAGGGTTATTCTTTGGTAGAGATAATAATCGTGATTGCAATTATGGTGATATTGTCCGGTGGAGTCTTTTTCTCGATTTACATGGTGTTCGGCGCGAATGCCAAGACCTGCGCCAATGATATAAAAAATGCGATTTCACAGTGCAAGGTCAATGCCATGGGGAAAAGCGACGCCGCGCTGGAAATCTACAGAGACTCTTCCAATCAGTGCATTTATGCCAGACAGTGGATTAAGGAAGGCGACGATTGGCAGTCCAAAGATGCTGAAAAAATCAGCAATGCGAAGGTGTATGTCTCCTATACTAAAGACAGCAGCAACAGCGGCACCCGCACATATGATGAATTAGATGGTACAAAGTCAATTTTTATAGCTTTTGACAGAGGCTCCGGCGCATTTAAGCCCAGCAAGAAACCGGGCGCGACGGGTGAAGATGATGTATATACAGGCTTTATAGTAGTGGGCGGCACCCGCAAATATACAATCGAATTAGTGGGATTGACCGGGAAAGTCAGCGTTACGGCAGGAGTGAATAACTGATATCAGGTCACGGAAAGGCATGGTGTATCATGAGGAAATTAAGGGAAAGAGGAAACTGCATGAATAATCAGAAAGGCTTTACGATAGTGGAGCTGCTTATCGGCATGGTTATACTGTCTATAGTCACGGCGGCGCTTACGGGATTCATAGTCTCAAGCTCCAAAAGCTACGCGGCGTCCAATACGGAAATCGTAGTGCAGCAGGAATCACAGCTTGCCATGAACCAGATTTCAGATGTAATCATTGATACTACCAGGAGCGTGAACTATGTAGGATATACGGCTGACGGCGATACCGAGCAGGTGCTGAAAGACGCAGACTTTACGAAGGATATAGAAGATAAATGCCTTACCCTCTATAATGGCGAAAGAAAGGTTAAAATAGACGAGGACGGCAATCAGGTAAAAGACGGTGAAGGCAACTTAGTGTTTGAGACGGCTACGGACGCAGGCGGCAATCCCTTAGGCAATGGCAATAAAAACTACCAGATTTATTATGATAAAGATGAAGAACGGCTTTATTTTTCAGAGGCGGAAATTGACTCACTGAGTTTCCCCGAGAGCGACAGAGTCGTGCTGGCGGAGTTTGTCAAGGAGTTCAACGTGGACCTCTCACAGGTGGAAGAGAAACGCGTCGTAAGCATTTCGATAAAATATGAGTATAATAACAGGCTTTATGAAACTTCCAATAACATTACCATCCGCAATAAGGTGCTGGTAAACGAACTCGATTTGGAAATTGACAGGTCTGTTGAACTTAGGATAAGGATTAAAGATCCGCTGGTAACTTTGGAGCCGAATGAGGATTATCGTTTTTCCACGCCGGTATTTGAGGGCAAAAATATTCTTGACAAGAGCGTGACATGGACGATTGTGCCGGATACAGATAATTCGGCTTATAACCCTACGGCAGCGGATACAGGTTTTACAGACGATAAGAACGGAGTTATACATATTTCCTCGGCAGAGATGGCTGCACAGTTCACGGTCAGGGTTACCTCGAATGCCGTGGATTCCAATGGAACGCATGCTACGGCAGAGGCGGTAGTACAGGTAAAGAGGGCTAAGGATATAAATTTGGCTAAGACTGAGAATGACAGCAGTTCGGAAAACGGACCGTTGGAAATCTCTGCGGGTTCGGATATTACCATAACCGCTACGCTAATCGGAACCGGACTCGGAATTACCTGCGATAAATGCGGCGATCCCGTAACCATAGATAAATACGTGGTAAAAGATGAAAATGGCTTATACGCATGGAAGATAATAAAGGGCGACAATATCTGTACAATGACATCAAGCGACCATGGCAAAGCGCAGTTTACCATTGACGCAAGTGCGCAGCCCGGCCAGGAAGTGACAATACAGGCGACGTCGTTGTTGTCCATAACGGGCAATGACTATAACAGGCTATATGCCGCACCCGGCGCACTCAGTACGCGGGCACCGGTGACGAAGAGTATTACGCTGAAGGTGAAAGATAGTGAAAGAGGAAAGCTTAGTGACGGTGGAGAAATACGGTATGGAAGGAAGACTACACTTAATATAATAAATGCTTCTGACTTCAATTCAGGTGCTCAGGGTTATTTCATGACAGTTGCCAGAATTAAGGAAGATCCTAATGCACCTATGGAAGATGATATGGTAATATGCTTTAATACGCATGGTCTAAGTGTGGCTTTTACACCTGACTTTTTCGGTTTGAAAGATATAGGTAAGGATTACTACATTTCAATTCAGGTTTTAGATCCGAAAAAGCATATTGATGATTCGGTAGTAGCTGAAGTTAAAGCTGAGTATGAAAACAATTTAAACAGCAAAGGCGAATATATAGGAACAAAATATCCTTCAACAGAGCAGAAATCATTTTTGCTTAGGTCGCCGCAGCTTGGATATAAATATAAGGGTGAGGAGTGTGATGTGGGTACACCTTTAATAATAGATACGATTTATGCCGCTAATGGTGGCGCTACAGTATCGTGTCCTCTGGTAAATATAAGTAATGCGAGAGATGAGGTTCTAAATCAGTATGTTTTTTATAAAGTATACAGGGGCGAAGGCGATGATCCTAAGAATTGGGAGTTTATCTATGGACGTGACGAGAAGGACGGAAACTATAAGGGGAACGAAAGATATGGGAATTTGAATTTTGCTTCCATAAAAAATATCAAGGATCTGCAGGTTAATTTAGATGGAAATAATAATCCAATGTCTGCGGCAGGAACTTATCATTATGTTCCTTATATAGAATATGCGAATGATCCAGATGCGGATTCAAGTTATAAGGAGATATATTGGAAGAATTATGAGCCTGAGTATGGTGTTAAGAAGTGCTATACTAGAGAAAACAGCACTGTTCATTTCACGATAGAAGGCGGCAATATGGGCGTTGGCACAGAAGCGGCGGATGCTTTCATTGCTGCTGACCAAAATAATACGTTTGGAGGAGAAACGTATTTCCCGCTGCCATCCGATACAAGCGGAAATGGATTTACTAAATATTTTAATTTGAAAGATAGTTCCCTGCAGCATGCCAAAGAAAAACCGACGCTCAAGGTTTATGAAAAGGGTGCCAATAGCGCGAAGTATGTTACGGTTTCCGACATGACGTGCCAATGGTATGGAACAAAAGGCGACGACTATTATGTGATAGAAATTTTCTATACGTTTAAGGATTCTTTCTGGGGAAACATAGAGCTGTCGGCAGGAAAGTATAAGTGTGATGCAGGCGGAACTAAGTGGACAAAGATAGGTATAGGAGACATAGATGAGTATTATGCGGCAAACGGCAGCACTTCAGTATCAAGCGTTAAGACAACCGGCAATGCCCAAATAAAAATAAAGGGAGCGGTTGTGCCAGTACAGGCTTATATTCCATTGCCGACGCAAGATGCCTTTACACAGACATATAATGGTGCTTTTGGCTTTAACTTAGATAACATAAAGAGCGGCGCGCCACAGACAGTTACGCCGAATATGTCGATTGCATATAAGGGTAATGATCCTAATCAAGCAAAATGGATACAATGCAACAAAGCGACCTGCTCATATGATGCGGCTAGGAAAGTCTACACGTTGACGGTATATTGTGGCGATGAAGAAACGATATTAACCCTTACAGAGGGTGCAAGAAATTGGAGCTTGAAACCATAAGAAATCATGCGCTTAGCATGCAATATTAGGAATAGGGTGATAAAATGAACAAACCGAAAAAGAACAGGAAAAATTACATAGCAAAGCCGAAGGTAGGCAAGAAGCTTATCATGTCAACGATTGCTTCCGTGCTTGTACTTGCAATCACGGCGACGTTGATTTGGAATGCTGTAAAAGTATCGGTTCCTGTCGAGGCGGAGCGGTTGAGCGGAGTCTCAGAGGCTCTAAAAGACCACGGCAGCGGGGAGGCTTTTGTCATTCTGGATATTGTTGCGGGGTATGATGAAAATGATCCTTCCGGCACGATAGGCTATCTTACAAGCGGACAGTCTTCTCTGGAAAAGGATCTTGCGGAGATTTTCAAGGCGACGGTTATCGAGAGCAGTATTGATGAGATTACTGATTATAGCAAAGATTTAAGAACGTATGAAGCCAGAATAGCGAAAGCGGGAGCCCTCGGTTCAGGGTATGCTCCTATGTATGAAGAAAGCCTGACAGGCGGAAGCGGCTGGACTAAAATTTATGATGGCGAGAAGTGGGATAATGATAAAGATAACTTTGAAAAAAAATATAGAACAATTATTTACGGTGAAATAGTGCCGGCAACCAATGGAAATGGAGCATATGTACCATTAGAGGCTACTGCGGCTACAAGGTTAGAGGCGCATTCCGATGCTGTTTTTAGTTATGTAGGTAATGCTACGGAAGGTTTCGAAATATATTCAATGGATTCTGCTGTTTATAATTCGGGAGATGAGGAAAAAGAAAGTAAGTTAAAGGCCTTTTTGCGTGAGAATGAAGGTCGCGCGGTATATCTGCGCCGCGATAATGGCATTTTTGAGTATTGTGGGCGGATAAATAATGGAATGCTGCCCGATGTTGATGATGAAGATGATGATGTACCCGCAGTAGTTGCACCTGCATCTACTACTCAGGCTGTACCTACATTGGTAGACACAACTACGCTGACACCAGATCCGATATCAGTCGGAACTACATCGACCGATACAACATCGACAGATACAACATCGACAGATACACCATTGGCAGATACAACATCAACAGACATGACGACAACGCCACCGTCGGATGCATCAACTTCAACAACTACGACATCTACGTCAGAGTCAACGTCAGTGGAAACGACATCAAATACGACAACACAAACGTCGAATACACCGACTTCGACAACGACGACATCAACATTAGAGTCAACGCCAGCTGCGCAGTCGGACAATGCTCTGGTAGATGATATGCTGACAGGAGCAGTTTCGTTATCCAACAATGGCGAAAAAGTAGTTGCTTATAATGTATCCAATTTGGGTTGGGTGAAGTTTAATGGAGTTGATGATTTAAATTTGCCTCAAACTCAAAATTTGACTGATTCATCTACGACATCAACGGATACGACATCAACGGATACGACATCAACGGATACGACATCAACGGACACGACATCAACGGACACGACATCGACAGACACGACATCAACGGATACGACATCAACGGATACGACATCAACGGATACGACATCGACAGACACGACATCAACAGACACGACATCAACGGATACGACATCGACGGACACGACATCGACGGACACGACATCAACAGATACGGCAACGTTGCCAAATACAGATCCAACTGCGGCACAGGATTCGGTTCTGCAAAATGTAGGAGCAGGAACAGACTCGGATTCAACAGTTTCAGGTAATGACATTGAAGAAGAGTCCGTATCCATAGAATATTTTGTACTTGACTTTGCGTATATTCGAGGCGATGAGCCGATAGCAGATCTTTATATGCCAGGTAAAGGTCAATATGATATTGTACCAGACATAGAGCCTGAAATAATGCTGTTAGACGATGCGGAAACAACAAATGACACTGGTAAGATAGATGCAGAGGGCGGAGAATATGTTTATGTCGGTGAAGGTGGTACGCATAACATAGTGAGTTCCAATAATGGGAAGGAAATTGCAGTATACAACGCCCCTACATATTTCCGCTGCTACAGCGAAGATTTATTGAAGAAGTATGTATTTGAAGACAACGGACTTAATATTCAGATAAATGTCAAGTCGGCAGCCGATGTAGGTTATGATGATGTTGCAAATGCAGATTTAATATATATTGAGGACTCCGGCTACTTATCCGGCAATGAAGATATGGCGGAACAGAGAGCATTCGAGATTATTGATCGTGCAGTTAATGAGATGCTGCCGGTAATTGTGGATTATGGTGTATCCACAGGCGGTTCGGTTTCAGACGAGAAGAATTATACAGGTCATATTTATCAGAAACTTGCAAGCATCTTAATGATTACGGATTTATATTCATTCTTTTTTGATATGGATGAAAATATAACAGACATGCTGGGTAATGCGGATAATGCAGGAGCAGTATATGGAGTCTCGCCTTATCAGGGTAATGAGAACTGGGTGCATAATAATATTTATGTTACGAAGGCAGGCAAATTTATTGACAGAGACAATTTTGCCACGCCATTTGAAGATGGAGGGTTAGATGAGTCTCCTGATGGATATAAAGAGGTAAAAGCTGCTATCGATATAGAAAATGACAGGAATAACAGCAATATTCCCCAGCCCAGCAGGGCTATGGCTATCCAGTACATAATCAATTATGCACAAGGCTTTATGAGCGAGTTCAGGAATTTTGCGGTGCTTGAACTCCAGCCTACCACAGGGGAGAGCGACCTGAACCAGAGGGATGATAGTAAAGGGAGAAATTCGATTTTATTCTGGAAAAAGGCAAAAGCCTCGGGTTCAGGGCAGCAGATTTTAAGAAGCACACGGCTTATAGATATTTCTGTGACGACCGAGTCTGTTGCGCAGTTTTCGGGCGAGCAGAGTGATATTAATGCCATATACCAGATGGTATTCATAGGCTTGGATGGGCAGAACCTGAATTACAGGGATAATAAAACCGCATATAATGATTTAGTCAGTGGCATAGTATACAGTAAAGACGGTGATGCCGCGGGTTCAGGGCAGCGTTATGAGGGAATAGATATAACGCCACAGAAGATGAACGCTCTGCTTGACTTTATGGAAGCGGGATATCCGATTGTCGTCGAGAACGATTTCTTTAAGGATAAAACGGCAAAAGATGTGGGCGCAAATGCCATCAATACCGATTATATTGATGAAGACTCGAATATGTATAGGTTCTTGGTAAATGCGATTGATGATTATGAGGATTATATTTATACCATCGCTGACGTACATATGAATACTGCGCTATTTGCAGGACAGATTAATTATTACAGACCTGAGATTGTATTTGATGATAAGAATGCTCTGGCGCAGGTGAATGACAGCGATTATCAGGTAAAGACGGGTGATAAAGGAAAGATTGTCGAGAAGGTTGTTGTACAGACGGTTTCTGCTGATGCAGATGGTAAGTACCGCGCATATATTCCATATAAGGCTACGGGCGATAATTTAGATACGAGATTTTATATGGATATGAATCAGGACGGCAGATTTGCTGACTCGGAGGAAATGACGGGCGATGTGGCTATCGGCGGCGGACTGGTTATAGTGGAATTTGCCACTACTCCGGAGCGGGGCAGCATTCCGTGGAAACTGGAAGTATTTGATACGTATAATCCTTCCCGCAGGGATGCCATTACAGGATATTTCAACATAGATCGCGGTTCAGATTCTAAAGAGATGCCTGTCCGCGTCGTGCAGATAGTAGGAGAAGACGCTGTAGAGAATGAAACAAGCTATAATCTGCAGGCGGCATATGAATTGATGTCGGATACGTCCATGCTTGGACATTATCTGACGGTTGCGGAAGGCTTGACTAATACGAAATTTGACATAACTACCATGACGGCAGAAGAGCTTGCAGATATGATTAAGCTGAATCCTGAATATCTCTCTAATGTAGATGTGCTGGTATTGGGCTTTGGACCTGAATGTAACTTGTCTGTTCCGGTTACTACCTCGACTACGAATTACAATGTGGAGTGGTATGTGGATAAGTACATTTCAGAAGGCAGGGGAGTGTTAGTTTCAAGCGCGGCGGCATCGGATGGAAGGATGCAGCTTGACAGGGAGAAACTTGGACAGACGGAGATGAGGACTTATAATAGCCTCGGCAAAGACAAACCGTCTGATGTGGAATTTTATAAATACAGTGATCTGGATTCGAATATGTTTTATGAGCTGAGTTCCTTAACTGCAACGAAGGTAAACGACGGTGCGATTTCCCACTATCCGTATGAAGTGGCTAATACATCGAAAGTTTCTCTCGGCAAGAATGTAAGTATAGTGGATTATACACTGGATTTATCTTCTAATGGACTCTCAGACGCTGCTACGGACGTAACGGCATGGTACACTTTGGGCAATGGTTCAATGAGCGGCGATACAAGTTATGGGGTTTCTGATAAGGACGCAGCGAATAACTACTATATTTATAGTAAGGGCAATGTATTTTATATAGGCGCGACGTACTATCCTTATTCGATTGGCGATCCCGGAGTTGAGCCTTCGGACAGTGAGACAGGAGTTGTGGACTGCAAGCTTTTCGTAAACGCGCTTATGGAAGCGTACAGCGTAGGAGTTAAAAACCCGAAGGTTACGATTGTAGCAGGTCTGTCAGATGATGCCGCGGACGCTGAAAGCATATGTATTCCTTATGATGAGGAGATTAAGGAGTCAGAAGAGGCAGAGGGCGCAATAGACAGCAAAGGCGTATTAGGCGATACCGTAGACGTATACTTTAAAGTAACCGAACCTAACCTTGCATTTAGAAAAGATGTGACGCTTGATTTCTACTATGAGGATAACATAAGCGGAGTTGAGATAAATGTGGGTGGCAAGATTGTAAAAGCCACGCGGTTTACTTCCGAGTTATGGACGGTAGAACAGAACCAGCTCGTATCTGTTCCGATTACGTCGGGGCTTGACCTCGTACCGGGCAAGGTATATAAGATAAAGGCGCCGGTTGTATCGCTTAGGGATGACGGCAATAGTGTTAATGCGGATATTTATATCGTTGTGCAGTCGCATTTCAACAAGTTTGGAAAACTGCAGGAACCTATCGGCAGCGATTCAGTCACATTAAGCAGGGCGCAGCTGTTCTTGCTTGAATAATATAAGGTATTAAAATTAAGGACATTCACTTAAAGAGGTGGGTGTCCTTATTATATTATGGGTCGGATTTTACGTTTCACAGCCAAAATTCCATGGCAAAAAAATTACGGCAAAAAGTAGAAAAATGATTGACAAATAATTTTATATCAATTATTATATAGTTATCAGGAAAATTCTATGGGTGCGTATTACGCACATTCAGACAGTTTCTGTCAGATTTTCTTAGAGGTTAAATGAATATGGCAGGAATGGGAGAGTGTGCAGGGATACGACGAGGTGTACTAAGGCGTGCATGAAATCGGCTTTTGTATCTGAAACCGAATTGCGTGTCTGAATTCTGTATTTTCATATCCTGCCGATAGTAAATGGGAGGATAATATATGCAGAATGAAAAGAGAAAAGGCGCAAGGGGAAGAAGTATTTTTCAATCAGGCTGGAGGTACTGGCTTGGAAGAAAAAAGGTAAGCAGAAACATAAAGGACAGGGTGTTCAGGCTTTTGTTCGAGAAAGACAGGGAAGCGCTTCTTGAGTTGTACAATGCCTTGAACGGAACGGATTACCATGACGCTTCGGCGCTTCGGATAGTGACACTCGAAGGCGCGGTCTATATGGTAATGAAGAATGACCTTGCTTTTATTGTGGCAGGCACGCTGAATTTATATGAGCATCAGAGTACGCTGAACCCCAATATGCCTGTGCGGTTCTTAATCTATCTGGCAGGGGAATATCAGAAACTGGTTGAAGAAGCGAAAGAAAGCCTCTACGGTACGAAGCTCATTACTTTGCCGACGCCGCAATGTGTTGTCTTTTACAATGGTGAGAAGGATATTTCGGAAGAACAGACGTTGCGCCTGTCAGACGCTTTTGAAAAAAGAAAGGGCGATGCAGGGGTAGAGCTGTCTGTGCGTATGCTCAATATTAATTATGGACACAATAAAGAGCTGATGGAAAAATGTAAGGTGCTTAGTGAATATGCAGAGTTCGTGGACATATGCAGACAGTACATTGTCAAGTACGCTGACCGACAGGAAGCTTTGAACGCTGCAATAGATTACTGTATTGAACATAACATTTTATCAGAATTTTTAAAGAATAACCGCGCGGAGGTAGTGGGTATGCTTTTGGAAAAATTTGACATTAAAAAATATGAGAACTCATTGCGGGAAGAAGGCAGGGAACAGGGAATAGAACAAGGAATAGAACAGGGAATAGAACAAGGCATAGAACAGGGAATAGAACAAGGCATAGACCGCGCCAACCGGCTAACCCTCATTCTTCTTGAACAGAATCGTACCGATGATTTGCAGAACGCGCTAAAAAATCCTGAGTATCAGGAGCAGTTGTTTCGGGAGTTTAAGCTATAGCCTGGGTATAATAATAGTATGGTAAAGCCGGCGTTAGGGAGCTGGCAGCTATGTATTTAGCATAAGGACATTCACTTAAAGGTGTAAGTGTCCTTATTTTTATTTTTTTCTTGCAACCTTTAAAAAATTGGTGTATAGTGTTGAGCGTTAATAAATGTATAAGTTAGATTCATATATATGTATGGACAGGGGAATCGATATGGCGAAATATCTTGTAATCGTGGAATCACCGGCAAAGGTGAAGACAATTAAAAAATTTCTTGGAGCAAACTATGAAGTGGCTGCGAGCAACGGTCATGTGCGCGACCTGCCCAGGAGTCAGATGGGCATCGACTTTGAGCATGATTTTGAACCCAAATACATTACAATCAGGGGGAAGGGCGAGCTGCTTGCCGAACTTCGCAAAGAAGTGAAAAAGGCGGATAAAGTGTATCTCGCAACCGACCCTGACCGCGAGGGCGAAGCGATTTCATGGCATCTTATGCAGGCGCTTAAGCTTGAAGGCAAGAAGGTATATCGTATTACGTTTAATGAAATTACCCAGAATGCCGTCAAAGAATCTTTGAAAAACGCAAGGGAAATCGACATGGATTTGGTAGACGCGCAGCAGGCAAGGCGCTGTCTTGACCGCATGGTGGGCTATAAGATTTCTCCGCTGCTTTGGGCGAAAGTAAAGAGGGGCTTAAGCGCCGGACGCGTTCAGTCTGTGGCGTTAAGGATTATCTGTGACAGGGAAGAGGAGATTAATGCGTTCATTCCGGAAGAATACTGGACTTTAGACGCCGTATTTTCCATTCCGGGCGAGAAGAAGCCGCTCGTGGCAAGGTACTACGGCACTCCCTATGGGAAGAAGGAGATTTCTTCCAAAAAGGAGTTAAGGGAGATAGAGGATAAGCTATATCGTGCCAAATATAAGGTGACTGAGGTTAAGAAAAGCGAGAAGACGAAGAAGGCTCCGCTGCCGTTTACGACTTCGACATTGCAGCAGGAAGCGAGCAAGACTCTGAATTTTTCCACGCAGAAGACTATGCGCTTAGCGCAGCAGTTATATGAAGGCATAGATATTAAGGGTAGCGGCACGGTGGGTTTAATCACATATCTGCGTACCGATTCCACGAGGATTTCGGATGAAGCAGAGGCTATGGCGAAGAAATATATTTCGATTAATTTCGGCAGCAGGTACAGTGTGACTGTCGTCGGTGATAAGAAGAAAAATTCGCAGAAGATTCAGGATGCGCATGAAGCTATCCGTCCGACTGATATCAACAGGACTCCGGCTGAGATGAAGGACTCGCTTTCAAGGGACCAGTTCCGTCTGTATCAGCTTATTTGGAAGCGTTTTACGGCAAGCCGTATGGCGTCTGCGGTATATGAGACCACTTCCGTTAAAATCGACGCGGAAGGCCAGCGTTTCACCGTGGCGGCCTCCAAGCTTAAGTTTGACGGTTTTCTTAAGGTTTATCATGACGATGAGGATAAAGAGGAAAGCAATACTTTAGTTAAGGGAATAGATGAATATACGAGGCTGGATTTTGAGTCTTTTGAGGAAAAACAGCATTTCACGCAGCCTGCGCCGCATTATACGGAGGCTTCGCTGGTGCATGCCTTAGAGGAACTTGGCATCGGGCGTCCCAGCACTTATGCGCCTACCATCACTACGATTTTGGCAAGGCATTATATTGTAAAAGAAAATAAGAATCTGTATGTGACGGAGCTTGGCGAAGCGGTAAACAATATCATGAAGGAAGCGTTTCCGACGATTGTGGATGTGAATTTCACGGCGGCGATGGAAGGCCTGCTTGATGGAATAGCCGACGGCAAAGTCAAGTGGAAGACGGTTATATCCAACTTTTACCCTGATTTAAAAGAGGCAGTGGAGAAGGCGGAAGCGGAGCTTGGAGAGGTGGACATCGAGGACGAAGTATCCGATGAAGTGTGCGAATACTGCGGAAGGCAGATGGTAATCAAGTACAGCCGTTTCGGCAAGTTCCTCGCCTGTCCGGGTTTCCCTGACTGTAAGAATACCAAGCCTTATTATGAAAAGACAGGCGTCGCGTGTCCTAACTGCGGCAAGGATATTGTAGTGAAAAAGACCAAGAAAGGCAGGAAGTATTACGGCTGTATAGACAATCCGGAGTGCGATTTCATGGTATGGCAGAAGCCTGTGGACAAAAAATGCCCTAAATGCGGCACTATCATGCTGCAAAAAGGAAATAAGCTGGTATGCGCTAAAGAGGACTGCTCATACGTGGAGAACGCGAAGGAGCCTGATTTTTCCAAAAATGGATAATTTTCTACGATTTTCAAGATATTTCAGGTTTATTTCTTGAAAAAATATTGTAATCTATAAAAAAAGGTGTTACAATATACTCATGTTACATGTTTTGGTAGTAAATCGAAAGGCAAAAAAATGAGTAGTGTACAATTACTGGATAAAACCAGAAAAATAGGTAAACTTCTCCATAATAACAGTTCGGTCAAGGTTGTTTTTAATGATATCTGTGATATTCTTAAAGAAATTCTCGATTCAAATGTGTTAGTAATAAGCAGGAAGGGGAAGGTGCTCGGCATAGGGGATTTGGATAAAGTCGAATCTCTGACCGAGCTGATTATCGACCATGTGGGCGGGTTTATTGATCCCATGCTGAATGAGAGGCTGCTTTCAGTTCTTTCAACTAAGGAGAATGTTAATCTGGAAACATTGGGCTTTGAAAACGTTGATACGAAGAGGTTTGAGGCGATTATCTCACCGATTGAGATTTCAGGTGAGAGGCTGGGGACGCTTTTTGTATACAAATGCGACAAGAAGTATGATATCGACGATATAATACTGTGTGAGTACGGTATGACTGTGGTCGGGCTGGAGATGCTCAGGGCTGTGAACGAGGAAAGCGCTGAAGAGAATCGCAAGATTGCGGTAGTTAAGTCTGCGATAGGCACGCTTTCGCAGTCAGAGATGGAGGCGATTACCCACATTTTCGATGAGCTAAACGGCATGGAAGGCATTCTGGTTGCGAGTAAGATAGCCGATAAGGCGGGAATTACGCGTTCAGTCATTGTAAATGCCATACGTAAATTTGAAAGCGCCGGCATCATAGAGTCGCGTTCGTCGGGGATGAAAGGAACATATATCAAGGTCGTCAACGATTTTGTATACGACGAGGTAGAGCGGCTTAAACGACAGTTGAGACAATAGAATAAAGACAAAGGAATGGTCTAAGATAAAAGGATTTATAACATGGCAGCAGTCATTGCCGTTACAAATCCTTTTTATATTTTGCCACATTATGCAAATTTTTCAAGAAAAGTTAAAAATTTTCTTTGTTTTTTCTCCATATCCCTTGTTTTTTTTCTAATTTGACCTTATAATTTATTAGGAATTATTTTAGGGTACTTGTCAGTGGAATTATTTTTACTGATTTTTAAGGTTTTTTAAAAATATATATAATTATGAAGGAGGGTATGCAATGAGCGCATTGATTAACACAAACGCATATGACTACATAAATGTGCTTGATAAAGCGGCGGATGCTTCGTGGCTGCGTAATGACGCAATTTCCAACAATATATCTAATGTGGATACGCCCGGATATAAGAGGCAGGACGTCGATTTTGAGTCACAGCTTGCGCACGCTCTGAAGAATTCCAGATATACTCCGATGGATACCAGAGTGTCCAATATCAAATTGAGCCGCCTGAATCCGATATGTTATACGGATTATTCGGGCTTTTCGTATCGTCTCGACGGCAATAACGTGGATATAGATACGGAAGGCGTGTACCTTGCGAAGAACCAGATTACATATCAAGGCCTGGAAATGAGCATAGCGCAGGAATTTAAGAATCTGCAGCTTGTTATGAAATAGGGGAGATTTATGAAATAAATAAAGGAGAATGAGATATGGGATTATTTACTTCTTTTGATATTAATGCTACCGGCATGACGGCGGAGAGATACCGCATGGATATAATCGCCGGCAATATAGCCAACCAGAATACTACGCGTACCGAGGACGGCACGCCTTACCGCAGGAAGGTGGTCGTGTTTGAGGAGAAAAATTCACAGACGCCTTTCCGCCATGTGTTAAATACGGCGAGAGACCGTTATTCGGGAACTGGCGTTAAAGTATCGGGCGTTTATGAGGATACATGGACGGAGATGAATATGGTATATGACCCGTCGCACCCCGATGCGGATGAGAACGGATATGTTACTTATCCTAACGTCTCTACCATAACGGAAATGACGAACCTGATTGACGCAAGCCGCGCTTATGAGGCGAACTCCACGGCGTTTACGGCGAGCAAGAACATTGCCACTAAGGGGCTTGAGATACTGAACGGTTAAGCACCGGGCATTAAGAAGATTATTAGATAGTATATATAGTCAGAGGAGAGAGTGAAATGAATTTTGATATTACGGCAATTCGTAATCTGTCGTCAGGAGCGGTAAAAGAGGCTGCGAAAAATTCATCTATTACCAAACCGGATACATATGTTGATACGAGTTTTAATGATTTTCTGGGAACTGCTATTGATAATATAAATACTACCAACAGTTTCCTTTCAGATGCAGAGAATGAGGAGATTAAGTGGGCGCTGGGAGAGACTGAAAATACCCATGACTTAACAATCGCGCTGCAGAAGGCATACACGGCGCTGCAGTACACGGTTGCTATAAGGGATAAGTTATTGGATGCTTATAAAGAACTTATGCAGATGCAGATATAATCAATCGTATAAGGAATACGTAAGGAGAAATAACAGTCGTGGATGGTATAATAGAGAAGTTAAAAGAATTAGGCAATAAAATATTGGGCTGGTGGAACCGTTTCACCTCAAAGCAGAAGACCTTGATTGTAGTAGTGCTTTCTGCTGCGGTGCTTGCCATTGTGATAATAGTAAGCGTGCTTACTAAACCTGAGTATGTGTTATTAAAACAATGTGAGGACGCGGCGCAGGCGGCAAGCGTCAGGGATTTGCTTGATGAAGAGGGTTTAAAGTATGAAGCTTCGGACGACGGCTTGACATTCAGAATACTTAAAAGCCAGCAGACGGACGCTATATGGCTTTTAAGCTCCAACAGTATTACTACATCAGGATTTGGCATTGACGATGTAGAAAGCGGCGGTTTTTCATCTACTGAGTCCGACAGGCAGAGGCGCTATATTGTATACATGGAAGAACACCTGATAAAAGACATTTTAGAGCCGCTTGACATAGTTGACAGCGCCACCGTTATGCTGGATGTTCCTGAAAATACGGGAACGCTGATTGATTCGCAGGAGGAGGCTTCTGCTACAGTATCCCTTAAGTTAAATTCGGAAATAAATTCGGAGACTGCGGCGGGTATCGCGCGCGCGGTAGCGGCGGGACTTGGTAATAAGACGACAGACAATATCGTGATTCTTGACAACAAAGGCAAACTACTGTTCTCAGGCGCGGCGGAAACTTCGATTGCAGGCGTTGCTACGGGGCAGTTATCCGTGAAGGCGGAGGCTGAGAATCTTGTCACCGGTAAAGTAAAACAGGCTTTGATGGGCACGAATGAGTTTGATAATATCGAGGTCGCTACTAATCTTGTATTGGTATTTGATAATACCACAGAGGTATACCATGAATATACTCCTGCCGAAGGACAGGATCAGGGCGTGCTGGCAAACGAGGAATTATATGAGTCCGTGAATGAGAGCGGTATCGGCGGCGTTCCGGGAACCGACTCTAATGATGACGATACTACATATGAACTGCGGGATAATAATACTTCTACGGCGTCGGTAACAGAGAGCAGCCGTCAATTTCTGCCGAATGAGAGGATTACTACTACTGAGAGTGCGACAGGCAATATTAATTATTCGCGCTCGTCAATATCTGTATCGGCGATAAATTATAATGTAATAAATGAAGAGGACGTCAGGGCGCAGGGGCTCTTAGACGGCGTTACCTGGGAAGAATATAAGCTTAATAACAGGTCGCGTACCAAGATGGAAGTGGACGAGGATTTGTTAAATATAGTTGCGCAGGCGTCAGGTATCAGTGCAAGCAATATCGCGCTGGTAGCCTATACGGAAAATGTTTTCTTTGACGACGAAGGTTCGGGAATCAAAGCGACAGATGTTTTACAGATTGTATTAATCATAGTTATTCTTGGACTGCTTGCGTTTGTCGTACTTAGAAGCATGCGCGGCGAGAAACATGAAGACGAAGAGGAAGAGCTTTCTGTAGAGAACCTGCTACAGTCTACACCGGATACTCAGTTAGTGGACATTGCTATGGAAGAAGAGACAGAAACTGCTAAGCTCATTAATAAATTTGTGGATGAAAATCCGGAAGCAGTGGCTAATCTGCTGCGAAATTGGTTAAATGAGGACTGGGGGTAAAAGTAATGCAAAAGGTTTCTGATGAGAAAGTCACCGGAGTGCAAAAGGCGGCTATATTGTTGATTGCGCTCGGACCGGAGAGGTCGGCGACAATCTTTAAACACCTAAAAGAAGATGAAATAGAAGAGCTTACTTTGGAAATCGCAAATACCAGAACGATTACGCCGAAGCTGAAAGAAGAAGTCATGAGCGAGTTTTATCAGGTGTGTCTGGCGCAGCAGTATATTGCCGAGGGCGGTATCGGTTATGCCACAGAGATTTTGGAGAAATCATTCGGCTCTGAACGCGCTAAGGATGTAATTGGTAAACTTACAGCGTCATTACAGGTTAAGCCGTTTGAGTTTGTAAGAAAGACCGACCCATCACAGCTGCTTAACTTTATTCAAGATGAACACCCGCAGACAATTGCGCTTATTTTGTCATACCTTGCACCGGCGCAGTCAGCGCTGATTATTTCAGCGCTGTCTCCTGACCGGCAGGCAGACGTAGCGAAGCGTATTGCGGTTATGGACAGAACGAGTCCCGATGTTATCAAGGAGGTCGAGAAAGTTTTGGAATCCAAGCTGGCATCTTTGGCGAATCAGGATTACACCATTATTGGCGGTGTAGATGCAATCGTAGAAATTTTGAATACCGTAGACCGTGGTACAGAGAAACATATCATGGAGACTATGGAAATCGAAGAACCCGAGCTTGCTGATGAAATCAGGAAGAAGATGTTCGTATTTGAAGACATCCTGCTTCTGGACGACAGGGCTATACAGCGTGTACTTCGTGATGTTGATAACAGTGACCTTGCAATCGCGCTTAAAGGTTCCAATGAGGAAGTACAGAACGCTATCTTCAATAACCTGTCGAAACGTCTGGCAGTTATGATTAAGGAAGATATGGAGTTCATGGGACCTGTCCGCATGAAAGATGTAGAAGAGGCTCAGCAGAAGATTGTAAATATTATCAGAAAGCTGGAAGATTCTGCAGAAATCGTTATCTCCAGAGGTGGAGGTGACGAGATAATTGTCTAGGTCGAATATATATAAAGCCGGCTGGGTAGCAGTGCAGGAGGACGATAAGTGGGTTATTGACAGTAACGCGATTATGGAAAAAAGGCGTGAAGAGATGGAAGCCAGGGAGGAAGAGCGCAGAAGAAACGCTGCCCTTTCCGGCGATGATTCACAAGATGAAGGTTTCACAGGCGGAATCGGCGGTGAACAGATAGATGCGCTGTTATATGACAGAGACGGTGAAGAGGGGGCGCTTTTAAGGGCGTCTGAAGAAGTGAATAACGGTCCTACGCCGGAGGAACTGCGCGCCGAGGCAGCTGCCGAGTTAGAAGCGGCAAGAGCCGAGATTGAGCAGATGAAGCAGTCGGCGATGGCGGAGATAGAAGCTCAGAAAAGGTCTGTACTCGAAGACGCGAAAAGGCAGGGATACAGCGATGGCCTTGCCTCAGCCCAAGAGCAGGCTGACATGATGCGAAGGGAACTTGAAGAAGAGCGAAAGATGTTGGAAGAAGAGTACAACAGCTTAATAGACGAACTCGAACCTAAGTTCATCGACACGCTTACTGCTGTGTATAATCATGTTTTTCATACTGAATTGGAAAATGAAAGAAATATCCTGGTACACTTAATTGAGTCCACTTTACGGAAAGTGGAAAGTAGCAGGACTTTTATTGTGCATGTATCCGCGGATGATTACCCATACGTCAATATGCAGAAGAAACTGCTTTCGGAAGGTGCGGTCGGCGGCCGCGGCGTGTTAGAGGTAGTCGAAGACATTACCCTGCGTAAAAACGAATGTCTGATTGAGACAGACGGCGGAATTTTTGACTGCGGCGTGGGTACGCAGCTTGACGAGCTTACAAGGAAACTTAAACTGCTGTCTTTTGAGGGATAAATTATGGTAAATGTAGCTATAGATTTTTCAAAATACGGTACGGTTGTGGACGATACCTTTTTTAAGAGCATGGGACGCGTGGAGAATGTCGTCGGACTTACGATAGAGTCTGCAGGACCGGAGGCAAGGCTCGGAGATTTGTGTAAGATTTATCCGAAAGACAATGCCCTTGCGCCCATCATATCGGAGGTTGTCGGTTTTAAAGAAAGAAAGACGCTGCTCATGCCTTATGAAAAAACCGAAGGGATAGGGAGCGGCTGCGTAGTTGAGAATATGAAGATGCCGTTGTCGGTACATGTAAGTAACGCGCTTTTGGGAAAAGTCCTCGATGGCCTTGGCAGGTGCGAAGACGTGGATATGGACGATGAGCAGATGGTAAATTATCCGATGGAGGCAAATCCGCCGGATGCCATGTCAAGGGAGATTATAGACGAGGTGCTGCCTCTCGGGGTTAAAGCGGTAGACGGGCTTATGACAGTCGGCAAAGGACAGAGGATTGGCATTTTTGCAGGTTCAGGCGTTGGAAAGTCTACCCTAATGGGAATGTTTGCACGCAATACTAAAGCTGATATAAATGTAATCGCCCTGATAGGTGAGCGGGGCAGGGAGGTCAGGGAGTTTATCGAGAGAGACTTAGGTCCGGAGGGCATGAAGCGTTCGGTCGTAGTAGTCGCTACTTCCGATAAGCCCGCGATGGAGAGAAAGAAAGCGGCGCAGACAGCCACAGCGATTGCGGAGTATTTCAGAGACCAGGGCAGGGACGTGCTGCTGATGATGGATTCCCTTACGCGTTTCTCAATGGCACAGAGGGAGATAGGCTTGGCGAGCGGCGAGCCGCCTGTATCGAGGGGCTATCCGCCCAGCGTATATTCCGAGATGCCCAAGCTTTTAGAGCGTGCAGGGCGTTCGGATAAGGGTTCCATAACTGGGCTGTACACGGTACTGGTAGATGGTGATGATTTTAATGAGCCGATTACCGATACGGCGAGAAGCATCCTGGACGGACATATAATGCTGGACAGGAAACTGGCGCATAAGAACCATTATCCTGCAATAGACGTACTGCAGAGCATTTCCAGATGTATGAGCCAGATAGTTCCCAAGGAACACAAGCTGGCGGCAGGCAAGCTTAAGAATGTGCTTGCGACTTATAATGAGGCCGAAGACCTTATCAATATCGGCGCGTATAAGAGCGGGAGCAATCCAAACATAGATTATGCGATAGAAAAAATAGATGCGGTAAATGAGTACCTCATGCAGGAAGTAGACGCTAAACTGGATTACGAGCAGGAACTTGAACTTCTTAAGGGCTTGTTCGCATAAGGCGGTTGGGAGTTTAAATATATGGCGAAGTTCGTATACAGAATGCAGAGCATACTGAATATCAAGAACCAGATGGAGACTCAGGCGAAGATGGAGCTTGGTCAGGCGCAGCGCAGGCTCATGGAAGAAGAGGAGAAGCTTAGCGTACTCTATAATAGGAAAAAGGGCTATCTGGAAGAGGGCAGGAAACTGCGGCAGGAGACGCTTAAGGTGCAGAGCCTTCGTGATAATGAATATGCTCTGGCAAGGATGGATGAGTTTATTGAACTCCAAAAGCTTAACATAAAGAAGGCGGAAGACATTGTGGAGGCCGCCAGGGTGAAGTTAGAGGAGATAATGAAAGAACGCAAGATGCAGGAAAAGCTGCGGGAAAAAGCGTTTGAAGAGTTTGTGCATGAGATTAACGCACAGGAGAGCAAGGAAGTAGATGAGTTGGTAAGCTATACTTACGGGCAGAAGGACTCATGATAGAAAGGGGCACGGCATACAATGGCGGATATGTTAAATAGTGTTGTAGACACCGATGCAGAGAAAAAAAGACTTAAGGAAGAACGCAATAAATTAAAAAAAGATCAGAAGGCGCAGAAGAAAGAAGCGAAACAGCGGGCAAAGGAAATCGCGGCGCAGGAGGCGGAACTTGACGAAGACGCGGGCGGCCTGCCGGTATTCTTCGTAACGCTTATCATTGTGGTTATCTGGATAGCGATACTCTGCGTGCTTATCAAACTGGACGTGGGCGGATTCGGCTCTAACATACTGGCTCCCGTAATCAAGGATGTGCCGGTAATCAATAAGCTGCTGCCAACGGAAAATGTTGTTACGACTAACGACGAGGAATCATACGGCGGATATACCAGCCTAAGGGATGCGGTAGATTATATCACGGAGCTTGAGCTTGAACTTGAGAGGGCGCAGTCGTTAAGCGGAGTAGACGCGCAGACCATAGAAGAACTGAGGGCGGAAGTTGAAAGGCTGCAGACATTTGAAGATGCGCAGGTGGACTTTGACAGAATCAGGACAGAGTTCTATCAGGAAGTAATATATGCGGAGAACGGACCGGGAGCGGAAGAATACCGTAAATATTATGAAGAGATAGATCCGACATATGCGGAATATCTGTATAAGCAGGTAGTAGAGCAGGCGCAGGTAAGCACGGAACTGCAGGATTACGCGCAGCCGTTTGCGGATATGGATCCGGCGGCGGCGGCAAAGATACTTGAAAATATGACCGGAGATCCCGAACTTGCGGCGAAGATACTTATGCAGCTTAGCACGAGCGCAAGGGGGAATATATTGGCGGCGATGGATGCGGAATTTGCGGCGAGGCTGACGAGGATAATGGATCCGGAGTAAATCATAATGTAGGGTGAGGGTGAGGGTGCGGCATGAATGTATAGGAGCGACATGGACTCATATGTTTCCACTTGAGCCACGCTCTCGCTCCGTGGAAAATCGCAGCGGTACTAAGCTCAAAAGCCGTAAAGCTGGCTTTTTCACTAAGTACCGGCGTTTTCCAAGGGACTCAAGAGGAAATATATGAGTCCATGTCGCTTGGAAATATTCACAGCCTATATAGGCATGAACTCATATGTTTTTGTGAGTGGTCCTTGGAAAACGCCGGTACTTAGCGAGGTTTTTTCGAGCTTAGTACCGCTGCGATTTTCCACGGAGCGAGAGCGTGCCACTCATGAAAACATATGAGTTCATGCCCCCGACGACTCTGAATAGTAAGTTTTTTAGTATATTGGGCTAAATAAAACCGCCTGAATTAACGATATATATAATGTAGTATATTTTATGTAGTATATATTGCGTGATTACACGCTTTATATAAAAGTAAAAGCCGAAAGGCATAGAACCTTGAAAACTAAAGGAAGGAGGAAGGTAAATGGCAAGCTTACCTGTAAACAACAATTTGAATGTGCTTATCAATATTGTGAACCAGACGGCACAGACAGCAGGGATGTCGGATGGTCGTAAAGATGGCGCGGACGATAGTTTCGGCATGGTGATGAGTCGTGTGAACTTACAGTCTGAGAACCAATCAGGTGCGCAGACGGTTACGGTTTCAGCTACCGCAAAAGGAGCCATGAATACCACTGTCATGTCAACCGGAGTCACTCAGGCGGGCATGGTAAAAGAGTCTCAGGGTACAGCAAAGAATACTGTTGAGGCGAAAAACAGTGGGAATGATGCAGCAAAAAAGGCTGATGACAAGACCATCGAAGGCGATGATGGGGGCAAGGCTGTGGAAGGCGAGAAGGCTGCAGACAAGGTTTCTGATGGTAAAGCGTCTGACGAGCAGAAGGAAGCGGTGGACGAAGCCGGCGAGAAGTTGGTCGAAGAAGTTGCGCAAGAGATGGAGGTTACGCCTGAAGAAGTCGAAGAAGCGATGGCGGTCTTGGGCTTAAGCGCATTTCAGCTGCTTGATCCTGATAATATGAAACAGCTTCTTGTAGAAATATCGGGAAATGAAGACCATCTGTCTATTTTAACCGACGGTGAACTTTACGGACATCTGCAGAACCTCTTAGAAGAGGTATCGATGACTATGGAGGAATTGCAGACGAGTCTGGGGCTTTCGGAAGAAGAACTTAACACCCTTCTTGCAGACATGGCGGTAGTAGAGACTGATGCCGAAGAAGTTCCGCAGAATATTCAAGTTCAGGGCGCATTAGTAAATGCGGGCAGCAAAACAGACGATATGGAGCTTGACAAACTGGATGGTTCAAAAGACTATACCGTGACGGTCCATAAGGACGGCGAGACTGTGAAAGTCAAAGTGGCGGTTGATGATGTTACCGGTGAGGAGAACTCAAAGGAAGAAGTTACGGCAAAAGCTGAAATTCAGACAGGAGCCGAGAACAGACAGTCCGGAAGAGAGGCTCAGGGTAATGACAAAGGGGAAGGAAACACATCGAATATGATGATGCAGACTCCCGTAGAACAGCCGACAATGGGCGAGGTTATACAGGAACAGCCGTTAGTTGAACGTTATATTGACGTAGACGACATCATGAATCAGATAGGTGAGTACATGAAACTTAATCTGAAAGCGGATGTACAGGAACTGGAATTGCAGCTGCATCCGGCAAGCCTTGGAAACGTGAATATACAGATTACGGCAAAAGACGGTATAATCACAGCACAGTTTACGACTCAGAATGAGGCGGTAAAAGCAGCCATCGAAAGTCAGTTAGTACAGCTTAGGACACAGTTTGACGAGCAGGGCTTAAAGGTTGATGCAGTTGAGGTCGCTGTAGCAGATTATCGTTTTAACCAGAATTTCGCAGGAAATGAAGAGAAATCCGGCGAGGGCGCAGATGCTAAGAAGAACCGCAGAAGAATCAACTTAAACGAGCTTAATATGGAAGAGCTTCCCGAGGATATGGAAGACGACGAAAGGCTCGCGGCACAGATGATGGCACAGAACGGCAGCACGGTAGACTACACGGCATAACGGCACATTCAAGGCATATAGCATAAACCTATATGCAGAAAGGAGTAAGACATATGATAGGAAAAGTAGAAGACGGTAAACTTGTTGAGTCTAATTCAGCAGCGTCTTTAGCTAAGGAAAACAGCAAAAAGAGCAACTCCACGGTAGACAAAGACCAGTTTTTACAACTTCTGGTAGCGCAGATGAAATATCAGGATCCTTTGGAGCCTACTTCCAATACGGAATATATCTCACAGTACGCTACATTCTCAGAACTTGAGCAGATGCAGAACATGAGCGCTTCTTTGGAACTGGCAAGAGCATCAACTTTAGTAGGCCAGACGGTGCTTGTGGATGTAACGGACAGCGCAGGCAGGACGGTTACAGTACAGGGAAATGTAGACTATGTTGTCTATGAAGCTAATAAGGCATATTTGTCCATCAACGGAGAACTGTATTCAATGGATGATTTGAATACCGTAGCAGACCAAAAATATCTGGAGGCTTATGCTAAGGGAGCAGAATTTATCAACGCTTACAATAAACTTACGGCATATGCGCTTCTTACTATTGACGATGCAGAATTAGTAATGAAGGTGAATGAGACATACCAGAACATGTCTGATTATGAGAAGAAGTTCATCACAGACGAGTATGTATCAGGTCTTAAGAAGCTCGTAGACAGAATCGAAGAGCTGAAATTAGCTGATGAAGAGAGTAAGGCTAACGAGGCTGAAAAAGGCGAAAACATTGATAAGACCGAAGGCGCTGATAAGACTGATAAGGACGACAAGACCGAAGATGGCGAAGACACTGATGAAGATAACGACGCAGGAAGCGAAACAGAAGCCGTAGAGTAAGGATACACAGTAATCTCAAGGAGGAGAAAGGTTATGAAGATTCAGAATAATCAATTTCTTTCCATCGGGCAGGTACAGGAGCAGTATTTAAAAAACAACCGCGGCAGTCGTATTCCGGACGATAAGACGTCTGACGGACTTAAGTTTCAGGATATCTTATCACAGAAGACGATAGGAACGGAGACTAAAGAAGTAAAGTTCTCCAAACATGCGGCAAGCAGGCTGGCTGACAGAAACATCGAGCTTACCAAAGAACAGGTGGAACGCCTGAATCTGGGGGCGGAGAGAGCCGGTGCGAAAGGAATACAAGATTCATTAGTTATTGTCGATTCGCTTGCTTTTATCGTGAATGTACCGAATAACACGGTAATCACGGCAATGGATCAGACAGACGCAGACGAAAACGTATACACAAATATCGACGGAGCCGTTATTATATAGCCGGACCTTTAAGGAGGCTTATGTTCCCGAATGACAGAAGGAACGAGAACGGGCGCGTCACCCAACAAGGAGGTCATTCATTATGATGAGATCACTTTTCTCTGGTGTAGCAGGTCTTAGGACGCACCAGACAAGAATGGATGTTATTGGTAATAACATCGCAAACGTAAATACAACATCTTACAAATCACAGTCTATGGTATTCAGCGATTTGCTGTACCAGACGACGCAGGCGGCGTCTGGCGCAAACGCTTCAACAGGCAGGGGCGGTATCAATGCCAGACAGATAGGTTTAGGAGCTAAGACGGCAGCAATCTCTACATCAATTACGACGCAGGGTTCTGCACAGTCTACCAACAACCCGTTTGATATCATGATTACAGGCGATTCCTTTTTCATCGTAAACAACGGTTCACAGAACTTCTTCACAAGAGACGGTTCTTTTACAATCGACGGCGCGGGCAATCTGGTTATGTCTTCTACAGGCTATACTGTCATGGGCTGGCAGGTTGATGAAGAGTCAGGCGAGGTTATTCCTAATACCGTATCTGCCTTAAGGATTATGAACGAGACCAATCTGACATATCCGCCGGAGTCTACTACCAAGGCGATTATGACAGGCATCGTTGATAAGCATGATCCTAATACCAGCAGCACGTCAGGAAGATTTGTTAGTTTGACATTATATGATAATCTGGGTTATTCCTATAATGCTAAGTTCAGTATCCATAATCTCGACGCTGACGGAGAGTATTATGTACAGCTTGATGATATTATGGATTCTGACGGCGTATCTTTGGTTACGTTATATAACTTAAGCAGCATTAACGAAGTTGCGACATTCGGAACCCAGCAGGAGATTGAAACTACACAGTTGTATCAGCTTCTTGAGACAGCGGCATATGATGCTGGCACAGGAACATATTCAATGAAGTATAATGCGGCAAACATATTGGACGGATATTCCAGCAACCAGCTTGTCAATGCGGCGACAACCACCAGCATTGCCAATCTGAATCAGGGAGATCCAATTACAGCGGGGTCACCGGTAACGGTTAAAGGAACCATCAAGCTGTCCAAGAATGAGCTGCAGGCTCCTAACTTCAACCTTATCTATGCGGTAGATACGGCTAATACGAACACTTCCGTTACTAATTATTGCTACTATGGGCAGGATAGCGCCAACAATCAGGTGACGCTGAATGAAAATCCGCCGGATAAAACGAAGTGGCAGTCTGTATTAGAGAAATCGTTTAAGGGCGTAACCGTTGACGACATAAAAGTTAATGCGGACGGTTCGATTGAGATGGTATTTACACAGAACTTTAATGCGTTGGTGGATGCTACGTATCAAAAGGATAAAGGTTATTTCCAAGGAGACAACATTACACAATTAGAGGCATACGGGCTTAGTAATACTGACAATACGACATATGTGCCGCAGACAGTAGCACCGGACGGTCAGGCACAGATTACCAAGACTTATAAGTACACGGGAAATAAACTTGTATTTAATACTGACGACGGTAAATTTGCATATGTCGGCAATCCGGATACCGATTCGGTAGTGCTGGACTTTAGCGAATCGGCTACCTCGAGACGTGGCGAGACCATAGCGCTGACGCACTTTACGGATATTGATATTGACTTTTCACAGGTGCTGAACCTGAACAACGGCGGTAAGACTACGGCGTCTTTGACAAGCGGCGACGCTGAGAACGGAGACGGTGCAGGAAGGAAAGTTGGAGAAATGACAGGCGTGGAAGTAGGCCAGGACGGTACTATCACAGCTTACTATGACAACAACCAGTCTAAGGTATTAGGACAGATTGCGGTAGCTACCTTTGCCAATGCGGCAGGCCTTTCCAAACAGGGCAACAACCTTTACTCGACAACCATGAACTCCGGTGATTTCGATGGAATCGGTTCGGATATTACCGAGGGCGACGGCAAGATGGAGAGCGGCGTCCTGGAAATGAGCAACGTGGATTTGTCTTCGGAGTTTACCGAAATGATTACTACGCAGCGTGGTTTCCAGGCAAACAGCAGAATTATCACAGTTTCGGATACCCTGCTTGAAGAGCTTGTCAACCTTAAGAGATAGTTTTGGAAAAACTTTCTTAAACATTTTAATAAAAAGAGGAACTTTTTTGTTCCTCTTTTTATGCTTTTGTGGTAGAATAGATAAGGTGAAAATTTAAGTTATAGTTAAAGACGGTATTTTAAGCCATATTTAAAGGCGCTTAGAAATGTTGTACATAGTAAGGCAGGGGTGTATACTGCATGATAGAAGTAACAAAGATTAACGGAGTGAAGGTTTTAGTAAATCCGGATTTGCTGGAATTAGTTGAAGAAACGCCGGATACGGTCATGACCTTTACGACCGGACGCAAAATAATTGTAAAAGAAAGTAGACAAGAGGTAAAAAATTTAGTAAAATCATATAGAAAGGATATTTTTGCAGATTAATGTAAACTTATTGTGAGTGGGTGGTTTTTATGGATTTAGCTTCAATTCTAGGCTTGGTTATTTGTTTTATACTGGTTGTATTCGGAATTGTATATGATAAAACTGCAGGAGTTAATTTCGCAACTATTTTCAATTTCCTTGATGTTCCTTCGGCACTGATTACCTTTGGTGGAGCATTCTGTTGTATTCTTGCAAGTTATACAATGAGCGATTTCTTCGCCGGACTTAAGAGTATAGCCCTTATTTTTAAAACGTCCAATATGAATGTGGCGGAGATTATCCAGAAGATTATAGATTTATCTAATGTAGCGCGTAAGGAAGGGCTTCTTTCACTGGAAGAAGCGGCGGGAGAGATAGACGATCCGTTTTTACAGAAGGGAATATTATTAGTAGTAGACGGTACTGATCCCGAACTTGTGCGTGCGATTATGGAGACGGAATTAGTCAGCGTAGAGGGCAGACATAAAGCTAAGATTGGTTTTTGGGAAGATTTAGGTTCCATGGGCCCTGCATGGGGTATGATTGGTACGCTGGTAGGTCTGGTAAACATGCTTCAGAACATGGACGATCCTTCGGCTATCGGACCTGCTATGGCGATCGCGCTGTTGACTACCTTGTATGGTTCATTGCTTGCAAACTGGATATGTGCGCCTGTTGCAAGTAAGTTAAAGAGTAAAAACTCTGATGAAATGATGGTGAAGGAAATAGAAATAGAAGGCCTTCTGTCTATACAGGCAGGAGAAAATCCTCGTGTTATCGAAGAAAAACTGAAATCCTTCCTTGCACCTAAGGATAGAACAAGCTCTGAAGAAGAGGGCGGAGGTGAAGTAGATGGCTAAAAAGAAACCGGACGAACCCAAAAAGGGTGCGCCTGCGTGGCAGTCTACATTTGCTGATTTGATGAACCTGCTGCTCTGTTTCTTCGTTTTGCTGTTTTCAATGTCTACGGTAGACGCTCAGAAGTTTGAAATGATTGCAGCGTCTTTTAACCAGACATTCAGTATATTCACCGCCGGAGCCACTGCGATTGGGGATGGCGTGCTTCCGGGAATGGGCGTCAGTCAGTTGAATGAACTTGACCAGTATATTAACAGTACCGGTAAGATGTCCGACAGTGAGGCGACTCCCGAAGACTTAGAGTCGGCAATGGAGAAGATGGAAGAAGCAGGCTTAGAAGAAGCGGAAGAACTTGCAGAGAAGATACAGGAAGCAGTTGACGAGAGTAATCTTAATAAGGAAATAGATATTGAATTTACTTCACAGTATGTCCAGCTTACCCTTAAGGGTTCTGTGCTTTTCGATTCAGGAAGCGTAGAGCTTAAAGAGGCGGCGATGCCGGTATTAAATCAGGTAGGAGTCATACTGGAAAGTTACGCGCAGAGTACGATTGAAATCGAAGGGCATACGGATAACGTACCGATGTCCGGCGCGAAGTATTCCAATAACGACGAGCTTAGCTCAGGGCGTGCGCTGTCGGTATTCAATTATCTGTTACAGGTGACAAACCTTGATCCTGCGATGGTGAAACATTCGGGACGCGGCGAGTATATGCCGGTTGCGGATAACTCTACGCCGGAAGGCAGGACGATGAACAGGCGTGTTGAAATCAAGATATATACATCATTGAGTTCATACTAATAAAAAAAGCTACAAATAAAGGGGAGAAAATGCTATAATGAAAAAGAATCTTATTTCAATTATTATACTGGCGCTTTTGGTAGTGAATATTGTGCTGACGGCAGTAATGATGTTTACCTTAGTCGGAAATATCAAAGCCTCGACAGACTTAGTGAAGGATATCGCGGCGGCGCTTAACTTAGAGCTGACGGCTCAGGACAATACGGGCGATATAAAAGAAATAGTTCCGATGGAGAATATTGCGTCTTACAGTATCTCCGAGAAAATGACTATTCCGCTTAAGGATAGCGTAGAGGTTGATGCGGAAGGCAAGACTAAGGCGACGAGCCATTTCTGCATGGCGTCGATAAGCTTCTCGATTAATACGAAGAATGACGGTTATAAGAAATTTGGCGAAGACTTATCAGCCCAGGAAGAAATGATTAAAGATAAGATTAATACCATATTTGCCCAGTACAGCATGGAGGAAGCAAAGGGCAACGAAGAGACGATTAAAGAAGAAATATTGGCGGAAGTACAGGCAATGTATGAATCCGATTTCATTTTTGATGTAGGTTTTGGAAGTATTTTGTACCAATAGCCCGTCATATGATGTATAATAATCCATAGGAGGTGAATTTTCGTGGGCGAGGTACTTTCTCAAAATGAGATAGATAATTTGCTTGCAGCTCTAAGCAGCGGTGAATTAGAAGCGGATCAGATGCAGGATACCAATGAGAAGCAGGTTAAGAACTATGATTTCAAACGACCTACGAAATTCTCCAAAGAGCATCTTCGTACTTTGGAAATTATATTTGAACATTACGGAAGATTGTTATCTACCAATCTGCCGGTTTATTTAAGAAAAAGCGTGCAGGTGACTGTAACGAGTTCGGAGACGGTTATTTTCTCGGAGTTCAGCAATGCGCTTTCTAATCCTTTGATACTCGGAATCGTCAATTTCCAGCCATTAGGCGGCACGATTTTAGTAGAGTTAGCCCCTAATCTAGGCTTTGCGATGATTGACAGGATGCTGGGGGGGCAGGGGGAGCCGCTTGAAAAGAACAGGGAATATTCCGAGATAGAAATGACTATTATAGAAAAGATGATGGTCGTATTTATCCAGCTTATGCGAGAACCGTGGAAGAACGTGGTGGATATAAGTCCGGTCTTAGAGAGAATCGAGACTAACTCGCAGTTTGCGCAGATTATAGCGCCTAACGATATGATAGCCATCGTCACTCTGAATATAAAGGTTGGCGATGTAGAAGGTTTGATGAATGTCTGTCTGCCATTCTTTACGCTGGAAAGCGTAATGGATAAGTTGAATACGAAGTATTGGTATGCCAACATGCAGGAGCAGGATGATGAGGATTATAATGATTTCATTGAGGCTATGATCAGAAGGGTAGATATACCGGTCAAAGCCGTGCTTGGAAAGAGTAAAGTGTCATTAAATGATTTTGTCAACTTGCAGCTGGGAGATATAATACGGCTGGATACCAATGTTGACAGCGACTTAAATATATATGTCGGCAATATTAAGAAATTCACTGCGCTGCCCGGCACTAATAAGGACAAATACGCAGTTAGAGTAACGTCTGTATTCAGAGAGGAGGAAGTATAGAGGCATGGACGGAATGTTATCACAGGACGAAATAAATGCGTTATTAAACGGCGGAGTCTCTGAATCTGACGATAGCAGTTCTGCATCTAGCGATGCAGCGCCCGGCGGTTCATCCGATATCGACGACAGTCTTTTGACTGATATCGAAAAAGACGCCATTGGCGAAGTCGCCAATATCAGTATGGGTTCCTCGGCAACGACATTGTTTTCTCTTGTAAATAATAAGGTCAACATTACAACGCCTGTAGTGACATTGGCGAATTGGGAAAATGTGCTGACGGAATATGAAAGACCGTGTGTGTTTATACAAATCAAATATACAGTTGGTCTTGATGGTTCAAACATCTTGATTTTAAAGGAGCATGATGTTAAAGTAATTACAGACCTGATGATGGGCGGAGACGGCAGCAATACTGATGGAGAATTAGGAGAACTGCACTTAAGCGCAATCTCCGAGGCGATGAACCAGATGATGGGTTCGTCGGCGACTTCACTCTCCACGATGCTTGGCAAGATGATAGATATCAGCCCGCCGGAAGCAAGTCTGGTGGATTTGACGGAGTTTAAGTCGGGCGGAGACATATCGCCTTTTCTTGCAGGAACATTTGTTAAAATAGCTTTCCATATGCAGATTGGCGATTTGGTAGATTCGACTATCATGCAGTTATATCCTGTAGATTTTGCCAAGGAGCTGTGTACTACCTTCCTTACATCGCAGATGGGAGGGGCAGAACCTGAACCGGCGCCTGCAGCAGAACCTGCACCGGCTCCAGCGCCCGCAATGGCGGCTCCGCAGATGGATATGGGACAGCAGGCGGCGCCACAGATGCAGATGCCGCAGATGGATATGAGCCAAATGCAGATGGGAATGCCGCAGATGCAGATGATGCCGCAGATGGGAATGCCACAGATGCAGATGATGCCGCAAATGGCGATGCCGCAGATGCAGCCTAATATGAACATACAGCCTGCACAGTTCCAAAACTTCGCCGGTGGATTTAATCCGATGCAGCCTCAGGAAAACATCGACCTAATCAAAGATGTTCCACTGGAGGTTACCGTAGAACTTGGAAGAACGGCGAAATCCATTTCGGATATTTTGGAATTTGCACCCGGCACTATCATAGAGCTTGATAAGATTGCCGGCGAACCGATTGACGTACTTGTCAACGGCAAGTTCGTAGCCAAGGGCGAGGTAGTGGTAATCGAAGAGAGCTTCGGTGTCAGAGTAACCGAAATAATTAAGTAATAAAGGCACTCATGTGAACTTTATGTATAAAGTAAAATATTATTAAAAATAATATGTTATAGGAGAAGATGATATGGCAAAAAATATTTTAGTATGTGATGATGCAGCTTTCATGCGTATGATGATTAAGGATATCCTGACAAAGAACGGATATAATGTTGCCGGAGAAGCAGAAAACGGCGCCAAGGCTGTTGAGAAGTACAACGAACTCAAGCCTGATCTCGTACTGATGGATATTACTATGCCGGAGATGGACGGTATACAGGCTCTTAAGAAGATTAAAGAGTCTGATCCGGGAGCAACCGTTATTATGTGTTCAGCTATGGGACAGCAGGCGATGGTTATTGAATCTATTCAGTCCGGAGCCAAAGATTTCATCGTTAAGCCTTTCCAGGCAGACCGTGTATTGGAAGCTGTCAAGAAAGTAGTTGGTTAAATGCTGATATCTGTCTCGCATAGTACGGATTCTTATCTGCAGTTTATGACTGTGCTTATTATCTTTGTGTTTGTATTGGCAATTACCTACTGGACGACCAAATGGATTGCAGGATACCAGAAGGGTAAAATGATTAATGCCAATATCGAATTGCTTGAGGCGATTCGTCTCAACAATAATAAGTATATTCAGATTATTCGTGTTGGGCGGAAATATTTGGCAGTAGCAGTGTGCAAAGATTCTGTTACAATGTTAGCAGAGTTATCTGAAGAACAGCTTGAATTAGCGGATGCTGGAGAAGCTGCTGAACAATTCAGCTTTAAAGAACTGTTTGAAAAGGTACAGAAAAAAGGTTCTTTTGGAAAAGCAGATGACCGAAATGAGAATGAGTAGGCGATAATGATGAAGAAAAAGTTTCAGGGCCTGCTGTTCCTTGCAGGTATATTGTTTATAATAGCTTTTATTAGTACAAAAAATGTTGCATATGCAACTGACAGAACCGAAATAAACAGGCATCTTACCGGTACGACAGAGGAAAGAACCAATCTGGAAGATCCCGGTTCGTCCGAAGATGCCGACGATTTGCAGGAACTGAATATTGCGAATACGGTGACGCTTACATACAATAACGGTAACGGCACGCTGAATGGCGCTTTGAGAATCTTAATTACCCTTACCCTGATTGCTATTGCACCGTCACTGATAGTTATGCTGACCTCGTTTACCAGAATTATTATTGTTCTGCATTTTACGAGGGCGGCACTTAATACGCAGACGGCGCCGCCTAATAATGTTCTGATTGGACTGGCGCTTTTTTTGACATTTTTTATTATGCAGCCGACAATAGCGAGCATATATACGGATGCAATAGCGCCGTTTGAAGCGGGAGAGCTTACTCAGGAAGAAGCGCTCGAGGCAGCGGCAAAGCCTATACGCGAGTTTATGTATCCGCATACGCAGAAGAAGGACGTCGGCTTGTTTATGGAAATCAGCCGCAGTGAATGGACGGGTGAGCTTGACGATATACCTATGAGCGTTCTGATTCCAAGCTTTATTATCAGCGAGCTTAGAACTGCATTTATTATAGGATTCCTGATATATATTCCGTTTATCGTAATAGATATGGTGGTTGCATCTACCCTTATGGCGATGGGTATGATGATGCTGCCCCCTACTACGATATCCATGCCGTTCAAAATCCTTTTGTTTGTATTGGCAGATGGCTGGAATCTGATTATTGGGCAGCTGGTACGGACATTCTATTAGCATAGTTAAAGGAGGCGATTTATATGACAATAGATGATATTACTGCAATTGCGTCAGAGTGTCTTTTTACGATTGTTAAGACTGCAGCGCCTGTGCTGCTTGTTTCGTTGTGCATAGGCCTTACCGTAAGTATCTTTCAAACCGTTACGTCGATTCAGGAGCAGACTCTTACTTTCGTGCCTAAAGTCCTTGGCATCTTTATTACTCTGATGCTGTTAGGCCACTGGATGCTTAATAATATGGTCACTTTTATGCAGAGCTTGTGGGAGAGTTTCAGTTTATATATAAGATAAGGCAGCGCTATGATAGATGTTACTTTTAGTTATGCTGATTTAGAGTTTTTTTTACTGATACTGGTGCGTGTGACATGCTTTATTTTTGCAGCGCCATTTTTCAGTATGAATAACACGCCGCGGAGGGTAAGGGTAGGGCTTGGAATCTTTACCGCTTATCTATTGTTTGTGAATATCGACCACAATGTCGTGGTTTATGACACTGTAAGCGAATATGCGGTTATAGTCATGAAAGAGGCAATAACGGGGATTCTGATAGGCTGGGGGGCGCAGCTTTGTATGACGGTTGCGGCTTTTGCAGGAAATATCGCGGATATGGAAGTCGGTCTTACGATGGTGTCTTTGTTAGACCCTGCGACTAACCAGAACGCGACATTCAGCGGAGTCCTTTATCAATATATGTTTTCGCTAATGTTGATTGTTTCGGGCATGTACAGGTATTTGTTTGGAGCGTTAATCGATACTTTTACATTGATACCGATAAACGGGGCGGTCTTTAATACGGATTCCATTGTGGAAACCATGATACGCTTCATGGGTGATTATATTATTATAGGTTTTAGAATATGCTTGCCGATATTCTGTGTGATTTTGTTATTAAACTGTATTCTGGGTATACTTGCCAAGGTGGCGCCGCAGATGAATATGTTTGTAGTAGGCTTACAGCTCAAGGTGCTGGTCGGGCTTTCCGTTATGTATCTGACAGTCAGGATGCTGCCGGGGGCAGGAGATTTTATATTCAGTGAAATGAAGGCTGTGATAGAGGCTTTTGTCAAGGGAATGATTTGAGATGATTTTGGAATATAACCTGCAGTTTTTCGCTAAAGACGGTCCGGGTGGTGAAAAAACCGAGGAACCTACAGGCAAGAAACTAAAAGATGCCAGAAATGAAGGCCAGGTGGCAAAAAGCAAGGAAGTAACCAATGTGTTTGAGCTGCTGGCGCTTTTTCTGATATTAAAATTCTGGGTAGGCAACATGGGCGAGACTTTTATCGCGCTGTTCCAGAATATATACACGCAGATACCTGAGTATATTAAGCTGTACGACGGGGAATTGCAGAGCCTTACGTTCCGGGCGCTTTTTATCCGCGGTCTTACTACGGTCCTTAAGTTGATTGCGCCTATATTGATAATCGGATTTTTGGTTGCCTTTATAACTAATCTGCTGCAGGTAAAGTGGAATATTACGACTAAGCCTATGAAACCGAAGTTTAGCAAGTTGAATCCGATAAGCGGCGTTAAGAGGATTTTTTCACCTCGTTCGCTGGTGGAATTGGTTAAAGCGGTTGGAAAGATATTGATTATTATATACGCGGTTTATTCTTACCTAAAGAAGAATGCGCCGAGTATTTTCCTATTATATAACAGGGGGTTATATGAGTCGATTGCGTTAATCGGGGATTTGGTGATTAATTTAGGATTCAGAATTTCCCTTTACTATGCTTTCATCGCAGCTGCTGACTATATTTATCAGAAGTTTAAGTTTAAGCAAGATATGAAGATGACGAAGCAGGAAGTAAAGGACGAGTACAAAGACCAGGAAGGTGACCCGAAGGTTAAGAGCAAGCAAAGGCAGCGTATGATGGAAGCTTCCAGAAGGCGAATGATGCAAAGCCTGCCCGAAGCGGACGTGGTTATTACGAACCCGACGCATTATGCTGTCGCTATAAAATATGATCCTGAACTTTATGATGCTCCGTATGTGCTTGCCAAAGGCGCGGATTATCTGGCGCAGAAGATTAAGGATGCCGCCAAGGAGAACCATATTGAGATAGTTGAGAACAAACCGCTTGCAAGAATGCTGTATGCGAATGTGGAAGTCGGCGGGGTAGTGCCGCCTGAATTGTATCAGGCAGTGGCGGAAGTGCTGGCGTTTGTATATCATCTGCAGGGGAAGGTATAGCTATATAGAAAGGAGGAGAAGATATGCAGGGATTGAAAAAGGCTGACATAGGGGTAGTCTTGTATGTGCTTTCGGCATTTATTATGCTGATTGTCCCGATTTCGTCAGGTCTTTTGGACGTATTGCTTGCATGTAATATGGCTGTGGCATTTTCCGTTATGTTCAGTTGTATGTTTGCCAATGAAGTCCTTAAGATGTCGTTTTATCCTACGATTCTTTTGTTCACCACGATTTTCAGAATTGCTCTGAACGTATCTTCTACCAGACTTATTCTTACAAAAGGTGACGCCGGAAATGTCGTATCTACATTCGGACAGTATGTAGGCGGCGGCGACCTTGTTATCGGCGTTATAGTATTTATTATCTTGATTATAGTACAGTTTATGATTATCAATAAAGGTTCGGAGCGTGTAGCTGAGGTAACGGCAAGATTTACACTGGACGCTATGCCCGGTAAGCAGATGGCGATTGACGCTGACTTGAATACCGGAGCGATTACGGATGCGGAAGCGGCAGCGCAGCGTCAAAAGATTCAGGACGAGGCAAGTTTCTTCGGTTCTATGGATGGTGCCGTAAAGTATGTTAAGGGAGATGCGACGGCTGGTCTGTTTATAACGGCTGTCAACATAGTCGGCGGTATTTTAATGGGTATGTTCAGACAGAATATGGAATTAGCGGAAGCCGTTGATAAGTATACGATTCTGACAATCGGCGATGGTCTGGTAAGCCAGATTCCGTCTCTGCTTATTTCTCTTTCCACAGGTATCCTCGTCACCAAAGGTTCTAAGGAAGCGGACTTCGGTACTGTGCTTATCAGCCAGTTGTTCGGCGTGCCTAAAGTCCTCTATCTGGTAGGCGCGGTATTGGCGTTTCTGGGTATTGTGACGCCGCTTAATCCGGTTATCTTTGTGGGGCTTGGCATATGCTTTATAGTAATAGGAAGAATTATTGCAGGAACTATCGAGACTGCTGAAATAGAAAGTGAAGTTGATACCGAGGAAGCGGCGGCGGAGGAAATCAGGCAGCCTGAGAATGTAACGTCCCTGCTGCAGGTAGATCCGATAGAATTGGAGTTCGGTTATGGCATCATACCGCTTGCAGACGTCAATCAGGGCGGCGATTTGTTAGACCGTGTAGTAATGATACGTAGGCAGATAGCCCTAGAGCTTGGAACAGTAGTTCCTATCATACGTCTGCGCGATAATATACAGCTTAACCCTAACCAGTATATTATTAAGATTAAGGGCGTTCAGGTAAGTGAAGGCGAGATTCTTTTCGATCATTATATGGCGATGAATCCGGGATATGTCGAAGAAGAGATTACCGGTATACCTACGTTTGAACCTTCCTTCCATCTGCCCGCCATCTGGATTACGGAGGGACAGAGGGAACGTGCGGAGAGCATGGGTTATACCGTGGTAGATCCGCCGTCGATTATCGCTACGCACCTGACGGAAATAATCAGGCAGTATATAGCAGAGCTGCTTACCAGACAGGATGTACAGCATCTTGTTGATAACCTTAAAGATTCCAATCCTTCACTGGTGGAGGAACTGGTTCCGAAACTGCTTGGGATTGGCGAAATTCAGAAGGTATTGCAAAACCTGCTGCGTGAGGGCATCTCCATCAGGGATTTGCTGACGATATTCGAGACGCTGGCGGATTATGCGGCTACAACGAGGGATACTGATATTCTGACAGAGTATGTAAGGCAGAGCCTCAAGCGCGCTATTTCCAATAAGTTCTTCCCGGCAAATGAGACGACCAGCGTAGTGACGCTTGATCCGAAGGTAGAGCAGGAAATCATGGGAAGCGTGAAACAGACGGAGCAGGGTGCATATTTAACTCTGGATCCGAATAAGACCAAATCAATCATGGATTCGGTTGCGTCAGAGACTAAGAAACTTGAAGACGTGGGCAAGATGCCGATAATCATAACATCGCCGATTGTGCGCGCATACTTTAAGAAATTGACGGAAGATTATTTTAAGGACTTAGTGGTTGTATCGTATAATGAAGTGGAATCCAATATTGAATTACAGTCCGTTGGGATGGTGACAGCATAATGATTATTAAGAAATTTACCGGAAAAACAGAGGCAGAGGCAACAGAGAGCGCGAAGAAAGAACTTGGCGCCAATGTCGTCGTGATGAATGTGAAGAATGTCAAAAAGAAGGGGCTTTTTGCCTTTTTACAAGCGCCGCTTGTTGAGGTGACGGTCGCATTGGAAGAAGAAAGCCGCAATGAGGACACGCTTTCAGATGATGTGAAAGCCGCTGTGTCTGCAATTAACAATGTGGTTTCAAATATGGGCGCGGGCATGGCTGCCTTAGGCGGAACGCAGGCAAAGCAGAATACGGTTTCTTCTGATATAATTAAAGAAGATTCTGAGGAGCGCGCAGATAAAAAAGAGAATAATGTAATAGAGGAGAAACTCGACAGTCTCCAGTCCCTGCTTGAACAACAGCTTAAGAAGCCGGAAGAAGATAAGAAGGAAGAGGAGAAGAAGGAAGAAGAGAAAGCGGTTAGCGAGACCGATAAATTTATGAAGCTTCTGCATTCGACGATGCTTGAGAATGAGGTCGATGAGACTTATGCAGGTCAGATAATCGAAGAAATAGAGAAGAATAATAAGCCCAATACGCCGTTTGATTTTGCGCTGGCGAATACTTACCAGAAAATGATTCTTAAATTCGGTAAGCCTTCAATTATCCAGCATTCCGATAAAGGCGTTAAGGTAATCTTTTTCGTAGGACCTACGGGAGTAGGCAAGACGACGACAATCGCGAAGATTGCCTCAAAGTTTCAGGTAGAGGAGAAGAAGCGGGTGGCGCTGCTTACCGCGGACACATATAGAATTGCGGCAGCCGAACAGTTGCGTACCTACGCCAATATCCTTGAGGTGCCGTTCCGCGTAGTATATACAGTGGAAGAAGTAGAGCAGGCGCTTACTGATTTTAAGGGATATGACTATATTCTCGTGGATACGGCGGGACATTCTTATCAGAATACGGTACAGAAGGAAAATATGGGGAAATTCATTCATTCGGTTGACGATAAAGCAGATAAGGAAGTATTTCTTGTTTTAAGCGCAACGACCAAGTATAAAGATTTAATTAATATTGCAGACGCATATAAGGAAATTACAGATTATAAACTTATTTTTACCAAGTTAGACGAGACGACGTCGCTGGGAAATCTGCTGAATTTGAAGTTATATACGGGAGCATCGCTTTCTTATGTAACATATGGACAGAACGTACCGGACGATATTGAGCACTTTAATCCACAAAAAACGGTAAAGAGTCTGCTCGGCGGAAAGAAGTAGACAGACGAACAAAGGAAGGAGTAAAAAATGGATCAGGCTGAACAATTAAGGAATATAATAAAAGCAAGCAGCCAGCCTCAGAGACCTTTGGCAAGAGTCATTACCGTTACAAGTGGCAAGGGCGGCGTGGGTAAATCGAATATGGCAATCAATCTCGCTGTACAGTTTAAGAAGATGGGACAGCGGGTGATTATACTCGACGCGGATTTCGGACTCGCCAATATTGAAATTATGTTTGGCGCCGTTCCGGAGCATAATCTGTATGACTTAATCTATCAGGGGAAGAACATCAGCGAGATAATTACGTGGGGACCGATGGACGTAGGCTTTATATCCGGCGGTTCGGGTATTGCCGGAATGTCTAATTTAAGTACGGATTATCTGAACTATATTATCAGAAACCTGTCTGAGCTTGACAATATGGCGGATGTTATTATAGTAGATACAGGAGCCGGAATTTCAGATGCGGTATTGGAGTTTCTGGTGGCAAGCGGTGAAATTCTGCTTGTGACTACGCCGGAGCCGACTTCGATTACGGACTCTTATTCTCTGCTTAAGGCGTTGAACAGGCATCCCAGATATTCAAGAGAGGCTTCACAGATTAAAGTGATTGCCAATAAGGTACAGAACGGCGAGGAAGGCAAAGACCTTTTTGAAAAGCTCAATTCGGTCGTTACAAGGTATTTAAAACTGCCGATTACTTATCTGGGCATGATACCTCAGGACGCGCAGCTTGCCAAGGCGGTAATGCAGCAGATGCCGGTATCCATACAGAATCCGGATTCAAGGTCTGCGCAGGCTTATGAGCTGATTGCGGCGAAACTTATGAATAAGGAATTGAACAAGAACCTGAATAAACGTGGAATGGCGGCATTCTTTTCGCACATCATGTCAAAAAGATAGGTATGCGGATATTAGAAAGGAATGGTATTTAGTATGGATGGTATGCTTTCAAAATATATTTCACCGGGAAATAAGATTCAATTGCAGAAAATACGCAGGCTGAAAGAAGAAAACGGGGAACAAAAGGTTTATGACAGCCAGGTAATAGACATTATCTCAGATGAAAGAATCGAAGTTTCCATGCCTTTTGTCAAGTCCAAACTCGTACTGCTTCCTGTGGACGGAGAGTACAATGTGTTTTTCTACACAAGTGGGGGGCTTTATCAGTGTTCGGCAAGGGTAGCGGACAGATACAGGAATAATAATGTCTTTTCTGTGCTGCTTGAACTTACGAGCAATTTAAGAAAGTACCAGAGAAGGGAATATTACAGATTCAGCTGTGCGCTGGAGATGAATTCAAGGTCGTTAGAGGAGACTGAAATACAGGCTGTGGAGAATAATTCTAATCTTATAGTGCCGGAGCTGCCGCTGCAAAGAAGCGTTATCGTGGACATAAGCGGGGGCGGGCTGCGATTTGTCTCGGACTATGCGTATGAAGTTGACAGTATGATTTTATGCAAATATGATTTATGGATATCGGGGGAAAGCAAGAATTTCAATCTTATCGGCAAGGTGCTTGCCGTGAAAGAGGTTGAGAACCGTCCCGGCGTGTATGAGCATAGGGTACAGTATGTAAATATGGATAAGGACAATCGGGAAGATATTGTTAAATATATATTTGATGCAGAGAGAAAGTCCATACAGAAGCAGAAAAATTTGGAATAGGGATTTTGGCATGTAACTCCGCCGATTTATTTAGAAGGGAGTCGGATAATTATGAAAAATATATTAGTAGTTGATGATTCTGCACTCACGAGAAGGGTATTATGTGATATAATCAATAGCGATACAAGATTTCATGTACAGGATAAGGCGGCTGACGGATTAGAAGCGTTAGAACTGCTTTGCGTAAAGCAGTACGACGCCGTAGTTTTGGACATAAATATGCCACGGCTGGATGGCTTGGGATTGCTAAAGGAACTCCAAACACGCAGGATTCAGGCGAGGATTCTGCTCATTAGTTCCAGTGCTGATAGAAGCGCGAAGACGACATTCGATGCACTTGAACTTGGCGCGCTGGATTTCGTTCAGAAACCGGGCAGCGTAATCAGCAGCAGGATAGGAGACTTTAAGAATAATTTGCTCAATGCGCTTGCCGCGGTTGTAGAATCCAAAGTGCAGACATTTGGGAAACCATATGATGCGGAACAATCTAAGCCGGTTGAAGCATTGATGCCGAAGCCTGCGGAAAAACCGGGTAAAGCGACGCTGTTTAGAACTGCGGATAAACTGGTTGAGAGACAGGTTGAAATGCCGCAGCGAAATACTGTGGATAAACCGGAAACGGCGGAAAATCAGGCTCAGAAACCTGCTATGCCGCCGCAGCTTAAAGCCATGGAGAGACAGGCTGAGAAGCCTGCTATGTCACAGCAGCCCAAGGCAGCAGAGAGTCATAGGGATAAGCAGGTCATAGTTCCGGGCAGCAAGATTGTGGCGATTGCAAGTTCTACGGGCGGACCTAAAGCATTGCAGGCTTTGGTTACCAAACTTCCGGCGAATCTGAACGCGCCTGTCGTCATAGTACAGCATATGCCGGAAGGCTTTACGCAGTCTTTAGCGGAGCGTTTAGACACGCTAAGTCCGATAAGCGTGAAGGAGGCTGCGGAAGACGACGTGCTTATGCCGGGAATCGTATATTTGGCAAGAGGCGGCAAACATCTGAACATAGTGAAGAAGTCAGGCAAGTCTGTAATACATTATTCGGACGAACCGAGCAGGGAAGGGGTAAAGCCGTGTGCAAATTATATGTATGAATCCCTGTGTGACAGCATTTACGATCAGATTGTGTGCGTGGTCTTGACCGGAATGGGCGCCGACGGTACTAAGGGAATCATGAATCTTAAACCGAACAAGAAACTGTATGTAATCGCGCAAGAGGCAAGTACATGCGCAGTCTATGGAATGCCAAGGAGCATTGTGGAAACCGGGCTGACAGATAAAATAGTACCGCTTAACCAGATTGCGCAGGAGATTATAATGAACGTGGGGGTAAAGTAAAATGGATGTAAGCCAATACTTGGAAATTTTCCTTGATGAAACAAATGAGCATTTACAGAATCTGAATACGCAGATTCTCTCATTGGAGCAGGAACCGGACAACATGGATACGATTAACGAAATCTTCCGTGCCGCACATTCCTTAAAGGGTATGGCAGGCACAATGGGTTATAAGAGGATGCAGAATTTAACCCATGATATGGAAAACGTATTTTCCGAAGTCCGCAACGGGAATATCACAGTCAAAGCTAATATGATTGATATCCTGTTTCAATGTTTGGACGCTCTTGATGAGTATAATACCAATATCAGGGAAAGCGCCGACGAAGGAACCAATGACAACGCACCGCTTATTAAGCAGCTCAATGATATCTTGAAGGGCGATAGTGCGGGCGAAGAGAAAGCGGAGGCAAAACAGCCGGAGGCTAAGGCTGCTGAAGCGAAGGCAGATGAAACTGCTGACGGCGAGGCTAAATGGCAGAAGCTTAAATTAGGGGATACTGAGGTTACTACTCTTGCGGAAGCCTTGAGGCGCGGCAATAATGTATATGGCATGACCGTAAAAGTCCAGGAGTCATGTATCTTGAAAGCGGCGAGGGCATTCCTTGTATTTAAGGCTGTGGAAGAAAACGGAGAAATAATCTTTTCCGAACCTGCTACGCAGGATATCGAAGACGAAAAGTTTGATTTGGATTTCAGCATGATTATCGTCTCCGACAGCCCGCTTGAGAAAATATTGACTGATGCAAGAAACGTATCGGAAATTGAAGAAGTCACAGGCGGAGTTTATAATCTTGATAAGGCTCCGGCTATAAATGACGGCGGTGAGGAAACCGCTAAGGAAAAACCGGCAGAGGAAGCTCCGGCGGCAAAAGAGCAGAAGACTGAGAACGCTGTAGCGGAAACATCTAAGCCGGCTGCGGCTGAATCAAACGTACCTGCGAAGGCGGAAGATAAGCCTGCGGCTGATGCACAAAATAATAATAAGAAACAGGCGGCAGGCAAGCCGGTTGTAAATAGAACCGTAAGGGTTGATATTGAGAAACTTGATAATTTGATGAATCTGGTAAGCGAGCTTATCATTGCCAAGAACTCGCTTGTATCAGCGTCTACTTCATCAGAAGGAAGCACCAATACGGAAGTAAACGACCAGATTGAATACTTAGAGAGCGTTACCACATCCTTACATGAGTCAGTCATGAAGGTAAGGATGGTTCCTATTGAAAGCGTTGTGACCAAATTCCCCAGGATGATTCGCGACTTGTCGAAGAAGCTGGATAAGAAGATGGAGCTGTATATGTCCGGTGAGGAGACAGAGCTTGACCGTACCGTAGTTGATGAAATCGGCGATCCGCTGATGCACCTTCTGCGTAACTCGGCAGACCACGGCCTTGAGTCGGCGGAAGTGCGTAAGGAAAGAGGAAAGCCGGAAGTCGGCTCCATATTCTTAGACGCATATCAGGACGGCAATAACGTAGTCATTGAAGTAAAAGATGATGGTAACGGTATTGATACTAATGCCGTTAAGAATAAGGCAATCGAGCGTGGCGTTATAACCGCTGAGCAGGCTGAGAACATGTCTGAGAAGGAAACTATCGATTTGCTTTTCAATGCAGGATTCTCAACCGCTAAGACCGTATCTGACGTTTCGGGAAGGGGCGTAGGCTTAGACGTTGTAAAATCCAAGATTGAATCTTTAAGCGGCGAAGTGGAAGTGAAGAGTAAGCTTGGAGAAGGAAGCATATGGACTATCAGGCTGCCGCTTACCCTTGCCATTATACAGGCGCTTATGGTTATCGTAGGCGATGAAAAATATGCGATTTCCTTGGATTCGATACAGACTATTGAAGATACAAGTCCGGACGAAGTTAAGTTAGTACAGAATAACGAAGTTATACACTTAAGAGGAGCTGTAATCCCGCTTATCCGCTTAAGCGACGTGCTGGATGTTGCGAGCAGCAAGGATCCTTCGGAAAATCTGACCGTCGTAATCGTAAAGAAGGGCGACAAGCAGGCAGGACTGGTTGTTGACGAATTGATTGGACAGCAGGAAATCGTTATTAAATCAATGGGCAAATATATCAGCAAATGCAAGATAATCAGCGGCGCAACGATTCTCGGCGACGGAGAAGTTGCATTAATATTAGATGCTAACACTTTGATTTAAACGCAGGGAGGAAAATAAAATGGAAGAATTAAAGACAAGCGGTGAAGCAGTTCAGTATATCGTTATCAAACTGGGCAACGAACAGTATGGTATAAATATTAAGTATGTAGACAATATTTTGCGTATGCAGCATATTACAAGAGTGCCTAAGGTGGATTCTTATCTCAAAGGCGTTATCAATCTGCGCGGCGAGGTGGTTCCGGTAATGAGCATCCGCACTAAAATGGAACTTGAGCCGGATGTGGAGACCAAGTCCAGCAGAATCATCATTATCAAGATGGAGCAGCACGGATATATAGGCATCATAGTAGATGAAGTAAAAGAAGTAGTCACACTGGAAACGGACCAGATAGAAAAAGTGGCTTATGATGCCAAAGATGATAAGAGCAACTTTATTTCCGGAGTAGGGAAGTGTGAAAACGGACTTATCTCGCTTTTGGATTTGAGCTTGATAGTCCCTGAAAATTCATAGGAGGATATTGACGAGTGGGTGAAATGAATTTTGATGAAATGACCAATGAGCATTTTGATATACTGCGCGAAATTGGTAATATTGGAGCGGGCAATGCGACTACGGCGCTTGCGCAGATGCTTCAATGTAAGGTAGATATGGGAGTGCCTCAGGTAAATCTACTGGAATTTAAAGACTTAGGCGACGCGATGGGCGGCGAAGAACTGATTATGGCAGGCATTTATCTGGGCGTTGAGGGAGACATTACAGGCAGTATTATGTTTCTTGTCGAGAAGGCTTCCGCCAGGCATCTGGTGTCAAAGCTCATGGGAATGGAACTTGAAGGTGATGACTTCTCCGAAATGGAATTGTCAGCGCTTAAAGAGGTAGGCAATATTATTACGGGAGCTTACCTTAATTCGCTTGCGTCGTTGACGAACCTTAAGATTTTCCCCTCTATCCCGGATTTGACCGTGGATATGGCAGGGGCGATTTTAAGTGTGCCGGCGATTGAGTTTGGCGCGCTGGGCGATAGGATTTTGTTGATTCAGACAAAGTTTTTTGACGATGTGGATATTGACGGATATTTTATCCTTATTCCGGATATGGAATCGTATAGTAAAATTTTGTCAGCATTGGGTATGTGAAATGGATTATAATTATACTTGTGGTTAAGGTGGGAGATTCAGGATATGGCTGAAGTAATTAAAGTCGGCATGGCTGATTTAAATGTATGTGTTAGCCCTAATGGCATTACAACTCTTGGTCTGGGCTCTTGTGTAGGAATCGCAGTGCGCGATCCTATGACTAAAATTGGTGGATTGGCGCATATTATGCTTCCGGATAGTACAACAATCAGAAACAATACAAATATCCCTAAATTTGCCGACACCGGCATTGAAGAACTGGTTAAAAGGGTAGTGGCAAAGGGCGCAAACAGAACGCGGCTTGTGGCAAAGATTGCAGGCGGCGCTCAGATGTTTGCATTTCAGGGTGGTAATTCAGAGGCAACACGCGTTGGAGAAAGAAATGTAGAAGCAGTTAAGAAGAAACTGGCGCAGCTCAAGATACCGATTCTTGCGGAGGATACGGGTAAGAACTTTGGAAGAACCGTTATTTTCTATCCGGAGACCGGTGATTTTGTCATACGTGCAGTAGGGAAACCTGAGAAGGTTATATAAGTTCATTATTTTATACGGTGGAAGGTAAAAATGGACGAGGAAAAGGAAATTCAAAAAGATAATCCAAGTGAAAGTCAAAAGTTCATTACGGATGTTGAGGAGATTATAGATCCTGAAAAAAAGAAGATTCGTGAGGAGGAAGAGAGAAAGGCTAAAGAGAGGGCTAAAAAAAGAAAGCTTATTCCTCCTTTTGCGATGCTTTCGGCAGGAGCTGTCGTAAGTATCACCATGTTTGTCCAGCATTATGAAGTGAAGGACATGTTGATTGTTCTGTTATGTGTGCTTATTGCTTTTTATATTGCGGGAGAACTGGTGAAGTGGATGTTTGACCGTTTTGAGGCACAGATTGAGGCAGCGCGTTTAGAAGAGGGAGAGGTAATAGAGAAAGAACCGGACGAATCTTATGACGCGGATGCGCGAGAGGGCGTTACGGGAAGCGTTGAAGATACGAAAAGACAAGGCGAATGATTGGTGATGATAAAGAGCATAATTTCTATCGGTTAAGTTCAATGTAAAGTGGAGGAACGCACATGGATGAAACAGGCAGAAAAAAACTCTGGGATGAATATGGAAAAGCAAAATCTCCGGAGGTGAGGGAAAAAATCATATTAGAGTATGCTCCGCTTGTTAAACTGGTAGCAGGGCGGCTGAGTATGTATCTCGGCTATAATGTGGAGTACGAGGATTTAGTCAGTTACGGAATTTTCGGGCTGATTGATGCGATTGATAAATTTGATGCGCTTAAGGACGTTAAATTCGAGACATATGCAAGCCTTAGAATCAGGGGAGCCATCCTTGACCAGATACGAAAGATGGATTGGATACCGAGGACGATAAGGCAGAAACAGAAGAAAATCGACCAGGCAATCAGGGAAATCGAAACCAGATACGGAAGAAGCGCCACTGATGAAGAAATAGCGCAGAACCTAGGAATAACCAATGAAGACTATCTTGACTGGCAGTCACAGATGAAGATAACGAATGTCGTTTCGCTGAATGAATTTATGGAGCAGGGAAGCGAGGTGCCGAATAACAGCACGGGCGGATATAACAGCAGCGCGCAATTCGACGGACCGGAGGAAGTTATCGAGAAGGAAGAGCTGAAAAAAATGCTTGCGCAGGCGCTTGAACTTCTGACGGAGAAGGAACAGAAAGTTATTGTTTTATATTATTATGAAGATTTGACGCTTAAAGAAATAAGCAATATTTTGGAAGTATCCGAGTCCAGAATCTCACAGCTGCACACGAGGGCGTTGCAGAAAATGAGGTCTAAGCTCGGAAATTATATGGGTATATTGACGGATAGAACATAAATACGCTAATAATATGACACAGCGTGCGATTATAGATATGCAGGCTTAAGAGAAAGGTAAGGTATCAGATTGAACGGATATTTCAGATTGATTCATGAAGAAGGCAAGACGGGAATTAAGCTTTTTCCGCCGACAGACGGCGGGGAAGCGCTTATGGTAAATGATGTGGTGGAGTATCTGGCTCTTAAGAACATTATTTATGATAAAAATGCTTTATATAAGGCGATAGAAGCGTCGGCACAGGCGGAGACAGTCTGCCTGCTTGAGAGGCGTACCACCCTTAAGGAGCGCGAATGTTATAAATTTACGGTAACGCCGGATGCCATGCAGGCATATGTCAGATTCTATGCGCCGTCCATTGGCGGTGAGGAAATGACGGCTGCCGAACTTATTAATGATTTAAAGATTAAAGGAATAAAGCACGGCATATTAGAAGAGGCGATAGAAGAGTGCTTTTGGGGAGCGCGCGATTACTGCAAGGATATGCTGGTGGCGCAGGGAACGGAGCCTGTACATGGGACTGATGCCCGTATTGAATACTATTTCAATACAGATAATAGGGCAAAGCCGACTCTTAACGAAGACGGCAGCGTGGATTTCTTCCACTTGAACATAGTAAACCACTGCAATAAAGGCGACGTTTTAGCGAAGCTTTTCCCTGAGACGCTTGGTGAATATGGGACGAAGATTACCGGTGAGCGCATTAAACCGCGCGACGTTAAGAAGGAAGCATTAAAATACGGTAATAATATAGCAATATCGGAAGATAAGACGGAATTGACTTCAATGGTCAATGGACATGTGGAGCTTGTAGAAGGCAGTGTCTTTGTTTCCGATGTGCTTATCGTGGAGAATGTAGACAACTCGACAGGCAATATAGATTATGAGGGCAGCGTTCAGGTAAACGGCAACGTATGCACGAATTTTGAAGTAAAGGCAAAGGGAGATGTGGAAGTAAGGGGCGTGGTGGAAGGCGCGTACATTGAGGCGGACGGAAACATCGTCATTAACAGGGGCATGAACGGCATGGCGCGAGGCGCTTTGAAAGCCGGCGGCAACATTATCTCTAAGTTTCTGGAGAATGTTAAGGCGGACGCGGAAGGATATATCGCCTCCGAGTCGATTCTTCACAGTACGATTACGGCAGGAACGGAAATCAACGTAGATGGCAGAAAAGGATTCATTACCGGCGGAAAAGCCAGCGCGGTAAGCAGCATCAACGTTAAGACTCTGGGTTCTCCGATGGGCGCCGATACAATAGTGGAGGTAGGCAACGATCCGCGTCTTGCGACAAGGCTTCAGGAACTGCAGAAGCAGATTGAGGAAGAGAATAAGGCGATACAGTCTATTCAGCAGATTTTGATATCGACTAAGCAGAAAATTGCCAAAGGAGTGAAACTTACTCCGGAGCAGCTGCAATATTTGCAGACTTTGGCAACTGCCAATCAGCAGAAAGCGGCGTTAATCAATGAGTGTACGCAGGAAGTCGAAGCGATTCAGGGACAGATGAAGGGCAAGGAAGGAGCCAGTGTCATTGTGCGTGATACTGTGTACCCTGGAACTAAAATCTGTATCGGAGATGTCTCAATGACTGTGCAGAAGTCCGCTCAATATTGCCGCTTTATCAAATCACGCGGCGACGTTAAGCTGACTGGTATTTAGGTTGAAAGAATTTTTACATATGCTTACATGTATGTCTGAATGGCAAAGGGGGAATTATAAATGGCAATCGGACAGATTGAGCTGCAGGGACAGATTACCAGGGCGCAGGATTTTACAACCATTAAACACCATGAAGATACAAAGGGCACGGTGGAGCAGGCAAATGTGAGCGTTCAGTTCTCCAAGCAGGTTGAGTCGCAGGTTACTAAGGTAAACCGTGGCAGCCAGCCGGAATATTATAATAAGAAATTTGACGCTAAAGACAAAGGCAGCAACGAGTATCACGGCGACGGCGGAGCGAACCGCAAGAAGAAGGAGAATAAAGAGCCGGACGGCAAAGTGCTGTTAAAGCGAGTGGGAAATTTCGATATAAGCGGATAAGAATAGGACGGAGGATAAAGTGACTCTATGGAGATACTTTTAATCATAGTGGGCGTTGTCATTTTCGCACTGGGATATTTTATGCCCGATAGAAAAGGCGATGTAGATGAAGATATTCAGGTAATAGGCGAGGACGAGGTCAGGAAGCTTGTCGATAATGAAATGGAAAATATTAAAGGCCAGATTTCTGATATTATTGACGAGTCGATAACTTACTCGATAGAAAAGACAGAGCGTTCGATGGAAAGGCTTTCCAATGAAAAGATAATGGCTATCAACGAGTATTCGGATACTGTGCTTGACGAAATTAATAAAAACCATAAGGAAGTGCTTTTTCTATATGACATGCTGAACGATAAGCATGAGAATATAAAAAATACCATGTCAGCGGCTGCAAAAACTGCTGAAGAAGTGAAACAGAAGGTAAGGGACGCTGAGATTACGGTAAAGGAAGCAATTTCGGTAGATGTGGATGATTTTGTCCCCATGACTCCGCCGAGGGTGAAAGTGGTTCATAGTCCGGACAGCGACTATGATTATGTTGCCGAAGGCCAGGACGATGATTCTAAAATGACGGCAGCGAAGAATATGGAAGCCCTGCTTGCGGATATGACTAACATGGAAGAAATATTTCCGGAAGATATCCGTTTTGAAAGCGGCAGCGATGCTTTAGCGGATATAAGCGATAACGCCAGAAACAGTAATGAAAGGATTTTGGAACTTCATAAGGCAGGCAAATCCGACGTGGCAATCGCTAAAGACTTAGGACTCGGAATAGGCGAGGTTAAGTTTGTTATAGACTTGTTTGAGGGATAATTTTTATTGATTGTAAGGAGTATTAACTATAAAATATATTTTTGTAGAAAGATGAAGCGTCAGGTGGGTTATGAAGCTTAATTTAAAATACTATTTAAGAGGTCTGGGACTGGGAATCGTAGTAACGGCGATTATAATGTGTATCTTGAATGCAGGCGATGATGAAATGACCGACGAAGAGATTATCGCAAGGGCTAAGCAGCTTGGAATGATAGAAGATACGGTGCTGACAGACGGTTTGAATACTGAAAAACAGGATAATGGCGATTCTTCAGGCGAAGGCCAGGATGGCGATTCTTCGGCTGAGGACCAGAACAGTAACGGCGCAGGCACACAGACTGATGATAATGAAAATGCAAATAATGGCGAAACGGGAGCGGAAGGCCAGGCAGGCGATACTAAGCCACAGACTACAACTCCTTTGCTGCCTGAGTCATGGACAGGCGCGAGTACGGTTGAAGCGGCGGAAGCCGGTTCGCTGCTTGATGATGGAAACGACGCAGCACAGCCGGAAGAAGGGGCGTCAGACGCAGAGGCGGGCAATGTATCGGGTACAGGAGACGGTAACGGCGATGTGGTGCAGGCAGGCTCGCAGGGCGCAGAAGACAGTAACAGCGGGACAACGCAGGCAGGCTCGCAGGGTGCAGAAGATAGTAACAGCGACACAGCTCAGGATAATGACGGCATGGCGGGAGTCGGTACACAGGACGAACCGGCAGTCTTTCCGAAGGTGCTGATCATATCAAGCGGCGAGGGCTCGTATACGGTCAGCAAGAAGCTTGTGCAGATAGGCGCGATAGAGTCCGCGGAGGAGTTTGACACATACCTGTGTGAGAACGGCTATGATAAAAAAATCAGGACAGGAACATACACCATTCCGGTAGGCGCGACCAATGAACAGATGGCGAAAATCGTTACCGGGGCAAAAATATCAGAGTAACGGAAAAAGGGCTTGCATAAGCCCTTTTTTTATGATAGAATGAGCGTTAGCGAGAAGAATGAGCTTGCTCATTCGGCGAGCGGCGAATGTTGATAATGAATCCAAGATTCATTATATATTAATTAAGCGTGTGTGGATATTTATGCCATATACAAAAAAACACATATGTCCATTGTCTGTTGGTGCCCGATAAAGGGTTAGCAGGCGAGCCGGTACGCCGTTAAGGCATATGGGAGAAAACAACTAAACGGAGGAAAGAAACATGAGCGTTATTTCAATGAAACAGTTACTTGAGGCAGGTGTTCACTTCGGACACCAGACAAGAAGATGGAACCCTAAGATGGCTCCGTATATCTTCACAGAGAGGAACGGAATCCATATTATTGACTTACAGAAGTCTGTAGGCAAAGTGGACGAAGCGTATAAGGCAGTATTTGACGTGGCGTCACAGGGCGGAACCATCCTCTTCGTCGGCACTAAGAAACAAGCGCAGGACGCTGTTAAGACAGAGGCGGAGCGTTGCGGCATGTACTATGTCAATGAAAGATGGCTGGGCGGCATGCTGACCAACTTTAAGACCATTCGTTCAAGAATCGAGAGATTAAAAGCTATCGAAGTAATGTCTGAGGACGGCACATTTGACGTGCTTCCCAAAAAAGAAGTAATTAAAATTAGAAAAGAATGGGAGAAATTAGAGAAGAATCTGGGCGGAATCAAGAAAATGACAAGGATTCCTGACTGTATCTTCGTAGTTGACCCTAAGAAAGAAAGAATCTGCGTTCAGGAAGCGCATTCGCTCGGAATTACCTTAATTGGTATCGGAGATACAAACTGCGATCCCGAAGAACTTGATTATATCATTCCCGGCAATGACGACGCTATCAGAGCCGTCAAGCTGATTGTATCCAAGATGGCTGACGCCGTTATTGAGGCAAACCAGGGCGAAGAAGTATATGTAGAAAAAGAAGAAGATGCGGCGGCAGAAGAAGTAAATGAAGCTCCGGCAACGGACATTGAAGAAATCGCTGCGCAGGAATCAGAAGAAACAGAAGCATAAAATTGGATTATACAGGAGGAAATATAGATGGCTATCACAGCAGCAATGGTAAAAGAGTTAAGGGAAATGACCGGTGCGGGCATGATGGATTGCAAGAAGGCTCTTGGCGAGACTGACGGCGACATGGAGGCAGCGGTAGAATATTTGAGAAAGAACGGACAGGCAAAAGCTGAAAAGAAGGCAGGCAGAATCGCAGCCGAAGGGCTTTGCCGCGTTGCCGTTAAAGATGATAAGACGGCGGCAGTCGTAGAAGTTAATTCAGAGACAGACTTCGTAGCAAAGAATGAAGATTTTCAGGCATATGTTGAAGCTGTCGCTGCGCAGGCGGTTAATTCAGATGCGGCTGACTTGGATGCTTTCCTGGCGGAGAGCTGGCACTTAGATTCATCTAAGACCGTAAAAGAAGCTTTGGTTGATAAGATTGCAGTAATCGGCGAGAACTTAAATATCAGAAGGTTTGCAAAAGTTACCGCAAACGACGGCTGCGTAGTTACTTATGTACATGGCGGCGGAAGAATCGGCGTTATCGTAGAAGCAGCTGCCAATGTCGTAAACGATGCGGTTAAAGAAACCCTTATGAACATCGCTATGCAGGTTGCAGCGCTTTCTCCTAAATATGTGTCTACGGAAGACGTATCCGAGGAATACAAGGCGCATGAAAAAGAGATTATTGCCGAGCAGATTAAGAATGATCCTAAGATGGCAGGAAAGCCCGAAAAAGTAATCGAGGGCGCGGTAACAGGACGCCTTAACAAGGAGCTTAAGGAAGTATGCCTCTTAGAGCAGGTATATGTAAAGGCTGAGGACGGAAAGCAGCCCGTGGCAAAATATATTGAGCAGGTGGCAAAAGAAAACAATGCCAGCCTTTCCATCAAATCTTTCGTCCGTTTCGAAACCGGAGAAGGAATCGAGAAGAAGGAAGAGAACTTTGCCGAGGAAGTGGCAAAGCAGATGGCAGGGAATTAAGGGAAGAGTCTGCTTGTTTATTCATTTGTTTTGAAAGAAATGAATTATCTGATGTATTAGAATAAAATGCAGGGGTATTATTTATTGTAAAATAGATAATACCCCTATTATATTTAAAACAAAAAATTAAGGCGGGATAAAATCATAAAAATAGCAGATTATATAATAAAATATTGACGTACAGAAAACTGTACAGTATAATATAAGTACAGGAAATTGTACGCATTTAGAGAGGAGTTTTATTATGTTGGCGGTAAATTATACAAATCTTCGTGACAATATGAAAAAGTATATGGATAAGGTGACTGATGATTATGAAACTATGATTGTTACGAGAAAAGATAATAAGAATGTAGTTATGATATCCGAAGAATCATATAATAATCTTATGGAAAATATTTATGTACTGGGTAATAAAGAAAATTACGACTGGTTGATGAAAGGTAAAATGCAGTTGGAAAATGGACAATGTTCTATCCATGAATTAATTGAGGCAGAAGATGATGAATAAGATATTTGCGGATACCGGTTGGGAAGATTATTTATATTGGCAGACAGAAGACCGTAAAACTCTCAAGAAAATTAACCAGTTGATAAATGACATTAGTAGAAATGGTAATTATGGGATAGGAAAGCCGGAATCTTTAAGCGGAAATTTATTTGGTTATTGGAGCAGAAGGATTAATGATAAAGACCGTTTGATTTACAAAATAGATGAAAACAATATATATATTCTGGCATGCCGGTATCATTATGGGGATAAATAGTATATATACTTAAAATGATAAAATCGTTTGGAATAATAAGATATCATTACTTATAGAAGCATGAGTGATGATGTCTTTTTGCATATTGGAATATAATTGTTTCGTAGTTTCTTGAAAAATTTCATTGCAAAGCAGATGATAAATAAGTAAAATATAATTAAAGATGTAGTTAAATTCAGGGAGGAAGTTAATTTATGGCAGAACATTTAACCAGAGAGCAGATGGCAGAAAAATATCCCAATACTTGGCTTGGTTTAAATAATGTCAAATATAAGAATGATGATGGCGTAACACTTGAATCTGCAGATGTGATTTATAAAGATAAAACTAGTAGTGAATTGTTGCAAATGCAGATAAAGGGAAACGATGGAATAATAAGATGGTATACGAATGATAATGGATTGCCATTAGGCGTAGCGGGGGTGTTGTAGTGCAGATAACGATACAGTTAGATGATAAAGCAAGGCGTCCGATTGCTAATATAAGTTGGTTCAACGGTTGTCGTGCCCTAATAGATACAGGTGCGCTTTTTCCAATATGGAACGGGGATGGCAAAAGTCTTGAAGATGGTTTTGATGCTAAACTGCAAAAAAGAAATATAGTATTTAGTGGTTTTGGTGGAAAAGCCAAAGGTGATTTATATAGAGTTAATTTTGTGTTGAATGGTATATATTACATGGATATGCCAATAATAGCCAGCGAATTAGAAGGGACAAACTGGAATATGATTATATCAGCAACAATGTTTGATGGCATGACATACGAAATTGACACTATAAATAAAAAGCTGAACATAGATACTAAAGATAATCAACCGGTGCGGATATTGAAACTGTCAGACGATAATAACAATATTTCTGTATATCTGGCAGAAACGTACCAGACAAAAGAAAATTATTTAAAAGAACAATAAATTTTAAGCCAGTTCCGATATTGACATAAAAGCAGATAACTGGTAGTATAATAATGCAGATAGGCAACTAGAGTGTCTATTGGCTAATGATATATGTTGCTTGGTCAGACGAGTGACATATGGAGGCGATTTTTGGGTGCATAGTTTCCGCAATCTGACTAGGTTTTTGCGCCGAAAGAAAATATGCAAGGGGGCTCTGTAATGCAGAGTCTTTTTTATTATTTAATTACACGGGAGCATTTAATGCAGGAACAGGAAAAAGAACTGAAAAAAGGTTTGGTAAAAGAATTTATAAAGGAACTTATAAAAGAAATGCCATCTAAGTTGAGAAAGCAGAAGTTGTTTGGAATCTGCGGCGGCGTTGTTGCAGTCTGTGAAGCGCTGGGGCTGGTTCTTACAGGCTTGGCGTCGGATGGCAAGGCGTATCTACTGAATCCTAAAAATATAGCGTTGCTTGCACTTGCCATAATTGCGACGTTTATCTTGACGACGGCGGCGTTATATTTTATGTGGTACGGCGGGCGGCGTTTTGTAAATGCTAAGGGAGAAAATTCAGGTCTGCTGTCGCGTCCCTGCTTTTATTGGGCGGCGATATTGATAGGCTGGCTTCCGTGCTATCTGGCGTATTTTCCGGCGATTTATTCATATGACGGAGAGCCGCAGCTTATACAGTATACGCAGCATACTTTCAATAATCATCACCCGCTTGCGCATACTCTGTTTCTGGGGGCGTGTTATGATGCGGGACAATTTTTGCAGCAGCAATTACATTTACCATTAGACGGTATGGCGATTTATGCTTTTCTCCAGATGCTACTGCTTTCTGGGGCGTTCGCTTATGGTTTTGCGTTTTTAATTCGTCGGAATGTACCGAGGCGGCTGCTTATTGCAGTATTGCTTTGGTGCATATTGTTTCCCGTGCATCCGCTTATGGCGGTCAGCACTACGAAGGATACGTTTTTTACGGCGTTCTTTCTGCTGGATTTTCTGATGCTCGTTCAGGCAGTGGAGAGTAAAGACGGGCTTAGGCGTAAGGAACTTATACGGCTGTGTATAGTGAATGTGGCATTGATGCTTTTCCGCAAGAACGGCATATATATAGAGATTGTGCTGTTTGTTATCTTTGTTACGGCGGCTTTGCATAATCTGCGGGTGCAGAAAAAAAAGCAGTCAGAAGAAAGTTGTCAGCCGGAAGAAAGTTCGCAATTAGAGAGCAGCCTGCAGGCTAAAAAGAACATAAATTTGTGGACAAGGCTTGCGGCGGTTACGTTTATAAGCATAGCCCTTTTCTTGGGGGCGGAGCGTGCGCTGGTATATTTTACGGACGCGCAGCCCGGCGAATCGGCGGAGGCGTTAAATATTCCGCTGATGCAGCTTGCCAGGGCGTATAAGAGCAATGGCGGGCAGATGAGCGCGGAAGACTTGGAGCAGCTTACTGCTTATCTTCCTGCGAAGGGCATGGAAAATTATCGACTTTATATTTCCGACGGCGTAAAGATGTATTTCAATAATGACTTATTCAGGGAAAATCCGGCTGGTTTTTTGAAAATATATCTGTGTCTTGCAGCTAAATATCCGGGTTCATATGTGATGGCGCCGTTATATGAGACAATGGGAGACTGGTTTATGACAGATGTGTCACATAGTCTTGTGTATAAGGACTGGTGGCGCGATAGGACGGGATACCTTATTACAGATGCAACTCCGGTTTTTGCAGGGGATTTTATGAAAAAAGAAAATCTTCTGCCGACGGTAAGAGATTTATACGAGGCGATAGCGACAGACTGTGTGCATCAGCATTTTTTGCCTGCAAAAATTTTATTTGCGCCGGCTTTGTACTGTTTTCTGATGGTGTTTGCCGGGCTTAGCCTTTGTAAAAAGAAGAATTACCGCCAGTTGATTCCGTGGGCGGCGGTAATGGTTTATCTGCTTACGATGGTGGCAGGACCGTGTGTGTTAATCAGATATATTTATCCGTTTATGGCTTTGCTGCCGTTTATGGCGTATCAGGTCTTAAAGGAAGAAAAGGCGGCTTTACCTTAGCCGCCTTAAGATTTCCAATAAATAGTTCCATGTCCTTAATGCACTGTCTGCGTTTAAGGATTCCTGTGGGGTATGCGCGCCATGTATATCAGGTCCGAAGGATACGCAGTCGAGTCCTTTAAGTTTGCCTGAGAGCAGGCCACATTCGACTCCGGCGTGCATTGCCTGGACTATGGGCTTTTCACCGTATTGCTCTTCGTATATATCAATCATAAGCTCGCGCAAAGGAGAGTCTTCGCGGTACTCCCATGCGGGATATGCGCCGCTGCAGCTTATGTTTCCGCCCATTTCTTCCATCAGGCATTTTATGCGTTCCACGAGTTCATCTTTTTCGCTTTCCACGCTGCTGCGCACGGCAAAAGAATACCTGACATCTGTGTCAGTAGTTGAAAGTATGCCAAGATTTAAGGAAGTCTGCACCAACCCCTTGATATTGCTGCTCATGCGTTGTATGCCGTTAGGAAGGCTGACGAGCGCAGAGATGGCTTTGGATGTTGCGTCCGCAGTCATAGCGGAGACGGAACTTACGCCTTTATTGCGGATATCGAGCTTGATTTCTGAGTCGGTTAATTTGTATTCTGCGTTATAGATTTCGCATAACCCGCGGAGCGTATTTTCAAGCGACGGAATGTCAGTATCTTCCGTAAAAAGAAGCTGCGCCGACGTTTCCCTTGGGATTGCGTTATCCATAAGACCGCCGTTTAGCGAAATGAGTTTAAACGTATAATCGCCCTTAAGCCTGTATAGAGTGCGTCCAAGCAGCTTACAGGCGTTGGCGCGCCCTTTGTCAATTTCCACGCCCGAATGTCCGCCCATCATGCCTGATAATTTTATGTCAACCAATATGCCCGCTGTTTCTTCTCTTTCAAGCGGAAAAGAGGCGTTGACTCTGATTCCGCCCGCGCAGCTTACAAGCAGATAGCCTTCTTCTTCGGAATCCAGATTCAGCATGATGCGTGAACGCAAAGAAGAGCAGTCTATGGCGGCAGCGCCCAGCATACCGATTTCCTCATCGGCTGTGAATATGACTTCAAGCGGCGGATGCGGGATATCCTTAGATTTCAGAATGGCAAGGGCATAGGCGATGGCGATGCCGTCGTCAGCTCCAAGCGTTGTCCCCTGCGCCGTGATAATATTGTCGTGAAGTTTAAGCGTCAAGCCGTCTTTCTTAAAATCGATGCCGCAGTCGGAATCTTTTTCACACACCATGTCCAGATGTCCTTGAAGTATAACGGGGGCAGACTGCTCATAGCCCGCAGTCCCTTCCTTAAAAATAATCACGTTGTCAGAATCGTCCTGTATATATCTTAAGCCGTGCGCTTTGGCAAAACCGGCGCAGTAGTCGCTGATTGCCTTGGTATTAGAAGAACCGTGCGGAATGGCGCAGATTTCTTCAAAGTAGTGAAATACCGGTTTGGGTTCTAAGTTTGCTAGAATGTTCATGTGGGGGAACTCCTTTCACAGTTATCTGTTTGTTGCTATTCACAGTCCCCCACTCTGCATTCGCAATCTCGCCCGCTTCGCATGCTTTCTCGCTCCTGTGGAGCTAAGATTGCTCATTTGGTGGAGGTTCCTGCTTCGCAGTCAAATGAAAAACAGTCATTTATCCGCTTACATGCAAGCATGACGCGTCTAAACGCCAGTTTTTCATTGACTGTGAATAGTAACATCTATTTCTATAATATTCCCAGATATTGTAACATGAAACGGAAGATTGTGGTATAATATTTTTAATTAAATTTGGGCGGTCAGGAACACATATATTACTGCGAGAGGTCCTGTAATGACGCCGGTAGTTAGCGAGGTTTTTTCGAGCTTAGTACCGCTGCGTCTGAACCGGAGCGAGAGCGTACCTCTCACAGTAATATATGTGTTCCTGACCTACCGGATACTTGTAAAACTCATGGCAGATTCAGCATAAGAAAGGAGCCACACTATGTACGAAGAATTATTATCAGAAGCCGAGCAGCTTAAAGAAACAATCATAGCCGACCGGCGTTTTCTTCATCTGCACCCCGGAACGGGATTTGATATACAGGACACGGTTGCATATGTAAAGCAGCAGCTCACGGATATGGGATATGAACCGCAGCCCTGCGGCAAAGCAGGACTGGTCGCAATAATAGGAAAAGGAAAAACAGGACAGGCAGGAAAAGTATTCATGCTCCGTGCCGACATGGACGCGCTCCCTATCAATGAAGAAGCAGACGTGGAGTTTGCCGCGAAGAACGGAAAAATGCACGCCTGCGGACACGATATGCACACGGCGATGCTGCTTGGAGCGGCGCGCCTGCTTAAAAAGCACGAGGATGAGATAGAGGGAACCATCAAGCTGATGTTCCAGCCTGCCGAAGAGATATTTGAAGGCTCTAACGATATGATAGAGTCAGGGATTTTACAGAATCCCGACGTGGACGCAGCGTTAATGATTCATGTTATGGCGGGCATGCCTTTTCCGGCAGGAGCGGTCATTGTGGCTACGCCCGGAGTCAGCGCCCCGGCAGCCGATTATTTTGAAATCAGGGTGAAGGGCAAGGGCTGTCACGGCTCAATGCCGAATATGGGAGTGGACCCGATTACCGTTTCGGCGCATATCGTGATTGCACTTCAGGAGATTCAGGCAAGAGAACTTGGAATAGCTGAACAGGCTGTGCTTACAATAGGAACGATAAACGCCGGAAATGCCGCAAACGTTATCCCCGATACGGTAGTGATGGGTGGCAGCATACGGACTTTTGACGAAGAGACGCGTTCCTTTATTAAACAGAGAATGTGTGAGATTGCGCAGGGCGTCGCGCAGTCGTTCAGGGCGGAGGCAGAGGTTGAGTTTGGCAGCGGCTGTCCTACGCTTGTAAATGATAAGACGCTCACTGATAAAGCTTACCAATATGCCAAAGAACTTCTGGGGGAAGGAAAAGCCTTTTCCTCGAAAGATTTAAGCAGTTCGGAAGACAGGCGCAAGACTTCCAAGACGGCGGGTTCGGAAGACTTCGCCTATGTGAGTCATAAAGTGCCGTCCGTTATGCTTGCGCTTGCTGCCGGAACAGCAGAAAAAGGCTATATCTATCCCCAGCACCACCCTAAAGTCATGTTTGATGAAGACGCTTTATCTGCGGGGAGCGCGGTCTATGCTTACATGGCGATGCGCTGGCTGAAAGAGCATATAATGTGAATGTCCGGTCTCCAAGCACACGGATATATATGCTTCCGTGCAGAGGTCCTTGAAAAACGCCGGTACTTAGCGAGGTATTTTCGAGCTTAGTACCGCTGCGATTTTTCACGGAGCGAGAGCGTACCTCAAGGGGACGCATATATATCCGTGTGCTTGGAGACCGGACCATAAACAGTACTAAAGAAATCCCTTAAACTATCCGATATACAAAATAAGGCATTATATATTTTTTATAAGTCTGCTTAATTTTAAAAGAAACGGATTTCGGTTAAAAGTCAAAGGAGGACGAACAATGAGCAAAATTAACGGTTACGGCATCAACCAGAGCAGCATTTATGCGAACACGACGAAGAATAAGGCTGCCAAAGAGACAAAGGAAAAGGACAAGGCGGAGAAGGCCGATAAGAAAAATTCTCAGGTACAGCTTAGTTCGCAGGCTAAGAAACTCTTAGACGAGTTGAAAAAGAAATATTCAAATATGGACTTCATCGTGGCGGATTATGAGAACGACGAAGAGGCGGCTGAATACCTTTCCAGAGGGACGAAGGAATTCAGCGTACTTATCGATACCGAAACCTTAGAAGAGATGGCGTCTGATGAAGAGGCGAAGGCTAAGTATACGGGAATCCTTGAGGACTCCGTAGGACAGCTTAAGGATATGTCAGAGAAGCTTGGAGATAAAAAGGACGAAGTTAAGCATATGGGAGTGTCCATCGGCAAGGACGGCAGCGTTTCGTATTTTGCAGAGCTTGAGAAGATGGGCGAGAAGCAGAAGGAATGGATAGAGAAGACCAGAGAGAACAGAAAAGAAGAAAAAGCAGCGAAAGAAAAGAGCGCGCTTGAGAAAAAGACGCAGGAAATGGCAGGACATGAAAAGACTCAGAGTACAAGGGTGACGGCTGATTCTGTAGAAGAACTGCTTGAGAAGATAAACGCTGTGGACTGGACTCAAATAAAGGCGCAGGAGAAGCAAGAAGAAGGAGGAAGATTTGACTTCAGCATATAAATATTATTTGTATCTTACGGAATTTTTTGCGGGAATGTCCGTTATGGCAGTGGAGCTTGGCGCAAGCCGGCTCCTTGCTCCGTATTTCAGCTCTTCCCAGATTGTGTGGACCATCATTATCGGCACGATTATGATTGCGATGGCGCTTGGAAACATCTGGGGTGGAAGGAGCGCGGACAAAGATCCCAATCCTGATAAACTGTATATCAGGATTATCATAGCGGCGGTATGGATTGCCGCAATCCCCATTCTGGGAAAATATATAATAGTAGTGATTTCAGCGGCGCTTGTGTTTACAATCAGTAATAATTTTCTGATTTGCGCGGCGTTTTTGTCGTGTATGATTATTTTTGTCTTTCCACTGTTTCTGCTTGGCACGGTTACTCCGTCGTTAGTAAAATATACTGTGGACAGCCTTGACGACAGCGGCAGGACGGTAGGCAATCTTGGCGCGTTTAATACTATTGGCAGCATTATCGGCACATTTCTTCCGACATTCGTAACGATACCTGCGGTAGGGACTTCCGTGACGTTTTTGATTTTTTCAGGCATCCTCTTAATTCTTGCGCTGATATATTTTATCCGCGTTAAGAGAAAGAAAAAGCAGTGTATAATAGGAATCGTTCTTTTCCTTATATGCAGCGTGCTTGGAGCTTCCAGCCGTTTTGCGTTTTGGGAGAGCGGCCTTTTATATGAAGGGGAATCCATATATAATTATCTGCAAGTGAAAGAGACTGACGACAGCGTGATTCTTTCCACCAATGTGCTGTTCGGCGTACAGTCCATTATGAAAAAAGACGGAGGGGCTACGGGCATGTATTATGATTATGCAATGGCGGCTCCGCCAATGTCGGGTAAAGTGGACGGCGATATGCTGATTTTGGGAATGGGTACAGGCACTTATGCGAAACAGTGTGCGCATTATTACGGAGCGACATCCATAAAGGGTGTGGAGATTGATGAAAAGATTACTAAGCTTGCAGGGGATTATTTTGCGCTGCCGGCATCAGTTCCGGTAACTACCTATGACGGACGCGCGTATCTGGCGGCGGATGAGGGAAAGTATGACGTTATTATGGTGGATGCCTATCAGGATATAACCATTCCGTTCCAGATGTCTTCCATAGAGTTTTTTACGCTGGTAAAGGAGCATCTTAATGAAAAAGGCGTGATGGTCGTAAATATGAATATGTATTCGGACGCGGACGGAAATATAAACGATTACCTTGCAGATACGATTGCGGACGTTTTTGACTATGTATATACCGTGGACGTGCGCGGCTCGACTAACAGGGAACTTTTCGCCACGCAGAATCCCGACGCGATAGCGGATTTTGAAACCATAAGGGCGGAACTGGAAGATGAAGAGCTTAAATCTATGCTTGCGAAAGTCTCCGATGGGATTACTCCTTATGAAAAAGGCGATAGAGTGCTGACGGACGATAAAGCGCCTGTCGAGCTTTTGGGAATGAAGGTCATTGACGCGCTTATTCAGAACGAACTCGCGTATTATAAGGGTTTATTTAAGCAAAAAGGGATAAAAGGGTTTTTGGAAGATTTGTAACTATGAATTAAAAAGGCTTCTTTTTGGGAATACTATAGTAATCAAAACCCGAAAGGAGCATTTTAATATGGATTTTAGGAATAGTGAAACTAAGGACAATCTTATGCGCGCTTTTGCAGGCGAAAGTCAGGCAAGGAACAGATATACCATTGCGGCGGGGCAGGCGAGAGATGAAAAGCTATATGTAGTCGAGGCGGTATTCCGTTTTACGGCGGAGCAGGAGAGGGAACATGCGGAAGTGTTCTATAAGCATCTTAATGAGATGGCGGGTGAGAACATTGCTATTGACGGCGCATATCCCGTAGACATTGCCAAAAATTCCGCATCGCTTCTTAGGATGGCGCAGCATAACGAATATGAGGAACACGGCGACGTGTATCCGGCTTTTGCACAAAAAGCGGAAGAGGAAGGTTTTTTCGCGGTAGCGGATTCTTTCAGACAGATAGCGGAGATTGAGAAGGTACATGGAAACAGATTCGGTCAGTTTGCGGATTGGCTTGAAGAAGGGAAACTTTTCGTATCCGACGTAGAGACGGCATGGATGTGTATGGAATGTGGCCACATTTACAGGGGAACCGAGGTTCCGCCCGTATGTCCCGTGTGCCATAGCGACAGAGGCTATTTTGTGCGGCTGGAGCTTGCGCCGTATACGGGAGATTGCTGTATAAAGTAGGAAAGTAACTGTTCAGTGCATCCGTTCTTAGACGCATTATTATTCACAGGCTATAGTGGAATGAACTCATATGTTTTCACGAGTGGTCCTTGGAAAACGCCGGTACTTGGTGAAAAAGCTGTTTTTTAGCTTTTGAACCTAGTACCGCTGCGATTTTCCACGGAGCGAAAGCGTACCACTCATGAAAATATATGAGTTCATTCCATATGTAACTGTAAATAGTGACACGGAATCATATGTGTCCATGCGCCTGTTGGCTTAACTTTTACTCCGATGAAAAATTTTCGTAATGTTTTTTTGAAAATTCCTTTTCGTAACTGACAATCTGTGTTATTATATATAGGTAGCTTAAAAATTAAAGACATTATCATAGTCAGGGACCGGTGTGACGGGTATGGAAGAGGGACAAGCGTATAGTGGGAAGAGCGGTTTTGCAAAAGGCGCGCTTATCTTAATCGTAGTTATGCTGATACTGATTCCCACAGCTCTTTCTGTTTTTCTGGGTATCAGGCTCCATGCAGCGCAGGAGGAACTTGAAGAACTTAAGGCACAGGCGAGGGAAGCGGCGTCGATTATGAGCGTAGGACCTTTGATGGAAGGTGAAGCGTCCGAGCCGGAAGCGGAAGAGTTTCAGAGCGTATATACCGCGGACAGTGTAAATGTTTCTAAGCGTGACAGTGCAGGAACGCAGGCACAGGATACTACAGAGCAGGCTATTCAAGACGGAGATGTCAGGAAGGTATATTTAACCTTTGATGACGGACCTAGCGGCAATACGTCGCGGATTTTGGATATTCTGGCGAAGTACGGCGTGAAGGCGACTTTCTTCGTAGTAGGGAAGGAAGATGAGAAGTATAAGGAGTTGTATAATCGGATTGTAGACGAGGGACATACTTTGGGGATGCACTCATATAGTCATAAGTATGACGAAATATATCAGTCGGTAGAAAGCTATGCGCAGGATTTGAGCAGGCTGCAGGAATTTCTGTACGATACCACAGGAGTATGGTGCAGGTATTGCAGGTTTCCGGGGGGCAGCAGCAATACGGTCAGTACAGTGGATATGAATGAGCTTATCGCATATTTGGACGAGCAGGATATCACATATTTTGACTGGAACATTGCCTCGGGAGACGCTTCAAGCAGCTATATCAGCGCGGACGCGATACTGAATAACTGTATATCACAGATACCTAAGTTTAACGAATGTATGATACTGATGCACGATGCGTCAAACAAAAATACGACGGTAGAAGCGTTGCCAAGGCTGATAGAAAGAATACAGGCAATGGAAGACACAATAATCGTTCCGATTACTGAAGATACGGAACTGATACAACATATAAGCAATGAATAAGAAATGGAGGACTTATAGAATGGGTTTTTTCTCGGATTTAAAGGAAGACTTAAACCAAGCCGTGAATGAGCTTAAGCCGGAAGGTGAGCTTGACGCGGCGGCTGCCGATGAAGAATTGGCAAACGAGGACGCTATTAATGCGGAGACTTTGAGCGACATGCTTGATATGGTGGACGCAATCAGCGCTGAAAACGGGTTGGAAATGCCCGGTGAGGAACTTAGCAGTGCCGAAGTTGCAGAAACAGAGGCAGGATTTACAGACGAAATGCTGACAGAAGAAAATACTGAGCTTTTTGCTGATGAGACCACAGTGCAGGAAACAGAATTTTCAGCAGCAGGACTGACCGGTCAGGAGATGGAAGTTCCATATGGCGGAACGGAGACACAGGAGACGGAGATTCCGTATGGCGGAATGGAGACACAGGAGACGGAAGTTCCGTATAGTGGAACGGAGGCACAGGAGACGGAGATTCCGTATTCCGGAATGGAAGAACAAGAGACAGAAAATTCGTATGCCGGAATGGAGACTGAGGAAACAGACTTTACCGCTGCCGAATTGCCGGAAACGGAAACATATGATATGGGGCTTGATGCCGGAAGTACAGAGTCGAGCCAGCAGATAGAGGAAGAAACAACCCCGCTTTGGGAGAATGAAGGAGAAGAGAATAACATGGAAGAAAATATGAATATGGATATGGGTATTGAATCAAAAGTTGTATCAGACGAGACTGCAGTTGTAACAGAAGGTATGTCAATCACAGGCGACATTACTTCCGGAGGTTCTCTGGAACTTATTGGTAATGTTATGGGTAACATTGAAATCCTTGGCAAGCTTAATATTACCGGCGGAATCCAAGGAAATTCCAAGGCTGCAGAGATTTATGCAGAAGGTGCAAGAATAAACGGAGAGGTAATCAGCCAGGGCAGTGTAAAAATCGGACAGAGTTCTGTGGTAATCGGCAACATTACCGCTAACAGCGCGGTTATAGCAGGCGCGGTAAAAGGCGACATCGATGTACACGGTCCCGTTATTCTGGATACTTCCGCAATTGTTATGGGCAACATTAAGTCCAAATCAGTTCAGATTAATAACGGAGCCGTTATTGAAGGTATGTGTTCACAGTGCTACGCAGACGTAAGCCCTACATCTTTCTTCGATGAAATCAGCAAGAAGGGTAAGAAGAAAGACAAATAGCATATAGTTTATCGAAAGGAGCATGTATATTGAAGATGCGGCGTGTTCTATTGAAGTTAAGCGGGGAAGCATTAGCTGGTGAAAAAAAGACCGGATTTGATGAAGAGACTGTGCGCGATGTTGCAATGCAGGTGAAACAGCTTGTAGACGACGGAATTCAGGTCGGCATTGTAATAGGAGGCGGAAATTTTTGGAGGGGACGCTCTAGCGAAAACATTGACAGAACCAAGGCGGATCAGATTGGTATGCTCGCCACGGTTATGAACTGTATCTATGTGTCTGAAATTTTCCGCTCTGTGGGTTTAATGACTAACATTCTGACTCCGTTTGAATGTGGCTCTTTTACTAAGTTATTTTCTAAGGACAGGGCAAACAAGTACTTTGGGAAGAATATGGTGGTATTTTTTGCCGGAGGCACAGGGCATCCTTATTTTTCAACGGATACGGGAGTCGTGCTGCGCGCTGTGGAAGTCGATGCCGATGTGATACTGCTTGCGAAAGCTGTGGACGGAGTCTATGACGCTGATCCTAAGACGCACCCGGAGGCAAAGAAGTATGATGAAATCACCATTGACGAAGTGATTGAGAAAAATCTTCAGGTGGTGGACATGACCGCTTCGATTTTGGCGCGGGATAACAAAATGCCTATGTGGGTGTTTGGATTGAACGAGAAGAACAGCATTGTAAATACGATGAACGGTTCTTTTAAGGGAACTAAAGTTACGGTATAGGGTACAATGATTCGCGAAAGAAAGGAAGGTATATTTTTAGTAATGGACGACAGAATAAAAACATATGATGAAAAAATGAAGAAGGCATATGACTTTTTAGTAACGGATCTGGCGGCAATCCGCGCAGGGCGCGCTAATCCCCATGTGCTTGACAGAATTAAGGTTGATTATTACGGAACGCCTACACCGATTCAGCAGGTGGGAAATATTTCCGTTCCCGATCCGCGAATGATTCAGATTGCGCCATGGGATAAGAGCCTGATTAAGAATATCGAAAAGGCGATTATGATGTCCGACGTAGGGATAACTCCCAGCAACGACGGTGCGGTTATCCGTCTGGTATTTCCGGAACTTACGGAAGAGCGCAGAAAAGATTTGGTAAAGGATATCAAGAAGAAGGGCGAAGAGAATAAAGTCGCTATCAGAAATGCAAGACGCGACGGAATGGACGCCTTTAAGAAACTTGCCAAGACCGAGGTTTCCGAGGACGAAATAAAGGAACTGGAAGACCAGCTGCAAAAGCTGACGGATAAATATGTCAAAGATGTTGACGCTCTGGTAGAAGAGAAGTCAAAAGAAATCATGACAGTTTAATAACAGAACATAAAATATTGAGAAGGGGATTGTAGAGTAGTGGGTATTCTGCTATCCCCTTTTACCATAGAATAGAAAATTGAAAGGGGCGGCAGCGTGAATATACCGAATCATGTGGCAATAATTCTGGACGGCAACGGCAGATGGGCGAAAAGCAAGGGCATGCCGAGAAATTACGGACATACGCAGGGGGCGAAGACTGTAGAGGTAATCTGTGAAGACGCTTATAAGATGGGCATACAATACCTGACAGTTTACGCTTTTTCCACGGAAAATTGGAGCAGGCCCAAGGACGAGGTAGACGCGCTTATGAAATTGCTGCGTAATTATATGAAGACCTGCTTAAAGACGGCGGAAAAGAATAACATGTGCGTGCGCGTCATAGGCGATAAAACAGGTCTTGATGAGGATATCAGAACCAGAATCGAACAGCTTGAAGCAGCGACCGTAAATAATACGGGGCTTCATTTCCAGATAGCCATCAACTATGGCGGCAGGGATGAAATAGTGCGCGCCGTGCGCAAACTGGCGGCAAAAGTGGAAGAAGGAACTTTGAAAAAAGAAGATATTACGGAGCAGGCGCTTAGCGAGGCGCTTGATACACACGGGATTCCTGAGCCTGACTTGCTGATTCGCACATGCAATGAAATGCGGATTTCTAATTTCCTTTTATGGGAGCTTGCATATACTGAGTTTTATTTTACAGAGACAGCATGGCCTGATTTTACTAAAGAAGAATTGGAAAAAGCTATCGAGGCATATAATATGAGGGATAGGAAGTATGGGGCTGTGAAAGAATGATGTTATTTGCTGTCACGAGTTCAGAAGAAATGAACAAAAACGGGGCTCCAATGCCTGAAAAGGATAAAGTGTTGCTTGGATTGTTGATTTGCTGTCACGAGTACAACCTAAATGAACAAAAACGGGGCTCCAATGCCTGAAAAGCGGTAAGTCGCCCCTTATTTTGTTCATTTAGGTTGTACTCTGGGTACTCAAAAAATAATTATATGAAAGGGATACGGTTATAAAATGTTTCGTACAAGACTTATAAGTGGGATTGTGCTGGTGATACTGGCTTTTGCGGTTATTTTTGCGGGCGGCTTTGTGATGGTGGGAGCGTTATGCCTTATTTCTACCATAGCTTTCTTTGAACTTACGAAAGCGACAGGGGTGCATACGCCTGAGAAGGAAGTAAACGGGCTGGAAATAGCGGGGGCTGCTATGACAGTGCTTTATTATGCGCTGGCAGGCGGAAGTGTGATGTTGTTCCGGGAGTATTATGCGGATAATCATTTAATTGACCTTATTTCAAAAACTGATATTTTTGTTGTGGCAATGATTTGCGTGGTACTGGCACTCGGCGTTGTGATATCGTTTATTGTTTTTATGATGGTTTATGTGTTTAGCTTCCCGAAATTTAAGGCAGGGCAGGTAATGGCGTGTTTCTTTGATTTTTTATATGCGCCGGTCTTGCTGTCATTTCTTTTATTTATCAGGGAAGGCTGGCAGGGTGGAATATATCTGGTGTGGCTAGTGTTCTTATGCTCGTGGGGGAGCGATACCTGCGCTTATTGCGTAGGGGTTCTGTTTGGAAAACATAAGATGACGCCGAAATTAAGCCCCAAGAAATCAATAGAGGGAGCAATCGGCGGAGTAGTGGGCGCTGCGCTGCTCTTTGGCTTGTATGATTACTTCGTAATCTATAATGTCGGAGTGTATGATGGAGGCTGCGTTGTTAAAGGCATTAATCCGTTTGTAGCCATGTTTCTTGGCGCGGTTGGTGCGTTGATTTCAATGATAGGCGATTTGGCGGCGTCGGGGATTAAGAGAGATTATGAAATCAAAGACTACGGGAAACTGATTCCCGGACACGGCGGGATTATGGACCGATTCGACAGCGTTATTATGGTGGCGCCGGTTATATTTTTCGGACTGGCGTTGATTTTATTATTCTAGTGGAGCGTAGGCTGGGTAAGAATAGGGGATTAATATGAAAAAAATATCAATACTGGGTTCTACGGGTTCGATTGGGACTCAGACGCTTGAGATAGTAAGAAACAATACGGATTTGGAAGTCGTGGGGCTTGCCGCGGGGAGCAATGTGGAGCTGCTTGAGAAACAGATAAGGGAGTTTCACCCGAAAAAAGCTGCAATGTGGAGTGAGAAAGCGGCTGCCGACTTATCTTTAAGGATTGCGGATACGGATACCAAGGTGGTAAGCGGCATGGAAGGGCTTATAGAAATCTCTGCGATGGAAGAGATGGAAGTATTGGTGACTGCAATAGTGGGCATGATTGGCATAAGGCCGACTATCGCCGCGATTGAGCAGGGCAAGACGATTGCATTGGCGAACAAGGAGACGCTTGTTACCGCCGGACATATTATAATGCCGCTTGCTAATAAGCACGGCGTCTCGATTCTTCCTGTGGACAGCGAGCATAGCGCGATTTTCCAGTCCCTGAACGGAGAAAACAGGCAGAGGGTGAGCAAGATAATACTTACCGCGTCGGGAGGCCCATTCCGTGGAAAGACAAAAGACAAACTTAAAAATATGACGATGGAGGATGCGCTGAAACACCCGAACTGGTCGATGGGCAAAAAGGTGACAATAGACTCCGCCACGCTTGTAAATAAGGGGCTGGAAGTGATGGAGGCCGGCTGGCTTTTCGATGTGCCGCTTGAACAGATTCAAGTGGTGGTGCATCCGCAGAGCATAATCCATTCGGCAGTGGAATACGTTGACGGCGGCATTATGGCGCAGTTGGGGATGCCGGATATGAAACTGCCTATACAATACGCGTTGTTTTATCCGGACAGAAGGCCCATGCAGGGTAAAAGAGTGGACTTTTTTAAGACAGCGCAGCTTACATTTGAAGAGCCTGATACGGAGACTTTTACAGGGCTTAAGCTGGCATATGCGGCGGCGCGCGCAGGCGGCAGTATGCCGACAGTGTTTAATGCGGCGAATGAAATGGCGGTTGCGGCGTTTTTACAAGGAAAGATAGGATTTTTAAGGATTACGGAACTGATTGAAGAGGCAATGGGATGTCATAAGGTGGTAAATAATCCCTCGGTTGAGGAAATTTTGCAGGCGGAAGCGGAAACACATGAACATATAAAGCGGGTGATGAAATGATAGCGACAATTATATTATTTTTGATTATTTTCGGCATAGTGGTAATATCGCATGAGTTCGGGCATTTTATTATAGGAAAGCGAAACGGCATACGGGTAGTGGAATTTGCCGTGGGAATGGGACCGACGCTGTTTTCTTTCCAAAAAGGGGAAACGAAATATTCCCTTAAACTCCTTCCGCTTGGCGGAGCGTGTATGTTTGATGGCGAGGATGGAGTTGCGGAAGAAGGGGGAGTCATAGACGAACATTCCTTTATTAGGGCTAACGTGTGGGCGCGGATTGCGACTGTCTTTGCGGGACCGTTTTTTAACTTTATACTGGCATTTGCATTCTCGCTGATATTGGTTGCCTTTACAGGGGCAGACCGACCTGTGGTGCAGAAGATTACGGAAGATTCGGCGGCGGAAGCGGCAGGCATTCTTGAGGGTGATGAAATACGCCGGATTAATGGGGAAAGAGTACATTTATATAGGGAAGTAAGCCTGATATCAGCCCTAAACCAGGGTGAAACGATGGAAATAGAGATAGGGCGCGGCGGAGAAATTGTGAATGTGACATTAACCCCTGTCTATAGCGAGGCGGACGGCAGATATTATATCGGGCTTATGGGCGGAGAGGTTATAAAGTGTAATCCGGCGCAGGTTTTTAAGTACGGCGCTTACGAGGTGCGTTATTGGATAAAGACGACATACAAGAGCCTAATAATGCTGCTGCAGGGAAGGGCGAAAAAAGAAGATGTGTCCGGACCGATTGGCATAGCGCAGTTTGTCGGGGATAATTATGAAGCGGCAAAGGAACACGGAACTTCGACGGTTGTTTTCACGATGATGAATATAGTGATTCTTTTGTCGGTCAACCTTGGCATATTTAACCTATTGCCGATTCCGGCGCTTGACGGCGGACGGCTGGTATTTATGTTCTTGGAAGTTATCCGCGGCAAGCCGATACCGCCCGAAAAGGAAGGCATGGTGCATTTCGCCGGGCTTGTGGTATTGATGATTTTGATGGTGTTTGTCATGTATAATGATATCATGCGGATTGTGCGGTAGATATATAAATTACCAAATCCCCCCTTGGAAATTTGGGTATTTTGTATTCTTGTATTAAGTTTGTTTTTGGAGTATTATGGAACAAGTTCGGGTTGAATGTGACATGAACTCATATGTTTCCACTTGAGGTACGCTTTCGCTCCGTGGAAAATCGCAGCGGTACTAAGCTCAAAAGCCGAAAAAATAGGCTTTTTCGCTAACTACCGGCGTTTTCCAAGGACCTCAAGAGGAATCATATGAGTTCATGTCGCCCGAAGTGTGTGAATAATAACATAGAAGTTTTAATTGTCTATATGTAATTCTTGAAAATCTTCGTGGGTTTCGCACTATTTTCATATTTAGAAGTGATAGCTTTAATATTTTATATTTGGAAAGGAACACAACATAGTATGTACTATGACACAGCCATATATTGGAACAAGGCTGAGACAAGCGGCATAAATAAAGATTCGCTGCTTGTGATGCAGGCAATGACCGTGCGGGGCAGAGTGCTTATGGCGGCGCTTTGCGGCAAAGAGGGAGAGACGGAGGAATATGCAAGCGGTTATCTTACGAAAGGACTTATGGAATGGTTTTACGACGGACTGCCACAAACGCTTGTAAAGAGAAATCCGATGTCTGTAATTAAGCGTCATGTTGAGAGAAGGATATACAAGGCGCAGTGCAGAATGTATGAATATGCCGAAACGCACGGAGTAGAATGTCGCGAAACAGAAGACTACGGAGTGAAGGAAAGGGGAGGCAGTCTGAAAATGACGGTATCTGTGCTTATCTTGTGGGAAAGGAAATATATGCTGTGGAATTTTGGGAGCAATAAGGCATATAGATTTCCGATAGGCAGCGGGGTAAAATATCCACTGTCGGGTTTTGAGATAGGAACGGTAAAAAGTAAAGATGTATTTCTAATTTGTTCCGACGCATTTATACGCAGGATTCCGGAGAATGAGATAGCGGATATTTTAGCGCAGAGTAAAATAATGGATATTTCAGCAGCGAATAAGATATGGGATGTTTCGGCATCCAAAGGAATAGCAAGTATTTCGATGCCGAATGTGCTGTCCATGGAAAGATGTAGGCGGCGTCTTAAGGAAATCGGGAAAGCCGCTATGCGTAAAGGAGAACATGGAAGTATGTCGGCGGTTTGCGTCAGAATTTCGTCGCGGAAAAAGAAGAATAGGACATATTAAGAATTATATTAGGTGATTGCAAAATCAATCCATAAATTACATTGTACGCAATTACTTAAACACTATATGGTTAAATGGGGGATAAGAATGCAGGATTTATGTGAGCGGAGCAATATGGTTTTGCTTGGAAGATATGAGCTGCGAAAGCAGATTGGCGAGGGCGGTTTCAGTATAGTGTATCTGGCGTGGGATAAGCATATATGCAGACAGGTTGCTATCAAGGCGCAGAAGGAGTCGAAAGAGGCTGAGGCGGAAGATGCGCTTAAAAATGAGATGGAAGTTCTAAGGGCGGTAAAACATTCCATGATGCCGGAATTGTATGATTTTTTTTATGAGGACAGATGGTATCTGGTTATGGAATATATAGACGGAGTAAGTTTACATAATGTTATCGAGCAAGAGGGAAGGCTTTCCGTCAAAAAAGCGTGTGAGTGGGCGTTGGAAATTTTGCGGCTTTTTTCTTATCTTCACGGACATGGAACGCCCATAATCTATCAGGATTTAAAACCGGAGAATATTATGGTATGCGCGGACGGCAGCCTGAAAGTAGTGGATTTTGGAGCGGCTTTTTCGATGGAATATTATTATAGCGGTAAATATATGGAAAAGAGGGCGGGGACTATGGGATATGCCGCGCCCGAACAAATGGAAGGCGTGGGTTTCGGACATGGAGTGGATGAAAGAAGTGATATTTACACTTTTGGGGCAGTTTTATATCATATGTTGACGGGGAATATTCCGAATAATAGCAGTAAATATGGTCTGTCGGTGAAATCTGCTCATGCTGGCGCAGTGCAGAAAGCAGAACAGAAGATAAAAAAGTATAATGCTGCGCATATATGGCACAAGGGAAAGCATATTGCATCCAGGCATATAAGTAATGACATGCCGCAGGAATTAGAACGGATTGTAAAAAGATGTACTGCTGCGGATGTATCCATGCGCTATCAGACTGTGGAGGATATAATAAAGGATTTGGAATATGTGAGATATCAGGAAGGGCAGAAATGTAGGCTGTTTCTACGCAGTATGGAAAAAAGGGTATGGCTGGCGGATAAGAGGGTGGTAGGGCTGCTGGCAATAGGTATGCTGATTGGAAGTATGTTTATCGGCGGATTTACACTTCAGGCAAAAGGAAAAGAAACAGAGCTGCCAGTTATAGTATATAACAAGCAGGGGCAGCGGCTTGTCATACGCCATGACAGCATATATAAGGCAGAGGGAAATCTGGTCTTTGAACTGGAACGCAAACTTTTTGTGGGAGAAGATGTGCGTATGCTTAATATAAGCCTGACAAACAGTGAAACAGGTCAAATGCAGGAGCGGACATTTTACATACAGGGAGCTGTTGCAGAAAATGATTAGGGAAAATTTCACGAAAATTGAGTAATCAGTGTGTATGATAATATTGACCATTGTGTAATTAGTGTGTATAATAATATTGACAGGGGAAATACTAGTGAAACAAAGAGATTTGATTAAGAAATTGGAAGCCGGTGGATTTGTTTTTTATCATCATGGTAGTAATCATGATATCTATAAACGTGGTGAAGATGAATTTGAAACAGTTGAAAGACACAAGGAAATACCGGAGAGGTTGGCGCAGGCGATTTTAAAGAGACGAGGATTGAAATAATAGAAAAATAGCGGAGGGAATATTATGCAGGCAGTATATCCGGTTTTATTTACAAAAACAAAAGATTGTATTCTGGTTGAAGTTCCGGATTTGGAAGTTTTAACTGAAGGAAAAGATATGAAAAATGCTATTGATATGGCAAGGGATGCCATGGAATTAATGTGCGTTACTTTAGAAGATAACAAAAAAGATATTCCGGTGCCATCTAATACATTGGATGTTAGACAAGGCACTTTTTCAGAAAATGGCGAGACTATTTTGTCTTACGTTGATATTGATTCAGGTGAATATAGAAGAAAAATTGATACAAAGACTGTCAGGAGAAATGTAGCGCTTCCAAGCTGGCTGGATTATGAGGCAGAACATGCCGGAATCAATGTTTCAAGAGTGCTGCAGGAAGCGTTGATGAATGTGCTAAATGTAAAGAGAAATGTATAATGTATGAGTATATTATGTTATAATTCTTATATGTATTCAAAAAGGGGGGCATGGTATTAATATGTATCGTGAACATACCAAGACAGTAAAAATCGGGGACAAGGTAATCGGCGGGGGCAATCCGATTTTAATCCAGTCGATGACTAATACGAAAACTGATGATGTAGAGGCGACGGTAGGGCAGATACTGCGCCTAGAGCGCGCAGGCTGCGAGATAATCCGCGTCACTGTGCCGACCATAGAGGCGGCGCAGGCGATAAAGGAGATTAAGAGGCGGATTCACATTCCACTTGTTGCGGATATACATTTTGATTATAAAATGGCGATAGCGGCGATAGAAAACGGGGCTGACAAGATACGCATCAATCCCGGAAATATCGGCAGCGTCGATAAAGTAAAGGCGGTAGTCGATGCCGCGAAACATAAAAATATTCCGATAAGGGTAGGGGTAAACAGCGGTTCGCTGGAAAAAGAACTTATAGAAAAATATCATGGAGTGACGGCGGAAGGAATCGTGGAGAGCGCGCTTGATAAGGTACATATTATAGAGGATATGGGATATGACAACATTGTCATAAGTATCAAATCATCGGATGTCATGATGTGTATAAAGGCGCACGAAATCCTTGCCGAACAAACTTCTTATCCGCTGCATGTAGGCATAACTGAGTCGGGAACTTTGCTTAGCGGCAACATTAAGTCGGGGATTGGCCTGGGAGTCATATTGTATCAGGGAATCGGAGATACGATAAGGGTTTCGCTGACGGGAGATCCCGTGGAAGAAATCAAATCCGCCAAACTTATCCTGCGCACGCTGGGTTTGCGAAAAGGCGGTATAGAGGTGGTGTCATGCCCTACATGCGGCAGAACCAGGATTGATTTGATAGGGCTGGCGAATCAGGTAGAGGCAATGGCTGCGGATATCCCGCTTAATATCAAGGTGGCGGTCATGGGCTGCGCCGTAAATGGGCCGGGCGAGGCGAAAGAGGCGGACATAGGAATAGCCGGCGGCGACGGAGAAGGCCTTTTGATAAAGCACGGCGAGATTGTTAAGAAAGTTCCGGAATCGGAGTTGTTAGACACACTTAGGGAAGAATTGCTTAACTGGGAGAATAATTAAAGATAAATATCCTATATGTTTAGCTGTGTTATACAATTTGTACAGACACATAAATTTACAGATTAATGAAAGAACAAGGTTAATATATGTCAAAAAAGTTTTTTGAGGTTTTTCCAACATTAAAACTGGATACGGGAATAGAAGATTTGTTTGAACAGGTCATGGTGGAGAAAGTTTCCGCGACCAAAAGAAAGGACTTCTTAAGGATATATATTTCTTCCGACAGGCTGATTCAGAAGGAAGACATATTCAGGGTTGAGCATGAGATGAAGAGGCAGTTTTTCCCTAATGCCGTTATGACTATCCGCATATATGAGCGGTACAATCTGTCCACGCAGTATAATCCGGAGAAACTTATGAATATTTACCGCGACAGCATATTGCTGGAACTTAGGGAATATTCTCCGATAGAGTATAACCTTTTTAAAAACGCTGACATTACATATCCTGACGATAAGCAGATTTTGCTGACGATAGAAGATTCCGTCATAGCTAAAGAAAAATCCGCGGAACTGCTGCGCATATTGGAAAAAATCTATACCGAGCGCTGCGGCATGTCGGTTGAAATTCTGGCGGCGTATAAGGAAAGAAAGAAAAGTAAGAATGAAGAAAATGAGCAGAAATTTGCCATGCAGGTGGCTGAGATTTCTGCAAGGAACAGGTTGGGTGGTGGAGCAGTATCCGATAATACAGATATTGTCGGTACTGCTGACATTGGTGAAACTGCCAGAATGACTAACATAGTCAACGGCGCAGATGCTGCTGATGCTGCCCAATCCGCAGGCGTTGATGCTGCTGTTAAGCATACAGGCAGTGTAAATAAATCTTCCGAAGAGTCTGTTAAAACCTTTAAAAAAGGCAGGAATGACGGTGGCAGCTTTAAAAAGCCGTTTAAGCGTTCAGACAATCCCGACGTTATCTATGGCAGGGATTTTGAAGAAGACGCGATGCGCATGGACGAGGTCATAGGCGAGATTGGCGACGTGGTTGTGCGCGGCAAGGTCATTAATTTTGATAAGCGTGAAATCAAAAACGAGCGGACGATTTTGATTTATGATATTACGGATTTTTCCGATACCATGACGGTTAAGTTATTTGCGGCTAATGACCAGGTTGGTGAAATCACGGATAGGATGAAACCCGGAGCATTTGTGAAACTAAAGGGCATGGCGACGATAGACAAGTTCGACCATGAGCTGACAATAGGCTCTATTTATGGGATAAAAGCAATCCCCGACTTTACGACTTCGCGCTCGGATAACGCCATAAATAAGCGTGTGGAATTGCACTGTCATACCAAAATGAGCGATATGGACGGAGTATCGGAAGCGAAGGATATCGTTAAGCGGGCTTATAAATGGGGGCATAAGGCGATTGCGATTACGGATCACGGCGTACTGCAGGCTTATCCCGATGCCAACCATGTCTGGGAAGATTTGTGGAAGGCGGAAAAAGGAAAAAGGAAGGAAACAGGAGAGGAAGAGCCGGATAAACAAGACTTTTTTAAGGTCATATACGGCGTGGAGGCTTATCTTGTAGACGACTTAAAAGAGATTGTCACTAACGATAAAGGCCAGGACTTAAAAGGGACGTTTGTTGTTTTTGATATAGAGACGACGGGATTTTCCCCGATTAATAACAGGATAATAGAAATCGGAGCGGTTAAGGTCATAGGCGGAGAGATTACCGAGCGGTTTTCTTCCTTTGTGAATCCCGATGTGCCGATACCGTTTGAAATAGAGAAACTTACAGGAATAAATGATGATATGGTGATTGGCGCGCCGCAGATTGATGTCGTGCTGCCGCAGTTTATGGAGTTCTGCGGCAGTGCCGTAATGGTAGCGCATAATGCTAATTTCGATATGGGATTTATCATGGAGAACTGCGACCGGCTTGAAATTGCGCATGATTTTACCTATGTGGACACTGTGGGAATTGCAAGAGTCCTTCTGCCCGATCAGGCGAAACACACCTTGGATGCGGTGGCTAAGACGCTTGGAGTATCGCTTGAGAACCATCATCGTGCAGTGGACGATGCCGAGGCTACGGCTCAGATTTTTGTCAAGTTTATAAAAATACTGGAAGACAGGGGCGACGATACGCTTAAGAAGGTCAACGCCATAGGAGCGTCTAATCCCGATATCGTGAAGAAACTGCCTACCTATCATGCGATAATTTTGGCGAAAAACAATGTCGGCAGAATGAATTTATATCGGCTGGTATCGGAGTCACATCTGAATTATTTTGCCAGAAGGCCGCGAATCCCGAAGAGCCTTTTGCAGAAGTACAGGGAAGGGCTTATTCTTGGCAGCGCATGTGAGGCGGGCGAGATATACCGCGCGTTGGTAGAAGGAAAATCAGACGCGGAGATTGCCAGACTGGTGAGGTTTTATGATTATCTGGAAATACAGCCGCTTGGCAATAATAAGTTCATGATAGCATCAGAAAAAATTCCTAACGTAAACTCTATGGAAGACATTATGGAGTTAAACCGCAGGGTGGTGAAACTGGGAGAAGAATTTCATAAGCCGGTAGCGGCGACCTGCGACGTGCATTTCCTTGATCCGGAAGATGAAATATACCGTCGCATTATCATGTCGTGGCAGCGTTTTGCGGATGCCGACGAACAGGCGCCGCTCTATTTTAGGACTACGGAGGAAATGCTTGAGGAATTTGCCTATCTTGGCAGCGATAAAGCGCAGGAAGTCGTAATTACCAATACTAATTTGATTGCGGATATGATAGAATCCATGTCGCCCGTGCGTCCGGATAAATGCCCGCCTGTTATTGCCGACAGCGATAAGGTTCTTACTGACATCTGCTATAAAAAAGCGCATGAATTGTATGGAGATGAGCTGCCTGAGATTGTCGAGGCAAGGCTTGAAAGAGAGCTTAATTCCATTATATCGAACGGTTTTGCGGTCATGTATATCATTGCGCAGAAACTGGTGTGGAAGTCTGTGGAAGACGGATATCTGGTGGGTTCAAGAGGCTCGGTAGGCTCTTCGTTTGTCGCTAATATGGCGGGAATTACAGAGGTTAATTCATTAAGCCCGCATTATCTGTGTCCTAAGTGTCATTATTATGACTTTGACTCAGAAGAGGTAAAAGCATACAGCGGCGGAGCCGGCTGTGATATGCCGGATAAGGCATGCCCTGTGTGTGGAACTATGCTTAATAAAGAAGGATTTGACATTCCTTTTGAGACTTTCTTAGGTTTCAAGGGCGATAAGGAGCCGGATATCGACCTAAACTTTTCCGGCGAATACCAGAGCAAGGCGCATAAATATACAGAGGTAATTTTCGGGGCGGGGCAGACCTTCCGCGCGGGTACGATAGCCACGCTGGCGGATAAGACCGCGTTCGGCTATGTGAAGAAATATTATGAAGAGCATGAGCAGAAAAAAAGGATATGTGAAATCAACCGCATCGTTTCGGGTTGTACAGGCGTAAGACGTAGTACAGGTCAGCATCCCGGCGGAATAGTCGTACTGCCTGTGGGCGAGGATATCAATTCCTTCACGCCTGTGCAGCATCCGGCAAACGATATGACTACGGATATTATTACGACGCATTTTGATTATCATTCAATCGACCATAATCTTTTGAAACTGGATATTCTCGGTCATGATGATCCGACCATGATTCGTATGCTGCAGGATTTGACAGGAATAGATCCGACTAAGATTCCGCTTGATGATAAGGGCGTGATGTCGTTATTTGCATCTACGGAGGCGCTCGGCATTACGCCGGAGCAGATAGGCGGCTGTAAGCTGGGCTGTCTGGGAGTTCCTGAGTTTGGTACGGAATTTGCCATGCAGATGGTTATCGACGCCAAGCCCAAATGCTTTACCGATTTGGTGCGTATTGCGGGGCTGGCGCATGGAACTGACGTATGGCTGGGGAATGCGCAGACTTTGATTGAAGAGGGCAAGGCGACTATATCGACGGCAATCTGCTGCCGGGACGATATTATGATTTACCTTATCCAGATGGGTGTTGACCCGGCGTTGTCATTTACCATTATGGAAAGCGTGCGTAAGGGAAAAGGGCTTAAACCGGAATGGGAAGAGGCGATGTTAGAGAAAAATGTGCCGGACTGGTATATCTGGTCGTGTAAGAAAATCAAGTATATGTTCCCGAAGGCGCATGCGGCGGCGTATGTTATGATGGCGTGGCGTATCGCTTACTGCAAGATTAATTATCCGCTTGCGTATTATACTTCGTTTTTCAGTATCCGCGCATCGGGATTTTCATATGAGATGATGTGTCAGGGGAAGGAACATCTTGACTCGATAATGGCTGATTATAAGCGCAGGAGCGACGAACTGACGCAGAAAGAGCAGGATTCATATAAGGATATGAAAATAGTGCGGGAGATGTATGCAAGGGGCTTTGAGTTTGTGCCTATTGATATTTTTACCGCTAAGTCAAGGCTTTTCCAGATAGTTGACGACAAAAGGATTATGCCGTCGCTAAAGAGCATCGACGGTCTGGGTGAAAAAGCGGCGGACGCGATAGTGGAGGCGGCAAAGGATGGACCGTTCCTGTCAAAAGACGATTTCAGGCAGAGGACGAAGGTTTCCGTAACTATTATAGAGCAGATGGACTCGATGGGGCTTTTGGGGGATTTGCCGGAGTCTAACCAGCTTAGTTTGTTTGATTTTGCGATGTAGATTGTCATAACTGTCACGAGTTCACTCTATATGAACAAAAACGGAGTTCCATGCCTGAAAAGCGGTAAGTCACTCCTTATTTTGTTCATATAGAGTGAACTCTGGGTACTGAAATGCGAGGTAAATATTATGAAAAAGTACAGTTTTAGTCTTACAAAAAGAGAAGTTTTAGAATTTAGCATAAGGTCTATGTTAGAGCAGATGCGGCTGCAGATTGTTACATGGCTTTTAATATTGCTGATAGCTGTTTTGGAAATATCCGTAATACACTGGATGGGAGTGGTTTTCTTATTTTTTATATTTGCCGTGACCATCTCAGTTATGCTGCGCACATATAAAATGTCGAAAGCACGTTTTTTTGAAAAGGCAAGGACTGTGTGGGTGGAGAATGGAGTGTTGATAACTGTGTCCGGTACATCTCGTGAAGAGATGCCATATGGCGGCGTTCATGTGGTAAAGCGGACAAAGAACCTGCTTATGCTTGGACATTATCAGTCGAAGAAAAGGCTGGCATGGTATGCGATGCCGTTGCGGGTATTTTCCGGCAGGCAGGAAACAGATGAGTTCGTTAGAAGTATATATAATCCGCAGGGAGCATACAATGTGCAGGAAACCGATGCTCAGCGGGAAACGTATAATCAACAGATGGCGGATAGCCAGCAGGCAGCATGCAATCAGCAGATGGCGGATAGCCAGCAGGCAGCATGCAATCAGCAGATGGCGGATAGCCAACAGGCAACGGGCAGCATGAGTGGATATGGCGTGGCGGACGCTACACTGGAAACCATGGGGAAAGAACTGCTCCACATTAATTTTTGGCTTGAAGAGAGCAGATGGCAGCAGGTTTGTTTTGATACGACGGAGATTGTACAATCAGGCATCATGGGAAAAAATAATAAAGTTATGGCGTTATGGATTATATTTGCCATCAACTGCGTTCTTTTCCTGTATGAGTGTATCGCAGGCGGAAGCTTTATCATTATGTCATGCTTATTTTTGATGTTAGTCTTAGTAACGACAATTTTAAATAATGTAAGTGTTAATCCGAAGAAAAGGATAAAGAAACAGTTGAAAAAAGGCATACTGCAGGATAGCATTTACGGAAACTGGGATATATCCATTACGGAGACAGGCGTAGAAGGGAACAATCCGAAAGAAGGCAGGATATATACGTCGTGGGATAGATTTTCATGGCTTATAGAATGTGAAACGGCTTTTTATCTTTTCTGGGAAGACAAAAAGCATTTTGTAATGATATTGAAAGAAGGTCTGGGAAGTTATGAACGCGGGGAAGAACTTAAGCGGATATGTGCGGAAAAAAATGTAACATATGCAGTAGGGAAAAGGGTTAAATATATACCTGAATGGGCATATATTTTGTTTAATATTGCTATAATCGTTATGTTTTTTTACGGCTGTATCAAAGTGGGGATAAAAGACGGCAGCAGCATAAATAGTGGGAGTATGGGAGAATATGGCGCGGTAACGGATGGCTATGATGATATAACATATTGGCAATATGATGAGGTTGATGTGGCTGATTACCCTGATTATGTTCCGCTTGAAGAGCAGGTGAAAATTCTTAGGTCATATAATTTTACGTTATCCGACGAGATTGTGGAAACAGCACGGAATAGTATGGATGAGTACGAACACATGCGCATCTATGTAGAAGGATATCCGTATACATGGCTTTTGACAGAGATAGGAACGCCTGATTATAATGATGAATGGGAAGTCGCAGGTTATTCAGATGAAGTATTCTGGTTTGATTTTGAAGGCTGGGATATCAGTACGGATTACATTACTGTACTGGAAGGAATGATGGCGCTTGCGCAAGGCAGTGCGATAAGCAGTGTAAGCAATATCCGCGAGGATACGTCGGCTGTGGATTGGGATAAGGGTACAGGCAGCATTGACGTTGTGCTGGAATGGAACGGCGAAGAATATCAATGGACTATGGATATGGATTACGACTGGATTGATGAAAAAGTCTTAGGGATATTGAACGGGCTGCTTGATAAGACAGATGAGAAGGAGCGTTTCTATGCAACCGGAGACAACGGGCAGGGGGCAGTCGTTTTCTACTGCGATAGTGAGTGGGCGAAGGATTTTGAAAAGGATACGGGGCTGGAACTGTCAGTGTGTAAATGAGATGTGAAAAATTATGTTGCCATATCGGTGTATCTTGATGGACTTTGGGGGATGGATATGGTATATTTACTATGAAATACATACTACAAGGAGGTCACAAATTATGTCACACAATGTAAATGCTGCAGCTATTTCGGCTGATGAGGCAATGAGCAAGTTAAAAGAAGGAAATTCGAAGTATCTGGGTGCATCGACATGCACGGGAGATATTTCACCGGCGATTCGTAAAGATACCTGCGAGAACGGCCAGTATCCATATGCGGTCGTAGTTACATGTTCTGATTCCCGCGTAATACCGGAGAGCATATTTATGACGGGTATCGGAGAACTGTTTGTTATCCGCGCAGCCGGAAACGTAATCAATGATTTTCAGCTTGGAAGCGTGGAGTATGCGACAGGACATCTTGGCAGTAAGCTGGTAGTGGTTCTCGGACATACTAACTGCGGAGCAGTGGGAGCGGCAATGGAAGGTCATGCAGACGGTTTTATCAAGGCAATCACAGATGAGATTAAATCGGCAATAGGCGCTGAAAGCGACGGATATAAGGCGTGCTGCTTAAATGTAAACCACGGCGTTGAGAAACTCCGCAAGAATCTGAACATTCCGGAAGGCGGCGATGAAAACGGCGTCAAGGTCGTAGGTGCGGTATACCACATAAATGACGGACATGTCGAGTTTATCTGATTAATGATAAAATTAAATAATTTGTAAAGACTTTAATTTTAAAAAGGTTCTATTGTAGAAATACAGTAGGACTTTTTTATTCCCATAATGCCTTATGCAAAATATTTCTTCTTAAAAATTCTTAAATTTCTTTTAGGGTATTGCTTTATTACCTACAAAGTGTTAAGATATATATACACCTACGAAATGTTAAGATAAAAAGGAGGACAACATGGCACAGCAAATTTCTGAATCAGAACTGGTATTAATGAAAATTATTTGGAAGAATGGAGGGGCAGCGTTATACTCTCGCATCATGGAAGAACTGGAAAAAGATAAAAATGAATGGAAAAACAATACGGTTCTCACCTTGCTTTCCCGACTGGGAGAAAAAAAGTTCTTGAAAGTCAAGAAAATTGGCAGGCGGAATGAATATGTGGCTACGGTAACAGAAGCAGAATATCAGACCATGCAGACGCACAGCTTTCTTGATAAAGTCTATGGCGGGAATGTGAAAAATTTAGTGTCAACATTGTTGCGGCAGGATATTCTATCAGCCGACGAGTTGAAAGAAATTGAAGACTTTTGGAGAAAAGAAAATGAATGAGTTTATAAAAACATTACTGTCGCTGTCAGTTTCCGGCACACTGTTATTACTTCTCATTTTGGGATTGAAGCCGCTGTATAAAAATATATTCAGCAGGCGTTGGCAGTATTACATTTGGATAATTGTGGCGTTGCGGTTTCTGCTTCCGTTTACTCCCGATACTACGATAGTCGGAAGTTTGTTTGAAAGGTTCGATAACGCAGTTGTTGCTAGTGAAATTCCAACAATCCCAAATGTATCTGTTTCCGTCAATGTGGATAACGGCAAAACAGAGTCATTGCAGACAAACAGGCAAGTAACCGACATAGCCATGCGTGAGGTCTTGTTAAAAGACGAACAAGTCATGCCATTTAATATGTACGTCTGCCTGTTTTTTATCTGGTCAGCATTGACACTGGTTTTATTTGTCCGTAAGATAACAGTCTATCAAGGTTTTATACAGTACATTAAAGCCGGAAATACAGAAGTATCGGATATTAAAACCTTAAATTTATTAGCTGAGTGTGAAGAAAAACTGAATATTAAAACGAAAGTGGAGATATCCTGTAATCCGTTAATTGCTTCCCCTATAATGATTGGCTTCTTTCGACCAAGAATTATTTTGCCTGTTCGTAAATTGGAAGGAAAAGAGTTATCTTATATCTTTACGCATGAGTTAATCCACTATAAACAAGGGGATATGTTTTATAAATGGTTGATACAGATTGTTGCCTGCATCCATTGGTTCAATCCCTTTGTATATTTGTTGGAAAAGGAAGTAAATAAATCCTGTGAATTGTCATGCGATGAAAAAGTCATATCCATACTTGACGATAATGCAAGGCGTGAGTACGGCGATATACTGATTTCCTTTGTGAAGTCAAACAATCTCTATAAAAGTTCTTTAGCTTCCGTCACATTGACAGAGGGAGCAGAACAATTAAAAGAAAGGTTAGGTGCTATTATGAAATTTAGAAAAAAATCAAAAGTGGTTATTGCTATCACGACTATTTTTACGGTTGCTGTTTGTGTCTGCTTTTTTGTAACCGGTGCATACGCTGCCCCATCTGCTGCTAATGTAGAAATATCGCCTAGCGGTATTACCCCGAAAAATGAGAGGACTATTTATTCCGATTGTACTTTCCCTATGGGTAAAGGTGACATTATTTGCATTGGGTACAATGATTTAGCATTGGGAACATTCAATGTAGGGCTTATTGATGAAAATGGTGAAAAGTTAGAAACGGAAACTGCTATTTGGCAAAAGGGCGATACAGCTTCCCTGGAAGTAGAAAAAATAGAAGTAAAAAAAGACGGGAACTATTACTTCTATTTGGATGGTTTAAATGGTGATGCGGGGTGGTTTGATACAAATTTTAAGTTTATTGTATCTTATTATGAGTAGAAATGTAAGTGCAGGAGTATTGAGTGGAATATTTTATCAACCAATATTAGTAAAATTTATACAACTAAGGGGCAATAGTCTAAATACTGTCGCCCCTTTTCCTCTTTATCTTGCATGGGCAAAATCAAAGGGAATGTTATTTTTTTCCAGCAAAGATTTTAAGTAGGCATTCTGCGAGGTTAAATCATTATTCCGGATAGTTAAATCATTATTTTGAAAAGACAACTGCTCAATCTTTGGCAGATAGTATTCAGCCTCCTCCTTTTTGGTGTGTTCAATGATTTCCGCAGAGCTTGTACCGCATAAATTAAAAATCCATTCATAAGCCAGAGGTGATTCCATAGGCGCGTCTCCTTTCTTTTTGTTGGCAGTGGTTAATTGATACAGGTAGTTGTTATAAATCGCTTGTTCTTTATGTAAAATATAATCGTCAGCAAGTCGGCTTGCTAAAGCGGCATCCTGCAGATTGTCAGTCAGGCAGTGCAGATACAGATTGTCCTCAGGAGAGAGTTCCTTTGTAACGATAATCTGTGTATTAAATGTCTCTTTACTGATATAATACACCCCATTATGTGCTTTTGCAACAGTTAAATTTCGTTCGTCCCGAAGATGCTTTATAAGTTTCCGTGGATAGCGGAAGCATAAAAAAGTAATGCTGACGTCGAGGCTGGAATATTGTTTTCTAATTTTTGGCTGCGTTTCGTGTTCTTTGCGCTCTGCCTGCCCCACTTGTGCGATAAGCAGCCCAGCGTAGCCGATAGTTTTATAATAGGAGTCAATACTGACCGACGAGCCAATGCCCTTAATTTCAATCAGGTTTAGAGTCCTGAAAATTTTGGCTATGTTCTTGTTGATTATTTTGTTAGTCAGATTTTTGACAACCAGCATATCGATACGGTAGCTGTTTTTACCAAGAATGTATTCAGTTGTATATTCCAGAAATTCAGAGTAGTCCTTGAGTTCAATCTGAAAAGCACAGGAAGCGGCTTCATGCCAGTCAACGCGCGGTTTAGAAGACATAGATAGATACCTTTCGTAATAGATGGCCGTATATTTACAGCCTGCATAGATTATAGAATTGATAAATCACTAATAACCGAATAGCCAGATATTATTAATGATATAAAGTCTGTATGCGTATATATCAAACAAAATATTTATATCATGAAACCGAAAATATTACAAATGTTTTTTTGATTTAGTGTGTAGAAAAAAATCAAGATAAATGAAGGAACGTATTTTATAATATTCAATATATGGCATTATTTTAAGCATATTTTACAATATGGCTACAAAATACAGTATTGTGCAATTTTCCCATAGAGTGTTTTCTTTATGTGAAATTCATTTTATATCCGCCTTGCAGCGTTTCAACGAATACATCTAATTGCAGAGGTTATGAAACATAAATATTCATTTTTAAAAATTATTGACGCTGAATAGGGTACTACTTATAATATAAATCGGAGATGTTCAAAATACGAATAATATAAATAATACAATCGTATTTAGCATTGTAAAGTATATAGTTAATAATAACAAATAGAATATTGATAAAGAGTGATATATATGGATATAGTTAAGGTTTTAAATGAATACGATGCAATGTATGGGAATGTGTCGCTGGATAAAGTAGAGGATTTTCTATTTGATAAGATAAAGGACGCCATGAACGAAGAAGACACGTCTTCGCTTATCACATTATTAAATGAAATGATCGGCTTATGCCGCGATACGACGCAGAGGGATAAGGCGCTCATCTATTGTAATGAGCTGCAGAAGCTGCTTGAGCGTCTTGACTTACAGGAAACGTTAAGCTATGCCACTTCCATGCTTAACATTGCGAACGCTTATAGGGCATTCGGTTTACATAACGATGCCCTGAATGTTTTTGCCAGAGTAGAAGACTGCTATAAAAGATGTCTTGAAAGCAATGATTCCCTTTTTGCAAGCCTTTATAATAACTGGGGGCTGCTATATCAGGAAATCGGCGATTATGCAAAGGCGAAGGAAGTCCTTTTGCTTGCGCTTGGTATAGTGGATAAAGAAAAAGGCGCGGGAATGAAGAAAGCGTCTACCCTTGCCAATCTTGGAGCTGCGATGATACAGCTTCCTGACAAGGAAGATAAAGATAAAGCGGCAGAGTATATAAAAGAGGCGCTTACGCTGTTTGAAGAGGACGGCGGAAAGGATTTTCATTATGGCGCGGCTCTCTCGGCAATGGGCGATGTATATTATGGGGAAAAAGATTATATAAACGCAGCCGCATATTATCAGCGCGCGCTTTTGGAAGTCTATAAGCACACGGGCAGGAATGATAATTATGACAGGGTATATGAGAAATATCTGGGCGCGGTAAAGGCGGCGGGCGGCAAAGACGTCTGGGTATCCAATATGGAGCGCAGCCGTGCATTTTATGAAAAATACGGAAAAAATATGATTCATGCTCAGTTTGGCGATTATGAGGAACGCATAGCCGTGGGCGTGGTTGGGGAAGGCTCGGACTGCTTTGGCTTTGACGACGCTGTTTCGATGGACCACGATTATGCGCCGGGCTTTTGCATGTGGCTTATTGATGAAGACTATGCTAAGATAGGAAAGAGCCTGCAGTGTGCCTATGACGAACTGGTTAAACAGTGCGGAGTCGGCAATATGAGCGGTGATTTTCTGGAACGCAGAAGGGGAGTAAGTTCGGTTTCGGATTTTTATAACAGGCTGATTGAACAGGATATTTCATTTGAGGAACCTTTTACAATAGACTATGCCAAGGTGCAGGAGTACCAGCTTGCGCAGGCGGTAAACGGAGAAGTATTTCGCGATGACTTGGGCGTTTTTACGGGCATAAGGGAGAAACTTGCGGCATATTACCCCGATGAAGTATGGCGGGTTAAGCTTGCCCAGTCCTTGCACGATTTTTCGCAGTATGCGCAGAGCAATTATCCGCGCATGATGGCAAGGCAGGACTATGTGAGTGCGTCGATGTGCATTTCTAAGGCAATTGAGTGCATAATGGATATCATGTATCTTTTGAACAGGAGATATGCGCCGTACTATAAATGGAAAAGGAAGGGGCTTGAAAGGCTTGATAAGCTTAAGGAGATAGTGCCGATATTAGAAAAGCTTGCTATACTTCCGTCTCAGGCGGGGGCATGGGAGAATGGTGTATATACTTCGGATACTGTGAATACAAATGATGAGGCTGTGGTCCTGTTTGAGAAAGCAGCGGGGTATATTTTAAAGGAAATGGCAAGGCAGGGGATTGTGGAAGGCGGCGATACTTTTCTTGAATTGTATGTGGCACGGATTCTTGATTGTGGAAATGACGAGTCAGGATTATAAGTTCTGGTGACGAGTCCGGGAAAGATGAACAAAAACGGGGCTCCAATGCCTGAAAAGCGGTAAGTCGCCCCTTATTTTGTTCATCTTTTCCAGACTCTGGTTACTGGAAAAAGTATGAAGGGAGAGGACACAATAAAATGAACACGGATATAATTGAAAAAATAGTGGAGCTTGAGTGGCAGCAGTTTGACAAGGTGGTAAACGAGGGCGGAAGAGCGGACTGTCAGGACGATTTTGAGACTTTTTCCATTATGCGTAAAAGCCAGTATATGACATGGAATGACGAGCTGCTTGCAAGCTATCTGGAAGATTTACAGACGGCGGATAAAGAAGGGCGGAATCTTATAACGGAGAAATATGCGCGTATGATGGAAAGCACCGCGCCCAAGAAATACGAAGAACTTAAGGCAATGCTGCCTATGCTTGATGAGGAGAGAATAAAAATTCAGGAAGAAATCATTAAAATCCAGATGGGCTGGATGGAAGATTTTGCAGGGAAGTTTCCGGCAATGGCAGGAAGGGCGAGGACTCTGCATACGTTTGAAGATAAGGAATACGATACTTCATATGAGACTTATCTAAGGGGCGAGCTTGGCACTTACAGCGACGATACGTTTGTGCTTTACGGAAGATTTATCGCCGCTTACGCTAAAGAAGGAAAAAATCTTGCCTACGATATAATGAACAATACGGCGAAGTTATACGGATATGACTCGGTAGAAGCGGCGGAGGAGCAGAATGCTTAAAGACATTGTTGGAAATTTAATTACTTCCATTGCATAAAATATGGGGCAGACAAAATTAAGATATTGTCTTGGCTTTCCAGTAGGATTTTTTATCATTATGCAGAGTCATGAATATAATGGAATAAGCGAAAATATTAAAGGAGCAATCCAGATTTATGGCGGTTGGTTACTTAATTGTACAGGCGAGGACTGCGCAGGATGCCATTCCGATTGCGGGCGCGCATATTCAGGTGCTTGATGATGAAGGCGGCAGCGTCTATGAGCTTATTTCCGATGAGAGCGGGGAAACGCAGAAGGTTCCGTTAGAAACCGTGGATAAAAGCCTTTCACTCGATTCAAACTACTCAGGCACGCCGTATTTAAGATATGATATAACGGCGCAGGCGGAAGGGTATAAATCTTTTCATATTATAGGAGTTCCCATATTTGATGGTGAAACGGCGATTCAGACGCTTGCATTCGAGCCGCTGCAGGCTTCGGCGGCGCGGAGCGTACCGCCAGTGACTGAAATAACGATGGGGGATTTTGCCGTTGATATTCCGGAGTGGCGTTCGCAGGAAGGTCCGGCGATACGACCGTATGTGCTGCGTTATGTGGCTATTCCTAATCCGATAACGGTGCATCTTGGAAGTCCTTCTTCATATGCCTCCAATGTCAGGGTATCTTTTTCCGATTATGTGAAAAATGTAGCAAGCAGTGAGATATATCCGACGTGGCCGGACGCATCGTTAAGGGCGAATATTTACGCAATTATCACTTTTGCGCTGAACAGGGTTTTTACGGAATGGTATAGGAGTCAGGGGTATAGCTTTGACATTACCAACAGCACTGCTTATGACCAGTATTTCGTATACGGACGCACGATTTATGAATCCATAAGCAGGATTGTGGATGAGATTTTTAATGAATATGTAAGAAGGGCGGGGCAGAACGCGCCGTATTTTACTTCTTTCTGCAATGGAACAAACGTTGTCTGTGCCGGACTCTCGCAGTGGGGGACGGTTTCTTTGGCAAACAGTGGGTATACGCCGCTGCAGATTCTCAGATATTATTACCCGAATGATGTGGAAATAGCGGAAACCAACGTTATTACGGACGTATTATCTTCGTACCCCGGAACTGCGCTTAGGGTAGGCAGCAGCGGGCTGGATGTAGAGACTATCCAGACTTATCTTGGCAGGATACGCAGAAACTATCCTGCGATTCCGGTTATCACGGATGCAGCGGGAACGTTTGGAGAAAGCACCAGGGCGGCAGTAAGTAAATTCCAGAGTATTTTTAATTTGCAGGTGGACGGCATCGTCGGAAAGGCTACATGGTATAAATTATCAAGCTTGTACGCCGCCGTGACAAGGCTGGCGGAACTTGACAGCGAAGGGACTTCGTTAGGCATCGGAACAGTGCCGCCGTCTTCCGTCCTAAGGCAGGGTTCAAGGGGGGCAGACGTTGTTACGCTGCAATATATTCTGTCTGCGATTGCGGAATTTTATCCGTCTATTCCCGTCATATCTCAGGACGGCATCTTTGGGAGCATGACGCGGCAGGCGGTAGTAGCTTATCAGAGAATGATGAACTTATCACCTGATGGGATAGTGGGGAATGCCACATGGCGCTCATTATATGAAACTTATCTTGGGATTGTGGAAAATGTGCCGCCCCCAGCTACAAATCCGGGAACATTTGAGTATACCGTGCGTTCGGGGGATACTTTGTGGCTGCTTTCCAGAAGGTTCGGGACTACTGTAGATGAAATAAAGAGACTGAACGGACTTAGCAGCGATTTGCTGAATATCGGTCAGGTCTTATTAATTCCGGAGGCGTAGAGTAATGAGAACAGTTTAGCCTATGGCGGCATGGATATATATGTTTCCACGCCGCCTATTCAGTTCTATTCTTTGATTTTGTCCAATTCTGTCAGATTTACGCCTGCAACATTTAAAAGACTTTTAAGGTATACATATTCTTCCTTTAAACTTTCATATGTTTCGGTTGCATTTTCTTTGCGTGCAATTAACATGTGTCTTTGAATTTTTTTAAAATCCTCCATTGCTTTTTGAGTTATTTCCAAATTTGTACTTGGCATGTAATCGCCTCCCAATTATAAAATTAGTTGCTGCGTTATGCTTAGTATAACATGCTTGAGTGATAAAGTCTATTAATTTTCAAGGCAAAACCGATTGACAGATAATATAATAACCACTAAACTATCAATTAAATATAGCATATACTAAAAAGGAGCATAAACGATAATGAAAGCAGGGATTATGAAATATAAAAAAATCATGCTGGTTATTTGCGACATATTGGAGATGGCGGCAGCTTTGCTTGTATTGGGGGGAATCCTGCTGTCAACGTACAGCCTTTTAAAAAACTTCGATGTTTTCTTTGAACTGCTGGATGATATGTCTTTGTTCAAAGACTATCTGGCGAAGATTTTTATACTGGTTATCGGAATCGAGTTTTTACAGATGCTTTGCCGCCCGAATGCAGATAATATTATCGAAGTGCTGCTGTTTCTGGTAGCGCGCCATATGATTGTATACGACACCACGACGCTTGAAGATTTTGTGTCCGTTATCAGTATCGCGATTTTATGCGTGCTTAGAAGGTATCTGCATGTGTCGGAGAAAAAGGTGAAAAATGAAGTGGAAGAATGCGACGACGAAAGTGTGAATATAGCGGACAATGCGGATATAGCGAGAAAAGTGGATATAGTAGAAAACATGGATATGGTGGAAAATGCGGGTACTGTGGAAAATGCTGACGTGATAAAAAGGAAAGCGTGATAGAATGCAGAGAATAGGAATTATCTCTGATACGCATGGACTGCTGCGTCCGCAGGTGAGGGAAATACTAAACGGATGCCTGGCAATCCTGCATGGCGGAGACATTGATAAAGAGGAAATACTGGATTCACTTAAGCGCATCGCGCCTACTTACGCAGTCCGCGGGAACACTGACGGCGAGTGGGCGGCTGCGCTTCCGGAGAGTTTGTTTGTTGAACTGCATGGGATAAAATTCTACATGGCTCATAATAGAAAAAGCATCCCCAAAACGATTCCCGACGCTGACATCATTATCTCTGGACATTCTCATATGTATGAGGAAAAACGCGAGGGCGGCAGGCTGTTTCTTAATCCGGGGAGCTGCGGACCGAAAAGGTTCGTGCTGCCTGTTACGATGGCTGTGCTTAATATAGCAGACTCAGGCAGTTATAGTGTGGAGAAAATCGAGATACCTGTAAAGCCGCTTACAGATAGCAAAAATAAAATGTCTGAAAATCAGCAATCAAAAGACGGCGGACAACAAACCATAGATGAAACTGCCATACCGCAGGACCTTAAGCAGATAATCATTTCCGTAATGCGTGATACGAACCGCAAAATACCGGTAGACGAAATCGCCAAAAGAAACGGCATAAGCATACAGCTTGCAGAGCAGATATGCCGCCTTTATTTGACGCATCCGGGCGTGAGCGCGGACGGCATCATGGCGAAAATGGGCATCTGACAGGCTTTAATCAATTCTTTTAGATTTGTTAAGAAAAAGTTTTGTTTTTTATACATAACTTTTTCTTTTTTTTATTCTATTATCTCTATATGTTCATAGCGAACCTCATGTATTTATTAAATTTGTATTGGTGGGAAAGGTGCATTTGCTTATGGAAAGTTGAAGATTTTAAGAAGGCGCAGGCGTTATTTATATTGTACAACGTGGCTCTACAATTACCTAATATAGAGAAAGGAGATTAAACATAAAATGGACATAAGCACAATAACACTATATTTCACCAAATACGGAGCGATTGCGATTTTTGTAATCGTACTGCTTGAATACATGAACCTTCCCGGATTTCCTGCAGGCGTAATAATGCCGCTTTCGGGAATATGGGCGGCGAAAGGAAATATCAATTTTCTTTCGGTAATGCTTATTACGCTCTTAGCGGGAGTGGTCGGAAGCTGGATACTTTATTTCTTAGGCTGGACGGGCGGCAGCCTGTTCCTTGAAAAATACCTGAAAAAATTCCCGAAAAGCAAGGAAGCTATCGACAGGAATTTTGAACTTATTAGGCAAAAGGGGTATGTGGGGATTTTTATAAGCAAGCTTATCCCCATGATTAGAACGCTGATATCCATTCCTGCGGGTGTACTGAAAATGAACTTCGTGAAATATACCATAAGTTCTGCGCTCGGCGTATTTGTCTGGAATCTGGTGTTCGTGGGAGCCGGCTACTATTTCGGCGATATGGTTTTGCGCTATCTGGGTTAGGCGTTTAAGAATGAAATCTTGTGCAATATGGCAAAATTTTGCTCTGGCTTGTCAAGTTTAGGAGGATATGAGAGATGAGAATAGCAATGATGACTAACAATTACAAACCGTTTATAGGCGGCGTACCCATATCAATTGAAAGGTTAAGCGAAGGCTTAAGGGCAATCGGGCATGAAGTGGTGGTATTTGCCCCCGAATATGATAATCAGGACGAAGATGAGAATGTTGTGCGCTACCGTGCCTTTATTAAAGGAATCGTAAACGGCGTATCCGTGCCCGATAGTTTTGATACGGAGATTGAAAGGCGTTTCAGGGAAGGAAAGTTCGACCTTATCCATGTCCATCACCCTATGCTTATTGGCAGGACGGCGCTGTATCTGTCTAAGAAATATAACGTGCCTTTATGTTTTACATACCATACAAGGTATGAACAGTATCTTCACTATGTTAAAGCAGCTTTTCTTGCAGATTTAGTGCCGTACTATGTAAATGACTACATTAGTCAATGCGATATGATATTTGCGCCTACGCCGTCCATGCGGGACTATCTTTTAGAAATCGGCGGCAACGTGAGCGTGGCTGTCCTTCCTACCGGAATCGGAAGTGAAAATTTCACAACAGATAAGGTCGTGGTGGAGAACCTTCGGCAAAAGCTTATCGGTGGAAAGAAATACTTATTCTGCACCGTGGCAAGACTGGCAAAAGAGAAAAACATCGACTTTTTACTGCGCTCACTTGCAATAAGGAAAAAGGAGACAGCCGCAGATTTTAAACTTGCCATAGTAGGCGAAGGACCATGCAGGAGCGACCTTGAGAAATTGGCGGAAAAGCTTGGCATAGGCGACGAAGTTATATTTGTCGGGAAGGTTGCGAATAGCGAGATTAAGAATTACTGCAAGGCGGCGGATTTGTTTCTTTTTGCATCACAATCAGAGACGCAGGGCATAGTCATTCTTGAGGCGATGGCGGCGGCAACGCCTGTGCTTGCCGTAAATGCGACGGGAGTACGCGATATAGTGGTAAACGGCAGAAACGGATATATGACAGGCTTATCCGAAGAAGAATACAGTCATAAGCTTAACCGGCTTCTTAATCAGGATTTGGAGCATCTTAGCAGGGGCGCGTTAGAGACCGCAGCAAAATATGAGACTTTAGAAATTGCTAAATGTGCGGCAGTTTATTATAATACTGCTATACAAAGCCATAGGCAGAATACAGAAAGGGTAAGCGGAATAAGAAGGTTCGTCGCCCGCGCGGATTTTGGCAGGCTGCATTAAGATATAGTAATTGTGAAACTGCTATCTGCTGTCACGAGTTTAGTCAAAATGAACAAAAACGGGACTCCGATGCAGTGGCAAGTCGCCCTTATTTTGTTCATTTCGTCTAAACTCTGGATATCAAAAAAGAGTTTCGCAATTATCTGGTTTATTATAAGCATAGGGGGATAAGCGCATGGAAGCTTTTCATATTTTGATTGTAGAAGATGATAAGGAAATACGGGAAGGGATAGAGATATACCTTAAAAATCAGGGTTATCAGGTATCGCAGGCAGCGGACGGCATTGAGGGCTTAGAGAAAATCGAGGCAGAAACGATACATCTGGCGATTGTGGACGTCATGATGCCGAGAATGGACGGAATAACCATGATGATGAAAGTGCGGGAGAAAGGCTATGACTTTCCTGTGATAATGCTTTCCGCCAAATCCGAAGAAGTGGATAAAATCATGGGGCTTAACATGGGGGCGGACGATTATGTAACTAAGCCTTTTACAACTATGGAACTGCTTGCAAGAGTCAATTCACACCTTAGGCGTTACCGCAGATATCTCGACGCCGTAGACAGCAGGCAGAATAATGAAAAAGTCTATATAATAGGCGGACTCGAACTTAATGAAGATACTGTAGAAGTCACTGTGGACGGTGCGCCGGTTAAGCTTACGCCGATGGAGTTTAAGATTTTACTTCTTCTTGTTAAAAATCCGGGGCGCGTGTTCAGTGCAGAAGAAATCTATGAGCGCGTCTGGAATGAGCAGGCGGTAAATACCGATACAATCATGGTGCATGTCAGAAGGATTCGGGAAAAAATAGAAATCAACCCGAAGGAACCAAAATATTTAAAGGTGGTGTGGGGAGTTGGATATAAAATCGAAAAAATGTAATAGAAAATATAATAAGGCGTTATTAACAGGGATAATCATAACAATATTTACATCGGCGTTGTTTGTGGCGTTTTTCCCATATTTCAGTAGACAGGCGGCGCAGTTTCGGGCAAGGGAAGGAAAGGAGACGCTTGAGAACGAAGCGTTTGTCAGCCTGCTGTTTCGCTGCAACTATGTCCTGTATAAAGATGTAATGGATAAGGGTGGCAATAGGGACGGTGCGATTGAAGAACTCTATGATACTATTATAAAGGACGCGGACGAGAATACCGTCGATTATAATGCTGTAGAAGAATATAAACAGTACAATTTAGACTGGCAGGACAGCACTACTACAGTTGCCGATATAGATGAACTAAACAACATTATTTCCTATTATTCAGATATGGTTAAATGTGAAATTGACGATATGCGCGTGAATATAATGGCGGATATCGGAATACTGATGGATTATTATGTCTTGGATAAAAGCACGGGGGCGGGCATTAAAAATACGTCGCTTCCGATTGACGAGCTGCTTAGGGTTAAAGGCTATGCCGGAAATGCTAATGAAAACGGAAATTCTGACTCTGACGGCAAAGAAACCCCTGCTATCGAAAATATAGAGTCACTCTATGATTACTATGTTATCATGGACTATGACAGTCTGGGCAACCTTCAGAACATCAGCGTAAAAGGACAGGAGCCGGATAAACTGCTTAAGCTTGTACGCAGTCTGGACGGAAGCAGTAGCACAAGACTTATGCGAAGCGAATCTGAAACAGTAACTTATGACCTTTATGACTGGGATAAAGAAAAAGTAACCAAACAGCTTACGTTTATGCAGAAAAAACCCGCTGACACTGTTTTCGCATATGCCCTTACAAGAGAGCAGATGGAGTTAATAAAAAGCGGCAAAGACGGATATATAGGATATTATAACCTTGGTTCTTCAACTATAAATGCTGTGCTGCCGATTTCGACAACTTTTAGTTTCCACTGGTCAAGTGCAGAAAATTTATATTTAGTAATCTTATTGGGGATTTTTGCTATAACGTTTATTCTTGCCATATTTTGTCCGGTTATGCTGGAAGGAAAAAGAGAGCGGAAAGCGCCTTTTGAAATCATGGCGATAATTGCCATCTTCTTTCTTGCGTTCAGTTTTGGCGAAGATGAAGTGATTTATTTTATCGCTAATGTAGAGAGTACAGAAGGTTATATGTGGGATGGATTTGGATTTGATATAAAATTAAAATACGTCGCTGCTTTCGGTGTTATGGCGCTTGTATTCGGGTTATGGTACTTCTTATGCCTTGAAGTGTCCGACATTATGCGCGGATTTAAGCAATACCTTCAGACAAGATGCCTGATTTGTAAATGTGTAAGAAAAGCGTTTTTATACATCAGGAACTGCTATAATAAATTCCGTGACGAGATAGCGGGAGCTGATTTGGAAAAGGGCGTTGACAAACAGATTAAAAAGCTGGTTATCATTAACTGCTGTCTTTTGTGTGTTATTTTATGGTTCTGGGGATTCGGCATACCGATAATTATTATATACTCGATTGCCTTATATTATCTGCTGAATAAATACATCGGGAAAGTCCGTATGCAGTATAAAAATCTTTTAAACGCAGTAGGTTCGATATCAGACGGCAACCTTAACAACACTTTTGAAGAAGACTTCGGCGTATTTGAGTCGTCCAAAAAAGAACTTTATGAAATCCAGAACGGCTTTAAGAACGCCGTGGATAAGGAAGTCAAAAGCCAGATGATGAAGACCGAGCTGATTACCAATGTGTCGCACGACTTAAAAACTCCGCTGACGGCTATTATCACCTATATTGACCTGATGAAAGAGGAAAATATAACAGATGAGCAGCGAAAAGTCTATCTCGCGACATTGGAGCAGAAATCCCTAAGACTTAAGGTGCTTATTGAAGATTTGTTTGAAGTGAGCAGGGCAAACAGCGGCAATATCAACCTTGAGCCTGTTCCGGTAGACATCTGCAATCTGGTGCGGCAGGCGTATTTGGAGAATGAAGATAAGATTAAAGAGGCGGGGCTGAAAATGCGCTTCACGATGCCGGACGAGAAGGTTATATTACAGCTTGACTCCCAGAAGACCTACCGTATTTTTGAAAACCTGTACGGAAATATCATTAAATATGCGCTGCATGACACGAGAGTATTTGTCAGTGCGCAGAAACTGCTGTATAATGAAAGGGAAGGCAGCAGTATACGCATTGAAATTAAAAACATTTCGGCGCAGGAGCTTGAAGGCGATGCGCAGTATCTTTCGGAACGCTTTGTGCGCGGCGACTCGTCAAGAAATACGGAAGGCAGCGGGCTTGGGCTTGCGATAGCAAGGAGTTTTACGGAGCTGCAAGGGGGAACTTTTAAGATAGAGATTGACGGGGATTTGTTTAAGGTTATTTTGGAGTGGGGGATAGATTGAAAAGTGTAACAGTTTAGTCGAGAGTGCATGAACACATATGGTTTCCTTTGCGGTACACTCTCGTTCCGTGAAAAACGCAGCGGTACTAAGTTCAAAAGCTAAAAAGCAGCTTTTTCACTAAGGACCGGCGTTTTTCAAGGACCGCGTCAGGAAATCATATGTGTTCATGCACCGGCAGACTGAATTGTTATGGATTATAATTAAAAGGAAACAGTGATGCTTAAAGATTCAAAAATCGGTTTTAGTATCTGGAAAAAGCTAACGGATTTAAGGTATGCAGTCATAAAATTTGTTCTAACTGTTGTGGCAGGCTGTGTGGCGGCTATGTATGTAGCGCCAATACTATATGAACGTGTAACTGAAATTGCATTGTCTCTAAATTGGGACGGCGATAAAGTGATTATAGTATTGGCGTTGATTCATATTGTGACATTCGGTATCGCGGCGAAGGGGATTGTGTATAGAGCATATGATAGAAATAAGGATTTGTTTTACCAGCTTGCGGTTAGTAAGCGGGCAGGGTGTATCTGCACGATGCTCCAACAATTTAATGGGTATGCCTATGCGCTTGTTGTACTGCTTGCAGTATGTGGTGATATTGTTATGCCGATATATTTACTGGTTTTGATATATACATTGATTTATATTGTTGGATTTTATATTTATTATGGTAAGGCGGACTCAGGAGATAGTATTTTCAATCATTGCAATCACATGGCAGACTCAGGAGTTGGAATTTATAATCGTGTGGCGACCCCTAAGGTTTACATAAATCGAAGAGCGACATATAAAAGCAGACTAGACAGTGCATCACTTTATAGCATTTTAAGTAGGGTTGGAAGAACAAACTATAATAAAAGTAGCAATAAAAGTAAGCAAGATAACGCATTTAAAAAGTACCCATTACTTGAAGCCTTTAAAATTACAATCCATAGACTGTATCAGTCAAAAAGTTTGACAGCGGCTAAAATTATCCTGCTTATTTTTATTATCTATTGTGGCAGGACACATATGCTGCATGGCATTCTTTTTCTTTTAGCGGACGCATTTTTGATTTTAATTAATGATTGTTACTGGAAGAAGGAGAGCGGTAATTTTCAATATTTTTCAGAAATCGGGATTCCGTTTTCCAAATATTTGCGTGTGCATTTTGCCGCAGGGATATGCTTTAATATTGCCGTTCCTTTGCTGCTTTTTTTGATTATGGGCGGAGAACTTATAGCGGCGGCAGTCAGCTTTTGCATGCTATCGTATCTGCTGATAGTTTGGTACATGGCGCAGATTTATCTTTACCTTAATGTAAGGCGGGATAAAGAAGGCATAATTTTACTGTGTGAAATAATCTTTTTGGCTATGGCGCTTTTGTTGCCGGCTGGTCTGCTTATGCTGGCGTGGCTGTATAAAAAGAGTGCATGTGCATGGAGGGAAAATCAATGCTTACGATAAACGGCGTGACTAAATGTTATGATGGACAAAACGGAATCAGGGATATTGATTTTTCCTGTAAAAAGGGAGAAGTGATTGCGCTGATTGGTCCCAATGGGGCTGGTAAAAGCACCTTGCTTAAAGTCATGGCGGGCGTATTAAAAGCAGATAAAGGCTGTGTGCTTCTTGATGGCTGCGATACGAGAGAGTACGAAAACCGAAAGCAAATCGGGTATATGCCGGATAAGATGGAGCTTGCTTACGGACTGACGCTAAAGGATTTTCTACATATGGTGTCTGATTATAAATACGACGGACGCTTTAGGGAAGAAACCGGGCAAGCTCTTAGCATGTTTGGCTTGAGCGATTATCAAAATCACGAGTTTTGCAAACTTTCAATGGGCAATCAGAAAAAAGCGGCGATTATTGCGGCTTTTATGGGGAATCCGCCCCTGATAATCTTAGACGAGCCAACGAACGGCATAGATACAATGGGGATTATTGCGCTCAAGCAGGCTATTAAGGCAGCGCAAGAAATGGGGAGCATCGTTGTTATATCAAGTCATATTTTAGATTTTGTCAGTACGATTTCCGATAATAATATTTTCTTAAAGGACGGAAGAATCGCGGCGGTTGAAAAAGAAAATGTGAAATTGGAAGAGAAGTATAAGGAGTTGTATTTGTTGTAATTGATGGAAAATTTATAGGGCAATAAAGGCATAATAACTCCGTAACTAATATATATTACACAAAACATGGTGTAAGGTCTTTTGAATCAAAGGCTTTACGCCTTTTTTATACAAAAAAATAATAAAAAATTTGAGGGTTTCTCAATGGTAAAGAGATTAATATGCAGAACGCGTGTAAAGTGGCGGCATAAATGAGGTATTTATTTTATGAATACAAATTATAATGTACAAAAGTATTCATAATATGATACAATAAAAAACAAAAAAGGAGAATTACCATGAGAAACCCTATTAAAAACCGTTTTCAGAGAGTTTATGATGAAACACACATTAAACCATTCACTTTTCTAAATTGCTTCCTTTGCATATTATTGCCTATTATCGGATTTATAGTGGGCGGCATGCTGTCGGGAGCTAATGGGGGATTAGGAATTGCAGTAATGATTTTAGGCTTGCTTGGAGGATGGGTAGGCAACTTCCTGCTTCTGTTTAGAAATTTCCAAAAAGCTGCTATCGGTCTTTTCTTTTTGAATATACTTGCCTCAATTGCGTTTTTCGGCAAATTGATTTTAGTGCCTTTTCTGAAGGCATCAGTTAAATTTGGAATGGCAGCATGGCAGTCTAATTTAGGAAACGTAACTGCGAGCGTTAATGCTTCAAGCGAAGGCGGCGCAGAATTGGCAAGTTCAAGGACATCGGCTTTCAACTGGTTTGAATATGATGGGTATGTGTGGAAGGATGCCAAACAAACTGCGCAGCTGTATGAACATCACGAGTTAGATGCAGGCTCTTATACAGACGAGCAGAATCAACAAGCCAGAAATTCGGGCTACGCCAACGCTAAAGAAGCGGAAATGCACGGTGTAAAAATAGATTAAAAATTTAATTCTAAATCAATATTATAAAATCAGGCCGGATATGGAGCCCCCATCCGACCTGATTTTTCATTAACTCTTATCACGTCCTAAATGCTCCATCGCAAATATGATGCACTGGTTGATAAATTCGTTACGGCTGATTTGAGCGTTTTCTGCAGCAGTGTCTATTTCTTTTAATAGTTCAGTATTTAAGCGGATAGAGATAACTTCCTTTTCGGGCTTAACTGGAATGAATTGCTGCATAATATCATCTCCTTTTACATTGCTTTTACAATTACCTATTTCTGTCATTATTGGTTTATTGTTTCGATTTTATTATTATAAGCTTTTTTATTAGACATATATATATTCGATTTTGTATCCAAAATATGAATATTCAGTAATTGGATTGGATGTTCCACAGAGCGGTTAAGTGTGCAGATGAGGAATTTTAGCTGTTCCGGTGAGGGTTTTGCTATATAGGGGCGATTAAAATATATCATGAAAAAGCTGGCGAAAGGAGAATGAAAGCATGAGCCATAATTATACTACCGTATCAAATACGATATTGCAGGAACTTAATAAAATAAAAGAAATCGGAATATATGAGGGAATCTATACCCCCATACCCAACTATTTATATGTCCAAAGGTATGGAAGAAGGGCGCAGGAGCAGATGGATAAAATCCTTTCAAAGATAGGAAAAAAGGACTGGTTCTTATTTAAGACGCAGGAGCTGTCAGAGGAGAAAAAGCTGATTGAAAAATTTAGCATTGCCCTACATAGACATGCTGATACCGGCAAAGATTATACAGGCTGCTCTTTGATAGAGATTTCCAAAGAAACGCTTAATAGGGATGAACTGCCCGGATTTCTTGAATATTTGAAAGAAAATGAACAGCGGCTTTATTATCTGTTTACTATAAAAAACGCCGAGGATGCGGTATCTGTACAAAAATGTATAGAACAGTATTTCTTTACACGCATCGTTTATGCAGAGGAGTTTTCCATAGAAGAGCAGTTTGATATTATCAGGAATATATGTGGAGAATATGGATTCAGCATAGGCGACAGGGAGCAGGCATTCATTATGAGGGGGCTGGAAGAGAGGAAATGGAAGGCGGATGAACATGTGGAGTTCATCCTGCAGAATGCGGCGAGGGCTGTAATCTATGAGGCAATGCTTGAAGATAAAATAATGGAGCGGCTGATATCTGTGGAATTGTCGAGGAAGTTGTTGATAAATCTGCAAAAAACAGCCGAGAAGGAAAAAATACTGGGATTCCAGCCAAGAGAAGTTGAGAAATGGGAGGAATATCAATATGAATAAGATGAATGGAACGAAGTTTATCTCACAGGAAGAACTTAAAGAAAGATTAACGGAAATTGATTTGGAGAAAGAAGATTACCTATCCGGCGGCGTGCCGCTAATCGTGCAAGACGGGAAGGCATACGTTGATACCGGCGACAGCCATACCATTATTTTCGGCGCCACCGGCAGCAAGAAGACGCGTCTTTTGGGGATGCCAATGGTAGAGATATTGAGCGGAGCCGGAGAATCTTTTGTGATTACGGATCCCAAAGGCGAAATATATGAAAAGACTGTCTGCAATGTAGAGCAGAGGGGATATCGGGTTTTTTGCCTGAATCTTCGGGATTTCAGAGAAGGAAATACATGGAATCCGTTAGCGTTGCCCTATGATTTTTATCATAATGGCGAAAAGAGCAAAGCAGTGGAAATGGCAAGCGAGTTATCCACAATGATAATCGGAGACGATATGAAAGAACCTTTTTGGACGAATTCGGCAGCCGACGTGCTTACAGGCTTTATGCTTATTTTGCTGGAAAAGGCAAAAAGAGATGAATGTAATATAAAAAGCTTAAGCACTTTATGGAGTCAATATCTGGATTCGCGCAAAGAGGTATTGGGTGCTGTTAAAGCATTATTTGGCGAGTCTTTAATCAAGAGAAAACTCGGAACCCTCGACAATAACTCTGAAAGAACGGTAGGCTCTATTGAGGCGGTAGTTGCTACCGGGATTAATAAATTAGTCGCCAATGAAGAGTTTGTGGAATTTTTGTCTCAGGACGGATTGGAGTTTGACAGCGTGATTGGTAAAAAGACCGCCATTTATCTGATAATTCCTGACGAAAATGCCTTCACCCATTTTGTTGCGAGTCTTTTTTTGAAACAGTTGTATGAGGTTCTGATAAAGTCGGCGCAGAAACAGCCGGGATGCAGATTGCCTGTCAGAATGAACTATATTATAGATGAGTTTGCGAACATCCCCAGGATAAACAATATGGATTCCATGATTACGGCATCCAGGAGCAGAAATATCCGATTCTATCTGATTGTACAGAGTAAAATGCAGATGAAGAACAAATATGGGGATATAGCATTTGTTATTTGTGACAACTGCAGTAATTGGATTTATTTATACAGCAAGGATTATGAACTGTTGAATGAAATCAGCAGATTATGCGGCGACGTAATCTATGATAATAATGTGGTTATGCCCCTGATATCCGAATTTGAACTCCAGCATTTGAGCAAAGAAGAGGGAGAAGCGTTAGCGCTTTCAGGAAGAAACTGTCCGTGCATCGTGAATCTTGCCGATATTGATGAATATCCTGCGCAGAAAAGGCGGCTGATGCAAAAGGCGGCTGATGCAGACGACAGCGAACATCCTTGCATCGAGGCGGATTCATGGCATCCGGTATCCATATTTAATATGAAAAAATTGAATAAATGCATAGAGGAGATGGAGCATAAGAAAGACAAAGAAAATGAAAATGTATACAGTTATCCGCTCACAAGGCTAATCAGGGCAAGAAACAGCATAGTGGGTAAAAATATATGGCTGGTAGGAACTTATAATGGAATGATTCTGGTGAACGAGTTGATTACGGCGAGGGAGTTGGATACGGGCGAGGGTATTTTGAGGGCATCATTTACACATTTCCAGAAACTTGAGGATACCATGGAGCTGCAATGGTATGCTGCTTCGCCTAAATTGCAGCTGTCGCATGATTTAGAGTTATCCTGCCATAACAAGGATAAAATATTTATGACGATGCAGGAACTTGGAGCGAAACATTTCATACCGGTAAAAAGGGCAATTCCACAGTTCCTTGGGGGAAAGGAGGAGTAATCATGTCAGAAACAAAAAACTGGATTGGGCCTTTTCGCACGCAGAAAAGGGAAAATGTATATGTGCTGACAGTCACTATCAGCGAGGAAGATAAAAAGAAACAGGTAGTGAAAGAGGTGGTCGATTGCCTGAAAGGAGAGGTGGGGGCGCGGTATGCCAACAACCTGTTGTTCAGACTGGCTAACGAGACACTTAAAGGTACGGAATTTGAAACGGCTGCGTGGGAAGACCGCATGGCGTTTAGCCGTGAGTCGGATAAAGATTATGCGTATATTAAAATGAAAGGCTTGCGGAAACGCGCCATAGCCGAAATGAAGTGGTACCAGAAATTGCCGAATAAATAAAATGATAATTTATATTGCAATAAATACAAAGATAGGGGATAATAAGATGAGCAAAAAAACAAGAAAATATGAATATTTTGACGAAGAAGTACATAGCAGGATAATGGATTTACTCAAGAAAGATTGGGGAAACGAGACCTTTTTACAGATGAAATCATATGCGGAACAAGGCTATGCCGAAGCCCAATATTATTTAGGCTTGATGTATGATGATGGTAAAGGAGTGGAAAGAAATCCCGCACAGGCGGCGGAGTGGTATAGGAAGGCAGCTGAGCAAGGCATTGCGGCGGCACAAAGCAATCTGGGCGCTATGTATGAAACGGGAGACGGCGTGCAGACGGATTATGCCCTGGCAAAGAAATGGTATAGTCTTGCCGCTAAGCAGGGGGAAACTGATGAACAGCAGCATAATTGATGAAATTGAAGCAGAATATGACGCATATTGTCTGGATGAGGGAATGAATCTTGATAGTATGTATGAAAAATTGTATCAGTATCTGCGAGGATTTGTCGCAATGATATTGAGAAACGCAGGGCATTTGGATGAGAATGCTTTGGATGAAGTGGCGCAGGAGACGCTTACCGCAATCGCGACCGATAAGATATATACATTTCATAAAAAAGAGGCTAAATTTACTACATTCTGTACGGCGATAGCCAAGAACAAGGCGTTCGACTATGTGAGAAGAAGCAGATATAGCCTCTGTTCGTATAGCGAAGCGGAAGAGCAGGAACTCTTTCGCTTTAGCAGTAGAGAAACCTATTGCGATCCGGAGAAACTCCTAATTAAACAGGAGCAGAGGCTTGAGCAGATTGAAGCGGTAAAGAAGTATCTGCATAGAATGGTCAGCCAGAAGGGCAAGCCATATCGGACGGTAGGCTGCTGTTATACGATGGTGCTGTTTCACAGGCATAATCCCGGCTCAAAGGAATTAAGCTCTCCGAAATGGGCGTTTGAGACGGTAAGGGAAGATACCGTGGAAGAAAGCGCCGATAATTTCATTGATGAGATGAATGAATGGTTTCCCAGGCTTCATCTGTATTGGGGCGATGCCTTTCTGGATGGCATGGAAGAAAGGGAAGAAGGCGTTTACATCAGCGATATGATTTTTGGCGAACATTTTAAGGTGAAGGATTTTGAGAACTGGAGCTTAAGGCTGCGCCAAAAGATGAGGGAAGAGCTGATTGAAGAAGTGTGCGAGGTGCTGGATTAATATGAGGGATAAACATCTGACTGCGGAGGAAATCATAAAATATATGGATGCATCGGATATGTCTGAAGACTATCTGCTCTGGATGGAAGAGGTGGCAGAGCATATGGAAATATGCGATGTATGTCAGAAAAGGCTGCATAGGGCAATGACTGTAGAGAGCGTCTGTGAGGAAGAAGGGCTTGCCGAAGGGCTTAAGCTGATGGAGCATGAAGAGGAAATCCGAAAGAACATTCTGATTGCGCATTTGAGCCGTATGCAGGAGCAGGAAAGGATTGCCAAGCTGATTAGGCATATTCGTGACGGGTATGTAGAACGCTTTGCATTTTCAACGTCGGAACTGCGAAGGAGCGCAGGTGCGGTCAGGGGTGCGGAACCACAGTATGGGCAGCGGGTGACGCTTGAAAAATCAGAGGATAAGCTGTTTCTTAAGATTCCCGGCAGGTCGGGAAGTAAGCTCACAGTGATTTTGCAGATGGAAGATGAGGAACTTATAATTAAAGAAGCGCTCTGGGATGAGGCATGCGGACAGTATGTGGCTGTAGTGGATGGCTTTATAAGAGGAGAGAAGGTGGAAGTGTATCTATTGCAGGAGTAATTTAAAAATTGATACATGGCGAATGACATATTGAATATTCAATAAAGTATTCAATAAAGTATTCAATAAATAATATTGTATTGAAATTACATTTATACCATGATATTATGATTGTGGTATAAAATTGTAGATTACCATAATCGTAAAATGAATGAGAAAAAGGCGCGCAGACATAAACCTAAACTAATAGAAACGGAGAATAACAGATGGATAATTTCACTATCTTAAGCAGTCAGAATGAATTAAATGGCGAAAGCACGGTGCTTAGCAGCCAGTATGAATCAAATGGAGAAGGCACGGTGCTTAGCAGCCAGTACGAATCAAATGGAGAAGGCACGGTGCTTAGCAGTCAGTACGAACCAGGCGGAGAAAGCACAGTCTTAAGCAGTATGCAGCAGGAAAAGCAGTGGAATGCAAATTATATGCTTAGGCGCGGCGACAAAGTCAGTGAATATACCATCGTGGATGCCATTAGTTACAAAAGCGGTGAGGCACAGGTTTATGTCGGTGAAAAGGATGGCAAACAATATGCGGTAAAGATTTATATTAAGGATGTGTCATTGAAAAAAGAGGTAGCGGAGTTATTAGTGAGACGAGAGCGGGATTATCTTTCTTATATGGTGGAAACGGGAAAGACGTTGATTCAGACACGCACAGGAGAAATTGAGAAATCTTATGAAATTTCGCCATTGTACCGCAATTTTGACAGGCCGATTACTTCATATAGGGAATTGAAAAAATTGATTGCGCAGGTAAATGAAGGACTTCATACTTTGCATGAGCTGAATATTTATCATAAAGATATTAAGCCGGCAAACATTTTGATGGATGAAGATAACAATTATCGGATTATCGATTTTGGCATCAGTAGTGTGGCGGATGAAGGGCAGACACATATGATTACCGATACCGGGCGCAGCAATGCTTATGCCTCCCCGGAAACGAGGTCAACTTGGGTAGCGGGCGCATTACAGGACTATTATTCTCTGGGAATATCCATATATGAACTTTATACGGGGAAGATGCCTTATGATGAGATTTCAGACGAATACGAACGTTATTACCTGCGTGAAACCGTAGGCATTAATATTCCCGAATCATTGGGAATGCCGCGGGAGTTAGTAAAGCTGATCCACGGCCTGACTTATTACAGTAATAACCCGGATGCCAATAAAAAACGCTGGAGTTATGAAAAGGTAAAGCAGTGGCTTAATAATCCTGATGTGATGGAAGATTTGGATATGAGAGGGGAGGCGAGTGCGTCTTCCGGCAAAGCCGCATCAGGCAATTCTGAGGCGAGCCTGACCTATGAGAAAACTTTCGGATTCAATAAAAAGCAGATTCAGGACAGTTATACTTTGGCGGATGAATTGGGAAGTCATTGGCAGGATGGGATAAAGCAGGTTGGACGTGGCTATTTAGGAGATTTCTTTAAGGAAAATGGAAGCGAATACAGTGAATACACAACAGCATGCGAAGATACAAGGATTATTTTGGACAATGTCGTCAGAGATGAGGTGGAAAGAAATAAGGCATATTGGAAACTGCTGTATATAATAGAACCTAAATTGAAAAAGTTTTACTGGCATATTCCCAAAATAACGGACGAATCGACAGGATATACCTGCGAGGAGCTTGGCGTGCATCTGTTTTTGGCGGAGATGGGAAATAACAAAGCAAATGGAACAATACCGGCTTCCATTCAGGAATTAGCAGATAGTGGGCTGATTCCCATATATTTAAAGGAACAGCTGCATGATGAAGAACGCAGCAAAAAGGCGGAAAAGCTGTTGGATGATTTAAGGTCTAAAGATAAGGAAATCGCGGCGTGGCAGCTGGGTTATCTGCTGGCAGGAAAAGCGTTGTTTCACTATCATGGACAGGATTTTGAGACAAGGGAGCAATTATATCAACATGCCATTGAGTGGACGAATACGCTTACAGTAGACGAGGCGTTAGCAGTTGCAAGGGAGTTTGAAGATACAAAAGAGTTTCAGGCATGGTGCCAAAGTCAGGAGGACATAGCATGAGCGGACCGAAAGTATCAACGTATGATTTAAACCAGGCGCGCAAGATGGAGCAGGAGCGCAGGGAACGCGAAAGACTGCAAAGAGAAGCAGAGAGGGAACGGAAACGTCTGGAAGAAGAGAGAAAAATCGAGGCAGAAGTCAATAAAAGATGTAAGGATCTTTATAAAAAGGGAAGGGAAATGGATGCCCTTCTGTCATCTGCCAGCAATATAATAGAGCGGGAGAAAAAAAGAGAGCAGGAGAGGGAAAAAGAGTTTGCGAACAGGCAACAGGAAGATGTAGGGGTAAAGGAACAGGTAGTCCGTGCCGAGGATATCATCGTAATAGCGAACTTTGACGACATTTTGGAGAATGTGCGCAGCCAGACGGAAGGCTCGGAGGAAACAAGAGCTGAACTGGAAGCATTTATCAGTGAATTGGTACAGGAGAAACAGAAAAAACATAGTCTTGTCGATGCATATTTAGCTAAAAACCAGACAGGAGAAGAAAAGCCGGGAATCACAGGGGGATTGCCGGGAACCACAGAGGAACAGGAATTTGAAAAACTCTTGTTTTCTATGGAAGAAGAATATGAAGAGATTGTAAACGACAGGGCGTTTTTCCATTTTCATAAAGACAGCGTGCTTAAGATGGAGCAGCTGTGTAAAAAGCAGCAGGAGTATCGTTCTTACCTGATATTGCGCGAGGTATATTATGGAGAATTCAGAAAAATTAAGAAAGCCAGGGAAAAATGGAATAAAACCCTTGAAGAATGGAGAGAGCCTTTTGAAGAGGCATATATCCAGTATCGCGCAAGCTGTAAGCTGTTAGGAAGAAAACCGGAGCATTTTTATCTGAATCCTGAAACGGTAGAGGAAGATGTAAGGCTGCTTAACCAAAAGGCAAAAGAACTTCAGGAAGAGAACCTGCGTATTCAGGAGAGCAGGGAAGTTACGCGAATCCTCAATGAGGTTATGGAAGAGATGGGATATCAGGTGCTCGGTACGAAGGACATTGCCAAAAAGTCAGGGGATAAGGTACATAATACAGTTTTTTCATATGGAGAAGGAAGCGGTATTCATGTTGTAGATAACGGTGAGCGTATCACAATGGAAATCGTCGGCTTAGATGATGCAGACAGGGATATCAGTCAGGAAGAAAAGGAGTATCTGGAAGAAGAACAGGTACACTTTTGTGACAGTTTCCATGAGATTGAGGAAGAACTGGAAAAGAGGGGCGTAGTCCTAAAGCAGCGGGTGAGAATGCTGCCGCCGTCTCAGGAATATGCCGTAATTATGAGTATGGACAGTTATACAATGACAGAGCATAAGAGTAAAACAAAGAGCCTGTCCAAAGTGGATAAGAAAGCAAAGAGGAAACAGCAAGGAAAACGATATATGAGCGAATAATAAGGAGAGGCACTGATGAAAATTAAAAGAAAAATATGCAGGAATCTGCAATGTGAGAATCCTGTCAACGAACCGAATGCTGCAGTATGTAAAGGCTGTGGATGTTCTCTGGCGCGTGTTAGTTTAAGTCTTCTGGATAAAGATAAAATAGAAGAAGAGGTTGAAAAACTACGAAAACCGAAATCCGTGACTAGTGATGATAACGATAATGCTAATGCCGGAACAGGGGGAATAAATGGAATAATAGACATAATAGATGAGATAGCGGAATATATAAGCTGTCCGCACTGTAATGCGAGGATGCTTTATAAGCCGGGGCGGGAGTTTTGCGAATGCGGCGAATATATTGGAGATATTACCCCCGAATCGGAAGCAAGGACAGAGATTGTTTATAAGGACCCCTTGGCGGTTACTGCTCTGCGTTCATTGGACGGAAGATGCTATCTGCCGCTAAATGGCGACTGGATTAAGCTGGGGCGACAGGCGCTCGGTGGGGAGTATTTTGAAAGCGAAGGGAAACGCAAGGTAAGCAGGGAGCATGCAATCCTGCGATACATAGACGGAGCGTGGCACATTTCATTTTGCAAAAGGGAAGACCGTAATTATAGCGGCGGCACGGAAAACCCTATTTTCATTAACAAGCGCAGATTGGAGCGGGAAGAGAATTACCGCTTGCAGCTTGGAGATGAGATTGGCTTAGCGGAGTCTGATATTTCGGATGCTGCTGCTGCGTTTTTCCGTGCAGAGTAGGAGCAGAGTGTGAAAAATGAAAATTGCAAGAATACTATATCCGGTGCATGTACTTGGACCGGGCGAGCGTATAGGAATATGGACATATGGCTGCCCTCATGCCTGTAAGGGATGTGCGAATCCGGAGCTGTGGAATCCTGCGCATGTAAAGGAGACGGATGAGCAAAGCCTTCGCGCTTATTTGGAACAGCTAAGTGCGAGGGGGGCAATCGACGGAATTACGATTACCGGAGGAGACCCGTTTTACGATAAGGATTCTTTACGGCAATTATTAAAGATAGTTAGCGAGTGGACGGAAGATATTCTGGTGTATACCGGCTATCAGATGGAAGAACTGTTAAAATGGCAGGAAACGGCAGATATCATGAAGGGCATAGCAGTGCTGATTGACGGTCCCTATGTGGAAGGGCAAAATAACGGACATGTGTTAAAAGGCTCAGACAATCAGACAATTTATTATCTGAAAGACCAATATAAAGAAAAGTATGAAAGTTATATTAATAAACATAGCGGTAAGTTTTTGGTAGAAAATTTCCCTGCAAAAGACGGTACGATATCAGTAGGGATTCATAAACCGGATTTTCGGGAGAAAATACAGGAGAGTATGGAAGGAGGCAGGCATGAGTAACGGATATTACGTGACAAAGTGGCATAAAGAATTAGATATTTTTCATAAGGTAAAACCGATTCTAATCATGGAAGGAAATGTACAGGATCAATTTCAGTATCCATCTGACGGATCGGTTTCTGATTTGAATGGGTATCTGGTGAGTTATTTGATGGAGCATGGTTATCAGAATATTATTACGTTTGACAACATACATGGATTTTCCAGCCAGCTTGGTACAGAGACGTTAGAAAATTTCAGGAAGATTTCAGGCTGCCGGACGGCAATCCGCGATGAGTACATAGCGGTTCCTTTTTCAGCAGAGGAAGGAGAGATTGCGCCGAGCGTGATTGAAAGGGCGCTGACGCAAAATGAGGAGCTTACGGCGGTTATTATGAATATGGCTTCCCGCTATATTACATTGCCGGATAATTTATCACAGGCGGAAGTGAACAGTTATACGACGCTGCTGCAAATGGCTGGTTCCGTACAGGATTGCCCGGTGGCAGCCGAAGAAGGACAGGAGAATGCAGAACCGCAGTTTGCCAAAAATCTCCTGATTATGCTGGTAGACAAGACCAATGATTTGCCGACATGGTTCTGCCTTAACAATCCCAATGTTAAAATCCTTCATTTATCAACGCCGGGCAGGGAAGAAAGGGAGGCTTTTGTAAAGAGCGATGCGTTTGAAAGTTTTTTCAGAAGCGATATTTACGAAAAAGGCATTAAGGACTTTGAGGTAAGCGAGCAGGAGAGGCAGGAACTTGGAGATGCGGAGGCAGACGCTCTTGCCGTGAAGCGCAGGGCGGAGCTTGAGAAGATACAGGATAAGTTTGTCGGCATGACGGAAGGGTTTACTTTCCTTGAGTTAAATGATTTACGCGCATTATGCCAGAATGAAGGAATCCAGATTTCAAAGATGTATGAGGTGGTTGATTTATATCGCTATGGAATCAGGGAAAATCCGTGGACAAGAGAGGACTTGCAGACCACGCTGCGAAACGCACAGGATAGTTTCAATAAACGTGTAAAGGGACAGGAAGAGGCAATTACCAAAACGATGGACGTGGTAAAGAGGGCGGCGACCGGTATGTCCGGGTTACAGCATTCTTCACATACAAAGCCTAAAGGAATCCTGTTTTTTGCAGGACCGACCGGTACCGGAAAAACAGAGACAGCCAAAACCCTGGCGGAAATACTATTCGGAGACGAGAACCGCTGTATCCGTTTTGATATGAGTGAGTATTCACAGGCGCAGTCTGACCAGAAGCTGCTTGGAGCGCCTCCCGGATACGTTGGTTATGAGGCGGGCGGACAGCTTACCAATGCAATCAGGGAACATCCGTTTTCAATTTTATTGTTTGATGAGATTGAGAAAGCGCATGGCTCTATTTTTGATAAATTTCTTCAGATACTGGAAGATGGGCGTATGACGGATGGGCAGGGAAAGACGGTGTATTTCTCAGAAACAATTATTATTTTCACAAGCAACCTCGGCATGTTCCGTCAGGAGAACGGACAAAAGGTGGATAATGTTACGCCCGATGAGGATTACGCGCAGATTAGTAAAAAGGTAAAAGAAGCAATAGAAAATTATTTTAAGTATGAGCTTGGAAGACCGGAAATTCTCAACCGAATTGGCGAAAACATCGTTGTATTCGATTTTATCAGGCCGGAAACCGCCAAACTGATTCTGAACGCGCAAATAGAAAAGATTATTGCGAACCTAAGAGTAGAGAAAAATATTAAGCTTGTTATTGCAGAAGCGGCAAGAGAAACCTTGCTGCAAAAGGCATGTGGAAATCTGAAAAACGGCGGCCGCGGAATCGGCAACGTAGTCGAAGACGCTTTGATTAATCCATTGTCGCGTTTCATTTTTGACGAGGGCGTAATAAGTGATAATGAAATTGTGATTCAGGAGATTGATGCAGAGCATTCACCGGTGCAGATGAAGGCAGTAATAAGGTAGAAGGAGATAATGATGAAGATATATGCTTATGTAGAGAAAGGCATGGGAAAAACAGAGTGTCAGGACAGGGTATTGGTCGGAGATACGATTCTTGCCGGCGGATTTCTGACAATGGAATATACAGGCGAACAGAATCTGCTGGTTGCGATAGCTGACGGCGTGGGCGGCTATCCGGGCGGTGAAAAGGCATCGCTTCTTGCGGTAGACAGCATTCGTGTATTGAACCGCAGGACCAATCTGGTCGAGGAAGACATCAGGGCGTTGATGGAGCGTACCAACATGCAGATTAAGAAAACGGGGCAGATGAATCCCGGTTATGAGAGCATGGCAACAACCATGACTGCCCTGGTAATGAACAAAGAAAAGGCGGTAGTCATTCATATCGGAAACTGCAGATTGTATTCAGGAAAAAATTTTATGGCGCCGCTGACCAAAGATCAGACTGTTGTTGCGGAAATGGTAGACAGAGGAGAAATGACAAAAGAGGAAGCATTGGAATCACCGATTCGCAATCAGATAAACGCCTGTCTTGGCGGAAACGCGGAAGGGCTTTTTAATAAGTTGCGTGTAGAAACGCGGGATAACATTCCGGAGCAAGATGATAATCTGCTGCTTACATGCGACGGCATTCATGACTATCTGAATATGGATGAGCTGGAGGATATGCTTGGCAAAGGAACAGATGCGAAAACGGTCTGCGAAGGGATTGCCGGACTTGCCAGAGAGAAAGGTTCGGCAGACGATATTTCGATTATCATTGTAGACAGGCTTGGAAAATATCAATAGATAATAGCATTACAATAGATAACAAAAGGAGGGGGCAATATGGCAGAAAAGATGAGCATGGATATTCTTATAAAGGATATGAAAGAGCAGGATGCCCGTATCGAAGCGGATATACGGACGTATGCAGCCCTGCTTGGAAATGTGGAAAAGCATACGAGAGATTTAAAGAAGAGAAAAGAAGAAAAAGAGATGCTTGAGCAGTTTCTGCATAGAATCGGCAAAGAAAGAGCCTCTTCCGATGACAGTGTGCATATACAGACACTGGAAGACCTTATATCGGCACAAGAGCGGGAAATTGCCGATAACAACCGCTTGATTGAAGAACAGAAAGCTTATTATGAGGCTTTGAGTGAAAAGGATTATCAGGCATTGTGGGAGCAGAAGGAAGATAAGGGCGCTATTGCGGCAATCTGTTTCGCGTTTGAAAAGTGGGAGCATTTTTCTGAGTCGATGGTAAGGAAACTGGCAGGAACAAGGAATCAGCTTTCGGAAGAGGTTGCAAGATATCTGCTGGAAAAGGCTCTGGTATACAGTGAAAGCAAACAGGAAGCGGATGATGAAGCAGAAGAGGTAGATGGGCTGTTAAGAGATATCCTTGGCAGGACCCATATATCTGGCAGAGCTGATATATCTGATGGAACTGACCTTTCGCAGTCAGATGCGGTATGGCAGAATATTGAGGAATGCCTAAGAATACGGAAAACTCAGAGAACCATGATAAAATGTAAGACCGCATTACAATTCAGGAAGGAACGGAAAAGCCGCTTTGAGACCTTTGAAAAGGATTATGCGGACAATTACAGGGAAATCCTTGCAGAAATCAAAGGATTGGAAAAACAAAAAATCGGCAAAGAAGTAGATGCGGCAGTCAAAGGAACAAAAGAATGGTTTTCGGAGCAGACCGCAGAGCTGGAAAAGCAGATTAAGCGCAGACGTAACGAGGCGGCAATCATAGAGAATCATTTGCAGACTTTGCAAAGCATACATACGGAATTGGAAAACGGCATGGAGTCGGGGCTGGAGCCGGAGCGTTGCGATGCCATTTGCAATACCATAAAAACCATGCAAGGCGAACTTGCCGAAATCGTTGATGTAAAGGAACTGGATTATAAAAGAAGGCAGATGCTTAAGGATTATCAGGAGCATTTAAAGACGATTAAGGCGGCAAAGGATGCCGAGGTAGAAAGAGAAAAGGAAAATAAGCGGCAAAGAGTGCAGGCAAAGGTTGACAGGAAAAGAAAATTCAAAAAAGCGCTGCCGTTTCTTGCAGCGGGCGTTGTATTGCTTATTTTTTATATGTACTGTGGCAGAAATGTATATCATGGAACCGGTAAGATTTATTTTGGAAACGGACGTTTTAAGAATTACAAAGTAGCGGAAGGCGTAGAAGAGATACCGTCTGGCTTGTTTGAGGGAAACGAGTCCATGGAATCCATTACTTTGCCGGAAAGCCTTACAGAGATTGGCTCATCTGCTTTTGAAGGCTGTACATCTTTAAAGGAAATCGTGATACCGGAAAGTGTTACAGAGATTGGCTCGTCTGCTTTTGAAGACTGTACTTCCTTAAAGGAAATCGTGATACCAGAAAGTGTTACTGAGATTGGATGGTCTGCTTTTAAAGACTGTACCTCATTGGAAAGTGTGGAAATGCACGGCAGCACACTTTCTTTGGGCGGAAGTATATTTAAAAACTGCGGTTTTTTAAAAGAGATAAAGAATGCAGGAAACATTGAGGATTTTGAGGAATTACTTAAAGGTGGCGACAATGTATCAAATTGCTGTAATCTGGATATGAGTGAAGTATATGACAATTTGTATTCCAGCGCTATCAATGGAGTACCGCTTCTGGAAAATGAGGTTCAGCTTAAAAATCTGCTTGACTGCAGAGATATACCGCATGGGGAGGAGCTTACCATAGAATTTGATCCGGCGTACGATATTCTGACAGATGCAGAGTTTGGCGCAGAAAAAACGGATGGAGACGGCCGCAGTGTTGATTTTTCTTTTAGGATGAAGCACAAAGGCATGATGTATACATATGAAGGTATGGCAAGCAGCGGATCGGAATCATCAAATATCGAAGTTGAATTGTACTGTACCGATATTAATATAAACGAACTGCTAAATCAATTAAGCGCCGGTGACGAAAACGCCATATTGGAGATGTTATCCGGACAGACAGTTGCAATCAATGATTATAATGTGGTGATGAATAAAGATGAAATTATCGTTCTGGAATCTGAACTGATAGAAGAAAGCGAGGAAGAAGAAAACGAGGCGGAAGAAAGCGGGGCAGAGTATAGTATTTTGCTTAAACTTAAAATAAATAAACCGATTGGCGAGATTACCTTATTGGGAAGCTTGCGGTTATCAGAACAGAAGGCTTTTGTCCCTAAGCTGTTTCTTTTTAACGAGGCGGTAGACATAGACTTCTCTGGTTCATATGCCTATGCACCTACGGACAATGAAGAACCGATATTTACTATCGATAAGCAATATGAAAAGTGTTATTCCGTAACGATGAATGGAGAGAAACAGTTGCTTGTCATGGATATTGCGACGGAAAGCAGCGGCAAGCTTATCAGCATGACAGATGAAGGAGATTATAATATTGAATCAATAAGCTTAAGCACTGATATGGCTGGTATTGATATAGATGGACGGAAATATTATAAAACGGGTTCGGGGGTTTCAGACACTATGCCGGAGGATATTACTCCGTTTGCAGGTGTATGGCAGGGAACGTATTATGCTGCCAGAGATCCCGGCAGGGTGGCAAACAGCAGACGATATATTTTACCGGTCGGAGAAAATGTTTTAGCTGTTGTCAGTGATTTTGGACCGATGAAAGGAAGAGATGATTTTGATTTCGGTACTACGCTCGATATCTTAAATTATGATCCGCAGTCAGGTTCCTGCACGATAGAGAGTAAGGATTGGTTAGAACATCCGGATAAGTACTTTTTTATAAGCTTTGAAGGGAAAGTGAATGATAGTTATGACATTATAAGCGGAGATAGTGGCGAGTATCCTTTCACTATAAGCAAAACAGAACCGGATAATACGACGGGAATGGCTGCAGATGCCGATAGTTGGAGTATCTATGATGCTTCCGGAAATGTAAAAAAGAACTTATTAGAGGAATTTTTAATGAAAAATATTCCTGAAGATGCATTTAAATGGAATGGCAGCAGCTACTGTCTCTACACTGGTTTTGAAACATGGGAAGAAGCAAAGGCATATTGCGAATCTCTCGGCGGACATTTGGCAATTATTGAGTCCGTTGAAGAGAATGAAGCAGTGTATTCATGGATTAGGGAACGAGGATATAAGAATGCGTTCTTTGGCGCGTCAGACGCTGCCGAGGAAGGTGTGTGGAGATGGGTAGATGGAAGCGTTATGTCCTATACTAACTGGCATAGCGGGGAACCAAATAATGACGGAGACGAGGATTATATCGATTATTATTTTGGAGATGGAACATGGAACGATGGTGATTTTGGGGAATACGGCACTAACATAGTTATCTGTGAGTGGGATTAAAGACATTATTTGAATTGTGTAAAGGATAAATCGGCGTTGCATAAATATACCCGCCCAATAATAAGGCTCTGCAAATGGGCGGGTATATAAATGAGGATATTGCGCAGATTTAGTCGGACATTGAAATTTTTTTCTAGATTTGAAAAAATCTATTTACAATCTCTATCATAGATGATATATTAAACTAAGTGAAAATCATTTGTGGCTGCTTTCATGGCAGCCACGACATTCCGGCGTTTCGCCACATTTCACAGTTTTAAGGCAACTTAAAGTAACTTGTTAGTATTTGCAATGTTTTAACCATTGCAGCAGAAAAAAGAGGAGGATTTAATGTCAGAAAAAACACTTAAGAAAGAAACCGCAGCTTATGACGGCGCTAAACTGTGGGATGAGATTTTAAAGGCAATTGTTGACATCATGCCGGAGCAGCTATTTCCGTTGTTTAAAGAAGTTTACGGCAAAGATTACCCGAAGGGAACTTCCATTGTGCTGTTAAAGACAGAGACTTCTACCCTTTGGGAAAATTCAGAAGAGCCTCCCGGTTCTACCTTTATGGATATCGCGCTTCTGGTAGGCGGCACAGATTATTATCATCTGGAATGTCAGATGGAGAACGATCATGAAATGGTAATCCGTATGTTTGCCTATGACGTGCATTTCGCAATCACCCATGCGAAAAACATAGATGGTGATACTGGAGAAATAACGCTTAAGTTTCCCCATTCCGTGGTGATTTATCCCGCAAAAAACAGCAGGATTCCCGACCATCTTAAGTGCCGCATATTGTTTCAGGATAACAGTGAGCATATCTATCAGATTCCGACTGTCAAAATCCAGAGTTATTCTCTGGAAGAAATCAGGGATAAACATTTGACCTTGTTCCTACCTTATACAATACTTCGTTTCCGTGTACAAAAAAACCGAAAGAAATTCACCAAAAAAGAATTGACAGAGCATTTGGAGAAGGTTATATTAATTTTAGAGGAAGAAGTATCAGCAGGCAATCTCACACAGCTGCAGTGCCGTGACTATGTAAGATTGCTCCGACATGCGGCGAAGAGGATATTCGCGGAACATGGTGAATCGCAAATGGAGGTTGATAATGTGACAGAACGGTTGATTAGGCTGCCTAGTGATGAGTTCAGGGAATGGCAGGAAAAACTTGAGGCGAAACTCGAGGCGAAATACGAGGCGAAAATAAGCAAACAAGAGAAGGAGAATACTAGGCAAAAAGAGGAGATTGTCAAACTGACGGCGGAAATCCGTAGTTTACAGGAGCAACTTAGACTGGCAGGAACAAATTGAAATTGATCCCCAGATGCTTTATCTGGGGATTTTTAACGTTTCAATAAGATTCGTATTCTGTTTGAAAAAATCTATTTACAATCTCTATCATAGATGATATATTAAATTAAGTGAAAATCATTTGTGGCTGCTTTCATGGCAGCCATGACATTCCGGCGTTTCGCCATATTTCACAGTTTTAAGAAAAGGAGACCAAGCAGTTTATGGGAGATGCGAATCGAGAGATTGAAGCAGATTGCTTTTTATCACAGGCAGAGGATGAAGGGCAAAGGTATGGCAGAAACAAGGATACAGTGATAAACCATACATATATTAACAGTGGTAGTTACCGCAGAAAATTTGATTCTATTTCCAATTCGCCTGAGTTAAATCGTCTCATATTTCAACTATCGAAAAAGATGTTGAAACATAGGTCGGGAACAAAGTTTGAGGATATGTACTGGATTGACGCGGCGCACCGGACAGTGATAGCGGAGGAAACCGAGAGTTGCTTAGAAGAACAGATTGTATATTCAAACAGCATATATTCCAAAATACAAAAGTATGATAATCTGATTACGCTGCATTCTCATCCGAATAGTTATCCGCCCAGTATCAATGATTTGAATTCCAATTTTATTAATCATTATGGTCTTGGCATTGTAGTCTGCCATGATGGAAAAATATTCAAATATGTTTCAAATCAAGAAATATGGGAAGATTATTATAAGATGCTTGTTGAAAAATATATGAAAAAGGCTATAATGAATGCGAAGCACAGATAGAGGCTCTTAAGGAATTAAGCACGAAGTTCGATATTATGGTAAAGGAGGTAACAGGGAATGATATGTGAAAACGATATTCTGGAGATTCCTGAAGAATATAAGAAAATGTCTGAAGAAGAATTAGACAAGGAAATAGAAAAGATTTATGAAACTATGAAAGACCAAAATAAAGGTGAAGTCAGAGAAAAGGTGGCAAAGTTGAAAATTTTCTTTTAACGTTTCAATAAGATTCGTATTTTGTGGAGAGATTACGCTGCGATTTCCACATTCCGTGGTAATCTATCCTGCAAAAAACAGCAGGATTCCCGACCGTCTTAAATGCCGCATATTGTTTCAGGATAACAGCGAGCATATCTACCAGATTCCGACCGTCAAAATCCAGAACTATTCTCTGGAAGAGATCAGAAATAAGCATTTGACCTTGTTCCTGCCTTATACAATACTTCGTTTCCGTATACAAAAAAACCGCAAGAAATTCACCAAAAAAGAATTGACAGAGCATTTGGAGAAGGTTATATTAATTTTAGAGGAAGAGGTATCAGCAGGCAATCTTATACAACTGCAGTGCCGTGACTATGTAAGATTGCTCCGACATGCAGCGAAGAGGATATTCGCGGAGCATGGTGAATTGCAAATGGAGGTCGATAATGTGACAGAACGGTTGATTAGGCTACCTAGTGATGAGTATAGGGAAATGAAGGAAGAACTTGAGGCGAAGATAAGCAAGCAAGAGGCGAAATACGAGGCGAAGATAAGTAAACAAGAGGCGAAAATAAGCAAACAGGAAACAGAGATTGCCAGACAAAAGGAAAAGAACGCCAAACTGACGGCGGAAATCCGTAGTTTACAGGAGCAGCTTAAACTGGCAGGAATAAATTGAGCTTGAGATTCAGATATTAAAAGTAACTGCACTCGACTAAAGAATGCAGTTACTTTTTATATTTATTTTTTGCATTTGTTTTTGTATTTGCATTTGTATTATGCTAGTTCATGTATTATAATATATGTGGCGGTAAGTTTCAAATCTGACAGTATGACGGCAATGCCTTTCGTCAGGAGGTAATAGCAGAAGTAACTAATTACGAGTTTTAAAAAGGATGGACGCTAAATAATGAAACGTAAAATAAAAGAAAATACCGGCTTTTTTTTCCGAAATTATTTTTACTATACTCTTTTTATGCTGGTTTGGTGGGTTGTTGTAAGCTTTCTAACGGAAGCAGTCCTTGGGCTGAGAACACTGGGGTTAAAAGACGGGATATGGGTAATCATTAAAAATTTTCCCATAACAGCCCTGTTTTCCCTTGCGCTGGCAGCATTGTATTCTATTGGGGAAGAGAAATTGTTTCCCGTTAAAACCGGCGAGAATGGCATATACAGGCAAAATGCGGTATGGTATTATTTGTGGAATTATCTTTTTGAAATGCTGAATTTAATAACAATATATGTGTGGATTTCCCAGAGGTATCACATTTTTCGTGTGACTACCGTTATTATTATAGCGCTGGAATGCTTTGGCGCAATAACGACAATATTTACTCTGGGCAGCTTGAGAAAAAGGATGAGGGCATGGATAAATGATGCGTCGAGGCAAAACAAGAAAGTGTGTACATATTTATTAAGGCAGGATTTTGCAGCCGTGCGTATTTCTCTGGTTGCAGAGATGCTTGGTATACTTTTAAAGCATAATTATGATATTGGTAAATTTTTAAAGCGTAATTATGATACAACAATTATTACATATTTTGGAGTCCAAGACATTTTGGAAAAATCAAATTCTGCTACGGTCTGCAAGCACACTTTAGATATGTTTTGGGAAAGTAAAGATATGTTAATCTGCCCGCATTGGCTCTATCGGGATTTTTTCCCGGAGGAAGAAAGCCGGCGCAGCAAGCTTATCTTATTTGCAGATGATGTATTAATAGACAGAGCGGAAACAGCAAGCGTGATTGATGAATCCTTTGCGGCAGGAAATGATGTGGCAATTTATTTTCATGAGGATTCTCTTAACCAGTATGAGAAAATTACGAGCCGCCCTGTCCATAAATTCTATGAAAAAAAAGCGGAAATGAATAAAGCGGCAGACTTTATGGCTGTCGGTACGGAATGGGTTAAGATTCCATATTTTGACAGGGGGATGTTTATTCATGCTTATCCTAAGAGTCTGCCGGCTATTATGAAATATGAATATATTGATGGGGAAATATTGCTGATTAATAAAATTAAAGATCCTACGGAATGTTTTTATCGTCTGTTGAAACTTGTAGAGTATGCTTGGCATTATCGCGCGTTAGCGATAATATCGCATAATCCGGATAATTACAATGATTTATTTGCAAAGGACTCTTTTCAATCGTCTTTAGGGTTGTGGGAAAAGTATCAGGAAAATGAAAATTATAAATATACAGATGCAGAAACAGTGAGGGCATACCGCCTTGTCAGTGATTTGTTAAATGGTAAAAGCTGTGGGAAGAAAATAATATATTATCCGGAACTCTGTCAGGTTATCACACAGCTCCGCAACCGATATGTAGGGCATGGAACCATGGCATTTTCCGTGTCACAGGAATTATTGGATGCAGTTAAGCAGTTGACAGCCGTCGTGTTAGGGGCTTTTTATAAACAGGAGATTTTTCTGCTTGAAGAAACTGATAAGTCTAAGGAACAGGTACCGCTTGCATATTATAATACGGAAAATGGGCGTTCGCTTTGCCTGCTTGCCGGATATATAGGACAAGGGCATAAAATAAGCGAATATCTTGACTATAAATTTGCAACCTTCCGCTCTAATGACAGGGTAGAATATCGGTTAGATTATAAAGGGGGGATCTGAAATGAGTGGAAATAATTCTGCTAAAACTGTGCATAAGACAATTAATGGCATATATATAATATTTACAATCATGTATACAATTAACGCTCTATTAAGGAACACTCCTACTGAGATAAGATTGTGTATGTTTTTTATCGGCCAGTCTGTTCTTATATTGCTTTGCAGACCTATAATGAAGCCAATATATAGAATGTTGTGGTTAAGGAGGTTAAAGAAACAAGCGGATAGATTTTTTCTCGTTGACCATTCTATGAAAACCGCTTATGGTGTAGGGGAAGTCAAGGCAGCGCGATGGTGTGCAGTTGAATTATCTCTTTTTGCATTGCTTGTCTTTTTGGGGGAAAAGATATGGTGGAAGGATTTCCGCTTTATAGACAGGCTTGCCGGAATAATATTCCCATTGGTGGCAGTGCCTTTTCTTATATTTGAAGCGTCGTTACTGGCAGAGGATATGCCGCCAATAAAAGGAGTGAAGCCTTTCAGCTTAAAACATCTCCGGCATCAAAATGAGTTATGGATAATTTTTAATCAAACAGAGTTATCTGTCAGCAGCCGGTGTGATATACGCAGTTCATATTTGATTACTAAGGATGAATTGTATCATGTTATACCCAAAGGAGTAAGTGAACAGGAATTTATAGCGGCAAACCCACGGCGTTGTTATTTGGTACAAGTGACTACGCAGCAGGATTTAGAAAAAGTTTTTGATAAAGTCTATGCGGAGTATCTGGAAAACAGTAATGATGGCTCGCACAAAATTGTAGTTTTAAATGTAAGAATGCTTACAATACAAAAAGAATTAGTTATGCCCGATAAATATCGAAGGCAGGAATTTATATATTATGCGGAGTTAAAGCGATTAGATGATTTAACATATCAATTTCTTTGCTGTGTCTGTGGTGATGATTTAGGTTATGGTTTAAATTATAGTTCAACCAATAATTCAGATTATAACTCAAATAATAGCCCGAATTACAATATAAATAATAGTTCGAATAATGATTTAAATCATAATATAAATAACAGTTCAAATAGTAGTATAAACTATAATATAAACAATAATCCGAATAACAGTTTAAATAATAATATAAATAATAGTACAAATTATAATTTAACCTATAATTTGGATCGTAATCCGGTTTATGGTTTGGATTATTTTAAAGATCCGAATAGTTTCAGATTGTATATTGATAATGATGATGACTCTGATATTAGCATAAAAAATTCATGGTTGAAAGATTTTTATAACAGCGCCTGCGTGTTTCAGAATCCTTCCAGATCCGTTATGGCATTGATGGATTATTGGGAGCTGCTGCTGCGCCTGCAGGCAATCTATTATTATCAAATGTCGGAAACAAAGATAATCAGTGAAGGGGAATTAGTGCATGCTAATTTCATGACGTTAGGAAAATTTCTGGTAGAAGCGTCAACGGTCTATCCAGAACACCAGCAGATGCTGAAGGAGAAGGAATTTGAGGTTCCTTACACTATTCATAAATATTTAGATAAACTGAAAGATTACATTTATATTCACTATAGCGGTGAGAGCGTTTCGTTTTTGGGGTTGATAAGTTTGGTACAGATATTGCGTAATAAGATTGTTGCGCATGGCGTTATGAATGATGAAATCGCGCCAATTGTGTGGGGGCTTATGTATTGGGCTACGATATTATTAAATAAATATTTATTCCTATCCAATTTCCAGTTGAAAGAAGCTGGCGATACTTACGAACTTGGTTTTGAGACAACCGTGCGGGCAGGGGAATTTATTCTGGCGCGCGATGGATACCCATGTATTGCAGCAATCCAGAAGAGTAATAAGAAAAAGAAATCTTATATTTTTGTTAATTTTTTTGACGGAAGGCTGATTGCACCGGAATATGTGGAGGTAAATCCCGAATGAGTATAAAATTATCTAAAAATCTATCAAGGTTTATTGTTCCTTTTTCCTATGCTGTGCATGGAAAAGCGGATTATGAAAAATTGTCACGTATAACAACGGAGACTAATGAGGCATTGTGGACACCATTTGATTTTTCCAAAAGCGAATGTGATCTATATGACTTTGTCAAGCCTCCGTTGGATTCAAACCTAAATAAAACAGTTTGCCATTGCTACGTTATAAATAGTAATTACAGGAAAGCTTTGCCGGATATAACGGTACGATTCGGAAAGGGAAAAAACAATCTTCCTGATATTAAGCTCGAAATTGCCAATGTAGGGCTATATCTATTTGAAAGCGGAGTTGGTTTTCTTTGGTATCAGATAGAGACAAAAACTGATTCAGATTTGGAATTGATTGGATTAAATAATGCAATTAAAGAATTTTCCCATCATGGCAGTCAGGTATCTTGTTATCAGTTATGCGTAAAACATTTATCCACTGGCATTTCTACACAGGACTGCCACTCCGCATCATCAGATATGCCATTACCGGAAGACGCAATATTGCTTGGCAGTAAAAAGAAGGTTAATAAGTATTTCATTCATTCACAATTACCCAAGGAATGGGATGAGCAACAAGAATATGCTTATTATGAGCGAAATGGTGAAATTTGGGGACGCTATGCCCAAGAGGAAGAATTCCGCTTTGTGGATTGGGTGATGGGGTTTTTAGAAGTATTGAATGTGGATGACTTTTTTGCCAGCAGGGAGCAGACGGCAGGAAACCAGACGAGAAACATTCCTGATAAGGCGGTGCTTTTTAATTGTGTTTTGCAGCAGAGCGAGCAGGAACTCGGGGAAGAAGAGCGCAAAGAGCTGCTTAAGCATCTTTTTTATTTGGCTAAGGGATATACGACGAAGTATCTTGTGCCGGATTATTATTTGCAGGAGGAAAAAGACTATTATTTTATCCCTTTTCAAAACGTCGCTTGGTATGCCTCGGAAGAAGGCTGCGCCCAACTTGTAAACGTGGAGTCGAATGGGGAAAATAAGGCTTTTTTTGAAAATACATATTGGAGCAGGCAGGAAATATACTTTTATATATATATTTTAGTATTGCAACAGTATTATAGTCTGCTGAAAATGAATTGCAAGCTGTCAAAATTACCGAAGACTTTGGACGGATTTAGAAAAAAAGAGGCTCGCCGGTTATTGACGGAATGCAGAGAGGAAATCAATTTTTTATTTACTAATACGGTTTATTTGAAAATTAGCCATATATCACATCAAAATATGCTTTATTCTTACTTGGAGGAAAGATATGGATTAAATGAAATGATAGATAAGCTAAAAGAAAAGATAACAGGGCTGAACAGCATGGTGGACACATGGTATGAGGATAGCAAAAGAAAGCAAATGCGGACGATATCTATCGTAGGTTCCATTTTTGTGTTTATTCAGACATTAAGCAATATATTAGCGATATATGATTATCTGCCGTGGAAGACGTGCATAAGCATATGGCTGTTTGCAGCACTGACATTAGGGATTGTAGTGTTAATCAGTATATTTGTTGCATGGATAGTTGATTGGAAATAAAAATATACCCCGCCCAATAATAAGGCTCCGCAAATGGGCGGGTATTATTTTCCTCATAATTGCGCAGCGATTCTACGGCAAGAGAAAAAGCACGTCTTGGATTCTTCGGCATTTTCACCAGATTTTCATATAAAAACCGCATAAAGTAATACCCGGAGCGGTCATCAATCTGCCAGAGGGAAACGATGATGGACTGACAGCCGGCAAGCTTAAATGCGCGCCTTAAGCCATAAATTCCTTCTGATGCATGGAAGCGCCCTTGCCCGCTCTGGCAGGCGGAAAGGACGGCGAGCCTGACGGATGTAAAATCCATAGTGGATATTTGGTTGCAGGAGAGCAGCGTGTCATTGGCAAGAACCAGACCGCTCTTTTCCATTACCAAGAAAGCGTTGTTCCAGTCAGGAATATCGGAGAATGTATGTGGACCGATGCCCTTTAAAGGATTGCCTTCTTCCTGATAAAAGATGCCGTGTACTGCGATATGGAGCAGGGATGGCGCTTGATGAGCCTTAAAATCAAACAGGGAGATGTCGGCGTTTTCCCCGGTATAGCATACTGTGTTAAGGTATTCGGCAACCATATTAGCTTCTTTCTCGGCATAGGGCAGGGAAGGAAAGGCGGTCGTGGAAGGATTCCCTATGATAAGGGGGGTGTTAAAAATGCCTTTTTCGTCAGCAGGAGACGCACCTGATAATTTGTCAGTAGACATACTGAAATGTTCATCGGTATGCATCAGGAGTTCTTTGCCAGTATTTATATATGTGATTTCATAATCATCACCCAGATAACCACCGGCGGATACGGACAGTCTGCTGAATGGAAACTGTATCAACGTTCCGGCAGGGGCGATGATAAGCCGCTTAATGTGCAGCTCTTCCGGCAAGGCGGCAAGAAGTTCTTTGATTGGGCGGCAGAGTATCCGACGCAGTTTCGTATCCAATGAACGCTGCCTGTTTACTAATTCCGCCGCCTGCTCTATATCGGTGTTTGCGGCATGTGCAGAAGCACCAAGCAATCTGTGCCATTCATCAATCAATTCATTTAATAAGCTATAATCTGAAATACGGACACAGGAAATCTCCCTGCCTGTTACCAGAAAGGCGCAGTAATCCTGCGTGGAAAAGGTTCTGACGATGCCAAATTCCAACAGCGCGGCATCAGGCGGCAAAATCTGCATGACGTCTTCCGCAGTAGCGGGTTCGTGGTTTTTAAGCTCATCCAGAGTCAGGAAATGCCTGCTTAAGTAAGAGGCTTCCAGAGATATATATTTGGTGTTCAGCATAAAGCCATAGATGTCCTCTGGCATCATTGCTTCTCTGCCAAGTGCTTCATAACACGACAGATAAGCGTCCATGCAGAATGAAAAATGGTACTCGAGCATGGAAAGATGGTTGTATACATATTTTTCATTGTAATAGAGGAAAAGCATGTCTATCTGCCTGTAATAGTAATTATCTGCGGTTTTCTTATATTCCGATATTGCCTTATAATCGCCAATTTGCGCAAAAAGAAGCAGCCTTAAGGAAATGCCCTTATCTCCCAGCTTATCATATAGTTTCAGAGCTTCATCAAATTGCCCTTTTTCGATTAAAGTAAGACCATGATCATACATAAGTATCTGGAGAGCATCCCGGCTGTAGCAGAGTGATTCAGGAAGCTCTCCGTCATTTTCGGCGGTAAAAAGAGATTGACCGAACAAGTCAAAAGATGGCGAGAGCGTATAGGAAAGCGACGATAGTGTAGCGAGCATATCAGGAAAGTCTTTTAAATCCTGCGTAATATATTTATTACAAAGGGAGCGAGCTTCACCATATCTTCCTTCTCTGGTGTAGAGTTCCGCCAGAATCAAATCCATAGATGCGCACAGATAATAGTCTTTGAGCGGGTTTTTTTGCAGCACTGCTAAAATCTCAATGCCTTCTTTGCTGTTATTGATTTTGCCGTAAGCGCAGGCAGTCAGCGTCAGGTTGGAGTATATCAGCTTGTCGAGTAACACGGCATCTGCTGCGTAACGCGTAAGAAAATCTGAAGCATCAGGTGGGATAAGCGGCTCTGCAAGGCATAATGAATTGGCGCGCAGACCCTCACCTATACATTCATAATACTGCTCCATATGAAAATGCAGCTTGGCAAGATAGAGGGCGTGAAGAAAACTAATCAATGCACATGAGCCGTTTTCCTCTTCCAGAATCCGTATGGCATCTTCCAGAAAATACTGTGCTATGACGATATTTCCTGCGCTCAGATAACATTCACAGGCGTCGAGCAGATGTACGGCGTAATAAGAGCGGGAATCCGCACCGAACATCTGCAGCGTAAGTTCTTTAACGATAATTTCATATTTTGCATAAGAGTCTAAGTCATGTGTTCTGGAAGCAATGGATTGCAGCAACGTCAAAACATTCAGATAAGCTGATTGCAGGGAATCGTCCGGCAAGTCGGAAATATTATCAGAAACATTATCGGAAATATTATAGGAAGGATATTTAAGTGTCAGCAGCACAAGTGCCTCTGCCGCCTGCTGTCTTGCTTGCTCCATATGCCCCGCGGCATAGGCAAGCGAGGCGGCGTTGATGAGATATGAAATTCGGTTATCCATAAGCTTTCTCCTTCTGAACATATAATAAAGAAACCGCCGCATCGAAGGCAGTCCTTAATACACTCAATCTTCCCCATTAACTTTTTTAAGCGCTACACGAAAACTTATGCTTCTTTCCGTTGCCATTGCATTAAATTTTATTATATAGGAAGAAGTATCTTTGTTTATCCCTAATATCTTGCCTAATCCAAACACCTTGTGTTCGACAGAATCACCGATATTTAATGCCATCTGTGAGTCGCCGGAGTTATTTTTGTCGGTTTCAATATACTTTTTTGCGTGGTTAATCAACGATTCTTCCAACTCAACTTCATAATTCAGAAATTCCCTATCTGTATTAAAAATAAATCGTGAAGGATATCTGAATGAACCGTCATAATTTACGCCCTCCGAATCCGTAAGGAATAATGCATTTTCTGCCCGTGTATATGCAACATAAGCCAATCTGCGTTCTTCCTCGACAGCCTCCGTAGTATTAGCATGTTTTGTAGGGAAAATTCCCTCATTTAAACCACATATGAATACATAAGGAAATTCTAAACCTTTAGCAATATGTATTGTCATCATTTTTACCGCGTCCTTACGGTCTTCTTTATCGGTATTGGTAAATAATGCAGTAGTTTGTAAATAATCTTCCAAACTGTTTTCTTCGCCGGACGTCTTCTCAAATATAAAAATAGATTCTTTAAGTTCTGCCAGGTTTTCTAACCTTTCATCTTCACCCATCGCTCTCAACATGGCTTCATATCCGCTGTCATTCAAAATACCGGTAAATATATCCGATAATCTCATTTCCTTATATAATTTATTATATTTTTCCACTAATCCAATAAATTCACCCGCGCCGGTACCTGCCATTAATTCAATATCTATATTATCTTTTAATGCGGTATATAAGGAACAGTTATATTCATCGGCATACTCGCTCAAAAATGCTAATCTTTTCCTGCCTATATTCCTTTTAGGTTCATTTACAACACGCTGAAAAGATAAATCGTCAGCATATATTATCATTCTCATATATGATAATATATCCTTTATCTCTTTTCTTTTATAAAATTCTATTCCACTGTACAAAACATAAGGTATTTTTTCCTTCAAAAACACTTCTTCTAAACTTCTTGAAACGAAGTGAGCCCTATACAATATTGTTATATCGCTATACTTAATTCCACTATCAACCAATGATTTTATCTGTCTGATTATCCATTCTGCTTCGTTCCTGGTTGTTTTGGAATGATTATATACTGTTAGAACATTTGGCTCTCTTGTTGCAATCAGTTCATTTGGTATCCGTCCGGTATTTTTCTTGATTAATGAATTTGCAGCATTTAAAATTTCCGGCGTTGAACGATAATTTTTGTTAAGTTTTATCGTCTTTACGCCATCGTGCTTTTTATCAAAATCTAAAATATACTTAATATCCGCCCCTCTAAAGGAATATATTGTCTGGTCGGGATCGCCTACAACAAACAAGTTTTTGTGGTAGGCACTTAAAATATTGGCTAATTCTAAATTCAAAGAACTGACGTCCTGGAATTCATCAACCATTACATACATCATGCGTTTCTGCCATTTTTTTCTTTTTTCTTCATTTGTGCGGAGAATATGTAATGTTACGGTAATTAAATCATCATAATCCAAACCGTAATTTTTCTTTTGTTCATAAATGTATCCCAACACTACCTTTTTTTCGATATCTGTTTCTGAATCATATTTGTTTTTTAATTCCGATATATTCGTTTCCGCGAGATAGGGAACGTGTAAAAAATTGCGTTTAAATGTAGAAATTGCCTTATGCGCCGCTGTGAATGTAAATGTCCTTGACTGTATATTGCAGTTCTCATATATTGTTTTCAAGATGGTTTCCATATCCTCGCCGTCCATGACGACGAAATTCTGGGGATAGTTAATAACATGGATGTCTTCCCTCAAAATTTGTACTCCCATGCCATGAAATGTACAAACATAGCCTGTGTCACTGTCACCTATCATTGTCCTAATGCGTTTTTTCATCTCGTTTGCCGCTTTATTGGTAAAGGTTGCGCATAGTATATTTGCAGTTGATATTCCCAATTCATTAACTAAATACGCATATCGGTGTGTAAGCGCTTTAGTCTTTCCGGAGCCTGCTCCCGCAATAACACGCACATATCCTTCTGTTGTTGTAACCGCTTCTATTTGTTCTTTATTTAAATCTTTCAACACATCATCCATAATCAATTCTCCTTTTGTTTCACTAATTAGCAAGTTATTTTATATCGTATTACCATTTTCTGCATCTTAATTATTAATCTCTTTACCTTAAGTAAACCCTCACATATATGGCGATTAGTTGCAATTACTGGTAATAGGTGGATAATTCAGATTAGATATTCAAAAGTGGAAAATGGCTTTATTTGTCGTGAAGATTGTCTGTAAATTAAGAGACACAAAATGGAGCATACGGGATTCGAACCCGTGACCTCAACAATGCGAATGTTGCGCGCTCCCAACTGCGCTAATGCCCCATAAAAGAAAGTATATCATAGAAAATAAAAAAATCAATACAAAAAATTCAAAAAAAGGCTTGCATTTTACATCATTCTATAATAAAATAAGCAAGTGCAAGTTCATGGCTCGTTGGTCAAGCGGTTAAGACGCCGCCCTCTCACGGCGGAAACAGGGGTTCGATTCCCCTACGAGCTGTTGACTGTTTATAACAGCCCAACCCTAAAGAAAACACTGAAAATGCTAGATTTATGGCGTTACAGTGTTTTTTGATTTTTATCATGTTGTTTCAGTATAGGTCATTTAAGACCGTTTCAGAACTAATTAGTGTGGGTATTTTTATGTGTATAAACAGAATAGTAAACAATACATAATATATATGCGGGATAATTTTATATTGATAAGGGTTATTACTTAAAAATAATAAGAGTTCTGGCAACAAATAATAACACAATAATTGATGTAAAAAATATTTTCCGTAAAAGTGATTGACAACCAATAAAATAACGTTTACAATATAACTATCAGGAAAATTCTATAAGGTGTGCATTTCGCACATTCGGACAGTTTCTGTCAGATTTTTCTAAACTATCAATTAAATATGGCAGGAATTGAAAGAACTGTGCGGCTATGCTGGTACATGGGCTATGTTATAAATGCAGCCGGCTGTTTTCACTTCCTGCCTCACAGGAGGAGAAAATATGCAAAATGAAGAACAAAACAAAGAGCAAGATAACAAGGTGAAACAGAATGTAAAGGACAGCCTGTTCAGATTCCTGTTCGGTAATGACAAAGAAAAAACGCTGCAGCTTTACAATGCACTTAACGGAACGGACTACCATAACGCTGAGGAACTACAGGTAGTTACAATCAAGAACGCCGTTTATGTGACAATGAAGAACGACTTAGCGTTCCTGCTTATGGGAACACTAAACATGTATGAGCATCAGAGTACATACAGCGCTAACATGCCTGTGCGTTTCCTTATCTATCTGGCTGAAGAATATCAGAAGATTGTTAATAAGGCAGAAAGCAGCCTCTATGGAACCAGACTCATATCCCTGCCGACGCCGCAGTGCGTGGTGTTTTATAATGGCACAAGTAAGATGCCGGAAGAGACAGTATTAAGACTGTCGGATGCGTTCGAGAACAAAGACAAGGAAGCGGACGTCGAACTTAAAGTCAGGATGATTAACATAAACAAAGGCCATAATGAGAAGTTCATGGAGAACTGCCGGACCTTAAAGGAGTATGCGGCACTTGTAGAGATTTCCAGAAAATATATGTCAGAGACAGATGACAATAATGAAGCTTTAGCAATGACAATAGACTACTGTATAGAACATGGTATTTTATCTGAATTCCTGAGAAATAATCGGGCGGAGGTGTTAGGAATGCTGTTGGAAGAATTTGATGTTGAGAAGTATGAGAGGACGTTGAGGGCGGAAGGAAAGGAAGAAGGAGTAGTCGAAGGCATAGAAAAAGGTAGAGAAGAAGGAAGAAAAGAAGGTAAAAAAGAAGGAAGAGAAGAAAAAGGAGAAGAAGATATTATAGAATTTATTGCTGCCCTGAAGGAACTTGAAATTCCTGCTGATAAGATTAAGCAGCAGTTGGTGAAGCGGTTTAAGCTGAGCATAGAGGCGGCGGAAGAAAAAATCTTACAGGGTTAGACATAATCAAGGAATTAAATATTATCAAACAATAAGGGGCAAAGGTATCCTGAAAAATATTCAAAGAGATTCAACGAGATGGCGTATGAATCTCTTTTTTTGTTACAATAAAAATAACTTGCGTTTGACTTTTCCATTCATTCAGTCGTTATACAGGATAGAGGGGGTGATGATGTGCTTGAGAAAATCATACGGAAGTATTACGACGAAATTTTCCGCTACTGCTATCATCATGTGGAAAGCCGCGCTGTGGCGGAAGATTTATGTCAGGATACTTTTGTGAGTTTTATCGAGCGCTATGAAGATTACCGCCATGAGGGCAAGGTAAAGAATTACCTGTATGTGATTGCCAAAAATAAATGCCGCGACTATTACAAGAAAAAAACGCCGCTTCTTATTGATGAAATTACCGAACAGGAGAGCGGTGAGTGTATGGAAGAAACGGTTGTTATCAGGCAGATGGTTATGAGTCTGCCGGAAGAGTTTAGGGAAGCAGTCATACTGCGGTATTTTCAGAACTTTCGCTATAGTGATATTGCGGCATTTTTCAATGTCAGTCCCTCGCTTGCCAAATACAGGGTGAAAAGGGGACTGGAGCTGTTAGCCGAAATGGAAGGAGGAGCCGATGGGACAAAAGGAGATTAGGCGAAAGCTAAGACAATATGCGTCTGCAAGCAAGAAAATCGTACCAATAGAAAAAGAGAGCAATGTTCAGAAACTTTTGCAAATTGAAAAAGAAGTCAAAACGCAAGAACTTATGAAGTTAAAATCCGAAATCAAAATGCAGGAAATCCTGCATGGTAAAAATGGCGCAGGTATTACGCTAAATACCAGAGGCAGTGTATGGACTTTTATCATAGAGCAGCTTGGCTATCTGGGAAGATACTGTCTATTCTGGCAGGCGGTATGGCTTGCAATATTCTGTTATGTGATGTTAAACGGAGTGCCGGCGCTTCTTGGAAAAAGCGGGCAAAACGAAGTTCTGATGGCAGTTTCGCTTCTGCCGCCGCTGCTTGTACTGTTGACGGTAGAAGAGGTTACGAAAGTGTACCAGAGGAGTATGTTGGAAATCGAATATGCAACGAAATATTCTCTGCGGAGCGTGGTGATGATACGCATGATGGCGTTATGTGCGGTACATTTTCTTATGCTGCTTACATGTATGCTCTGTCTGCGTCCGCGCCTTGAATCGAATGTAGGATGGCTGCTCATATATGGGATTACGCCCATGCTCATTATGACGGGGATTATTTTGAAATTAATGCAGCATTGTCAGGGCGAGATGTTGCGGAATGTGGCAGCAGGGGTATACTTGTCCACGGTGGTTTTAGTAATTGCAGGAGATACGGAGCGTTTCGGCTGGTATCAGCCTATTTATTTCAAAGTTTGGTGTATAGCGTGCGTGGCAGGCGTTATCTTCGATGTGTGGCAGTTTGTATGCCTAAGTAAAAAGTTAGAAGTTTACGAGCAGATTGTGTGCCATGAATAACATTTAGACAATTATTAAACATTCTAATACAGCGCTTTGATTGCATACTTTGCACTATCATCCTTATTAGGTGCAAAGTTTAGTAAGCGCTTATATGAATGATAATAGAAAGGAACTTTAATATGGAACTGACATTAGACAGGGTGACAAAGCAGTATAAAAATAAAATTGCAGTAGACCGCTTGAGTGTGACGCTAAGCGAAGGAGTCTATGGACTGCTCGGTGCAAATGGAGCGGGCAAAACGACTCTTATGCGTATGATATGCGGCATTGCGGAGATTAGCAGCGGCGAAATTAGGCTTGACGGTGAAGAGATTGGCGCGATGAAGGAAAGATATCGCGACCTTCTGGGATATCTGCCGCAGGATTTTGGCTATTATCCTAACTTTACCGCGATGGAATTTATGCTATATATCGCTTCATTAAAAGGGCTTAACCGTAAATATGCGAGAAAGCAGAGTGAATATCTTTTGCGCAAAGTAGGGCTTGATTGTGAGATGCGGCATAAGATTAAAACTTTTTCAGGCGGTATGCGGCAGAGGCTCGGTATCGCGCAGGCGCTTTTAAACGAGCCGAAGATTCTTGTGCTGGACGAACCTACCGCGGGATTAGACCCGAAGGAGCGGGTGCGTTTCCGCAATATGATTGCAGACTTAGGTAAGGAGCGGATTGTCATTCTTTCCACGCATATTGTTTCGGACGTGGAAGAAATTGCGGATTGGATTTTTCTAATGAAGCAGGGGCAGTTTATTGCGCAGGGGACGCTTAAAGATTTAAGGGAGCATTATCTTAAAGTAGCGGATACAGATACGGCGGCGGAGTTTAACTTGGAAAAACTTTATCTGTATTATTTCGAGGAAGAGTAATTATTCAGCAGGTCTACGCACTTATTGCGCTGACTGCATGAAAACGAGAAGGAGAGAATGGCGATGATGCGATATGAGTGGAAGAAAATATTTGAACGCAGGCTGAACGCAGCGGCAATGCTGCTGGGGTATGCCCTGATTATCATATGTATATTTTCCTATTTGGCGCAGGAGAGTTTCTATGATGAAAATAGCGGCGCTTATATAGAGGGGACGGAAGCACTGCACTTGGATCAGGAAAGGGCAAAAATGCAGACCGATATAATCACTGAGGAATATGTAACTAAGCTGATTGGCGAAATACAGAGTCATGGTATGGACTTAGAGAGCGACAAGGCATATGTCGAAATTATCAGACCGCTTGGCAATATATTTTATTTTGTCTCTAAAAATTATACGGATATGCGGGAGAAAAATACGGATATCGGCGCGCTTGGCAGAGTCGATTTAACTGACGGCGCAAGGTTTTATGAAATGCGCATGGAGAAGATTTCCAATTATTTAAACTGCGATTTTTCCTTTGGAAATTATAAAGAAATAGAGAAAGAATACTGGATTAAAAAAGCGCAAAACACTAACATTCCGTTTCGCTGGGGGAGCATAAGCGTTATGGACAGCCTGCTTAGTCTTACTTTCGTGGGCTTGTATCTGCAGCTTGTGATTGTAATATGCGTAAGTTCAGTATTTTCATATGAGTATGAGCAAGGTGCAGCGTCGCTTTTACTTACGACGAAGCATGGAAAAAGTAAAATGATTCTTAGTAAAATCGCAGTCTCCCTGATTTTTACAGTATGCTATTTATCGGGCGGAGCGCTGCTTGCGGTAGGAGTGACCGCTGCGCTTGTGGGTTTGCCGGGGGCTGATTTGCCGATACAGTTATGGGACTCCGTGATACCGTATAATCTCACTGTGGGGCAGACTCTGCTCGCCGCAGCTGCAGTCAATCTTATGATTGGCGTTACGATAACATTAGTATTGCTGTGCTGTTCCGCAGGATTGCGCTCTTCGTTTGTAACGCTGGTTATTGGTGCGGCAATCATTATTGCGCCGGCGTTTTTTGATATGAGCAGGGAAAGCGGCGTATGGAATCATATCAATTATCTTTTTCCGGTCAGGGTATTTGATATCAAAAACGTGATAAGCTCGTATGTGAGTTATACGTTTGGAGACATTGTGATTCCGTATCTGGAAATGGCGGTAATTGTATATGCCGTGATTAGTATTGTTGCGTTTATGTTTACAAAGAAGGGATTTGTAAAGGCGGGATAAATTAACAAGGTGTAAAGTTCTAAATTCAATGGATTTTGCACCTTATTTATATTCTATGACTTTGTATTTTCAATGCGCCTGCGGAAATGGTGCGAAACGATGCCGCGCCATCTTCACAACATACTCGCTCGTCCCTTCTTCAAGTTGACGTTCCCCGGTCAATGAAAAACCATGACGTCTATAAAAACGAATTGCATCGGTATTCTTTTCTAAGACAAATAAGGTCGAAATATCATACGTTTGAATCGCAAACTCGACTAACTTTGCACCGATGCCTTCGTTTTGGAAGAAGGAGTCTACATATAGTTCAATAAGCTCGTTTCCTTCTACATGGAACATTCCTTTTACAAATTCATCATCATATACCCAGATGTTTTCAAGCTTTTCCGAGTTGTTGATATAATCCTGTGCTAAGGGTAAGACCTGCATTTCCCCAAAGGAAACTTTATCGTTGTGAAAAATCTTCCTATAGTTCATTCTTTTTGTAAATATTAATATTTCCGCTAATCTTGAAGCATCCTGTGCTATGGCTTTTCTGATGTTGTCCATAAAAATTTCCCTTACTCTTAATTCCGCTTATTCTGGATTCCTTGAATATAATTTTACTATAATATCAGTTGTATTGCTATTAAAAAGATTTACTTATAGAGTAATCTTGTCCAAAAGAATTGTGGACTGATTACTATTAATATGTATTCGTTCCTTTTTTAGAAGAGTAAGATTTTTTTGATTGGTTTCATAGTTTCTCTCCGTTTGCTTAAAAGCAGAGCAGCAGAGATAGTCACATTTTGCAGTCCCATCAATATTAGTGTGTATTATAAAAATGAAGCTTGTCATCTCAGAATGTCTGGAAATAAGATAGTCGGCTTTAATCTGTGTATAGAAAGGGTACATATTCGGCTTATATGAAAACAGATTAAAATCGCTATCCAAAGTATGTTGTATTTGGACTAGGGCATCAAGTCTTGGAAGTACCATAGTCTCATATTGTATACTTTTTGAATTTGCTCAAACTTTATGGCACCATCAATGATACGCGATACAATTTTTCTGTGATTATACCTTGGAAATGAAATATCCTTTAAATATTGGAAACCGGCAAGATGAGGAAAATCTTCCACTGAAAAGGTGAGATTAATGTGGTAGAGCTTATTTTTATAGCCATATATAAATTTGTAACGATATTCCGTTAATTTGTTCCATGCGGAAGCTGCCTGATATAATATATCATCTGGTTTAGTATCCATACTTAATTTTCCTTTCAAAATATAAAAGACCTTGCAGATGCAAGGCCTTATCATGCGTTTTTGTTCGATTCAGAAGAATCTATTCGGTTTGTGGTTATCGCACAACCCACTGACTGGCTCCACAACTGGCTGCATACCGAAACAGTCAACTGCTTCAATGCCAACGATAGCTGGTCATTGCCGCTATCCTCTGTAATTATTATAACACAAAAAAGCTTTTAGTCAAACATAAAATCTTTCTGGGAACTCGATAATCTGAGTTCAATATATTATATGCATATTTATAGCTAAATACAGAAAAATTAAAAATTTATTAGGAATTTAAGATACTTAGCTTTTAATGAACTTTTATAGATTATAAAAAGATAGTATTCCTTGACATTGCCTTTTATTTTTGACATCATATAACCATGCGGCATTGGCCGATGCGGATGATGTTTTTTGCACGGCAATGCTTAATATAGGTATTTATAAGGCGATACAGCCGCTAATTAAAGATTTGCCGGGGAGCTGATTTTAATGAAAAATCTGATTAGGTTAAGCGATTACACGCCAGACGAAATCAAAGAGATATATAAAACAGCAGACGAACTTGAGCATGGAAAGCATAGTGGAGATTTGGCGGGCAAAACCGCAGTTATGTTTTTTCCAAGTACCAGTATCAGGACGAGGGTTACTTATGAAAAAGGAATATATTTATTAGGCGGACAGTCTATTCTTTTCCCCACAGAGACGCTTGATAAAAAAGAGGACTTGCAGGACGTTGTCGGCTACCTGAATAACTGGGCTGATTTACTTATTGTGCGGCATAGCGAGATAGGGGTAATAGAAACGATAGCAAAGTATTCAAAAGTTCCAGTAATCAATGCAATGACGGCGATAAACCACCCCTGTGAAATCCTTTCAGACTTGTATGCGCTGTCGAAAATTAAAGGCGATATTACAAAATATAAATTTCTCTTTTGCGGGGTAGATGGAAATATAGGAAGGGCATGGAAAGAAGCATCTAAGACGGTAGGATTTGAATTAGAGCAATGTTGTCCCGTGGGCTATGAGATTGAAGGGCTGACCGTATACCATGACATCAAAACTGCAATAGTGGGAAAAGATATTGTCTGCACCGATTCGCTGCCAGCGGCGGCGCTTGATGATTTTAAAGATTTTCAAGTTACAAAAGAAATTATGGAAAAAGCAAACAAAGGCGCAATATTAAATTCTTGCCCGCCGTTTTACAGAGATGAAGAAGTGTCACAAGATGTAATTAACTCCGAATATTTCGCCGGATATGAGTTTAAAAAATGTCTGCTTTATGTTCAGCAGGCAATAATGTTATATTGCTTATCATGAATTAAGGATAATATATGATTATGAAATTATAGTTTAACAAAAGCCGAACAATAGATAATTGCAAAAGGAGTACAAGAACTATATGCTGCCAGATGAGATACAAAACGAACTTTTTAGAATACAGGATAAAAAGTACCGAGATTTTCAAAGTAAACTTATACCGACTGTGGATTATGATGCCATAATAGGCGTGAGGACTCCAGAACTGCGGGGGTATGCGAAACAGCTTATAAAAAGGGCTGACATCTCCGAATTTCTGAATGTACTGCCACATCAGTATTATGATGAGAACCAGCTTCATGCCTTTATCATTTCGGAGATTAAAGATTTCGGGCAGTGTATGGCAGAGGTATGTCGTTTCCTTCCCTTTATTGATAATTGGGCAACCTGTGACCAGTTATCTCCGAAGGTATTCAAAAAGCACAGAGAGGAACTTCTTGCATATATAGATGAATGGATATCTTCCGATAAGACATACACCGTACGGTTTGCCATAGAAATGTTGATGGTGCATTTTCTTGACGATGGCTTTGATATTAAGTATACTGAAATGATAGCGGAAATCAGGTCGGACGAATATTACATAAACATGATGATTGCGTGGTATTTTGCGACTGCGTTGGCGAAGCAGTATGAGAAAGTCCTGCCGTATATAGAAGAAAGGCGGCTGGATGTCTGGACGCACAATAAAGCGATTCAGAAGTCGATTGAAAGCAACCGCATTACGCCGGAGCAGAAAGAATACTTAAAAAGTTTAAAAATTTTAAAAAATAAACCATAGATAACCGAAAATACCGTGGAAGGAAAATATTGATAATTAATATTCATAACCTATGTGCTACAATGTAATAGCCACAAGAAAACAAGCGGATTTGTCTTTCTGTGGAAAAACATAATAACATAATAGGTGGAGGTGCTTATGAATACTAAGACAATGAACATGTTGGCAGGCGCATTGTTTGTATTTGCAGGAGTTGTTGCTTTGACGGAAGGACTCTTCAATACCAGGGCGTCCAATATATGTATCGGCGCAGCACTCATTGTAGTCGGGGCGCTATATTTTGTCAGAAGAAAAAAGTTACAGTAATTTGTATTGCCGCCGGATGTATATACACCTGGCGGCAGAATTTAGAAAGGTTATATGAATGGCTGGTAAGTTTGCAAAAAAGTACATAGGCGATAAGGCTTTTTATAAGATGGTTCTTGCCGTTGCAGTTCCCATCATGGTGCAGAACGGCATTACGAATTTCGTCGGAATGCTTGACAATATCATGGTGGGACAGATTGGCACCGAACAGATGTCGGGCGTGGCGATTGTCAACCAGCTTCTTATGATATACTACTTGTGCATATTTGGCGGACACGCCGGCGCGGGTATTTTTACGGCGCAGTATTATGGTCAGAAGGATGTGGAAGGCATCAAGCACACCTTCCGTTATAAGCTCTGGATGGCGTTGATACTGACAGTGGGCGCTGTGGCTTTATTGCTGCTTTTTGGCAGCAATCTGATTCAGCTGTATTTAAACGGCAGCAACGATGGCGGAGACCTTGCGGCTACATTAAACTATGGTATAAGCTATCTGCATGTAATGCTTTTAGGGCTGCCCGCATTTATGGTGGTTCAGGTATATGTAAGCATCTTACGTGAATGTGGGGAAACGGTAGTGCCGATGAAAGCGGGCGTTGCTGCAGTCATCGTCAATCTGTTTTTTAACTATCTGCTTATTTACGGCAAGCTGGGGCTGCCCGCGCTCGGAGTAATAGGCGCGGCGATTGCGACCGTCATATCGAGGTATGTCGAGGCGGCGCTTGTGATCATATGGACGCATACGCATAAGGAAAAGAATCCTTACATAGTTGGAATTTATAAAACCTTGAAAGTGCCGAAACATCTTGTGGGAAAGTTTTTTATAAAAGGCGCGCCGTTACTTATCAACGAAACATTGTGGTCGGCTGGAATGGCAGTGCTTATACAGTGTTATTCCGTGAGAGGACTCAGCGTGATAGCGGGGCTTAATATCGCCAATACAATCAACGGCGTATTCAACGTCGTGTTTATTGCGATGGGCGACGCTGTGGCGATAATCGTAGGACAGCTTTTGGGTGCAGGTAAGATGGAAGAGGCAAGGGATACCGATAATAAGATAATTGCATTTTCTGTTGGCAGTTGTATAATAGTAGCGGCGGCGATGGTCTGCATTGCGCCGTTCTTCCCGCAGATTTATAATACGACGGCGGACGTTAAGACGCTTGCCGCGGAACTTATTATTGCACAAGCGATTTTTATGCCGCAGGCGGCGTTCATGCACGCAGCTTATTTTACACTGCGTTCAGGCGGCAAGACGATAGTTACGTTTTTATTCGACAGCGTGTTTGTCTGGTGTGTAAGCGTCCCAGTAGCTTACTTGTTGAGCCGGTTTACGCTGCTGCCTGTGATTGTCATTTTCGCGATGGTGCAGATAGCGGACTGGATAAAGTGCATTATAGGCTTTATTCTGGTTAAAAAGGGAGTATGGCTGCAGAATATAGTGACGGAATAATTTTTATAAATTTAAATACCGGGAGAGCCAACATATGAGAATAAGACCATATATATATGACAAAGATTACGAATATATAGAAAAATGGATTGATGATGAAAAAGTCCATGCTTTGTGGTGCGCTAACCTTATTCCGTACCCTGTTACAAAGGAAAATCTTCATAATTTTTTAGAAAAAAGCGCAATGGATTGGACTGACAGCGCATATGTGGCAACGGAAAGCAATGGAAAAGTCGTAGGCTTTTTCTGTTATTCCATCAATGTTGATGATAATTCAGGCTTTCTTAAATTGGTTATAGTGGATAACAAAAAAAGGGGAGCAGGATATGGTAAAGAAATGCTGCGCTTAGCCTTGCAGTATGCTTTTAATATAACCGGAGTGGATTTAGTCAGGATAAATGTATTTGAAGATAACATTGCGGCGAAACAATGTTATACGAAACTTGGTTTTGCCACGGAAAGCGTAACAAAAGACGCCTTGCGATACAAAGACGAGTGCTGGAACAGATGCCATATGGTGATTGGAAAAAGCAGTTTTCTTATCAAAGTCTAAAATAAAATCATTCTATATTAATTTCATAAATTCTTCACATATAATTTAAGTCTCGTTTAAGTTTCGCATCCTATACTCTTCTCAAGTTAAACGAAGAACGGAGGATGATTATGACATATCAGGCAGTATTTAAACGATACGAGATAAAGTACATTATTACAAGGCAGCAGAAAGAGGCGCTGCTTGAGGCCATGGCGCCGCACATGCGGCTGGATAATTTCGGGCATACCGTAATCAGAAACATTTATTTTGACACGGATAATTACCGCTTAGTGCGCAATTCCATAGAAAAGCCGATTTATAAAGAAAAACTACGCATCAGAAGCTATAAGCGCGTGGAACCGCAGGGAGAGGTGTTCATAGAGATTAAGAAAAAGTTTGACGACGTGGTATATAAACGCCGTGAAGAACTTACATACGAAGAAGCGCTTGCGTGGATTACAGGGGGGCATTTTCCTAAAAAAAGCCAGATAGGGGCGGAAATAGATTATTTCTTTAAATTTTACAACACGCTATTGCCAAGGGTATTCTTATCATATGAGCGGGACGCTTTTTATGCTATAGACAAAAGCGATTTCAGGATAACGTTTGACGAGAATGTATTGGCAAGGGATAACGAACTTTCGCTTACATCTGATATCTGGGGAGATAAGCTTGTAGACGATGACATGGTGCTTATGGAGATAAAAACATCTGATGCGATACCGCTTTGGCTGACGCAGACGCTTGCCAAGGAAAAAATATATAAGACGTCGTTTTCCAAATACGGCACCGCATATGAGAAGATTATAGCGTAAGACAAACGCAGAAAGGAATTGAAAAATGCTGAAGAATATTTTTAGGGGGCTGTTTGATACAGGCAGCATGGAAGTTATATCTGTATCTGAATTTATGATTTGTATTATTGCGTCGCTTGTTATAGGATTTATAATAGCGGTTATGTATATGTATAAGTCTACATATTCCAAAAGTTTTATCGTCACGCTTGCTACGCTGCCTGCGGTAGTGTGTGTGGTAATCATGATGGTGAACGGCAATATAGGCGCGGGCGTTGCAGTGGCGGGGGCTTTCAGTCTGGTGCGGTTTCGTTCTGTGCCCGGCACGGCGAAAGAAATCGGAGTCATTTTCTTAGCGATGGGGGCGGGGCTTATTGCAGGCATGGGATATATCGCGTATGCGCTCCTTTTTGCAGTAGTTATCGGGCTTATCAATATGGTATATTCGCATATCGGATTTGGGGAAAAGCATTATGCCGACTTGGATAAGACCATGCACATTACGATTCCCGAAGACTTGGATTATTATGATGTATTTGACGATATATTTGCCAAATATACGAACAAGTGCGAGCTTATTAATGTGAAAAGCACTAATATGGGGAGCCTTTTCAAGCTTACTTATAATATTACATTTAAGGAGAAAAATACGGAAAAGGCGTTTATCGACGAGGTGCGCTGTCGAAACGGCAATCTGGAGATAATATTGTCCAATCGGGAGAGTTATGTAGTGGAGCTTTAATGATGGCTGAATGCTGCATAAGTTCATGCAGCCCAAAGACTGTGAATAAGTAATGTTTAAATTTAGGTAGTAAATGAAAGAAGGGAAATAAAGTGAAAAAGTTTATATATTTGTCAAAAATTTTATCACTTGCATTAGTAATATGCTTGTTTGTTACGTCCTGTGGAAACAATGCGGAAACTGTTTCGCATGGAACGGGTTCACGGGAAGTAAATTCGCAGGGGGCTGACTCGAAAGAAACTAGCTCGCAAGTATCAGACTCACAAAGTATAAGTGCGTCAGAGCTTTTCTCGAACCGTGACTTGTCATGGGAGTATGATGAGGCGGAGTGTGAAAAAGTAGAACTTGCCGACAATAATTCCACATCTGATTCAAAGGGCGTGGAGATAGACGGTAATGTTGTTACGATAACAAAGGAAGGAATCTATATATTGAGCGGAACACTTAGCGACGGCATGATAATAGTCGATACGGATAAGACGCAGAAGGTTCAGCTTGTATTGAATGGGGTAAACATTAACAGCGCCGACTCGGCGGCGATATATGTGAAAAAAGCGGACAAAGTGTTTATCACTCTGGCTGACGGCAGCGAAAACACACTTTCGAATGGCGGAAATTTTACGGCGATAGACGATAATAATATCGATGCGGTCATTTTTTCCAAAGACGACCTTACCCTAAACGGCAAGGGAAGTTATAATATAGCTCTGAGCGCGGATAATAGCTTTTCCAAAGACGACCTTGCCATAGAGGGTACGGGAAGCCTTACCATATCCTCGCCGGCGGGACATGGCATTGTCTCAAAGGATGAACTTGTAATAACAGGCGGGGCGTATTATATCAGCGCATTATCGCATGGGATTTCGGGCAAAGACATCGTGGCGATAGCAGACGGATATTTTGAGATAGATGCAGGGGAAGACGCCATACATTCTGTAAATAACGACGATTATTCCGTGGGAAATATATATATTGGCGACGGAGTATATGACCTAAAGGCAAAAAGCGACGGAATAAGCGCCATGAATGAGGTATGTATCGAAGGCGGCAGCATCATTATAGCCGATTCGTATGAGGGCATCGAAGGCAGAATCATAAACATAAGCGACGGCGTTATAAGCCTTAATGCGTCAGACGATGGGATAAACGCTACCGACAAGCGCGAAAATACGGACAATAATACGGACGGGATGCAAGGCGGTATGATGGGGGATGTGCAGAGCGACGCAAGCATAAATATATCAGGCGGCGTTACCATGGTTAATGCCGAGGGCGACGCTCTTGATTCCAACGGATATATTATAGTGACAGGCGGTGAAGTTTATGTGGCGGGTTCATCAGGTGGTCAGGACGGCGCGCTTGATTATGGCATAGATGCCAGCATAAGCGGAGGCATTGTTGTAGCCGCAGGGCAGAGCAATATGGCGCAGAACTTCGGCAGTAATTCGACTCAGGGTTCAATACTTGTAAATACAAATACCCAGAATGTGGCAGGCAGTGATATTGTCCTGCTTGACAAAGACGGAAATACGCTTGTGGAATGGACGATGGGGAAAAGCTATAATTCAGTGGTGGTAAGCTGTAAAGAAATAGCCGATAAAGAGTCATATACGCTTATGACAGGCGATACCAAGACAGAGGTTACTATGGACGGCCTGATTTACGGCGGTGGTTTCGGTACTCCCGGCGGAATGGGCGGCCGCGGCGGTTTTGGCGGTCATGGCGGAATGGGCGGCTTTAATGGCGGTGAACGTCCTGAAGGCTTTGAAGGATTTGATGGAGCAGAACCGCCTGAAGGCTTTGAAGGATTTGATGGAGCAGAACCACCTGAAGGCTTTAAGGAATTTGACGGTACTGAACCGCCTGAAGGTTTTGAAGGGTTTGACGGTACTGAACCTCCTGAAGGTTTTGAAGGATTTAACGCTTCCGAACACCCGCATGGCATGGACGGTCACGGACATGAAGACAGCCCAGATTTAAGGAATGATAATAGTTCTCAAAATGGGCGTACAGAGTAGAATGGGGGATTTAATATGAGGCTGCTGCTTGCGGAGGACGAGGCGTCGTTATCCAAAGCGATTGTGACAATATTAAAAAAGAATAACTATACTGTCGATGCGGCGCGTGACGGAGTTGAAGCATTGGAGTATCTGGAAACGAATGAGTATGACGGAGTCATTTTGGACGTAATGATGCCCAGGCTTGACGGAATCAGCGTGCTTAAGCAGATACGAAAGTCAGGAAACAGCGTTCCGATAATGATGCTTACCGCGAAAGCGGAGATAGATGATAAGGTAGAGGGGCTTGACGGCGGCGCGAATGATTATCTGACTAAGCCGTTTGCGGTAAAAGAACTTTTAGCACGCATACGCGCTATGACAAGGAGCGGCTCAAAGGCTCTGCAGCCAGATTCAAAACTGCGTTTCGGCAATATCACGCTCGACTGCGCAGCCTTTGAATTATCCACGCCATATGGGAATTTCACGCTTGCGAATAAAGAATTTCAGATGTTAGAGATGCTTATGAGGAATCCGGGGCAAATAATTTCGGCGGAACAGTTTATGGACAAAATATGGGGCTTTGAGTCAAACGCCGAAAGCAATGTGGTGTGGACATATATATCGTATCTACGGAAAAAACTTGAAGCGTTAAAAGCTGACGTAAAGATAAGGGCGCGGCGCAACGTTGGTTATTCGCTGGAGAACTTAGATAATGTCAAGTGAATTATGGAAAATTGAGCAAGTCAAAAGGCACGGATGAAAAATGTAAATGTAATAGGTAAAGGAAATTAAATGATTAAAAAATTAAGAATAAAATTTATAATTTTATCAACGGTTTCGCTCATATTGCTGTTAGCCATTATCGTAATTTCCGGCAGTATTTTAAACTACAGGGAGTTGGTGGCAAATGCGGATATGGTTATTACGAAAATAGCCGGAAATGAAGGTCCGCCTGTTCGTATGCTGCCGCCGGAAAAAAGGGATTTGCCGGAAGGCGGAGGGCTTGTATGGTCTGAAAAGTCTGTTCAGAATGATGAGGTTGACTGGAATGAAAAGTTTGGCTGGAGTGATGAGGCTGACTGGAATGAAGGCTTTGACTGGAATGACGAGTCTGACTGGCGCAAAGGATTTATGGGCGGAAGGAAACTGTCTCCGGAAATAATGTACGAGGCAAGGTTTTTTACTGCAGTTGTTTCGTCAGAGAACGATATTTTGTCTGTCAATACCGAAAACATAGCCATGATAGACGATGAAGAGGCGGCGGATTATGCGGAACTTGCACTGAATGGCAGGGCTGCCAGGGGATTTATAAATGATTTCCGATATATAAAGGTTCATAATATGAATGACACATGCGTCATTTTTTTAGACTGCGGCAGAAATCTGGGTACGTTTAGAAATTCGGTTTTAATTAACTGCATAATTTCACTTATGGGCTTATTGTTTATTTCAGTGATTATTATAATTTTTTCCAAAAAGATTGTTTCGCCCGTGGCGGAAAGCTACGAAAAGCAGAAACAATTCATATCGGTTGCCGGACACGAGATAAAGACGCCTATCACCATCATAGACGCCGATGCCGAAATTCTTTCAATGGAGATAGGCGACGATAACGAATGGCTTCAGGATATATGCGCGCAGACAAGGCGGATGGGCGCATTGACTGAAAATCTGCTGCAGCTGTCACGTATGGATGAGAACAGGCAGCAGTTCACAATGATAGATTTTCCCATTTCAGATGTGGTAAGCGAGACAGTGCAGTCGTTTCAGACGCTTGCTAAAAGTAAAGGCAGGAACATAGAGGCTAAAATAACGTCGATGCTTTCATATAACGGCGACGAAGAAAGCATAAGGCATGTGGCAGGCATTATTTTAGACAATGCGATTAAATATACGAAGGAGAACGAAGACGGAAGCTGTGACGACATTATTTTAAAACTGGAAAAGAAAAACCATAGTATAGTTTTGTGCGTAAGCAACCATTCTGAGAAAGTGAGCGATGAACAGCTGCGGCAGTTCTTTGACCGTTTCTACAGGACAGAGCAGTCCAGAGATTCCGAAAAGGGCGGCTATGGTTTGGGGCTTGCCATCGCGAAGTCCATTGTGGAGGCGCATAAGGGAAAAATAATCGCGTCAATGCCTGATGTGGAAACCATTCAGATAACCGTGACGCTGCCTAACAGATAGCTGTGCAGATAATCTGCAATAATTTATATTTTTACTATAGGAAAATGTTTAAAAAAATGATATAGTAAGAATTAGGTGATTAATTAAGTGAAGATTTCAGGCGAAATGAACAAAATAGGGGGTGACTTACCGCTTTTTAGGCATGGAGTCCCGTTTTTGTTCATTTCGCCTGAAATCCGGTTATACATGGAACGGAGCAATTATAATGAAAAGCAGATTTTATCCCCAGATGCTGCATCTGGTAGTGCCGATTGTAATACAGAATTTATTAAGCGCCGCGGTCAGTTCCACAGACGTAGTCATGCTCAATTGTGTAGGGCAGTCGTCTATTTCGGCGGTATCTTTGGCTTCTAACTATGCCAGCGTTTTATTTATGATATATTACGGACTCGGTACGGGAGTGACACTTCTTTGTGCGCAGTATTGGGGTAAAAAGGATTTGCAGGCGATACGGGTGGTTGAGGGAATCGCGCTTAGATTTTCGATTATAATATCCTTGGCATTTTCAGCTTTCGCCCTGTTTGTGCCGGAGTTTATGATGAAGGTTTTTACTCCCGATACAGAGCTTATACATATCGGCGCGGGATATTTAAGGGTGATGGCGATAACGTATTTGTGCTGGGGGATTATTGAGATTTATCTTGCGGTGTTAAGAAGCGTGGGACGCGTAACCGTCTCAATGGTTTTAAACATTATGGCTTTTACGCTGAACATCTTTCTTAATGCGGTTTTTATATTCGGGCTTTTCGGAGCGCCGCGTTTGGGTGCTACGGGAGTCGCGATTGCCACTGCCGCCTCACGTGTAATAGAGCTTATCGGCTGCATTATTGTTTCACTGGCAATAAGTAAAGACTTGCGGTTTAATCCCGCTTATATGTTTATACGCAATAAGGTGTTGTTTAAGGATTTTGTCAGACTGTCGCTGCCTGCGCTTGGTAATGATTTATCGTGGAGTGTTGCTTTCTCCATGTATTCCGTGATTTTAGGGCATCTTGGCTCTGACGCGGTAGCCGCTAATTCGCTGGTGGTGGTAGCGCGCAATTTCGGCACGGTGTTATGTTTCGGAACCGCCAGTGCGGGCGGGATTCTGCTTGGCAACGTGATGGGAGAGGGTGATATGGAACGCGCCAAAGAATATGCGTCCAAATTGATGAAGCTGACTGTGATTACAGGAGCCATCGGGGGTGTATTGATTCTTGCGGCGACGCCTTTTATCCTGCACTTTGCCACGCTTTCGGAAACTGCGATGCACTATCTTAAATATATGCTGCTTATTAATACCTATTATGTAATGGGAGCAGCCGTAAATACGACTATTATTGCGGGCATACTGCGCGCCGGCGGCGATACGAGGTTCGGGCTTATCTGCGACAGCGTGGATATGTGGTGTTATGCGGTTCCTCTGGGATTTTTGGCGGCATTCGTATTTAAGCTGCCCGTGCTTGTAGTGTATTTCCTTTTGTGTACGGACGAATTTGTCAAGTGGCCCTGGGTTATCAAGAGATACCGCAGCGGCGCATGGCTTAAGAATATTACAAGAGATGATCTTTTTACATAAATATAACGAGTTCAGACAAATGAACAAAAACGGGGCTCCAATGCCTGAAAAGCGGTAAGTCGCCCCTTATTTTGTTCATTTGCCTGAACTCGAGATAATGATAATTTTATAATTTAAAGAAAGGCGGGAGAAATAATGTTGTGTCATATGATAATTGATTTGAGCGTATTACTCTGTACAAGGTCCGATGTTAGGACGAAGCCTGTACAGAGATAAAGATTTTATTCGTCCGCATTGGATTTTGTACTTATAGAAAATATGCAATTTGACAATATTTAAATCTATAAGGAGAAAAATTCAATGGATAAACAATTTAAAAAATATATTATATTCTGGCTCAGCCAGTCGGTATCGCAGCTTGGAAGCGCAATGACGAGTTTTGCCCTTATTTTATGGGTATATACTGTGAAACATTCTGCATTTACGCTTTCCATGATGTCGTTTTGCAATTATGTTCCGTATATAATAGTAAGCCTGTTTGCGGGGACGTTTGTCGATACGCACAGTAAGAAAAAGATTATGCTGGTATCGGATTCCATCGCCGCAATGTGTACTGTCAGCATATTCATAATGTGGAGCAGCGGCAGTCTGCAGATATGGCACATTTATATAGTGAACGCCATTATCGGCTTTATGAACGCCTTTCAATCGCCGGCGTCAAGCGTGGCAATCGGGAAAATGGTGCCGAAAGAAAAGTTGGCCAATGTAAGCGGAATGAATTCTTTTTCAGGCAATATGATATCCGTTTTTACGCCAGTGATAGCGTCATTTTTATTTGCCCTAAGCGGGCTTAAAGCAGTATTGCTTATTGATATGATAAGCTTTGTTTTTGCTTTTCTTATACTGCTTTTGGTTATCAGTATCCCAGAGGATGAAGTAAAGCCCGGAAATAAGATATCTGCATTTGCAGGCTGTAAAGAGGGATATCGGTTTCTGTTAGAACATAAGGCAATACTTATGATTGTCTTGACGATGGCTTTAATAAACTTTCTCTCGAGACTGACCTATGAGAATATATTATCGCCGATGGTGCTTTCAAGGAGCGGAGACGACAGCGTGGCGCTTGGCATCGTGAACGCTGTTATGGGAATCGGCGGCATCATAGGCGGCATAATTGTTTCAGCGGGAAAGATGTCAAAGGACAATATTAAGACGATATACTTTTCCGCAGCGCTTTCATTCCTGCTTGGCGACTTGCTTATGGGAGCGGGAAGAAACGTAGTGTTCTGGTCGATTGCGGGAATGGCGGCAAGCTTGCCGATACCGTTTATTAATGCGGCGCAGAACGTAATCCTCTATGGCACTGTGCCGGAAGAAATGCAGGGAAGGATATTTGCAGTCAGGAATGCGATACAGTACAGTACGATTCCGGCAGGCATCCTGCTCGGCGGCTTTCTGGCGGACTATGTATTTGAGCCTTATATGCAAAAGGAAAATGCGCTTACGTCACTGCTGCATGGAATTGTCGGAGAGGGCAGCGGCAGCGGTATGGCGGTAATGTTCCTTTGCACCGGAATACTGGGCAGCATGTTTTGCGTCATCTGCTACCTGCGGCTTAAAAAATACCGGGAAGAGATGAAGTTGTAGGAATTGCCATGAGTTCAGTCAAAATGAACTGCTACAATTTATGAATTTATTATTGCTCACAGCCTATATGGGCATGGACTCATATGTTTTCGTGAGTGGTCCTTGGAAAACGCCGGCACTTGGTGAAAAAGCTGTTTTTTAGCTTTTGAGCCTAGTACCGCTGCGATTTTCCACGGAGCGAGAGAGTGCCACTCATGAAAACATATGAGTTCATGCCCCACGACGACTGTGAATAACAACCAATTTACGAATTTCTTAAAAATTTATGCTTGCACCCATAGCATTTTAGTGCTACAATACTAAAGTAACAATGAAATTATTTGTAAAATCAAGAGTGGACTTGCGAGTCCACTCT
>JAMPEU010000039.1 GCA_023664865.1 Butyrivibrio sp. | reverse complement strand
AAGAAAGCGGCGGATCGGCTAACATCGCCTCCGGTGAATCGTCATATCCGAATACAGAGATATCTTTGCCGGGACGGAGGTTCCTCTTCCTAAGTTCCTCATAAAGCCCTATCGACGTTGCGTCATTTACACAGAATATTGCCTCTATTCCCGGATTGTCGTCAAGCAGTTTCGCCGCCTTAGCCTGAGAATCCTTGGAAAGGTTGCCCTCTACATACATCTCATTGCGAAACTCAATGCCGTGTTCTTCAAGGTTATTTATAAACGCCTGCTTACGCTCGTCAGCATCGGTATTTCCCTTCGTGCCGCCTATCATGCCGAACTTGGTGCAGCCAACGTCTTCAATCAGATAACTCATCGCCTCTTTTATGCCGGTAGGGTTATCGAAATTCACTCCTATATACCCTTCTATCTTGGATGCCGCAAGCACGCAGGGTATCTTGGCATATTTCTTCATTAACTTCATAACCCTGTCCCTTGTCGTCAGACAGCCCACAAAATCAGCCGCCACAATCAAGCCGTCCACATTTTCCGGTTTCGGATAGTAAAACAGCGTATTATACTGGTATTCATAGAGGATTTCCCTGTTGTCCGCCAAATCCCTGTCCAGATATTTTCCGGGTAATAAAACCAGATTGACGTTTTCCCTCGCAGCGGCGCGCCTTGCTCCTAAATATACCGCCTTGTTAGCGTCGTCCGTTATACCACTGACAACAATTCCTATTGTAAGTTTTCTTTTTCCGTCTTTCATTCAATTACCACTTCCTTCTTAGCATTTTATAGAAAGTATGTAAATTACGGATCGGCAATATGCCGTTCTCCCAAGATAAGCAAATCATCATAGAGCTGCCGCACCGTTTTGCCAAGAGCCTGATGCTTCACATACGGCGCAATCTGCACTAAAGGTCCAAGTACAAAATCCCTGTTCTGCATATCTTTATGCGGAATCGTCAAATCATCCGTATCCATTACCAAATCATCATAAAAAATAATATCCAAATCCAAAGTCCGCGGTCCCCAGTGAATATCCCGTCTTCTACCCGCCGCCTGCTCTATCTCATTAAGCCTTTTAAGCAGCTCATGCGGCGTATACAAAGTTTTAATCATAACCGCCCCGTTTAAGAAATCATCCTGTTCTACTCCGCCGTATGGCGTAGACTTAACATAATCTGATTTTTTCACCAATCTGCATTTTACGTCATTAGCCAATGCGCCTACGGCTTCGTCAATATACTTCTCTTTATCGCCGATATTAGAGCCTAACGCCACGCATGCCATATGCCATACGCGGGTAATCTTAACCGATACCGATTGAAATTCAAGCCCGATAGGAGCCTCCGGTTTGCGAATTTCCAATGTGATTCCCTGAAGTAACGGAAATTCCAACAGCACAGCCTCAGCGGTCTTCTCAGCTACCGTCTCAATCAGGCTGTATACGCTTTCAGAAATCAGTTTATGAATGAAATGACATACTTTTCCATAATCCGTCGTAAGCGCCAGATTATCTCCTTTACCGGCAGCTGCGGTATCCGTATATAAGACAGCGTTTATATAAAAATTCTGCCCTTTCTCATTTTCTTCCTTATATACACCGTGATGCGCATACACCCGTAAATCTTCAATAATTATTTCGTCCATCTCAATCCCCACAATTTTCGTGCGGCATGGACTCATATACTTCTTATTGAGGTCCTTGTAAAACGCAGACCACTGCAAGTGGTCTTGTACTTTAGCGAAAAAGTCTGCTTTTCGACTTTTGAGCTTAGTACCGCTGCGATTTTACACGGAGCGAGAGCGTGCCTCAATGAGAAGTATATGAGTCCATGCCGCTCCGCACCGCTTTCCTTAGTCGTTTCTTCTAAGAATAGCCTCGGTCATTTTGATAGCCCTTGCATTTTCCTTTACATCATGCACACGTACAAACAGCGCGCCCTTCTTTACTGCAAATACGGTCGTAACCAATGTCCCCTCTACACGCTCTGACTCAGGCAGGCCAAGCGCTTCGCCTATCACCGATTTCCTGCTTGTGCCAAGCATAATCGGATATCCGAAACTATGCAGGACTTCCAGTCTGTCTATTAATTCCAGATTGTTCTTATAGGACTTTCCAAAGCCGATGCCGGGATCTATAATAATTTTCTCCCCTGCAATTCCCGTCTTAGCGGCAAGCTCAACGGTTTCTTCAAGGTCAGCCAGAATCTCTTTTAAGAAATTAGTATACTCAGCATCCTGCCTGCTATGCGTTATGCAGCACGGCAGCCCTGACTTAGCTATTACTTCCGCCAAATCCTTATCATATCTAAGGCCTGATACGTCGTTAATCATATCCGCCCCGGCAGCGATTCCCGCGCGCGCTACCTTGCTTTTATATGTATCAAGGGAAATTGGAACGTCAAACCGGCTCTTTACTGCCTCGATTACCGGCGTCACCCTGTTTATCTCCTCTTCTTCGGATATCATCGCATATCCCGGCCTCGTGGACTCTCCGCCTATATCCACTATGTCCATGCCGTCTCTTAACATCTCTTCCACATGATAGAGCGCATCGTCCAACTTCACATACTTACCGCCGTCTGAAAAAGAATCCGGCGTCACGTTCAGTATCCCCATGATGTAAGTATGCCCTTTCACATTAAAATCCTTAGTTCCAATCCTCATTTTCCCTTCTCCTCCTATTCTTCATTTCTCTCGCCTGTAATTTTGCCAAGATTCAGCATTTTAAAGAAATCGTCCTGCAGTTTTTCGTTCTCTTCAAAACAGCCTCTTTTAGCTATAGTAACGGTCTTGCTGCCCGTTTTTTTCACTCCGCGCATCATCATGCACATATGCCCTGCCTCTAACATCACCATAACGCCCTGCGGCGCCAGATATTCCATCAGCGCGTCCGCTATCTGCGCCGTCATTTGCTCCTGAATCTGCGGCCTTGCGGCATATACTTCCACTGTACGCGCCAGCTTGCTTAAGCCTACCACTCTGTTATTCGGCATATACGCAATATGCGCCTTGCCATAAAAAGGCAGCAGATGATGCTCGCATACCGAGTAAAAATCAATATCTTTCTCCATTACGATTTCATTATGCCCTATGGGAAACGTCTTCGATAAATGCTGCGACGCATTTTCTCCGATTCCTGCAAAAATCTCCGTACACATGCGCGCCACTCGCTCAGGCGTATCTATAAGTCCCTCTCTGGCGGCGTCTTCCCCGATGCCCTCTAAAAATAATTCTACCGCCTGCTTAATCTTATTCTGATCTACCATGAAAATCTCCCTTAAGAGCGTCCCTATGCTCTACAATATGTATAAGCTCACCCAAGTATGAGAGCGAACCGAAGGCAATAATCACAGTATTGCCGTCTTTTCCCGCAAGCAGATAAGCCATCTCTACCGCTTCCGATATACTGTCCGCCACAGTCACGCTGTTATGATATTCCTTAAGCGTATTCGCTAATTCATAAGCATCCAGCGCCCTTGCATTATGCGGCGGTTTCAGCGCAATAATATGCTGCGCCTGCTCGTAAGTCGCGCTGATAATCTTCTCATATTCCTTATCAGCTAATACTCCCATTATATAAATAATTCTCTTATTTGTAAAATAAAACCTTATTGATTCCGACAATCTTCTCGCCGCATCTTCATTATGCGCCCCATCTATTATAAAAAGCGGTTTCTTCCCGATAACGCTGAAACGCCCTATCCACCTCGTAAGCGATAAGCCTTGGCGGAGTTTGTCTTCTGATATCTTAAAACCTTCGCCTTGCAGCGCATTAATGACTTCGACGGCAAGAACCGCATTATCTATCTGATACTTGCCAGCCATGCTTATTTCAAGCTTTTTATATTTGCCATAAGAAAAAGACTGTTTGTTCAAGCCATACTTTATATTCTCCGCCATAGCCGAATCCGCAACCGTCAAGCTGCAGCCGCGCGCTTTCGCCGTATCTTCTATGGCCTTAGCCGCCTCGTCCTTCTGCCTGCATGAAACCACACGGCAGCCGTCCTTGATAATCCCTGCCTTCTGCTTTGCAATCTCCTCAAGCGACTTCCCCAGCATTGCCATATGGTCCATGCTTATCGAAGTAAGCACGGCGCACACGGTCGTGGTTATAATGTTGGTAGCGTCAAGCCGTCCGCCAAGCCCCGTCTCCAACACGACTATATCACATTTTTTATCCGCAAAATACAAAAACGCTATCGCAGTCTCTATCTCAAACGGAGTCGGATGCGGAAGCCCTTCCGCCTCCATCTGCCCTGCCGCCTGCTTTACCTGTTCTAAATACATGCAGAACTTAGCCTTCGCAATAAGCCTGCCGTTTATCTGAAACCGCTCCCTATAATCCTGTATAGTCGGAGAAATATACCTTCCGACTTTATATCCCGCCATCTGAAGCACGGTAGATACATAGGCAAGCACAGAACCTTTTCCATTCGTCCCCGCAATATGCACAAACTTAAGGCTCTCCTGCGGATTGCCCAGACGCTCACACAACCTCTGCATATTCTGAAGCCCCAGCACGCTGCCATATCGCTGTATGGAGTCAACGTACTCCATCGCTTCTATGTAGTTCATTTTAATCCTTCACTCTTTCCCTATCAATAATATACAGTTTCAAGCAATCACTAAACTCCATTTTCCCAATACCCAGAGTTTAGCTAAAATGAATAAAATAAGGGGCGACTTACCGCTTTTCAGGCATTGGAGCCCCGTTTTTATTCATTTTTGCTAAACTCGTGACAGCAAATAACTGTTTAGCAATCATTTCATGTATAGTCCGTAAACCAGCGGGCATACTAATACCATGAAAAATTTTATCCACAACTTCCTCCACTGCGGGCTGCTTGGCTGGTGCCTGGAAATCCTGTTTACCGCTTTTCATTCCTTTAGGAAAAGGGATTTCAAATTATCCGGCGCCACTTCGCTATGGATGTTCCCCATATACGGACTTGCCGCCTTTTTAGCGCCCATAAGCCGCCTTTTGAAAGGCAGAAACTTTATATTCCGCGGTTTCGTGTATACCGGCATTATATTCCTATGCGAATACGTATCGGGAATGTTGCTGCGCAAAAAGGGCATGTGCCCATGGAACTATGAACGCTCCCGCTGGAACCTCGGCAAAGTCATACGCCTTGACTACACGCCCTGCTGGTTCATCTCAGGACTCCTTTTTGAGCGCCTTTTATTGGAAAACGAACAGAATAATCATTAATCAACATCGTCCAGATCAAGCGAACCCGAGCCTATATCCAATGTGTTAAGCGTGCGGCGCTTCCTTCTCGCCTCTTCGGACTGCTTTAAAATATAATCCTTAATCTCTTTAGCATTCTTAATATGCTCTAACATCAGCTTAGGATGCGTGGTATCTCCCGTATAGCAGACGATAGTGCCAAGCTTGAACATCCTTTCCGCAAGGCTTGTAAGCAATTCCACGTCCTGTACCTTATACATATAGCAGTCATTCTCACAGGTGTGGAGCAGGCCGGAATTAACGGTAATGACATCCTCTCCCACAGTATACTTCGTAAATGTAAACGGAAGCCCTAAAAACAACCATCTTTTTCTCTCTTGATACTCCATAATGCAACCTCGCTCTCTTTTGATTCTTCCTCTTTCTACTATAACATATAATCAATGATTCTACAACTTTATACTGATGAAGGTTTTATTAAAAAAATTTCTCCGATTTACATTGAAACCTTTTCCGCTTTGTGGTATGATATACAAAATGTAGTAATAATAATTATAAATGGCACAAGAACAAGGAGGTATTCAATGACAGCCAAAGAATGTATCAAAGGGCGCAGAAGCATACGTCAGTTTAAATCCGACACGATTGAGCATGAGCTGCTTGCAGAAATTGTTGAAACGGCATCCTATGCCCCCAGTTGGAAAAATACGCAGATTACACGTTATATTGCTGTTGAAGGGGCATTGAAAGATAAAATTGCCGCCGAAGGAACTACTCCGTATCCGGGCAATGGGAAAATTATTGAAAATGCACCGGTCTTAATCGCCGTTACCGTTGTTAAGAACAGGTGCGGATATGAGCGCGACGGTTCTTTTACTACGCCACGCCGCGATACCTGGCAGATGTTTGATGCGGGCATCGCTTCACAGACCTTCTGTCTTGCCGCATATGAGAAAGGCATCGGCTCCGTAATCTTAGGCATATTTGACCGTGAAAAGATTGAAGAGCTTTTAGAGCTGCCGGAGGACCGTGAACTTGTCGCTTTGATTCCTATCGGTTATCCTGCTGAAGAACCTGTTGCTCCCAAGCGGAAAACGGTAGACGAACTATTGTCTTTTAAGTTATAGCATATTTAAATAGAAGAGATATTTTCTCTTCTATTTTTTTGAGTATAAATCGAAAGGAGCAATTTTGCTAATGAGACACTTAATGAATCCGCTTGACTTTACAATCGGGGAACTGGATGCCCTCTTTGATTTGGCAAATGACATCGAACAACACCCCGACAAATATGCACATGCCTGCGAGGGGAAGAAACTTGCCACCTGCTTTTATGAGCCAAGCACGCGCACACGTTTAAGCTTTGAGGCAGCAATGCTGAATCTCGGCGGAAAGGTTATAGGATTTTCAGATGCCGGTTCTTCTTCCGCCGCCAAAGGCGAGAGCGTTTCCGATACCATACGGGTTATCTCCTGTTTCGCCGATATCTGCGCCATGCGCCATCCTAAAGAGGGCGCGCCTATGGTAGCCGCAAGCAAATCCGGCATCCCCGTTATTAATGCAGGAGACGGCGGACACCAGCACCCGACTCAGACTTTGACGGACCTGCTTACCATCCGTTCCTTAAAAGGACGGCTTGGACATTTTACCATCGGTTTGTGCGGTGATTTGAAATTTGGCAGGACGGTACACTCCCTGATCAATGCGCTTGTCCGCTACTGCGATATACGCTTTATCTTCATTTCTCCGCCGGAACTCAAAGTTCCCGATTATATCACGGACATGCTGAATGAAATGAATATCTCCTATGAAGAGGTAATACGCCTTGAAGAATGTATGCCGAACCTTGACCTTCTCTATATGACGCGCGTACAGAAGGAGCGTTTCTTCAATGAAGAAGATTATGTGAGATTGAAAGATTTCTATATTTTAAACAAGGAAAAGATGGCGCTTGCCAAAGAGGATATGCTGGTACTGCACCCGCTCCCCCGCGTCAACGAGATATCAGTAGAAGTGGACGAGGATCCACGGGCGGTATATTTTAAACAGGTTCAGTACGGCGTGTATGTAAGGATGGCGTTGATTCTTACATTGTTGGATATCACAGTGCCGTAAAATTGTAATTATTAAATATCAATGAAGAGGAGATAAAATATGTTAAATGTAGGAAAAATTGAAGAAGGCTTTGTCCTTGACCATATCGAGGCGGGCAAGAGCCTGTCCATATACCACCATTTACAGCTTGATAAGCTGGACTGCACGGTTGCTATCATTAAAAATGCCCGCAGCGAAAAAATGGAGAAAAAGGATATCCTGAAAGTGGAATGTGATATCAACACCCTGAATCTGGACGTTCTCGCCTTCATAGACCATAATATCACGGTAAACGTTATCAAAGACGGAGAAATCGTGGATAAAAAGGAACTGGTGCTGCCCAAAGAAATAAAGAACATCATTAAGTGCAAAAATCCAAGATGTATAACATCGATTGAACAGGAACTTCCGCATATCTTCTTCCTCGCCGACGAAAAAAACGAAATCTATCGCTGCAAATACTGCGAAGAGAAATATGGAGAAAGGCTATAGAAACTATAAAAATGAAATCAGACCAGCACAAAACGCTGGTCTGTTAGTTTATATTCCCTATTCATGCGGCGTCCCCACGGATTGTCCGGGCGATAGTTTTCCCTGTATGAGAACCCTTTTAGGCTCAGACAGCCCGGAACGTTCAATAAGCAGGACTATATTCTCGGCAATCGCCTCGCCCATCCTATCCAAATCCTGCTCAAGCGTAGTCAGTTCAGGCGTAACCGCCCTTGACACAGGTATGCCGTCATAGCCCGCTATGGATATGTCGTCAGGGATTGCAAGCTTTCTTTCATATATCTCACCGATTCCTCCAAGCGCCGAAAAGTCATTAGGATATAAAATACAGGTAGGCGGATCGGGCAAATCCAAAAGTTCTGCCGTCAGACGTTTTGCCTTACGGAAATTCAGGTATTCTCCTTTTTTCATATATTCATCCGGCACATCCAGACCAAACTCCGCCATCGTGGCATAAAAGCTGTCCACACGCTCTTTTGTGACGCTGTAAGTATGTGCGCCCTCTCCATGTATATACGCGATTTTCCTATGCCCCTTCTCATGGATATATGTGAGCAAATCCTTGATTCCCTGCGCATAGTCATAGCATACTGATGTCTTTTTATCAAATACGCTGTCTATGGTCACTACCGGTAAATCGCTCTCAATAAGTTCCTTTATCTCAGGATTCTCATAAATTGTATACGCCAACACCACCCCGTCCACATCACGATACCTGCAATGCTCTAAATAGGTCATGTTATGATTCCCAATCCTTTTATTGATAAAGAGAATTTCATATCCCCTTTTTTCCACTGACTTTTTCAGGGAATTGATTATCTTAGGGAAAAATTCATCAGTAAGCCCTGTACCTTCTTCATCGCCAATCAGTACGCCGATACTGTAGCTTCGTTTCGAGCGCAGCGCCCTTGCCGTGGCGCTTGGAAGGTATCCCATCTCGTCTGCTGTTTTCCTGATTCTCATTTTAGTCTCTTCGCCAATATCAGATTTCCCATTCAATGCCTTACTGACTGTAGCGACGGATACCCCGCAGCGTTTTGCCACTTCTTTTATTGAAACCATACGCTTTTACCCTGTATAAACTATCTGTCGGATCTGCTCCTGCTGCACATAAACTATCTGCTTAATTTACTCTTACGATATATAATGTCGTCGCGCCCCGGACCGTTTGAAACCATGGTAATCGGGTAGCCGATCTGTTCTTCGATAAATTCTATATAATTGCGGCAGTTTTCCGGAAGTTCTTCATAATTTTTGATGCCGCGAATCTCGCATTTCCAGCCCGGAAGCCTTTTCAGGACGGGTTTTGCCTTTTCAAGTTTAACGGTAACGGGGAAGTCTGTCGTCACTTCTCCATCAATCTCATAACCTACGCAGACCGGAATCTCATCAAGATAACCCAGCACGTCTAATACAGTAAATGCCACATCTGTCGCCCCCTGTAATCTACAGCCGTACTTGGATGCCACGCAGTCAAACCAGCCCATGCGCCTTGGACGTCCGGTAGTCGCGCCGTATTCGCCGCCGTCACCGCCGCGCCTTCTTAACTCGTCAGCCTCTTCACCGAATATCTCCGATACAAAAGCTCCCGCGCCGACTGCTGATGAGTATGCCTTGCACACGGTTACAATCTGCTTGATTTCATAAGGCGGAATCCCTGCTCCTATCGCGCCGTAAGCCGCCAAGGTAGAAGACGAAGTTACCATCGGATAGATGCCGTGGTCTGTATCCTTAAGCGTTCCAAGCTGTCCCTCTAACAGAATGGTCTTGCCCTCCTTAAGCGCTTTATCGAGATATGCTGAAACGTCGCATACATACGGCTTAATGCTGTCTCTGTACTGATGCAGCGTATCTAACAGCTCTTCCTGCACAATCAGAGGTTTGTGGTAAAGATGCTCCAACATGATGTTTTTGGTTTCGCATATCCTCTCCACTTTTTCTTTCAAAGTCTCTTCGTCAAACAGTTCGCTGACCTGAAAACCTACTTTAGCATATTTATCTGAATAAAACGGCGCAATTCCTGACTTGGTTGAGCCAAAGGACTTACCGCCGAGCCTCTCTTCTTCATACTGGTCGAACAGTTTATGATAAGGCATTACAATCTGGCATCTGTCGGAAACCAGAATCTTCGGCATCGGCACGTTTCTGTCCGTAATCGACTTGATTTCATTGCACAAAATCGGAATATCAAGCGCCACTCCGTTGCCGATAATGCTCGTGGTATGGTCATAAAATACTCCCGAGGGCAGTGTATGGAGCGCAAACTTCCCATAATTATTGACTATTGTATGTCCTGCGTTGGCGCCGCCCTGATAGCGGATTACTATATCGGCCTCTTTCGCCATCATATCGGTAATCTTGCCTTTGCCTTCGTCTCCCCAGTTAGCGCCTACTATTGCTTTTACCATAATATCTCCTCCTGATTTCAAATTTATTTTCAAGCCGCTATACACTTATTTCTGCCTTAACGCCAAGCAGCTCTTTATTCTCCTCTAAAATCGGCTTAACAACCTCTTTAATAAACTTCTCAACCTGCACTGGCGCACAGCCTATATATTTGGAAGGCTCCATCGTCTTTTGCAAATCCTCAAGCTCCATGTTGAACGCCGGTTCTTTAGCAATCAGTTCTAACAGATTATTTTCTTTGCCTTCCTTCTTGACATTCGCCCCGGCAATCATGGAAAGCTCACGGATTTTCTCATGCAGCTCCTGACGGTCACCGCCCATCTTCACAGCGTCCATCATGATATTTTCAGTCGCCATAAAAGGCAGTTCGCTCATAAGATGCTTAGTAATGACTTTATCGTATACTACGAGTCCGTCTACTACATTTATGCACAAATCCAGAATGCCGTCAATAGCAAGAAATGCCTCCGGAATGGAAAGCCTCTTATTGGCGGAATCATCCAGAGTCCTTTCAAACCACTGCGTAGCGGAAGTAATCGCCGGATTCAAGGCGTCCACCATGACGAATCTTGAAAGTGACGCGATTCTTTCACTCCGCATGGGATTGCGTTTATACGCCATTGCCGATGAGCCGATCTGGCTTTTCTCAAACGGCTCTTCCACTTCCTTTAAATGCTGCAGCAACCTTATGTCATTGGACATTTTATGCGCCGATGCCGCTATCCCCGCTAAAATATTGCAGACTCTTGTATCCACTTTGCGCGAATAAGTCTGGCCCGATACCGGATAACATTTTTCAAAACCCATCTTCTTGGCAATCATCGGATCAATCTTATCGACAGTTTCCTGATCACCGTTAAATAACTCAAGAAACGACGCCTGCGTGCCGGTAGTTCCTTTAGAGCCTAAAAGTTTCATCGTGGAAAGCACGTAATCAAGGTCTTCCAAATCCAGACAGAACTCATGCGCCCACAGCGCCGCTCGCTTTCCGACCGTCGTAGGCTGCGCCGGCTGGAAATGCGTAAAGGCAAGCGTAGGAAGCCCTTTATATTTATCGGCAAAATCCGCCAGATTCGCAATCACATTTACCAATTTCTTTTTTACCAGCCTAAGCGCCTGCGTCATCACGATAATGTCGGTATTATCTCCCACATAGCATGAAGTCGCCCCTAAGTGTATTATCCCCGCCGCTTTCGGACACTGCTGCCCATAAGCGTATACATGGCTCATGACATCATGGCGCACTTCCTTCTCCCTCGCCTTGGCGACGTCATAATTTATATCCTCAGCATGGCTCTTAAGCTCGTCAATCTGCTCCTTGGTAATAACGGGCCTGCCATTCTGGCTAAGCCCCAGCTCCATTTCCGTCTCCGCTAAGGCAATCCACAGCTTTCTCCACGTCCTGAACTTCATATCAGGCGAAAAAATATACTGCATTTCCCTGCTGGCATATCTCTCCGATAACGGACTTACATATCTGTCTGTACCCATAAAATAATCCTGTCCCTTTCTTTACTTGTTCCGCCCTATTTCTCAAACTCTCCACGGATATCATCTTTGGGCGGCTCTATGGGATAATTGCCGGTAAAGCAGCCCTTGCATATCCCCAGATGCCCAGCAATCTCCTCAAGCCGCTCCGTGCGCAGATATCCAAGCGAATCCGCTCCTATTATCTCACAGATTTCATCTACGGAACGGTTATAGGCAATCAGCTGCTCCCTTGCGGGTACGTCCGTGCCAAAATAACACGGCCACAGAAACGGCGGCGAACTCACCCGCATATGTACCTCTGCAGCTCCTGCCTCACGCAGCATCTTCACAATCCTGTCAGAAGTAGTCCCTCTTACTATAGAGTCGTCTATCATGACAATCCGCTTACCCTTAACGGCTTCGCTGATGGCGTTTAACTTCACTCGCACGCTGCTTTCACGATTCTTCTGTCTGGGCTTGATAAAAGTACGCCCTACATATGTATTCTTCACAAAAGCCTGCCCATACGGAATGCCCGACTGCATGGAAAAACCCAGCGCGGCGCAGTTTCCCGACTCCGGCACTCCCACTACCAGATCCGCCTCTATAGGCGAATCAATGGCAAGATATTTGCCTGCCAGAATACGCGAATCATATACGCTCACGCCGTCGATATGGCTGTCAGGCCTTGCAAAATAGATGTATTCAAATACGCATCTTGCATGTTTGTCTTTATCAATGCAAAGCCGCCTGTCTGACTCAATCCCTTTCTCCGGCGAAATTGTAACAATCTCTCCCGGCTCCACGTCTCTTACGTATTCCGCGCCGATTGTATCAAGCGCGCAGGTCTCCGAGGCTAACACATAAGCGTTATCCCGTTTCCCGATGCAAAGCGGCCTGAACCCATACGGATCCCTTGCGCCTATCAGCTTGCGCGGCGACATTATAATCAGGGAATAAGCGCCTTTAATCTTGAGCATGGCGCGTCCTACGGCCTCTTCCACAGTACCGCAGTTAAGACGTTCCCTTGCTATATGGTATGCAATAACTTCCGAATCTATGGTAGTCTGAAATATTGCTCCCGTGTATTCCAGTTCGTGCCGAAGCTCCGGCGCATTGATTAAATTGCCGTTATGCGCCAGTCCCAGCGTCCCCTTTACATAATTTAACACCAGCGGCTGCGCGTTTTCCCTCGTGCTGCTGCCCGCCGTCGAATATCTGACGTGTCCTACTCCGATATCGCCTTTCAGCTTTTCCAGCATATCCTGGGTAAAAACTTCGTTCAAAAGCCCCATTTCCTTAATGCTTGACACTTTCCCTTTAGGACCGTTTGTATCGCTTACCGCTATGCCGCAGCTCTCCTGCCCTCTATGCTGTAAGGCAAACAAGCCGTAATAAATCGTAGACGCCACGTCGCTGCCGTCAAAATCATAGATACCAAAAACACCACATTCTTCCCCTAGTTTGTCTGCTTTTTCGATATCCCTTACCACTTTAACAACCTTGTTCCTTTCACTTTATGCAATTATCCGTATATCATTATAACCCAAGCCGTTTAAATACTTCGTTATACGCTTCTTCCACATTTCCCAAATCTCTGCGGAAACGGTCTTTATCCAGCTTTTCATTGGTATGTACGTCCCATAGCCTGCAGGTGTCGGGGCTGGTTTCATCGGCAAGGATAATCTGTCCGTGATAACGCCCGAATTCAATCTTAAAGTCAATCAGCTTGATATCCGCCTGTAAAAAGTAATTTTTCAACACTTCATTTACCTTAAACGCATATTTCTTGATAGTCTCTATTTCTTCCCATGTCGCAAGCTTGAGCGCCACGGCGAAATAACTGTTGATTAACGGATCGCCGAGTTCGTCGTTTTTGTAGCTGAACTCAATCGTAGGCTCGGCAAAAGGAGTACCCTCGGCAACGCCCAGCCTTTTAGAAAAGCTGCCTGCCGCCACATTGCGGATAATTACCTCAAGCGGCACTATCTCCACTTTCTTTACCGCCGTCTCCCTGTCGCTTAATTCTTCGATAAAATGTGTGGGAACGCCTTCTTTTTCAAGAATCTGGAAAACATGGTTCGTCATTTTATTATTTATTACGCCTTTTCCAACGATAGTCCCCTTCTTCTCTCCATTAAACGCCGTCGCATCATCCTTGTAATCCACAATTAATACATCCGGATTTTCCGTCGCAAACACTTTCTTTGCCTTTCCTTCGTATAGCTGTTCTAATTTTTCCATCTTTTTCCTCCCTTTATTACTATGCTGTATACACAACTAGTAATATTTTACAAGCTTTTCTCATACTTTTCAACTGTTTCAAGAATTTCTCCCGCATATTTCGGATATCGCTTGACAAGTTCCTTAATATCGTTCTGCGCGCCGCCTGCCACGGTCTCTTTATTGTACTCTATCCGCTTGCGAAGCGACTGCCTCCTGATTATCAAGCCATGCCTGATTTCCACCATATCCCTGTGGTCGAGAATAGCCTCGGTCTGGTGCAGCCAGACTTCCGGATAAGCTATACGATATTTTTTCAACATTTTGAGGAGTTCCTGCTGTGCGGCGTCAAGTTCCAGTTCCGCCTGCCTGTATTTCTCTCTTTCTTCTTTTTCCTTGGCGTACTTCTGCCATAGTTCTTCAAGCTCGGCATAGCTTTTTACATTGTACTTAATGTACAGATAGTCCAGAAGGTTTTTGTTGTTTACATACCTGATTTTTACCCTGTTCTGCAATAAAATCAGCTTATTGATGCCAAGCTCCACCCGTTTAAGCTCCTTCTGCGCATCGGTATGCTTGACATAGATAAATGTAATCGTGACTGCCGCCGCTAATGCCGTAATTAAGTATCCTGCCTTGGTATCCATATCAAGCAGAAACTGTAAGATAAAAAGGAGTATGAAACACAGTACAAACGCCGTGATACAGATAACCGCCATGCCCCTTGTGTCGGCAAGCATGCCCGTCATTTCTTTCTTGCGATACAGATATGCGTGTTTCTCGCCGTCCAAACGGTTTAAGTCCTTTTTTATAAGCTCCTGATAATCTTCCGCCTCTTTAAGTTTGATTCTGCCTTCGTCTATTTCGTCAATCATGCGCTCCATCTGATTGAAACGCTCGTCGCTCATCTGGCGTTTTCTCTCAATGAAATCGTCCCTGCTGATTTGCAGTGCTTCGACCCTCTTAGCACAGGTCTTTAAGTATTCAGCATCATTATCCGCAAGTGCTTCAATCTCTTCCATATCTTCAAGATATGAAGTCACCAGATTGTACTCATAGTCCAGATTTTCCATCTCTTTAGAAGCTTCCGCAATCTTCTCAAGACAGTTGCGGACATATTCCCCCCGAAGCTCTTTATTGTCGAAATCCCTAATTTGTACTTCGGGGATATTTTCGGGATTTTCCACGTCTTTCCAGTATTCTTCGTCGTCATAATCCCGATCCGCTATCATATCGTACCATTTCTTAAATATGTTTTTAATAAATCCCATATTAATAACCTTACTCTTTCCTCAGCATGCGAACCTATCTGCTTAACGTCTCTCTGTACGCTTCCTTAAGTTCTTCGGTCAGTTTCTCTATTTCGTCATAATACGCCATATCGCCGTCGCTTAAACTGCCCTCTTCTTTACACACTTTTAACGTAAACAACATTCTGCTCACCCTGGTGGTTTCAAATCTGCCCGCCGCCTGCTCCACCATATGCTCTACGCGCATGGACGCCTCGTGCAGTTCAGGGTGATTGGCAATATATTCAACATATTCGCTGTCGCCGTCTTTCATCCGGCGCGCTATAAGGAACTGCTCAATGCTCTCCTGTCTTCCGTTTGTTTTATACGCCTCCATAAACTTCTCCTGCGCCGGTGCAAACATAAAAAGCTTAGCATATATCACTCCCATGTTATGGAGTATGCCGCCCTTAAGCTCTTTTTCCGCATCAGGCAGCCGCATGAGCAGTTCGTCATACCTCTCCAGCGCTATTGTATAATGCTTATTCTGCATCATATAATCTGCTTTTGCCTTCTGTTTTTCATACGGATTAAGCCCTTCGTTATTCCGTATCACATTCTTAGTATGCTCAATCACTTCCTGAGAATACAAGCCTGCATACTCCAATATGGCGCCTGCATATATATCCGCCGACGCCTTATTATCCGCAAGGGTGCGGAGCATATGCGCAAGTTCGGTTAAGCCGCATTGGCTCATAAGCCAGTCGCCAAGCCTGCCGTCCGCAATATTCTCATCAACAAACTCAGCATTCTCCACCAGACAATAGCAGAGTTCTTCAAGCGAATATAGGTTTACATAAGTTTTATCAAAAAAATATGGAATTTTCGCGTAATTTCCCGTACTTAATATAATATTGCCCATATATCGGCTTTCCTTTCTTTAGCAGCTTAAGCTTATGTCTTCTTTCGCATTATGATGTTTCTATGTAACGTCGAACTGTTTCTTCCATGTCTTGCCACCGACCGGAAACAGCTCTCCAAAGCCTAAATCCGTTATCTTCACTTCTACTTTTCTGGCGGAAACCATTTTAATTTCCATCTTAAACCTGCTAAATGCGCCTTCCCTGATAGGCGCGTCCTCTAAAACAAGCTCCTGAATCTGCGCACGCTCTCCCGTCAGCGGCGTAATCAGAAATGAAATCATGTTGTCCTCTCCCGCAAGCAGGAAATCGCAGTTTTTATGTATCTCGTACCAGTTCTCTCCTGCATCAAGCAGCGCATAATATGATTCCTTTCCACGCCGCAGCACATTCATTCCCACGTTGGACTTAAGCTTATCCGGTCCTAAGAAAATATGCTCCCTGCCCGCTTCACTAGGTTCAAATCTCTCAATCAATGCGAAACAGGCTCCCTTGCAAAAGAGATTATTTCCCTGAAAAACCCTTCTGTTGCGGCATAAGAAACGAAGTGATTCCTTAGCCCATTCTGTTTTAAATCCGTCCCCCAACAGATATGCCGCTGACACTATCCTGCCATCACATTGTTTATTAAGAATATCATGGAACTTTTCATCAGCCGCCGCATATATGTCATCTTTAATTCCATCTTCTTCCTGCTCATCGGGAAGCGTTACCATTCCGTAGACCTGCTCTTCTATCAGCACCACTATCGGAGTCGTTTTTTTATTCCGCTCCATGCGGTATGTCTTAAGCTGCACTCCGTTATGTTCGCAGGCAAGCACCTGATAATTCCACAATTCTTCCGGCTGGTGGAGTACGAAATAATAAAAGCTCTCGATATGGCTTTGAAAATAAATATGCGGCGTCTTAAAATTTAAGTTTGCCGCCGCCTGCGACAGGATATCCACCATTCTGTCGTCCAGCTCGTCCACAGTAAACATAAATGCGTCGATATTGTCAGATGCCGCCGCAAAACTCATAAGCGCAAGGCTCCTTTTGATAAACAGCGTAAGCAATGCAACCGGATCATATGACTCTTCCTCTATGACAACCATGTCGCCTTTCCTGGCAAGCTCCACTATGCCTGTAATAAGGCTGCCTTCCTCTTCTCCCGCCTTAAGCGCCTCCCTGCCGTAGAGCCACTGGCTTACGCCTTTTTTCTTAAATAATGCCGTAGGAATATTGTACTGTTTCGTTCCTACTATGGTCGCTACGCTTTCCACAGGATCTTTGGATTCATCACCGTACACACTGTAACTTATCTGCGAGAAATCATTCCCCAAATCATATCCGGCAAGGATACTGCCTTTATGCACTTTTACATCGTTTTTTCTGTCAAAGAACATATCAGATGCCCTTGCTCCTTTCCTTATTTACGTTTTGCGACTTTTTTCTTAAATAATCCTAAATAGCCTTAAACAGCATATCCGCCATGAAATCTTTCTTATAATATTCTTCCATTAAACTATCCACTGTATCATAGTCCTGCAATGTTTTGCCAATCATGATATCGTTCAACATGCCGAAACGGCTGCTCTCATGGACCTCTTCACCCATATCGTTTCTGCTTATCGTGCCGCTCTGGGTTACCTGTTCCCTGCCATCTGTTTCTTCCGTAATATAATATTGCAGACGCTCTCCGAAGAAAAGGATAAATTCTTTTACGCAGATACCGCCGAACATATCTTTCATATTCTCACGGCAATACTCCTGCTCCTTAGCCCCTTCCGTATGGATAAGGTAGTGGATTGTGGCGCTGTGTCCGGGAGTCGCCCTGTATTCCAAAATCGACTTATCCTGCAGGATATCCAGCGCCGGCAGATATCCGTGGTATTCTTTAAAAAGCGGCAGTATAATCTGATGCGACAGCATATCCTGAAGAAAGTCGCAGATTGTCTGCTTAATCTCTTCCGTTATTTCATCGCGGTTTTCAGCATAGTATTTCAGATAGGCAAGCTTACATACCTTGTGCATATCCGCTTTTTCCCTGCCAAACCCCTGAATACACTTGAACAAAAACGGCTCCGTAATTTTTTCATGTATAACATAGTCATAGCAGCACTGGCAGATAAAGGCAAGGATAACCTCGTCCCTTCCCCCTGACTTCATATACGAGCTGAATATATCCATCTTCTCGCCCACATACGAGCCGGTATACAGCATCTGTATGATAATCCTTTCACTCAGTTCATAAGGCTCCACGCCGAAGTCGCATGCCGCCTTCCATATATCCCGCATGTCCTTCGTGCTGCCGTTATAAAAGCGAATCAGATATTTAAGCACGTTTTCATCGTATTTTCCCCTTTTCATGACATAGTGGAGAATTTCCGTCATGAAAACATTTTCTTCCTGAACTTCTTCCGCCAACATTCTGCTTGACATCCGCACAAGCGTCTTAGCGTCCATTCCATAAGGCCCGGTATGCAGAACCCACTCATAAGCCTCTTCATACATTCCGCGAAGCACCATTACGCGCACTACTTCTTTCCTGTCGTTGGGAGCGATATCCTCAATCTTTAAAGATGAAAGATACTCGTCAAGCTCCCAGGTATGGTCCGTATCATAATAATACTTAATAAGCTTAATCCTTACTTCCTGACGGCATGCGTCAACCAGAAAATCCGTATCCGCAAGATGCTTAAACTGTTCCACATTATCTTCTGCAACGACAAGGGAATTTTTATTCGCATAACACATATGAATGTCATATCCAAGGTGCATACTGATATAGGGTTTTGCAAGCTCCATAAGGCTGCCTGCTGCAAGCAGGCGCTCAGTACGGTAAAGGATACTGCTTGCATAACGGTTTCTGCAGCCGTCCTCTAAAATAATCCGGCAATCCTCATCATAGATTGGCACCTGCGCGCGTCTTCCCGAAACCGGATACGCCATCTGCCCCGCAGCATACGGATATACCAGAATAACCTGGCGCATATCGTCGCTTTCTATGATGATATCCTGCGTAAATATCAAAGACACCAAACCCTTTGCCGTTTCTTCATCGACCATCGAGCGCGTTAAAATATTCCGATACAGATAAGCAAGATGCTTATTGATTCTTTCGTTCTTTATCTGCTCTATAACAAAACGCTCCATCGCGGGCAGATAATTTATATAAATCTCCGGTATCATATCTTTACGCTTATGCACATACGCATAAAGATAAGCGGTAATCTCATAATTCAAATCGCTCTGATATGAAAAATACATAAGCACCATCTTAGGCAGCGTTTCTTTGCCGTCTAAAGGAAGGGACATCATATAAAATTCATACAGCCTGGTAATCCGCAGATTCTGCTCCACGCCCAGCCGATACCACTTAAGGTATTTCTCGCCATACAGATTGCCTTTAATGAGAACCGTACAGATTGCCTGAAGGATATCATTCTGCGGCTTTTTATCATAACAGATGACAAGGATATCAAATAAAATCCTTGAAAAATCCTTCTTTTTCTGCGCTAAATATATAAGCTGTATTATTACATCATCTTTGAGCAATTCACTTTTTGCCGCATAATTAAGTATCTGCAGCTCAAATTCATCGAGCTTAAGCAGCATCGCCGGATTCATGCTCAGCACATTCCACGCTTCCATATAGAGTATGGGGCTGCTGCATTTATTTTCAAAAAGCTCCTCAAACAGCTTCCATCTTCTGGACGCATTGTTAATATATTCATCCGCAATAAACAGAAGTATCCAGGCGATACGCCAGTTGCCGCGGTTCCACTCATATACCCTTGAGATTGTCTGCGCCGTGTCCACAGTATCTTCTTCCTGCCTGCTGCATAACGCCGTAAGATACAGATAATAGCAAAAATACTCCGGCTTTTCATCCCGCATGGCTCTTATGGTTTCTTCGTTCTGTTCGAGAATCCACATTGCCTCGTTGAAACGTTCCTGCGTTATGTATAAATGCGCCTGAAAAAGCCCTGTAGATAAGTCTTTGCCATACAGCCCCTTCAAGCGGTCTATCAGCTTGCCTGTCTCGTCTAACCATGTCTTCGTGCTGATCTTCTTTAAGCGGAAATTCTGATAAAACTGCGTAAGCTGTATAATAACACGCTTTCTCTCCTTATAGATTCCATGAAGCTTGCGCGCCGTCTCCGCGCGCCTTATGACAGTCACAGGGACAGTAATTGTCTGCGTGCCGCTTATAAGCCTGATGCAGCCGTAATTATTTCCCGCATGAAGTTTATCGTCAAGTATATAATAATACAGCCTGAACATATTTCCGAGGAATCTTTCGTCCGATATCTCGTCTTCATCTATATTTAGGAAATCGCCTTCTGTCTCAATACGCAGATGTGTATAGCCCCAGCCGTTACGATTGATAACCAGCGCATAACGCGCAAGCTCCCCGGGATTTTCTATCACAATATCAGTTTCTTCCGGAATAAACTCCACAGGCTTCTTTTTATTGATTGTAAGCAGAAATTCTTCTACATTGTGTTCATTGCCGTAGACTTTGGCAAGCCCTTTATATGCGTTATAGTATTGCCTGTCGTTTCCGGCAAATATCTGTTCAAATTCCCTGCTATAGAATAGCTTGACGGCTTCCGCCCATTCGCTCTTTGCCAGATTCGTAAAATGAAACAGATTCCTTATATCGCCTATACTGGATGTAACCGCGCCCTTTACTATGGTAACGGAAAAAGGGAGATAGTATTCTCCCTGATTTGATATAATATTAAAAGCGCCTTTTATCTCGTCCCCAATTTCCATTTCGGAAGCGTCAATCCGATAATAGATATCATCCTGGCTTCCGCTAAAAGACGGGGTAAGACACTCCATGCGCAAATCCGTGGAAACGACATGCCCCTCGGTCAGGACTCCCTCTTGCGCATATATGGTAAAGAAGCCCTCTTCAACGTCTCCGGGCTTAAGCGAAACATCAACGCGCGGACATGAAAAATCCACGGAAGCATTGTCGGTTCTGAAATTACCTTCTAATATCTCTTGGATAATCTGCTTCAACTTTAAATACCATGCCTTACTTAGTAATATTACTGCATACATTTATTATACCATCTGGCACGATGGCTCGCAAGAAAAAGAAAGCGCCCGGTTGAAAATCAAAAGGGCGCTTTGCTTCTTTAATTTATGTAAGAGATTAATTTCCCTTAATTGTAAGTGCATGCAGGAAAGCGTCTGAACCGCGTCCGCATGTTACCGTAACCTGCTTGCCGCTTGTAAGCACCTTGCAGTTGCTGACATTGTAGACTGCATCGAGCTTAAGCTGCATCTCACCCTGCGAAGTATTGAGATAAAGCAAATCCTCGGTTGACTTGCTGCCGACAGTTCCGGTTACAGTCATCGGTGCAGAGGTATCTATCTGCGATGCCACAGCAGCCGATTTAACTCCCAAAATTATCGCTGCGTGCATATATGCGTCAGAGCCGCGGTATACGCTAAGCGTCAGATTACGTCCCGGCGTAAGCACCATGCCGAATCTGGAATCCGTATTAGCGTCAATGACAATCTGCATTTCCCCGCCCGATGTATTGAGATACAATAACTTCTCCGTAGTATTGTTTCCTACCGTGCCGGCAACTACTGTAGTCTGTGCAGTTACGGCATTTGCCGGAACCGGTGAATTTGCCGTTGATGCCACGCTTGATGTTGACGCTGCTGCCGGATCATCAATGCTTACTGCATGAAGATAAGCGTCTGAACCGCGTCCGCAGGTAATGGTATATGTCTTGTTTACCAAAAGAACAGCCCCTGCGTTCATCTTGGTAGTGTCGTCCAATTTAATCTGCATTTCGCCACTACCCGGTGAATTAAAATAAAGCAATTCATCGTTTGATTTTGTGCTTATCGTTCCTGATGCTTTGAAAGTATTAGTCGTATCCACTGTTGCTATGGTTTTGGGTGCCTGCGTAAAAATCTTTGCCGCATGAAGATAACCGTCATTGCCATATGTTACGGAAACATTTATGGTGCGGTTAGGAATCAAAACCTTGACGTCGCCAGCATCTGTGTTGCTGTCTACTTTGATTTCCATCATTCCGTTTTTAGTAGAAAGGAATAACACATCTCCCGACGTTTTACTTGATACGGTTCCCTGCACCGTAGCTATGATATCCGCCGCTTCCGCCTTTATCTGGCTGTACGGCATAAACATTATGCCCAACATAAAGCAAACTGCAAGCCACATTTTTACGTTCTTTAGTTTTTTCATTTTACATTTTACCTCCTAGTCAATATTGTTGCTATATTATGTAAACACATTATATAGGATTTATTATACAATATATAGCGTAGGAAGGCAATACCTTATATGAAAAAATTGTCAAAAAACAGAAGTTTTAACAATAAAACTATTGATTATCTCTGAAAAGCCTTGATATGCGCAACAGTCTATCCCCCTCAAAAGAAGTGTCAGCATGAAAACAACCTGCCGGGTGCGATATACAACGGTTCTGCGTTTTTGGCTGCCTATGTTGGATTTACCTACATTGGATTATCCAACGTTGGAAAAACCTACGTAGGAAAATCCAACGCAATTAAATAAAGATATACAGAGTAAAGATAAATCAACTTACTGATTCTATCAATTCCATTCCTTTCCTATCCTTTCCGGCAGGGGAACGGAAACGAAAGGAAACGGCATACAGAGCCAGCTTGAAACTTATCAGAAAATCAGCAGCAA
>JAMPEU010000038.1 GCA_023664865.1 Butyrivibrio sp. | reverse complement strand
AGCTCCCTATACATAGTAAAAGCGTCTGGAAACGCTTTTTTCAATAAAGGCATCGTATATGTGAACTGGTTACTATTATAATACAGTTCAACCATTTCCTCTACCTGTTTTAAAATACGAAGTTCCCCATATGAGAGCCATTTGGTGGAAAGGACTTCATACGGCGGATAGTCTGTATACTGTATACCATAATCGGCTGCCTTTTCATACATATAAGAGCCTTTCAAAACCTTTAAAAATCCAAGCTGGAGCTGGTGCGGCAGCATTCCGTATACCACGTTAAAAGAATGTATGAAACTCTCATAATCTTCAAACGGAAGTCCCGCTATTAAATCCAGATGCACATGGATGTTACCATTGCTTATTATCCTTGCCACGACTTCGCGCAAACGGCTTAAATCACAATTTCTCCTTATCTCTTTTAAAGTCGCCGTATTAACGGTCTGTACCCCGATTTCCATCTGCGCCAGGCCGGGGCGCAGCTTCGCAAGAATTTCCAAGTCCTCTTCTAAAATAATATCCGCCGCAATTTCAAAGTGGAAGTTAGTGATGCCGTTATCATGTTCCGCCAGATACTTCCATATTTCCCACGCGTGTTCCCTGTTACAGTTAAAAGTCCTGTCTACGAATTTTACCTGTTTTACCTTACTGTCCAGAAAAAACTGCAGTTCCCGCTTAACCGTTTCAATATCCCGCAGGCGCACGGTTTTATCTATGGATGAAAGACAATAACTGCATCTGTACGGACAGCCCCTGCTGCTTTCATAATAAATAATCCTGTTTTCAAATGACGCAAGGTTGTTATATAAAAACGGCAGCCTGGATATGTCCATCGGTTCGCGGGACGGGGTATGGCAAATCTCACAGGACATGAGTTGCTTATAACCGATTTCACCAGACAGACTTTGATTATGGCTGTCTTCACCTGATATATTCTGCTTGTTACGGTACACAATACCCGATATTTTATCCAGCCCTTTGATGTCTATCTTGATGCCTTCTGGCTCTATGCCTGCTTTGGCGCAGTAATACTCCGCCAGTTCCTTAAAAGTTTCCTCTCCCTCGCCCGTCATGATTCCCCTGACCATTGGATTCTTTCCCATAACCTCGTCAGGATTATATGAAACTTCCGGCCCGCCAAGCCATATATCTACATCTTCCATTACCTTCGGCAGTTCGGCTATCATGGAACTTACCATGTCCCAGTTCCAGATATAGCACGAAAACGCCGCTACGTCAGGATTTCTTTTAAAAATACCGGCAAGGATTTCTTCTTTTCTGTTATTGATGGTATACTCCGCTATTTCTATGTAAGGCGCAAGCTCTTCCCCGGCATACGCCCGCAGGCTGTATACGGCGGGATTGGAGTGTATATATTTGGCGTTAATGGCGATTAGAAGAATTTTCATGGTAGTGGTTCCTTTTTATTTATAATCTTCATATTATCCATGATTTTCATATAATGCCTCTCAAGAAGGAATATGCGAATCAGTTCTATGCAGGTGCATATAATGAAAACAAGGCATACGGCGACTATGGAATAAGGTAGTATCATCTTCTCCCAACCGTCTATATTACTAAACAAGACTATCCAGAGAAACCAGCTGACACTTTTACTATCATGAATAAGATAAACCCCGAATGTTGCCGACGCTATTAGATTTATAACTTTATTATAATGAATATTAAGCCCCTTGAATCCCAGGAACATAAATAGCGCTATCAAAAATACCGGCAGCCTGTTCATTTCATATAAATGCGCATGTGCGCTCAAATCGGCAATCTGCACGCCAAAAAAGTCTAACCCGACGACCATTAAAAACGTCAATACTATTAATAGCAACGCTATGCCAAAATACCACTTTGTTAATTTCGATAATTTTGCTGATCCTATCAGTTCTAATGATTTTTTCGATTTTAATGAAATACCGGACTCATCATGCCATAGTCTGATGTATGCTGCCACGGAATATAAGCATATGAACCATAATAAATTATTGCCTTCAAATTCCTTGCCAGTAACGGTGGGAATAAGACACCACAAAATTAACACAACCGCTAAAAACCTTTGGTAATTTTTCTTATCCAGTGTTTTTAGAAATATATTGATAAATGGTGATATCAGGTATAAGACAAAGTATGTGCCGGCAAACCACCAGCCCTCATAAGTAATGGGAAGCATACATTTAATAAACGACTTTACGCTAAAGGACTCTAACCCTGAAATTGTAAAGATGATATATATTAAGACTGAATAGGTAAAGATTTGAAGCCATAATTTAATAATTTTGGATATTTTAATGCCTTTTGAATCAATGAGGAAATAGCCTGATATAAGCACAAAAATATTGACCCCTGTTTTTCCGCCCATTAAAATAAACTGATTCCACAACTGCGAAACGGTGATTGTATGGGCAGGGCAGACAAAATTCAGGTGTATGGGGATGTGATAAGCTATTATCATTATCATCGCCACAATCCTAAGCAATTCGATATTTGACATACGCCCGCCTGTCAGGTTTTTCCCACTGTCCGCCATACTATTAACTCCATTCCCTTGTTATGGTAAAATTATACAACGCACGGAAGTTGTTTTCAAGGTATGGCAAAAAAAGCAGGAAATCAGGTATTTTTTGTTATATCAAATGCCTAAATACATTATATAATATTCATAATAAATTCAAAAAGGAGTACATTATGAATAAGGGAAAATTAATATCAAAGATTAGGACGAGTATATTCCTGCTGTTTAGTATAGCGTTGGTATTTACCGGCTGTGGACAGCAGGAGGCAAACCAAGCCAATTCCATGCAGGAAACAGTACAGGCTACCGGGAATGTAAACGAAGGCGATGAGTCCATAGTCCTTACTGTGGCTTTATTTCCATATGTACCTGATGTGGACTATTTTGAAAAAGTTATCGCGGACGCCTGGGAAAACGATGCTTCACACAGCAATGTCCGGCTGAATTTTATTACCGATTGGGACTGTTATTCGGCAGAAAACATTCCTGATGAATATGACATTGTCATAATAGATGCCATTTTTTTAAGGGAATATGCGGAAAAGGGCGAACTGCTTCCTATCAGTGAATCTGATATCAATGATTATGAGGATATTCTTCCTTTTGTCAGGGAAGGGCTTAAAGTTGACGGCGTAACATATGGAACGCCGGAAATGATATGCGCTAACTTATTTTTCTACCGCTCCGGAGATGAAGATATAGCGCAGGCCGGAAATGTGGACAAACTTTATGAAGTTATGGGCGACTATGAAGGTACGCAGGCAGAACCGGAAAAGGGCAGGGGATTAATCGTAAATATGGCATCCGGCACAGGAAAAATCTGCTTCTATTTAGATGCCATTACTGATGAAAAAGCCGTCTATTCCGACTTTGCGCAGATGCCGGATTTGCAAAACATTGACGAGACTGCCATACAGAGTTTAAACGAACTTATTCTGATGGCAGGCATAACCGGCGCATATTATGATTCAGGCGATGACAGCTATGAAAGGGCGCGATGGTTCGGAAACGGCAGCGGCAGGGCCTATATAGGTTACAGTGAATCCATGGCAGAGATGGAAAATCTCGATGATGTGAAAGTCAGTACGCTTTCCCTTGCAAACAGGGAAGACATCCCCCTGTTTTTTGCAGATGTAGCCGCTATAAACAGTAACTTGTCCACGGACGAAGTAAAAAAGAAATACGCGCTGGAACTGTTAAATGTCATAGCGGACAGCAATGTCATGACAAATACAATTAAAAGGGATAATAACTGCCAGTTTATCCTTCCGGCAAGAAGCAGCTGCTATGATGCACTGAAAAAAGATTTCCCTGTCTATGAACAGTTGGATGCAATCGTGAAGAAAGACAATAACCACATATTCCGCATGGGCGGAAATGCCCACGAATACATAAAAGAAGCCAAAAAAATTCTTCCGGGCCATCTGCTGGGAAATTAATCACATATTGTTATGAAACGAGGGGGATAATTATGTGCCGGGATTCGTCTGTTTATGAATACAGAATACTCGCTTTTGTTGATATTCTAGGTTTTAAAGACATGGTTTATCAGTCTGCCTGTAATCTGCAGGAGCAAAAACGGATATCAGATGCAATGGAAATTATACACAGCTATAAAGAATTAAATGATACCTGCTTTGGTGAAGAGGGCTTAAGAAAATACGGCGTACAGGTAACCACCTTTTCAGACAGTGCAATATTATCTTACCCCATTCACTTTGACGGTGGATTATTTCATGTACTCATGGATTTAATCCACCTGCAAATTGATTTGTCAAATTTAGGAATATTCATTCGGGGAGGTATCACTATTGGATTAGCCCACCATGATGAATTTAATGCGTTTGGCCCGGCTATGAATGATGCTTACATATTAGAATCTAAAGAAGCCAGTTCCCCCAGGATTATCCTGACCAGACAGACACTTAGCAGTGGGGTTGCCGCTTCGCGGAATCATCAAAATCCTTTCGACTTATCTTTACTAAACTCTATAATCAAGCAGGATAAAGACGGATATTATTACCTTGACTATCTTAGGCAATATCAGGAATTGGATTATCCTGAATATGACTATTACCATTGGTTGTCACGAATCAGGGGGTATCTGGTTTCCAATTTAAATTTATATTACCCAGATGCCAAAATCTATCCCAAATATAAATGGATGCTTGATTACTGGAACGGCGTGCTTAATTCGCCAAACCTTACGGTTCCCGTGGAAGACGGAAGCAGCAACGACAGGAACATGCAGATATTAGACAGTTACCGCCGTCTTGCAATTAAACCGGATTACCCCTATCAATAATTTAAAAGAAGGCAGAAAATTAACTGTTGAAAAATCTGCTTCGGGGGTGTATCATGTCAATAAAGAGATATTTAGTACACAGATTATCGTCATAAGCGAGCTGTCCCCCAATGACAACCTGTATCTGCACTGCCTGACGTACAGGCTTACAGATGCCGCACTTATCAGCAGGCTTGCAGAAGACTATCAAGCCCACCATGGGCAGAACCAGGTCACCTATACGCAGTATATGAACCAGTTATCCATAGCAAACACCAAGAAGAAAGGAGGCAATCCCATGGTTTGTGAAGGTCTTTTAAATTTATTTGGTACAAGTTCCGATGAAATTATCGAAAATACAAGGAAAGAAGCAGATGCATACTATCAGCCGAAGATTGATACGCTGTCATCAAAGGTAGATTATCTACAGAATCTCTTAACGCAACACAATATTCCATTCAGTTTTGAAGCATAAGGTTATATTAGAAGCCGCTCACATTGGCGCGGCTTCTTTACATGGGCGAAATTGAAAATGTATGTTAGCACAACACAATACTCCGTTTAGTTTTGAGTCATGAGGACATATTCAAAGCCGCCTTACCTGAACGGCTTATAGCATACCCAATCAGCGCACCTATAACATTGGCTAATACATCATCAATCTCCGATTTGCCACAGGAAAACACATACTGCAAAAGTTCTATTGACACGCTTGTTAAAAATGAGACCAACAGAACCATTCTTATGCTACATCCTCTGCCATAGGTATGTAGATTCACATACAGCAGAACTCCAAACGGAATAAATAACAACATGTTTTCTATTAAATAATGAAAGTCGCCATTCAATAGCTCTTCGCCTATAAACGGAAATAACCCAATCTCCCGGCGAGAGCCGATTGAGCGCATAAGCAGTGTAACATACAGCAGATAATACAAAAATACTCCGTCAGCAAAAAGCAAAATAAACGGAGACTTATGCTTATTAAATATGTGGCTAATCTGCCTGCCCACGGTCATAAGCAAAAAACCCGCAATGACTGCTTCCTTCCAGCAGTTACTCCACTGATTCAGTATGTCTTTATATATCAGCTCTATACTCTCCCACATTCTTTATGTAAATTTCCTATATAATCTTTCTGCTAACCGCATAGCCCGTTCCACTACAACATCCGAATTATAATGACTATGTTCCCCCCATCGCCCAAGACCGTATACATTTAACTTTATTCCATAAGATAAAAGCTTCTCCATTATCTGCGGCTTATATAAAGTATTTAGAGGATACGCATACTCATTGACTTGACTAAATTCACCTATTTTCCCCCATTTTATTCGGTCTCCGTTTGTCTCTGTCCAATATCCCTTTGCATTTGTACAAAAGTTATGGCGGACAAGAATTCTATGATATGCAAGCTTTAAATCGGGATAATAAATCCAGTGGGCTTTTGTATCCAGCATTTCACCAAAATAGTCAACCCTCGTTGGCATATGCCTTAATTCATGCAGGCTATTACTGATATCTTTAGGAAGCCCTGATATCTCCCCATACTCTCTCCACGGGATAGTGGTTACTATGTTATCCGCATAATACTTGCATCCATCTTCCGTTTTTATCTGCTTCTTATTAAAATTAATACTTACAGCCCTCTTGCCATACTCAATGTGTTCCGATATAACATCCGCCATCCGCAGCCATACCTCACCGTATCCATATTTCTTGGGGTACAAAAATTGTGTATGTGCCGGCTCAGTTCCGAACGCTTTTTTTGTTAAACAGGATATCAGTGTTTCATCAATACTGACACTTGGAAGCTTTTCAAGCCAATATGTTCCTAATTGATTAAGTTCCTCGCCAAACATTTTAGAATTATACGGTATCATATAATCTTGTGCAATTCTTTCTCCGAGCTTCCAATATATCCAGTCCACAAAACTGTTTGGCATTTCCGTTCCCAGGTTACATCCTGCAAGAGCAATAGACTTCAAGTATTCCACTTGATTCTTTAAATCCATCTGCCATATATTAGACTCAAACGGATGTTGTATTATGTTATTCTTTACATCTATACGGCTATCTCTATCAAAGAGATTCCATTCATTACACTGCATAAACCGAAATATAAAATCATTAACCTTAGGTCTTTTGGTATCCAAAAAATGTCCCCCACCAATATCAAGCGGCGCTCCATCTACTACCACAGACCGACATAATCCGCCTGCGCTTCCTTCCCTCTCTAAAATCAAAAAATCCGTTTCACCTAATATTTTTAAATAATTTCCAAATGTCAGTCCTGCAGGCCCTGCTCCCAATATCAAATATTTCATATGTACTCCATTTCTTATACTTAGAAACCTATTTTTGAATAATTTAGTTATATCCACTAGTCAAGTATTTCCCAATTAATAGATTGCCTATTTTATTGATACACTTCTGGATTAAATCAGACTGTAAAAAAGAAATCACTCCTGTTATTGCAATTACCACACAAATTAAACGTATCCAATCATATCTAAAATTTATATTTTTAATAAGCACATTAAAAACCTTTAAAAATGCAGCATGAAAGATATAGATAGGCAGCGTCTTTTTCCCCAGGCAAATCAAAAAACGGTTCTTGCACCAAGCACAACTAGCAGCCAACGGAATACAAAAAAGAAACGCCCCAGCCAAAAATGCCAGACGTTCCAACATAGTATAATCCCCTTTTATATAAGACTGATATTCCCACATTACATGTGCATTAATGCTACCTGCCTTTATAGCCACTCCGGTGCAAAGAATAAATAAAATAAAAAAATATGCGATAATAATTTTTGTATCTCTTCTCTTTTGAAAGAATATTAATAACTCATTCTTATATAAATAACCTGTGATAAAAAACGTATAAAATACCATCACTCTTGTTAAATCTAAAGGCCAATAATCAACTTTTCCGCTCATTAGCGCAATGACAATATATCCTAATAGGAAAAATACCTTAGGCACATATTTACAAACCACTTCTACTACAGACAATGATAGCTGCCAAATTATTAAAGCATACAAATACCACATATGCCAATAAGGAAGAAAAATTCGCTTTACCATTTCCACCCCCCCATTCGCCATTCCATATGAATAGAATCCAAAAGGCAGGTAAAATAATTGTGCCAATAAATATATCCATGCCATTTTGAGTAAAGTTTTCTTTACATTAAATACACTCACCATTCCTGATAATAAACAGAACAGCGGCATATGAAAGGCGTATATACATATATAAATACTGTTTATTAATGGATATTCACTTCTATATGGTTCTATAAAATGCCCTGTAACTACAAGGATTATTCCTAAACCCTTTAGTGAATCTATACCGTCAATCCTATGTCCTTTTTCATTTTCCATCTATTTTCTCCCATATATGTAGTTAAAAATTCTTTTGTTCTAAATCACAGCGTATTTGTTTTGCTCTAACAGATGTAAGATTATTTAGTATAAAGTCTTTATAAGTCTCATATAACTCAGTTCTTTTTACTTTCAATGCCCTATCCAGTGTTTCCTTAAATTGCTGATATGTCTGTATATTATTACAAACCTTTAGTATATTTTGTTTTTTCATTTCTTCATTTAGCGTATAACGACCTACCATTGCACACCCCAATACTGCACTTTCATAAAATCTCGGTGTCGGAAAATCAACACCAAATTGTGTTTTCTTATCATTATCAATCATAGGGGACGATACAAGACTTACCTTAGAACAGGCTAATGTCCGAATAAATTTCCCGCGTGTATCCAGGCATCCAATGCCGCCGCGTTTTGTCGAAATATACTCTAATCCGCCTGTATTATTGCCTGCTTCTGAATATATGTACTCTATATGTGGATTTTCAGATACATAAGTCAACATGAAATCATGCAGCACTGAATTTCTTCTTCCCAACTGGATTACATCATATTTTTTATCCTTATATTTTTCAAAGTTTGGTGAGAAATATTTATCCGAAACCGAAAGAGGCATATAATACACCCCCCCATTTGGTTTTTTCTCTTTAATTTTTTTAAAAACATCAAGTGAAGTAACATAATATAATTGAAGATTTTCTGTCTTTTTTATGATAGTATTGATAGCCTGCTCACTCCATACGTCTAAAAAGATAGGAATTCCGTTTATCTTAGAGTAATACTTTAATTCACTTGGAAACATAACGAAATAACAGCAAAGCTTTTTATCATCTATATTTTGTTGTAACGAATACGAGTTCGGAAACATTTTCCCCATTACACGTCTGTAATGGTATGAAAAAGCGCCCATCTGTCCGATATCCGCGTTCAATTTCTCACTTAGAATATCTTCCCATTCATAACACACATCAAAAAAAGACCTATTCTCATTTCCTCGTTTACTTATAACACTTGTGATTTGCCTTTGTCCCATATAGTTGTACCTTTAAATTATTCCATACAATTTTTCATATATTCTCTTGCAACTATCGCTCCACGAATACTTCTCTTCCGCTTTTTCAGAAATTGTTCTGTAAATATCAGCATTTGTTCCTTCCAATGTATTACATACCATTATCATCTTTTCCATAAATTCTGTCTCATTCTCTGATGCAAAAAGTTCCCCATGCCCCAACGCATCTATAACTTCACCAGCCCCCCCCACATCGCTGACAAGCAAATAATCACCGCGGCTTGCTGCTTCTATCATGGCGAGGCTAAATCCTTCCCATCTTGACGAAAGGCAAAATACTTTTGCCGAATCATAATATTGTATTAATTCTTTTCTATCAGCAATTTCTCCTATCAGACTTGTCTTTTCTGCTGCCTCAGGGTTTTTCATTTCCCACTCTTTGTAATATTCGTAAAACGCATCATCATACGCTCCTATTAGCCACAATTTCCAATTTTCTATACTTTTATATGCCTTGGCAAACACGCACAAAAGGAGTTCTGTATTTTTTTGGTAAGTTCCTAATCTGGCACACGTGCATATAATATTCTTTTTTTTACTGTAATTACATTTACTTCCATCGCTATAATATCCATTTGGTATATAAATGACTTTATCGCCAAACTTCTTCTGTAAATCAGGAAGCGCCCACTTAAATTCAATACTCATTACATTCGCATATTTTATTGCCTTTAAGTAAAATCTCTCCCACCTTTTACCCTGGGGAAGTCCTTTTGCACCACTCCCATCCAGCTTTAAGTATACCTTGCCACGTCTATTTAATATATGGAACAATGCAATATAAACCATAATAATCCTACTGATATGAAATACCTGTAAAACTTCACATTTTTTTGCATTTTTTAAAAGCCATATTACAGAATCTATTTTAAAGTTTCCTGTCAGTCTTTTAATATAGTGTATCTCTAACCCCTGAACCTCTTGGTTTAGATAAGTATATTCTTCATTTTTATATGTTGCCACCATACCCTTAAACCCATATTTTTTATACATTGTCCATGGAATCATCCCTATCTCTTTAATTAAATGTACATTTAAACAATTAAATAATACACACCATGTTTTTTCATCATTGCTTTTCTGCATAATATTATCCTCGTTAAATTTCTCCTGCAAATGTATATATACATTAATTCTTAAATATCATTAGAGCAGGGTCTCCTATATTAAACAACGTATCCATATCTTTTGTCTCCTCTGCTTTACTTTAACTTTTTACTATATTTCTTAGAAACGACCCATCTGACGACATAACCTTTGCAACTCTTATACTCCACTGTATTACGCCAGATAAAAATATTCACAATAAAGCATATTATCGCGCAGACAAAAAACTCTATAAACATCTCCCCAAGCGATGCAATTTTCAATTGCAATACTTTATTAGCACAACTTATCACACCAACTATAATTAATAACGTGCTGCTGTATTTTATCTGCTTTATCACAAACTTATATGTTTTATCTTCCAATCCATATTTATATAAAACATAGGGTTCTATAATAAATCCCGCAACAAAAGAACTCACAAGTGTTCCAAGGAATATACCGTTAAATCCCATCACATTTACCCCTATAATTGAAATTATTAAATTAATCATCCCTTCAATAACTGCTTTATATCTATGCTGCCAAAATAATCCCAGCGCCTGTATAAACACCAGTTGCGACTGACGAATTCCTGACAAATAAAATACAATAACAATCAGCACAACCGACCGGGTATCTAATATATATCTCTCCCCCAGCCATATACGCACAAATGGCGTAAGCAAATATAATAGACATACCGTGGCAAATGAACAAAATATAAATCCAACATAAGAAACAATATCAAATATTGATTCTCTCTTTCCGGTTTCCACTGTAACCCCATAGTCTCCTACACTTGCCTGAAGTGCCAGGAATATCTGTCGAAAAATACTTCCTACAGAGGAAATCACATACGCATAGGATGAATAAAGTCCCGTAACCGCAATACTAATATAGCTTGACATTATTATGTTATCTGTAGCCGTTACCATAACGCTCCCGATTTTATCCAGCGTTGCCGCAACTGTATCTTTTTTAATTTTAGCTAATGTAATTTTATTTATTGGCTGTATATTATCATCACGCAAATATGGAAATCTTATATCTGCAATTTTTGCAATAGAAAAATTCTCTACCAAAGTAAAAATGACCTGTAAGACCAGATATATCATGTAATTTCTAAATACACGTAAAACTATTATCTGAATAATATTTAATATCACAAGCCAGAAATAGTGATTAACCGAATATATAATTTTTTCCTGATTGGCAATTATTAAAGTTGACTTGTAACTATAGAAGTAAGAAACTGCAGTATTTAAGACGAATAAAATATAATATATGTATATATATTCATACTCGGATATTTCACTTACTATATGACCCAGTAATGGGATAATTCCAATGCCTAAGCCTATAACTGCTGTCCCTATAACCTTATATACTTTTTTATAAAATCCCATTAAGGACTTAATAGTTGCTATATCATTTTGAGCCAATGGTTTATATAAACTGTAGTTTATTGCACTTCCTATTCCCAATTCAGCTAGTGAAAGTATAGATAAAACATTAGAAAATAATCCACTTATTCCTAAATACTCTTCACCTAAGGTTTCTAAAAAAACCCTTCTTGAAAACAATGTAACAAACATCAAAAAAATCTGTCCAAACCAGCTTGATATCAGATTTAACATTGATTTATTGAAACGCATACTTAATTTTTCTCCATAAATAATTTCTCCATCTTATCAACTGCTTCTTTCCAGCTATTCTTTCTAATTTTCTTATATCCATTTTGAGCAAGCTGAATCCTCAGATTATTATCCTGAAATAATGATTCCACGTTCTTTGCCAATGCTTGTATATCTTTTACCGGACTCAAGAGTGCATTTTCTCCATCTATTGCATATTCCTTTACGCCCTTGTATTCCGTTGACACCAGTGCGCAACCGCAAGCCATAGCCTCTGCGCCCGTGAGTCCAAATCCTTCTTCTATCGTTGCACATAGAAATATCGCTGAATTATTATAAATTGTTCTTAACTCGCTGCTTTTTGCATTTCTCGTATATCGTATCCATTTGGGTATACTTTCGGGACGATTGGACACGCCAAACATCCAAACCGATAACTGCGGATACTTACTTTTCAAGATATACAATGCTCTTAACGCATAATTCACTCCCTTATATTCTGCAGTATGATATAATAGGGAAATCGTATAAGGATTCCTTTTCTCAATGCTTTTCTCTATGAAAAACTCCTGCGTATCAATGGGATTGGGAATCACCTCAACAGGTTCTCCCTTCATATATTCTGCCAGCCATGAAGCTATACATATTTTACGCATGTCTTTGTATAGATAAGTCTTACGCACTTCGGCATCTGTTTTATCCCAAACCTCATACCCCTGTATAAGATAATATTTTTTTCCTTTAGCTTCATCCAATGTATGAACTGCATCGACAGTTCCAACTGCAGTAGCAAATATAATATCTGCATCCGGCAAATATGTATTTTCTATTTTAGGAATAACTATCTTCTTCACATTCCCGTTTAGGTTAAACCATTTCGGCCGATGCCTGACAGATATCCTGCACAACATATTTCTCGCCTGCAGAGGTAGTTTTGTCCTCTTTAAATCGTTCCCACAATAATATGCTATTGTTACTTCATGTCCTCTATCTGATAATCTGTTTGCATATTCATAAACAATTTTAAAACCACCTATTGGTTTTTTATCCCTCTGCGGTAAGATAAATACTATTTTCATAAAGTTCCCCACTGACCAATCTTATATATTTACGCTTTCTCTGCTTATCTGTAATACCCAATCACATTACCCGATATTACCATCTGGATTAAACAGCAGCAGGATACTCCCATATAATTAACCCATGTAGCTTTTCTATTCATCATATAAACAAATCCTAACGGAACATAAAAAAGCAGGAAATAATCCACAATACGATATGAAATCATCATATACTCAACCAGAAATGCCAGGGAAATCCCTACAAAAAAAGGGAATAACAACTTTTCATTCTTCTTTTTATAAAAAGCTACTGCATAGATAAATCCAAGGAGCAAAAAAAACAATTCCTTTTTACCCCAAAAAGCATTCCGTATATCCTGGGTAAATCTTTCGTAATGTTCAAACGCTGAAAGTCCCGTAATCTTATAAATAAATCTCGTCACTGCCGGAAGTATCTTCATAAAGAGCAGGCCTAAATGCGATAACCAAAAGAAAAGAATCCCCATCCACCAAGCTAAATATCGCAGTGAGGACATATGTTTATATCCACCTTTAAAAAGAAGAAAAGAAAACCCAATCACCGCTGACGAATGAAACAATATTGCCACTATAACAATAATCACATAGTGTATGTATTTTTCTCTCATAAGAAACGCAAATGCCAAAATTAGTAATGACATAGCAATCCCTTGTCGCAAGACTATGCAATTATAAAAGAATCCAAAATATGGCAGATATATTGCTGAAAACAGGCAGTAATAAGGTTTTTTCTTTTTTTCATAAAAGCCATCAATTATTGTTTTTTCCGTATTCTCCGTCAGCATCCTGCATCCTGCATATACAATTATGTAATTTAAAACAGCAATTACACCAAAAAACACAGAATATGGCAGTCCCAATTTTTGGCATATTTTCATCAATAGCAGAAACCCCAAATTGAAGCTTCCACCATCAAATGACGATATTTCTAAAGTTTCATATACTGCAACATAGACTTCCGTATCGGGTACTACATCCACTGCTCTGGCAGAAACTATCAGTACATAAAAAAAAATAATGGCAATCGCCATTACTTTTCCATTACATTTAGTAAACAGCTCTATAAACATACCGGATATAATAAGCAGCAATAATATACAAACCCATGTAAAATTCATATTTTCAACCCATTTTCCAGACCTTAAATACAATTTTTCTCATTAATATGCCATACGCAAAAACAACCTTCATAAGAATAATTTTAAATTTACCGACATTGCCATAAGTACGCCAATAGTACAGCGCAGATTTATATATTTGCTTCACTCTGTTTAACCTATTTACCGATTTATTTATTGAAACGGAATGGTGGTGCGTAAATTGTTCTGATGTTACAAGTTTTAAAGTATATCCCTTTTCTTTAAGCCTTTTTCCAAGTATAGCCTCTTCATAATACAGAAATACCCCTTCGTCAAATCCACCTATTTCTATCCAAGCATCCGCGGCAATCGCAAATAATGACCCCGGTAATATCTCTGTATCTATACATTCCCCATTATTTATTATATCTTTTGAAACCGGACACAGTTTTTTCATTATTAATGTCGCACTAAGCAAATCATGCAAATAAGAATTTGCCTTTAGGCTATGTACATCTATTTGTCCATTATTATTCATCATGATGCCGCTGGCTGCTTTTACATCACCACTAACTAACACACTGCTTATTCTCTCTACAAATCGTTCCGTAAACTCTACATCCGGATTAGATATAAATATAATATCTACTTGATACTGTCTGACCAGATATTTTGCACCATAATTATTTCCATAGGAATAGCCGCCATTTCTATCACACTTTATTATATCTATCCCAAGCGTCTGCAGTTGAAGAAGTTTTTCATATGAATTATCTGAAGAATTATTATCAACCACTACAATTTTATCTATGGTTTTATATGAATGAATACTTTTACAAAGCGCTTCTGCCGTTTCTGAATCATTATAGTTTAAAATAACTATACCTATTTTTTTCCCTCTATACATATCTGTTTATTTTTCCTTTTTACAGGCATTCCCTTAATTGTGCAGTACAAAAAATTTATTAATACTCCCACGCCATACTCTACAACTGAAATATTTAATTCAAGAATAATCTCTCTTCTCGGCATCCCTTTTATCTTGGCATAATGAATATACTTTGTAATCGAACGCATTTTGTATATTCTATCAAATGCCATTATTGACACCTTTGTCGTATATGTAAAGCCATTGAAATTATTTAGCCACTTTTTTTCATCCTTGGTCAGCCCTTCGTCAAGATATTCACACAAATAAATCACCTTGGGATACCATCTGACTTTATATCCATCCAATGCAATCCTGTTCCATACTGCACCCTCAGGTAAGAACTTTTCATTATCAAAGGATGGAAATGGATACCTTTTTAAAATATCTACCTTGTATATTTCCGCCTTGTCTCCGCCAAGATGCCATTTTTGCCGTTCGTTGTTTTTTGCATCAATATATTGTTTTCCCTTTTTATGCCTGGGATATCCGCCTAGTATTTTTCCATTGCTTGTTGCCCTTAATCCTGCCACTGCTGCAAATTTATCAGCATCCGCTTCCTGTTCTAATTCAACAATCCATTGTTCTGCCGTTTCTATCGCATCTTTAGTCAGCTCATCATCACTATCAACAATAAATGCCCAATCACCTGACACTTGCTTTATTCCTTTGTTTATCGCCCTATGTTTTCCGCCATTATCTTGATAAATGTATATAATTTGAAAACTATTACATTCTTTCTGCCACGCTTCAACAAGTTCCTTTGTATTATCCGTCGAACCGTCATCCACTATAATCCATTCTGTAAATGTGCTTATCTGCTTTTGCAGGGATTTATACAAATTTCCTAATGTATATGCGCGATTATAAGTAGGTGTTATAACTGTTATCCCACCATCCATTTATACTGCCTTTCCTTCATAAAATAACTGCATTTGTTCAGCAACTTTTTCTATTTCGAAACCACTTTTCTCAATAGCAGCTCTCTGGTTTTCTCTTTTGCAGCCTTTATAATTAAGTATTCTGTCCGCCCAAGATTCAGCAGATTCTTTAATTGAAATTCCTTCAATTAAATTAGTAATACATGCCTCTTCAACCAATGCCTCTTTTGATGCAAATGTCATTAGCCCTGACACCTGTGCTTCCACATATACGTTTCCCAATCCTTCCATTAATGAAGGCATCACATAACAATCCGCTGCCTGCATAAGTTCGTTCACATCTGCCCTTGCACCTAAGAACTTAACTTCTTTTTCTAATGATAATTGTTTAACCTGCTGTCTTATTTTATTCTCTAATGGCCCTTTTCCTACAAGTAAAAGGCAAATATTTATATCTTTCTTTTTTAATTCATTAATAATATCTATCAAAAATTTCTGGTTTTTCTTTGCATCAAATCTGGCTACACATATTAGTACATATTTTTCTTCTAATCCTAATTTCTTGCGCATTTTTTCTCTAACATCTGCATTAAAGTAAAATCTATCTGCATTAATTCCATTTTTTACTACGTCAAATTTTCTGCTGCCTTTCACAAAGTATTCACCCGCTTTTTTTGAACATGCAAATATTTGATCAGCTTCCCGGACTGCTATCTTTGTAGCAATCAGGCTCAAATACCCTCTTATTCCCCCGGTAATTCCAGAAGTATGTATATGCAATATGCACTGTATACCATATTTTTTTGCCACTGGGAAAATCAAGAATGCAATGCTGCGAAAATGCACATGTACAAATTTATACGCATGATTCCTACTAAAAAAATCACCATATGCTTTTTTTAATATCAATATATTACTCGGGGTTGTCTTAGGCATAACAAAAATTTGACCGCCAAGCCTTCTTATTTCAGCATCGTATTCACCAGCTTCTTTATAATGGACTAAAAAATCAAACTGCACTTTGCTTCGGTCAATATTCCGATAAATATTCATAATCAGGGTTTCCATACCGCCATAGTGCATCTTTCCTACCACATGTAATATTCTTACCATATTATCCTGCTTTCACCAGCCTTTATTATCTGCTATATTTATCCCTAATCCCCCATAATTGATTTGGTTTCTTTTATTTATTTTCGTTGTACGCATTTGTCGCAGCCAGTTTAAAACCATACCTGTATCATTTCCAAAAGCACCGCAACCATGAGCCTCTTCTATAAGCCAAATGCTGCCTTTTCTCATATTACCTTCTATCAATACCGGTTCACCCTCTTCGTTCAAGGTAAAATCCCAATTTACGACACCTACCTGTGGAATTGCATAGTGCATTTTTTCTGCTGCGTATATTACTTTATCAATATTTTCCACCTTATATCCCTCAAATAGAATATTTGTATTGGGATGCCTTATATATTGTTGATTAAATTCTGTATACGCCGTTTTATGTAATGCACCATCATCATCAACTGCAATAAAAATCCCTCCTGCATGAGCATTATCCAGGTAAGATTCTCCCATACCTATGCGCATAATAACCGGAAAATGTTTAATATCGCTTTTCCAACGATAGGTTATCACTCTAAATGTATTTACGCTCTGCGGATGAAGCCTGGCTATATTTTCGTGGCACTTTATAAGTTCTTGAATTACAAAATTCTCTCCCAAATCTGCCAAGGTTTTTTCCACAGAATTTCCTGTTACTATATCCATTCCATTATCTATGTTTATAATATGGCAGCCTTCTCCACTGCCTGTCTCAATAGATGGCTTTACGAACATTGCCCCCCCCGCATCTACAAGTCTTTTAACTGCCATCCTAAAAGAAAGAGGCTGAAGATTTTCGTCTCTATATATTCCTGCCGTCCCTGAAAGTATCGTCTTTGGTGTCTTAACCCCTATATAGCCTGCAATAATTGAGATAACATTTTTATCTGCGAAGGCATAGCAATATTCTTTATGCGGGGTCATATAATATTCAAATTCCGGAATATATAATAATTCCGGAATATATTTTTCGTCGAAATTTCCTGTAAAGGCGGTATAATGCCGATGCCATGTATATGGAATTCTTTTTCCATAATTATTAATAAACAATCTATCAATTTTTCTTTTTTGCTCTTTTGTAAGTTTTACATTGCTATAAATTTTTTTCCGCCTACTGTCCTTAAACTTAATTATTTCAATTATCTTATATGCCTTTATAGATAAGTGTTCATTAACTCTATTAACTATTGTTTCAAGCTGCTTTTTAATACGTTTTCGCACAATATATCCACCCTTTCATTCCAGAATCCTTATCCAGCTGCCCAACTTCTTATCCCACTTATCAGGTCGGAATTCTTCAAAGCCACCTCCAAGGAAAAAAGTAATCTCCCCAAAATAAATTTTTCTGTTTACTTCATAAAAATCAATTCGGACAAACGGATTTGAAATTCCTGATGACAGTTTTTCTGCCAAGGCAATCATTGTTTCATAATTTTGAGGTTTCTCTATTTCAACCGCACTGGCTCTGTAATGCCGCTCAAATAACATTCGCTTCCAATCCCTGTCATAAAATGTACACTTTAATCCATCTTTAGAAAATCTTTCAGAGCATACAAAGGAACACTTTACCTTCCCATTAAAACACATAAACTTGTAATCCTTTAATTCAGATGTTTTCTGGGGCAAAATATCCACACTGTTAAGCTGCAACATATGACCATTCCCAATCAGCAATGCCCCCCCCGCGCAAGAGCTTTTATCGTTATTTTCTCTCCTAATTCTCTTTCATACTTTTCAGGTTCAAATTTTCCAAAACCGCTCTCGTGGAAAAACGTAATTTCTCCAAAATACAATCTCTCCTCCACGGAATAAAAATCTGTTCTCAAAAACGGAAAATCCTTTGAAAGGAGACGAGCTAACTTTAACATCTGCTCAAGCTGCTTTGGTCTGTTTATTTTTATCTCCGAATCCGTCTGATACTCAATTACCGCCTCAATGTATTTCCAGTCCTTATCATAAAGATTGCGCTTATGTTCCTTAAATCTTCCGAAATCTACCTGAATTATTTCCGGCTTTCCATCAAAATTAAAAACCTTGTAGTCCTTTAACTCGCTTCCTGACTCATCAACCATATACTTTTCTGCAATAATACACGGCTCCACATTTTTATAGGGCCACTCCCTGCCCAGATACCAGAAATTATGTTTCAAACAATAATCCAGTTTTTTCTTAGCCGCCTCAAAGTCAAAGTCCTTTTTGTCCCTGCAGATAACTATACTGCCGCTGTCGTGGTTGCACTTTAATACAAACTGTTCCGGCAATGCGTCAAGGTCTATTTCATTCACATTTTTGTACGGTCCTCCTACAAGCGGTATCAAATACTCTTCCCCTATTTTTTCTTTGATATATTCCCGCACCCTATACTTGTCCACCATAATGCTGTACTCAGGTTTCCTGTCATACAGCTTCAGCCATTGCAGCTTCTCATTAAATGTCTGCGGATTTTTAAGGTTCAGTTTTTTATGGGTTTTTAGCCTGTAACATAGTTTCAGGTAGGGCTTGTCCGGTATGAAGCGCATCAGATACCGCAGCTGTTTAGTATCCATATTTCTTTTTCTCCCTTAAGAAATTATCTGACACATATGCCATAGCTTTTAACGGCATAATATATAATGCCATCTGACCGCATACGATATACGCAAAATCAACAATAGAGCAGTATCCCCTCTTAAAATTAAGAAAACCTACATAAATAGAACTCTTTACGTAATCCCAGCTCTTTCTCCTTTTATAGCTGCCCCTATCTGCCCTAAATTTCAGCAATGAAGCATCTACATTCAGTGCATAGCAACCTTCATTTATCATACGCGAAAATAAATCAAAGTCCTGCTTTCTCTTTAATTGCCCATATCCGCCACATCTGATAACTTCTGACTTCCTATACATTACTGTAGGGTGGTTAAAAGGCTGCCTTCTCTTAATAAATTTCTTAATGGACTCATAGTCTAACGGTACTTTACGTACTGTATGTACGTTTTCAGGAACATCATAAAATTCATCTATATGAGTCCCGCACAACGCTAATTTCTTATTCCGTGCAAACATCTCTAATTCCCGTTCGCATCTTGTCGGCAGGGAAATATCATCCGCATCCATTCTTGCCACCAATTCATTCCTGCAGTATTCCAGTCCTACGTTCAAGGCATTTGCCAGTCCGCCATTCTCTTTAATCCTGACAACAGTAAACAGTCCTTCATTTCCTTCATACTTTGATATTACCGTGTTTATTTCCCCTGAAACCGGGCCGTCCACTACCAGCACAAACTGTTCCGGCAAAACTGTTTGTTGCAACATACTTTCTACCGCCTGTATAAGATAATCCGGATTGTCATTTTTATAGACAGACATTAAGACGCTATACTTATATTCCTTTGCTTCCATCTCTTCTCTCATAATCCACTCCATTTTTCCGCACAATAAAAGAAGCCTGTCGGCTTCTTTTAAATAGCTCTTCCTAAACTTTCCCCTTAACCTCACTCCCATTCCTCAATCATGCAGGAGTGTTCTTTTGTTTCCTTATCATAGTTTATTCCTACCAGTAATAAATTCCCCTTATATTCTTCCAATGCCTGTGCATATTCTTTTGTCTTAATCTGTTCGATTGCGCCTTCAGCAGATTTATTATATTTAAGTTCAACTACCATTGCCGGCTTGTCTGAGTGTCGTCTCGGCAAAAATACGATATCAGCATATCCCTTTCCTGTCGGAAATTCCCGAATCACCGTGTATTCATTTATCGCGTTGTAATATGCCAGCGATATAACACAGCTAAGTGCATTTTCATCATTATACTCAAGTATGGATGCATTAGCCATATGAACTTTACCGATGCCCTTTGCCACTGCCTCCGAGTCCTTATTCCATGTATCTTTAAGCAGCTGGTCGGATTGTCTGATTGTCTGTATCACTGGAGTCCAGTCGGTTCCCTGCATCGCATTTGAGAAGGAAGTCCGTACTTCCTCATTAGGCACATATACTTCTCTTTTACCACTATCATAAGCCAAATATCCGAGGTGAATCAGTACCGTAAGCACATCATCCCTGCTTTTAAAACTTGTCATATCATTTTCAAATGTGTTTGTATTAACGACACATCTTCCTCCCGCAAGCATCTTAACCACCACGTCTTTCAAACCGTCAAAGTTCATGCTTATATAACCCTTTAATGCCTCATAAGTCACTGTCTGCGTCCAATAATTCGCAATTCTCTTACGACGGATTGCATCAACGACCGATTTAGGATTATATACATGCAGGTCTTTTTCCAAAAGGTATCCATCATACCAGTGCTGCATTTCCTCAAAATCCATATTATATTTTTCACACAGTGCAGCAACCTCTTTTTCTGTAAATCCAACATATTCTGCAAGGATATCCGCACCCACCATTGTAAATTCGTCAAAGTTATTTAATGCGGATTCACTATTATATTTCTTAATAGGAAGGATTCCCGTAAGATATGCAAGTTTCACAAACCGCTTGGAACGCTCTCCTTTAAAAAGCCCACGCAATAACTCCACATATGCTTTCTGCGCTTCTGTATCATGCTTCTCGTCACGAAAGATGGCATCCCATTCGTCAATAATGATAACAAATTCTGCCCCCATCTGCTCATTAATCTGCGCCAGCGCTGACGGAAGTTCGGTTTCCTCACTGTCAACCGCATTCGGATAGACTTCCCTAAGTTCCTTAATAACGATTCCCTGAATATAGTCAACTGTCTGAATTGCATTCTCATTTTCCAAGCGCAAATCTGCAATATCCAAATGGATAACATCATACTTATTCAAATGTTCTTCATAACCGGGCGACTCTGCAATTTTTAAATCGTCAAACAGAGTCCTTGAATCACAACCTTTATCATAATAAGCCGCAATCATTCCTGCCGCCATACTTTTCCCAAACCGTCTCGGTCTGCTGGAACAGATATAACATTGTTCTGTTTCAAGCACGGAATTTGTATATTCAAGAAGCCCCGTCTTATCCACATATATCTGCGATTTTCTGGCTCTTGTGAAACTTGCATTTCCACGATTTACATAAATTCCCATATTTTCTCCCATTTCTGCAAATACGTTTATTTCTTTATTATTTAATTATACTATCATAATGGGAATTTATCAATCAATGTTTTATTCCTTCGCCAGTATCTCCAGTCCTACCTGTGTCTCCACGACGCGCCCCATCATCTCAATTGCTATCCATGCGACACGCTTATGCCGGTCGATGCGGCGGATGCAGCCTTCAAGTCCCTTAAGCGGGCCGTTTGTAATAACGGCATTCCCACCATGCATAATACCCTGGGACAGTTCAACTAACCCATCGTTATTTACAAGCCGCCCAAGAAGCAATATCTCTTGTTCCGTCAATGGGATAATATCCTTCCCTGTTCCAATCAGCTTCGTCAATCCCATTACGTTTTTTAAGCCAGTATACAGTTCTTCCAATGCATCGCTGATAATAAACACATACCCCGGAAAGAGTATCCTCTGCTCCATATGCCATGCGCCCCCGTATCTGCGCTTTTTTTCATAATATGGAATATAACAGCGCTCCATTATTTCAGGCGCAATCCTTTTACTGCACTGTATCCGTATACTCTCCTCCGTACCTGAACGTACCTGCACAACATAATGCACGGCGCATCATCTCCTAGTATAAT
>JAMPEU010000037.1 GCA_023664865.1 Butyrivibrio sp. | reverse complement strand
GACGAACAGGCTGACCGGAGAGAAGATTTATCTTATGGAAATAAGCTGCAATGATCTGCAGTTTGATGTGTGTATTAATGCGATGGATTTATATGGTGAGCCGCAGGTGGGACGCAGGTTCAAAGGCGTTATCTGGATGCAGGGGTATATTAATTATCCGGAATAAACATTGACTTATCATATCGTTATGATGTAAAATAATTATTGGCTGTTCTGTTATCAATGCGGACGGTCTATAAAATGTCGCTATAGCTCAGCAGGACAGAGCGACCGCCTCCTAAGCGGTAGGTGTTCGATTGCCAAGGGAACGTAAAATTAATTTTTTTCTAGCTGAATGATTTGCCTATTAGCAAATTTTTCATATAAGTCCTCGTAGCTCAGTTGGATAGAGCGATCGCCTCCTAAGCGATAGGTCGGACGTTCAAGTCGTCTCGGGGACGCTGGAAAGCATTGAAAACACTGGATTTTTCAATGCTTTTCTTTTTTTGTACCAAGAAGATGATGAAAAGCAGAGAACTCGTTTTTTGGATATTTTTTATTAGCCATGTTGCTAACAGGGAATCGAACACTTTATTCCACTTTCAAAGGTTTTGCATTGTGGAAATTTCTCTGTAACCTTTTATGAGGGCATTCGCACATTATTTTTAGAGCAAGGAATGTGTGAATGATATTTGATTGACATTCACACATCATTTATATATAATATAATGTGTGAACGAGGTGATTTATATGGAAAACAGAGATGCAGTAAAAGCATTATTGGAATCATCATCCAGCGGAACAATTACAGTGCAGCAGGCAGCAGAGCAGGGGATACATCGCGGCGTATTGCAGGAACTGGTGAAAAGCGGGGAAATATACCGCTATGGGAGGGGGCTTTATGTGCAGAATGATGCGTGGGAGGATGACTTTTACCTTCTCCAGCAGAAATATGGGAAAGGAATATACTCCCATGATACCGCTTTATATCTTTTGGGGTATTCAGACCGGACTCCTGCAAGGTATACCATGACTTTTTTGAAAGGATATAACACACCCTCCTTAAAGAGTGAAAATATCATCATCAAAAGAGTGATACCGGAAAATTATTCATTTGGCATCATAGAGATAAAATCGCCATGTGGGAATCCGATCAGGATATATGACCTGGAGAGGACTCTGTGTGATATTGTGCGCGGAAGCGGCAGTGACATCCAGCTTGTCAATGCCGCAATGAAACGCTATGCAGGGTCTAAAGAAAAAGACATTCATAAACTAATGAAGTATGCAGAACAATTACGGGTAAGACCCAAAATATTACATTATCTGGAGGTATTGCTGTGATAACAAAAAATCCCATGCAGCTGAAAGCATTTATAAAGAAGAAAGCGGCAGAAAAGAATATTTCGGCACAGCTTGTCATGCAGAATTATATGCTGGAGCGGTTATTGGAGAGAATAGCATTGTCTCCGTATAAGGATAACTTTATCTTAAAAGGCGGTTTCTTGATTTCAGCGATCGTCGGGTTGGATACCAGGGCAACCATGGATCTTGATACAACCATAAAGGGATTTACTTTAACACATGATTCCATCAGGGAGATCTTTTCCAAAATCTGCGCGGTAGAGATAGAAGATGATGTGGCTTTTTCAATCGTTGACATAACGGATATCAGGGAAACGGACGATTATCCCGGAATCAGGGTTTCGCTGAAAGCGAATTATGAACCGATAAGCGTTTCATTGACTGTGGATGTCACTACAGGGGATGTTATTACACCAAGAGAGATCAGGTATACCTTTAAGCTGCTGTTTGACGACAGGACCCTCAGTATCCTTGCGTATAACATTGAAACAGTGCTGGCGGAGAAGATTGAAACCGTATTATCACGCAGCATTGCGAATACACGGCCAAGGGATTTTTACGACATACATATTATTTATACCCTGCAGGGAAATAACTGTGATGAAAAGGTATTGAAACAGGCATTGGAACAGACAAGCAGGAAAAGAGGGAGCGGCCATGTGCTTGAAAACTATGCAGACATCATAGAAGAAATTAAGAATGATGGGCAGATGCAGGCATTCTGGAAAAAGTACCAGAAGGATTTTGATTATGCAAAGGATATTTCCTTTGATGATGTGTGTAATTCGGTTTTGCGGATAATGGATCTGATTTCTATGCAATGACCTTTGGGTCTCATAAAATAAATAGGGGAGGATAGATAAATGTCTGTAGAGCAAATAGGAAGTATCGTGGCGGCGTGTATTGTAAGTGCAGGAGGAATTGGCGGAATTGTTATAGCTGTCATAAAATTTTCTTCAAATGCCATTGCTGAACGATTGGCTAAAAAATATGAAATTAAAATGGAAAAAGAGTTAGAACAGTACAAAACAGAATTAAGCAAGAAAGAGTATGTCAGCAAGACAAGGTTTGATACTGAGTTTCAAATATATAAGGAACTTAGCCAAACTTTTTGTACAATGGTTAAAGATGTTAGTGTTATGATTCCATCTGGATTTTCCTGGAAGCCTGCGGATAAGGATGCGCAGAAGGAATATGAAAATGACTGCTATAAAGCGGCGAAAACCTCTATCGTGAAAGCGCAGGATGCGATATATGCCAATGCAGCATTTATTCCGCAACACTTTTTTGAGAGTTATGAGGAGATTCTTAATTTATGTAAACAACAGCTAAATGTATTTACATTTCGATATAATGCATTATCTTTTGAAACAGAAGAAGAGAAACGCTCATTAAGTATGGATGATTATAAGAGAACTGATGAGATAGGAATAAAATGGAAAGAACATAACAACAAAATTAGAGAGTATTTGGCTAACCTTGATGTATTATAATCAATGCACCCACATATTTTTCAAAATACGAAAGTCTATAAGATGTGATACACTGCAATTGTTGAAATTGGTTATAGTAATCAGCACAAAAATTCTTGGTGATAAATTCGATCTTAAACTGCCAAAGAAAAGTTGAAAATCCTATAATTTGGTTCATATATTGAAAGTAGAAATTTAGGTGGAGTATACAAATGAAAGGGAATGGTATACCAGTATTATGGATTTGGATGAATTCAGAATAGCCCACAGCACGGTTATGGAGCATTACCAATTTATTGAGAGGGAACTTGAAGGAATTTATGCTACTTTAAGTGGAAAGTCCCTTTACATGGGCTTGAAGGATGTTGAAACATTCAGCATAAACAAAGTTATCCGGATGGTTCAGGAACAGGAAAAACTCTATAAGAAGAAAGTTATTTTAGATACAGAGTATGAGGAATTGAAATCCATTTGCCAGAGAAGAAATTTTTGGGCACATAACTGCTATACCGAGATGGTCTTTAACAGAAAAACAGGTGGTCCCAAAAAGGAAATAGATGTAAAGCAATTATGTGATGATATAAGAGCTGCAGAACAGATGAGAGAACTTCTGTTTAATAGGAAGATGGAACTATGACTTTATGGTGAAGTTTTTTGAAGAAGATCTTGAATGTACGGAATTTGTCCTGCGCATCATAATGAATAACCCGGATCTGAACGTGCAGAGCGTACATACCCAGCATGAGATTCGGAATCTTTTGGGACATTCCGTAAGGCTGGATGCTTATGCAACGGATAAGAATGCCAAAAAGTACAATATCGAGATTCAGCGTTCGGACAAAGGAGCAAGCCCCAAGAGGGCAAGGTATCATTCCAGCATAATAGATGCAAACATTCTGCCAAAGGGAGAAGATTATGATTTCCTGACGGAGACCTATGTGATTTTTATTACCAAGCATGATGAAATGGGGGCGGGACTTCCAATTTATCATATAGACAGAACGGTTAAAGAAACGGGAGATTTGTTTCAGGATGAGGCGCATATTATATATGTGAACGGGGAGTATAATGACAATGATTCTCCCATAGGAATCCTGATGCATGACTTTGCCTGCACGAATCCGGCGGATATGCAGTATAAGATTTTAGCGGAGCGGGCACGATATTTGAAAGAGAGTAAGGAGGGACAGCAGGTTATGTGTAGAGCAATGGAAGAAATGAGACAGGATGCGAAACGGGAAGCGAGACAGGAAGCGAGACAGGAAATGAAACGAGAGTCAGCTTGTAGGATGATTAAGGCCGGAAAACTCTCCTATGAAGAGATTGCGGTTTATCAGGATCTTACAGTAGAAGAAGTAGAAGAGCTTGCAGACGAAATATCAGGATTAGCGACAGTCTAGCAGGGGAACATAGCAAAAGCACGGAGCCACTGACATATCAATAACAGTGACTCCGTTTTTTACTGAAAAATTACTTACAGATTCTGCCTGATAATCCGTGTAATGATCCCCACAGCCACGCCCCGTTCCTCGTCAATGCGGGTGACGGCAAAGCTCACATCATCCTTTTTGCCGGGTGTGCGGTGGTCGTAGCAGGAGTGGGCAACAGCATTGACCCCGTTGCTGAGGCGGATATAGACCACGCCCTTATGCACATCTGTTGCCATGCCCGCATACTTGCTCTGGATGCGGCATTTCTTTAGGTTGTCATGGCTGGTGCTCTGGGAAACGCTTTTAATGTCGGCTTTGGTGCTGATGTCTTCCACGGTATCTCCCCTGCGGACATTCAGGACACGCACAAGGATCTGGTCGCCCACGGAGAAACGCTCATGGGCATCTCCGATCCAGCCCCATGCGAGGTCTCTTGCCATGATGGAACATTCCACGCCGAAAACTTCAACCCGGACTACCTTCTCTGCCACGGCAATGATGCGGGCCTGTACTACGCGCCCTTCAAAGATACGGTAGGTGTCGGAGGCATACGTATCCAGATAGAAGATCTGCCGCTTTTTCAGCATGGATTCTTTACGGCTTGCCACAACGCTGCGCGTCTTGGAGTCGATTCCGCGCACCATGAAGTCGATCTCAGCGCCGAACATATTCCCAAGGATCTTATTCTGCCGCAGCATCAGTTCGCGGTATTCCTCATCGGAGGGGCTGCGCCCCACATTGATCATCATTTCTTTTAATGGAATGACAATGCGGAATCCCTTGTAATCCACAATGGCGATTGTCTTTCCGCTGTCGGTCTGCTCGATCCCGCCCAGCTGCCCGGTCAGGAGCCTGTGGGTTCTGTAGGCGTTATGGATTTCATGCCAGATGGCATCCTCGCGCGCCTCATCCGTTTCAATCTCGCTGCGGCTTTCCAGTGTCAGTATGGGCGCCGCCGTGGTCTTTGCCTTTGATACGGGGCGGGGCGCTGCTGCCGGTTGGTCTTCCGTGGGAACTGCGGGTTCAGGATCGGTATCTGCTGATAACTCCGTGGAATCTGTATCAGGAGCCGCATCAATGCTGTTTTCTTCGGTCAGGGGAGCTGCTTCCGTATTTTCGGAAACCACAGCGGCAGATTCCTCTGTTTCAGGTGCAGTTTCCGTGGTTTCTGCTTTCTTTTTCCTGCCGGAAGTCCGCCTGGGCTTCACAGGCGGTTCCTCCTCTGCGGGAACAGGTTCTTCAGGGGGCGTTTCCCCTGTTTCCATGGGCTGGTCCATGCTGCTGAGAAGTTCATTCAGATCCATGTCCTCTGTCGGCTGAGTCGTTTCCGTACCCTTCGGAAGTGCCGGTTCCTGCTCCGTGGTGCTCTCCATGGTGGTCTCCTGTTCTAATAATTCTTCGTTCTTTGCCATATTTTTCTCCTTCTGCGCACGCCGTTTGTGTATAGGGGAAGTCCGGGCGTGTGCGTGCAGACTTCCCAAGTGAAAAGGTTTATAGGTTTAAGACATGATGGAGTCTTTGTCTGTCGGAATGATGTCGGCAGGGGCAGCAGCCTTTTCCGCTGGCGGCACTGTTTGCACGGGCTTTCCTCCATTCGGGGATGTGGGCGGATGCCTTGCAGGAATGCAGTTTTGGATATTCGGGGTGTCTGGAATAATCCAGTTTATCCACTTTGAGTATCTTTTTGCCGCGGATGATTGAATATTATCCCCCTTGGGAGCCACCAGTTTCCCTCTTGGGAGCCACCTAAAAGTGGTATTTTCCGCCTTCAGAGCCACCACTACATATTGTTGTATCACACATATTGGATTTCACCATAAACCTCCTTATAGTTGTTATTGGAGAACTGCAGATGCAGTATCGCCAAATAATCTATAAGGAGGTCTTTTTATGTTTAAGAAGACAAAAGTCAGAAGCATTCTGGAGCTTCTGGGGAAAAATCTGAGCGCAAGGGAGGTGTCAAAAGTTTTAGGTGTATCCAGAAACACCGTTGCCGAGGTGCAGGCATTGTTCTTACAGTCAGGCAGATCATGGGATGATATTTCAGACTGGGATGATGACAGGCTCTACGGGCTGTTTTATCCCGATAAGTTTAAATATAAGCCAAGATATGCCCCGGTTGATTATGCCTATGTCCATGTGGAAGCATGCCGGCAGACTTACAGGGTTTTGTATATCCGGATGCCTGACCTGATGCGCAACTTTGAGAACCAAAGCGACAACCTCAGAGAACTGACAAAATACAGGAAAAGGATTGGCAACTATCAAATCCTTATTCTTGATGAATGGCACAGCAGGCTCGGCGGAGGGGCACAGGCTGATTCCATCATGGACAGGATCATCCATAATGCCTATGAAATCCCAGCAAATGAAACAAATCTGAGGAAGCTGTATGATTCAAGGAAACTGAAAAAGCTTGTTGATGGGATAGAGGCATAGTTATCAGGAATAAATGATATTAATTAATGCTGCCTCTGCTGTATTTTAACCGGCAGGGGCAGCCCACTATATGTTGTGTCTGATGTGGCTCTCAAGGAAGAGACTTCCAGGTGGCTCCCAAGGGGGATAATATTCACTAATAGTAACATGGAATATTATGGGGAATAAAAGCTATCAAGAAGTGATATTGAATAAAATGAAAGTTCAAATGTGTTGAATTTAGTGCGTTTGGAGAGGTCACATGGACTACGCCTTATCCCGGTGGAAATGGGGAATTTAACTCCTAAGCGGTAGGCCGGAGGTTCGAATCCTCTTAGCGACGCGCAAGAAAATGCCAGGTATACGGAACTTCCGATATATTTGGCATTTTTTATTGAAAACAAGGACACTTTCTGCTAACATATTATAATAAATGGCAGGGAACGTATAATGAATTATATTATTTTGGATTTGGAATGGAATCAGGGCGGAACGGATGAGGAAAACCACAGCGAACTTCCATTTGAAATTATTGAAATCGGCGCAATAAAATTGAATAATGAACGAAAGAAGATTGACAAGTTTAATGAATTGATAAAGCCTCAGATTTATCATGAGATGCACTATGTAACAAAGAAACTGATACATTTGCAGATGGAGCAGCTAGAAAGCGGCAGCACATTCCCGGAGGTAATGGAGAGGTTTAAAAACTGGTGGGGCGAAGATTATATTTTTTGTACATGGGGGCCGCTTGATTTAGCGGAGCTACAGAGGAATATCAGATATTACCAGCTTGAACCCATCTCGGACAAGCCTTTTAAATTTCTTGATGTGCAGAAACTCTTCAGCATAGGATGCGAGGATAGTAAGTCCAGAAGGTCTTTGGAATACGCAATCGACTTTTTGCAGATAGAGAAGGACATCCCTTTCCATAGGGCGTTAAGTGACGCTTATTATACGGCGAAAATACTTGCGCATTTGGACGCGGCAGTATTGGACAATTATTCTTACGATGTTTTCAATCTTCCTAAAGACCGGAGTGAGGAAGTATATGCGCTTTTTGATACGGCTTACCAAAGCCCGTATGCGAAATATATTTCCAGAGGATTCGACGACAAGATAAAAGCGCTTAGCGATAAGAATGTAATCAGTACCAAATGCTATATATGTAAGAAAAACCTACGCAAAAAAATCCGTTGGTTTACGCCTAACGGAAAGCATTACTACAGCGTATCGTATTGTGATAAGCACGGTTATATGAAGGCGAAAATCCGTATCCGCAAGGCAGAAAATGACCGCGTATATGTGGTTAAAACGGAAAAGTTTATTTCTGAAGAAGATATAGATAATATTAGTAAGCTTCAGGAACAGACAAAAATACACCGTAAGGAGAAAAGAGCAGCTAAAAGTCAAAATCATCGAAGCCAGAACTGATACGTTCTCTTCGATGTTTTTTTCTTTTCAAGCGGTTTCTGCGGCGAAGTTCAATATCCTTACTGATAATTATTGCACGTATAATAAACAGGCAGATTATAACCGCTGCAAAAATAAGAATACCAATCAAGACATTTTTAACGTTAATAAAGATGGTATTTTTGTCCTCTGCGGGCGCAGCGGACTCTGTTCTTTCTACGCTGATATCAGTAGTATCAGGTGACTCGGAGGTAAAAAAGGATTCGCTTTTAGCATACTCCAATAAGTTTACATAAGTCTCTCCGACATAGACGCCGTTATAGCTGTATTTAATCTGCGCTATGTGTTTTTTATCCGCATCGTTATTTAAATCCCCTGAAGTAAGGTCATAGTTGATGGTGGAATCCAAATCAGAGAAATCCGCCATGTTTGGAACAATTACATAACTGTGTGTATCTATGGAAAGTATAGGCTTGGAATTACCGAAGATATCATAGTCAGCATTGAAGAAATTTGTACTGTCCATGTTATATTTATCTTCGCTTTCCGCAATATTTAATATTTGGAAATTCTGAAAACCGTAGTTGAATAATTCAACCGTATCCGTAAACTGCGCAGGAGATTCTTCTTTAAGAATGACGCAGATGAGTTTCATTCCGTTTTGCTCCGCGCAGGAAACAAGGGTTTGTCTTGATGTGTCAGTATAGCCGGTTTTTCCGCCGATGATGCCCTCATAAGGAATTTCTCCCGTGACTAATCTGTGTTTATTGTTTTTATAAAAGTCATCAGGCTGTGTCGCGGTTGCTTCAAAATGGTACTGACTGGTATTACTGATTTTACATAGCATTTCATTTTGAAAAAACTGCGTAGCAATAAGGGCAAGGTCATATGCGGAAGTATAGTGGTCGTCGTCGTGAAGTCCGTTTGTATTGACAAAGTGCGTATCCGTGCAGCCAAGTTCCGCCGCGCGTTCATTCATCATATTGACAAATTCGTCAATAGAGCCGCTGATATGCTCCGCCACAGCGTTTGCAACTTCATTGGCGGACGCCACAAGAATACCGTAAAGACATTCTTCTAACGGTATTGCTTCGCCTGCGTCCATACCCATATTAGAACCGTCGCCGGGTACGGAAAAAACAGCTTCCCTGGAAAAAGTAACCATATCGTCAAGGCTGCCGTTCTCAATGGCAAGCAGCGCGGTCATAATTTTAGTGGTGCTTGCAGGATATAATCTTTCATGGATATTTTTGGCATAGAGAATAACTCCGGTATTTGCATCCATCAAAATAGCGGCCTGTGCGCCGATTTCAGGTCCGGCAGGCCAGTTTTCCGTCTCATCAGACTGTATGGGGAGCAGCTTTCTTGCCTCGACCTCGGCCATAATTTCGTCTAATGTCGCTGCATAAGCAGTTAATCTATAACTGTTAAAAAAGAAGGAAATAAGTAAAACCGTAAGCATAAAAACCGGTATAAATTTCTTTTTGCGTCCAAAATACATTAATAATCAAAACCTTTCATATATTGCGTAACACATTTAAACATGCACAAAATTATTCTTTACACTGTCTTAAGAAAGATACCATACTATCATACACTATTTTTGATAAAAACTAAACATCTTTTTAGGGGCAATTTACGTTACAGAAACAGTTCATTCCACAAGCATGTACGCATACGCTTGAAAAAGTTCTATAATTTAGTATAATAAGCATGAACAGTTTTTATTATAAAAAAACTAATTAAGGAAAGACTAAGCAGAAATGAGATTGCGAAATGTTGCAGGTTCGCGTGAAATTATAGGCGAGAGCCGGTTTGTGATTCATAATCCAAAGGAATGTAAAGGCAGTTGGAAGGATATTTTCGGCAATTCCAACCCTATACATATTGAAATAGGCATGGGAAAAGGCCGCTTTATTATGGATATGGCGAGTCTGCATCCTGACATTAATTATGTGGGAATAGAGAAATATTCCAGTGTGTTAATCCGCGGTATCCAGAAGATGGAAGAACATGAGCTGCCTAATCTGTGTTTTTTACGAATGGAAGCGGAAGAAATTGCGGATGTTTTCGGGCGGGGTGAAGTGGAAAAAATTTATTTGAATTTTTCTGATCCATGGCCGAAGGGCAGGCATGCGAAAAGAAGGCTGCCGTCCCGCGAATTTTTAAACAGGTATAATGAAATACTATCTATAGATGGCAATCTGGAATTTAAGACAGATAATCGGGAACTGTTTGAATTTGCGCTGGGGGAACTGGAAGCCGCCGGCTGGAATCTCGACAGAGTAACATATGACCTTCATAATGACGCCGCAATGATGGAAGGCAATGTTATGACGGAATATGAGGAGAGATTTTCGGCTAAGGGCAATCCTATTTACAAGTATATAATAAGCCGATAGAAAGGAGAAAATTAAAATGGAGTACAAATTTACCAACGACAATTTTGAAGAAGAGGTGCTTGGCGCGGATATCCCCGTATTCGTGGATTTCTATGCGGATTGGTGCGGTCCATGTAAAATGATGGCGCCCATAGTGGAGAAACTTGCCGAAAAATATGAGGGAAAGCTTAAAGTAGGAAAATGTAATGTAGATGAAGAAAATGCGATTGCTGCAAAATACCGCATTATGTCAATTCCGACCATGATGATATTCGTAAACGGAGAAGCAAAAGAGACGGTTGTTGGCGCCGTACCACAAAGCGAATTAGAAAGCTTAATAGAAAAAAATGCCAAAAATGCTTAAAAAGCAGCAAAATTTGCAAAAAAAGTAACGGTTTAGTAACGCAATTTGTAGTATAATATTTATCGTAAAAGGGGAATTATTTGGGGAAGGGAATACTTTTTGCTAAGAATTTCTTTTTTTCTTTCCCAGACTGTTAGAAGGGAGATATTAATGCTCCCTTTTAATGGTCTTTTGGAAGGAAATTTAATATATTTTTTACATTAAATTAGAGCTGCCCGCAAGGACAGCTCCTTTTAATCGGGGTGACGTGATTCGAACACGCGGCCTCTACGTCCCGAACGTAGCGCTCTACCAAGCTGAGCCACACCCCGTTAGTATAAGACAACTAAGATGATACAATACTTTATATAGGTTTGTCAATAATAATATTTTGATATAAAGATTTGTTGATTCTTATTAATTACGTTGTTATAATATGAACAATATAGAGTATGAAATAAGTTTTGGAAAGGCGGAAAAATATAATAATGAGACAAGTTTTAGGTAAAGGAATCAATAATGATAAAAAAATAGAGGACCAGATTGAAAAATTGCTGAAAAAAATGACTCTGGACGAGAAAATTACCATGATACACGCGGGCGGCCTGTTTCAGACAGCGCCTATAGAGAGGCTGGGTATTCCTGCGCTTGTATGTTCGGATGGACCTATGGGCGTGCGGTGTGAATTTCATAATTCAAGATGGATTCCCGCCGGCAACAATGACGATAACGTAACCTATATGCCGAGCAACAGCGCGCTTGCATCTACATGGAATCCTGAGCTTGCTGCCGTAAGCGGGCGCGTACTGGGAGAAGAGGCGCGCGGGCGGGGCAAAGATGTGATTCTTGCGCCGGGGATTAATATAAAGAGAAGCCCGTTATGTGGAAGAAACTTTGAGTATATGAGCGAAGACCCTAAGCTGACGGCGTCCTTAGCGGTTCCTTTTATAAAGGGGATACAGGAGAATGACGTGGCGGCATGCGTTAAGCATTTTGCCTGCAATACACAGGAAACAGACCGCCATATGGTGGACACGATTGTAAAAGAAAGAACTTTATATGAACTTTATTTTCCGGCGTTTGATGCCGCCGTACATGAAGGCGGTTCTTATTCCATTATGGGCGCGTATAATAAGCTTAACGGCGCGCACTGCTGCGAGAACAAAGAGCTGCTTGATTTTGTCCTGAGGGAAGAGTGGAGATATGACGGAGCCGTAATCAGCGATTGGGGCGGCGTCCATAAGACAAAAGAAGCGGCGGAGGTTACGATGGATCTGGAGATGTCCGTATACCCGGATTTTGACAATTATCTGTTTGCCAATCCGCTCAAAGAAGCAATTAAAAATGGTGAAATATCGGAGTCTTCCGTGGACAGCAAGGTGCGTAATATTTTAAGATTGATGTTCCGCCTTAAAATGATAGGCAGGCAGAAGGATAAAAGGAAAGCAGGTACATATAATACTCCTGAGCATAGGGCAGCAGTTCTTCGCACGGCGGAAGAATCTATTATTCTTCTTAAAAATGAGAAAAATAAGCTGCCGCTTAATAAAAAGAAGGTTAAGAAACTTGCCGTAATCGGACATAACGCTGCAAAAGTACATTCTGACGGAGGAGGCAGCGCAGAGATTAAGGCGCTTTATGAAATTGCGCCGCTTATGGGAATCAAGACGCTGCTTGGCGGCAATACGGAAGTTGTGTATGCGCCCGGGTATTATGTTCCGGAGAAAAAGAAGACCTTCGACCATAATTGGCAGGAGAAGAGCCTGGAAGAAATAGAAGGCACTAATATCGGTTTCCTTTTCAGAGAAGGGGACACGTCTCCTGAAGCGTTAGAAAGAGCCGAGGCGTACCGCAAGGAAGAAGAGGTAAGGGCGGCGCAGAAGGAAAAGGACGCACAGATTATTCATGAGAGGAATATAGAATTATTTGCGCAGGCGATTGAACTGGCAAAAGAGGCGGATGAAGTCATTTTCGTCGGCGGACTGGACCACAACTATGACTGCGAGGGAACTGACAGAGCGAATATGAAGCTTCCTTACGAGCAGGATTTACTCATAGAAGAACTCCTTAAAGTAAGGAAGGATGCCATCATTACCTTTGTCGGCGGTTCGCCGGTAGAGATGCCGTGGAGGGATAAGGCGCAAACTATCCTGTGGAGTTACTATGCCGGCATGGAGACGGGCAATGCCTTTGCAAAAATTATTTTCGGCGAAGTTAATCCGTCCGGCAAGCTTGCGGAGACATTTCCTAAGAAGTATGAGGACTGCGTAACCGCAAAGAACGGACAGTTCGGCACACGCGGGCGGGTAGTCCTGGAAGAAGGCTTATTCTGCGGATACCGTTATTTTGATAAAGAGCATATCACGCCGGCATTCTGTTTCGGACACGGCCTGTCATATACGAAATATGAATACAGCAATCTTACGATTAAGCAGGAAAAGAACGCGGGCAGAGTGAAAGTAACTTTTAATATCAAAAATACAGGCAAAGTGGCGGGCCAAGAAACGGCTCAGCTATATATTGCCCCTATAGCGCCTAAGGTTGAGCGTCCCATCAAAGAGCTTAAGGCTTATAAAAAGATTAAGCTTATGCCGGGAAGAAGCGGAAAAGTAACGCTGACGCTGAATAGGAAGGATTTTGCATATTTTGATGTTGAAGACCACGGATTTAGGGCTGACGCCGGCGATTATGCGATTCTTGTAGGCGCTTCATGTGATGATATCAGGCTTAAATCAGTCTATACATTGGCGTAAGAATAATTTCATTCTAATCTGCACATTATATATTTACAATAATTTGCAGAAAGGAATGAATGTACAATGGATTATAATAATTATAATAATATGCCCATTGGACTTGGGCTGGCATTTATGGATAATCGTCTGGCAGAAGACAAGTTTTATGATATGTCTGACGACGAGAAAAAGGAATATATAGAAAGAAATAGAAGTAGTTTATCAGAAAGCGATATAGACAAGCTGACAGCTTCGCTGGGAAGCGATGACGACGATTTTGGCAATCCTATGAGCGTTTTTAAAGGTCCCGGAATTGGGTAAATACTGCGTTGTTGCGCGCGGCGCTGTCGGAAATTTATAATTGCTGGTGGTGACAGCAGGGAGTCCTTGATTATGTATATACAGTTACCGGACAAAGTGAATAATATTATAGGAGTCATTCAGGCAGCAGGATATGAAGCATATGCCGTAGGCGGCTGCGTCAGGGATTCTATTCTGGGAAAAGAGCCTGATGATTGGGATATTACCACTTCGGCGAAACCCGATATTGTGAAAAAGCTTTTTGACAGGACTATAGATACCGGCATACAGCACGGAACGGTAACTGTATTGATGGGAAAAGAGGGCTTCGAGGTTACCACTTATCGTATTGACGGAAAATATACGGATTGCCGCCATCCGGAACAGGTGACGTTTTCGGCAGATTTGAAAGAAGACCTTCGGCGTCGTGATTTTACTATAAACGCTATGGCCTATAATGATAGGGACGGCTTGATTGATATATTTGAAGGAAGGCAGGATATAGAGCACGGAATTATCCGCTGCGTCGGCGACGCGCGCGAGCGGTTTAGTGAAGACGCACTCCGCATGATGCGGGCAGTGCGTTTTTCCGCGCAGCTTGGATATGATATTGACGTTCAGACAAAAGAAGCAATAAAAGAGCTTGCCCCGACGCTTCAAAAAATAAGCGCAGAGCGGATTCAGGTGGAATTAGTTAAGCTTTTGACATCGAGAAATCCGGATTATTTAAGGATAGCATATGAGACTGGCATTACCGCCTGCGTTCTTCCGGAATTTGACTTATGTATGGAGACAGAGCAAAATAATCCGCACCATTGTTATGATGTTGGAGAACATATCCTACATACCTTATCTTATGTGGAACCGGATAAAACGCTGCGCTTAAGCATGCTTTTCCACGATATAGGCAAGCCCTGTACGCATACCGTTGATGAAAACGGCATTACGCATAACCACGGCCATGCGCGCGTGGGTGAAGAAATGACCGTGAAGATTTTGCGCAGATTAAAATTTGATAACGATACAATTAATAAAGTAGGGAAACTGGTGCTTTACCATGATTTGAATATAGAGCCTTCGGCAAAAAGCGTAAGAAAAGCGGTAAACAATATTGGCGAGGAGATTTTCCCGCTGCTGTTTAGCGTAAAATACGCCGACATTATGGCGCAGAGCAGTTATAAGAGGGAAGAGAAATTAGAAAAGCTTAAGAAAATTAAGGAAATTTACTATCAAATACTAGAACAGAAAGACTGCCTTTCGCTAAAATCACTGGCAGTATCCGGAAACGATTTAATTGCAGCCGGAATAACTCCAGGGAAGGAAATCGGGGAAATCCTCAATAAATTATTGGAAATTGTTTTAGAAAACCCTGAACTCAATATAAAGGACTATCTCCTTTCGCTGCTGCCACTTAAAAATAATTGCGAAACTCCTTAATTCCATAATGTGAGTTGCACAATATATATAAAACATAAGCAGGGCGCTCTGACGCCGTCGGTACTTAGCGAGGTATTTTCGAGCTTAGTACCGCTACTGGCGGCAATGCAGCGAAAGCGTGCCCTACGTTGTTTTATATATATTGTGAAACGTGGCTTATCAGAGAATACTAGTTTCGCAAAAAAATCATACTTTCCCTCCCCTTGTCATAAGATAGGATAGATGGGGATATGGGAGGTATTTTCGTGAATGATAGGGCGGTCACTTTATTTGACAATTATGAGATAGAAATAATCCGCACATGGAAAGGCAGAGGAGCGATTCTTTGCGAATCGGATAAGGGTACGCTTATACTTAAAGAGTATAACGGTCCCGCAAATAAAATCCTTTTTCAGGATATGCTCCTAAATCATATTAAGGAATCGGGATTCCCGTCTGCAGAGACTATTCTTAGGAGCAGGGATGGCGAACTTATTGTTTATGATCAAGACCGGGTTCCTTATATTGTAAAAAGCTATTTTGAAGGAAGGGAATGTAATAACAGAGAGCCGGAAGAATGTGCCCGCGCGGTACGTATTCTTGCGAAATTACATAATTGTTCCGATTTGTCAGAGTGGGAAAACTTTGATTCTCAGCCGATATTTCATATTGAGAAAGAATATGAAAAGCATGACAGAGAGCTTAAGAAGGTAAAGCGCTTTTTGCGTGAAAAAAGCCAGAAAACAGCCTTTGAAATATATCTTATGGAGCATTATGATTATTTCTTAGATACAGCATTAAGGGTTACTTGCGAAATGCGCGCTTATATAAATGATGAAAATAATGGAAAGCAGGAAAAATTTCCTATTGTATGTCATGGAGATTATCAGTATCATAATATTATACAGACAGCCGACGGCATGGCGCTGATTAATTTTGAAAAATGTGTACGCGATAACCCTATGCGTGACTTATATCTTTTTATGCGGAAGCTGCTTGAAAAGAATAACTGGTCGCAGAAGCTTGCGGATATGCTCCTTAATGCTTATGATGCGGAGCGGACGCTGACGGATAGGGATTATGAGCAGTTATATTACCGGTTCTCATATCCGGAGAAATTTTGGAAAATTGCAAACTTTTACTATAATTCCGGAAAAGCATGGATTCCGGGGCGCAACATGGAGAAACTTGAGAAACTTTTTGCGCAGGAAGAGGCAAAGAAAGAATTTCTTTCAACCGTCCTTGCACGAAACCAGAAAGGAACTTAAATTTTAGAATGTACAAGAGAATATTAGCGGTTATATTAATAATGATGATATCAATAGCGGCTATCACGGGCTGCGCTTCCCTGACAGATGGCGGCAATGCTGTTCAGGGAGACAGCCAAGAAGATGATAAGGCGGAAAGTAAGGAAGACACGGTTCCTAATTTTATTGTAACCGAAGTCGGAAGTTACGATTCGGCTGATACGGCGGTAGTGGTCTTTATGGATGCGGAAAACGGGCTCGTAACGTTATTGAATATCGCAATCGGCAGACAGTACACATTATCTTATGATGGGACAACCTATGTTAAGAATAAGTATGAAGAACCGATGTCCATGTCGCAGATAAAAGTGGGGGACATCGTGGACGTCACTTTTTTAAAGAGCAGGAAGAAACTGGTGAGCTTACAGATTTCTCCGCGCTCTTGGGTATATAATGATGTAAGCAATTATAATCTTGGTGGAATAAATAAAACGGCAACAATCGGTTCGGCTACCTATTCGCTGCCGGATTATGTCGTGGTTTTGTCGGATGGCGAGCGTAAAGAGGTAATGGACGTTGTAAACAAAGACGTATTGACAATAAGCGGAATCGACCATACTATATGCAGTATTCGAGTGGAAAAGGGACATGGCTACCTGCGCCTGTCCAATGACCAGGCGCTTATCGGCGGATGGATTGAGGTAGGAAGCGCAGTTGTTGCGCAGATTACGGAGAATATGCTTCTTACCGTTCCGGAAGGGACATATCAGGTGCTGCTTTCTAACGACAGCGCAAGCTGTACAAAAGATATAATCATTGAAAGGGACAGGGAAGTAATACTTAATGTAGGGGACCTTGAGATGGTAAAGGATAAGACAGGCAGGATATTGTTTTCCTTAGAGCCTAGTGATGCGGAAATGCGCATTGACGGAGAAGAAGTGGATATTAGTAAAGAAGTGGAACTTCCCTATGGTATCCACAGAATCCAGTTAAAGGCGGAAGGGTATGCGCCTATGACTAAATATATACAGGTAGGCTCTGAGTATGCCAGCCTGAGCTTTACCATGGAAGAGGCGTCGGATGAAAGCGAAAGCAGTTCAGATAGCGATGAGGGAAAGGAGAACGCTGAAAATGCCGTGACCGGAAATCGCGTCTATATAGACGCTCCGCGTGGAGTAGAAGCATATATGGACGGAAGTTATATAGGCGTTCTGCCCGTCAACTTTGCCAAGGTGACCGGGGGACATACAATATCTCTAAGAAAATCGGGGTATCAGTCCAAGAGCTATACCATATACCTATATGACGATGGCGAAGATATTACTTATTCCTTTGTTGATTTGGAGCCTGACGATACTGCAGCGGGAAATAATAATACTCAGGCGGGAAATACGTCTTCCGCCTCATCGACAACGACATCTTCCACATCGTCAAATACGACTGTTTCGGGGAATTAACGGGTGAAAATCAGTAAAATGAGAAAAATATAACGAAAAAAGCATAAAAAGTAGTATTTTTACCTTGACATAAGGCTCAAAACCATATATAAATGTATATAGATGTTTCAAAAGAGAAACTTCAAATAACGAAACTCATTCAAGAGGAGGAACTAAAATGAATAAGGCAGAATTAGTAGCAGCTATGGCTGATCAGGCAGGGTTATCCAAGAAGGATACAGAGAAGGCATTAAAGGCATTTACAGATGTTGTTGCTGGCGAATTGAAAAAGGGCGGAAAGGTACAGTTAGTTGGTTTTGGTACTTTTGAAGTATCAAAGAGAGCGGCAAGAGAGGGAAGAAATCCTCAGAGCGGCGCAGTTATGAAGATTCCGGCTTCTACAGTACCTAAATTTAAAGCTGGCAAGGCTTTAAAGGATTCTCTTAACTAATCTGATTTAACAAAACCAGAAAAGAAAACCTGTATGTGCGTCACAAATATGTCCGCATAATACAGGTTTTTTCTTTCCATATTAATCAAGCGGCAGGAGGAAGTATAAATGAGACTGGATAAATATTTGAAGGTATCGCGTTTAATCAAGCGGCGTACCGTAGCTAATGAAGCGTGTGACGCAGGCAGGGTTTTTATCAATGATAAACCCGCGAAAGCGTCAACCAATGTTAAAGAGGGAGACATTATCTTAATTCAGTTTGGAAATAAAGAGGTAAAGGTAGAAGTCTTATCAGTACAGGAGACTGTGCGTAAAGAGGAAGCTAAAGAATTGTTCCGCTATTTGCCGTAAATAAAGATGTTTAACTATTATCCGAATAATCAGAAGAATCCGTGCATACATTTAAACTGGAAGAGAAATAGGGGAGGTATGTATGGAGGATTTAAACAGTATAAATAAAAAGACGCATAAACTCATGCTCACCAATAGAAGGACATGTACTATAAGCGGCGTAAACGATGTGCTATCATTTGACGTTAATGAAATTCTGCTGGAAACTGAACAGGGAATGTTGATGATAAAAGGAAATGAGCTGCATGTCAGCAGACTGTCGTTAGACAAAGGGGAAGTGGACATAGACGGCAGGATAGACAGCTTCACCTATTCGGAGAGCGGCGGATATAACGCTAAGGGAGAATCTTTGCTGGCAAGACTGTTTAAGTAGGTGATGTATGAGTCAGGATATTGTTAAAGAGGCTGTCTTTTTTCTACATTCGGTTGTTATGGGAGTTATCATTACCTTCGTATATGACTGGTTTCTGATTATAAGAAAATTGATAAAACACGGAACCCTGTGGATATCGTTCGAGGACTTTATTTTCTGGATAGCCTGCGGCATCGGAGTCTTTTATATGCTTTACCGGGAAAATAACGGGATTCTTAGATGGTTTACAGTAATAGGCGCTATGCTTGGTATGGTCTGCTATAAATGGCTGATAAGTAAATGGTTTGTAAATATTATGTCAACATGTATATACAAGATAATGTGGGTGCTGCTTAAAATCCTACAAATCATTGTAAAACCGCTTAGCTGGCTTTTCAAAAAATTCAGGAAATTAATCGGAATTTTTAGAAAAAAATTAAGAAAATGTCAAAATTTCATAAAAAATAGGTTGACGGTTTGCATAAAAATGGTTAAAATTATTTTATGTAAACGATAGATTGGAGAAATATAATGGCAAGGAAGGCAGCATACCGAAAGAAACGTCAGAACAGGACGAGTATGGTTCTGGTAACGATAGTCGTTTTAATGATGTTAGTGGTGGTTACAATTAAAAGCGTAGAGCTTCGGGCTAAGATAGATGTCTATGAACAGAAAGAAGCGGCATTGATGCAGGAAATTGCCGAAGAAAAAGCTCGAACCGAAGCAATAGAAGAATATGGAAAATATACGCAGACCAAGAAGTATGTTGAGGAAATTGCTAAGGATAGACTCGGGCTGGTATATGAAGGAGAAATTCTATTTAAAGATGAAAAATAAGCAGGTTTAAGAGCGTGGAAAACGTATACTGAATCTGCTTTTTGATTTGTAGAATAATATGGACAACCCTCACATATATTGATTATAGGCCAGATAATTGTGAATGTTATGTGTTAGAGAGGGAGGCATATTGTGATATGAGAAGGCAGGCGGATAGAAAAGCTGACAGCGTGATAACTATGGTGCCGGAATATGGCAGGCGTAAGCTTTTAGGCTATGCCGAATCTTTCAGGGATTTGGCGCAGCTGTTTGATAATGATGAAGAAATAAGCGGGACTTGCAGCGAAGGCGAGGACAGGCAGGAGTATCTGTGGAAGAAAAAAGTCTGTGAAAATAACGGGCTGATGGCGGAGCATTTAAAGGAGATGGCTTTTATCATGTCCGACGTGGCGCAGGAGACTTACCGTTATCGTCCGATGGGGGCGCGGAGATATAAAAAGTTCGCGCGCATTTTGAAAGATGAGGGAATAGTATTAAAAAGCATTTTTATAGTGGAAAATGACGACGGGCATCTTGAACTGGGGCTCATGATGAAGCCACAGCGGACCGGGAGCGTTATCGTGGCGGACGTAGCGGACATGCTTTCTGCGGAAATGAATATCCGGATTAAGCCGTCTAAAAATGAACTGCTGTTTATGGCAAAGGAATGGAATACATATCATTTTCAAGAGGAGCCGGCGTTTTATATCTTAACGGGCTTTGCTAAAGCAGTAAAAGAAACGGAGAAAGTTTCAGGGGATAATTATTCTTTTTTTGAAACGGAACGGGGCAGGATGGCTGCTATTCTGTCAGACGGCATGGGTTCGGGCGAAAATGCCTGCGAGGAATCCGCTAAAGTCATAGAAATGATGGAACGGTTTATGGAAGCCGGATTTAGTAATGAAATGGCTGTCCAGATAGTAAACGGAGCGATGGCGGCGCGTGAACAGGAACAGGACATGTCCACGCTGGATATCTGTGATATGAATCTCTATACCGGAAATTGCAGTTTTATCAAGGCGGGAGCGGCATGTACATATGTTAAGCACGGTTATATGGTGGACAGGCTTTCGGCGCAGAATCTTCCGTTAGGGGTTTTCGGACAGATAGAACCTGAAGTAATGCACAGACAGCTTCAGGATGGCGATTATGTTATAATGCTCTCAGACGGTGTGGCGGACGCTGCATCCCAGGGGGCGGGGGAAGAGTTTCTTCCGGAGGTTATAGGAAGGATGTCCACTGCTAATCCGGATGAGATTGCGAACCGGATACTCGGATACTGTATCAGAGAGAGCAAGGGGCATGTGCGGGACGATATGACTGTGCTGGTTATCGGGGTGTGGAAGTAAATGGTTTAAGCTGTGGTGGGCGCATGGACTCATATGCTTCCACTTGAGGTACACTCTCGTTCCGTGGAAAATCGCAGCGGTACTAAGCTCAAAAGCCGTAAAGCAGGCTTTTTCACTAAGTACCGGCGTTTTCCAAGGACCTCAAGAGGAAGCATATGAGTCCATGCGCAGTTGACAGATTTGGAATATTTGAGGATTTATATGTGAAGAGGAATGATTGCTGTAATGAAAGAGAAAACAGAAGATATTTATATTAAAGTAAGAAGGTATATTGAAGAGCATCAAATGATTTCTGCGGGCAACTTCGTTGTGGCGGGGGTGTCGGGTGGAGCGGACTCCGTATGTATGCTTATCATACTTAAAGAACTGCAAAAAGATATCGACTTTAAGTTAATTGTGGTGCATGTACATCATGGCGTGCGTGAAGATGCAGGGCAGGACGCGGATTATGTGAAATGGCTGTGCGATGAGCTGGGAGTTCCGTTTTTTTTAAAAGAAGTTGATATGATAGGATATGCGGCTGAAAATGGACTTTCGCAGGAAGAGGCGGGGCGACTGCTGCGTTATAAGGCGTTTGAAGAGACCGCGGTGGAGGCTGCTGAGACAGCTGCGCCCGATAAAGCATACAAAATAGCGGTTGCGCATAACAATAACGATAGGGCGGAGACGCTGCTATTTAATCTTTTTAGAGGCAGCGGGCTTAAAGGGCTGGGGAGCATCAGGCCTGTGAGGGAGAATGTTATCAGACCGCTGCTATGCCTGGATCGGATTGAAATAGAAGAATATCTGTCAGCGGAAGGAATTAGATTTTGTACAGACAGCACTAACGATGAAGACGCCTATACCCGAAACCGGATAAGGCATCATATAATTCCGTATGCAGAGGAACAAATATGTAAGAATGTTGCCTCGCATCTGGCGTACACGGCGGACATGCTGGCGGAAACGGAAGTATTTGTGCAGAAGCTTACAAAAAAAGCTTATGAGGAATGCGCCGCAGATACAGATGGTGGGCTTATACTGGATTTAAATGCTTTTCATAGAAACGATCAATACATACAGAAGGCAGTTCTATTAATGTGCATGGAGCGGCTGACGCCGCACAGAAAAGACATTACAGGCAGGCATATTGAAACATTGCTTGAGCTTGCGGATAAGGACGGCTGTAAAGAGCTTTCACTTCCATATGGGTTAAAAGCGTATAAGGAATATGACAGGCTTACTATCCGTAACAGTATGGATACAGAGGAGTATTCGCCATTTTCGATTACTGTGCCGGGGGATATAACGGTTCCGGGAATGGGCGTTTTTTCCTTTCAATATTTGAGTGCAGATGAGTTTTTTAGCAAAAATGGTCAAATTATTCCGGAAAAAAGATATACGAAATGGTTTGATTGTGATAAAATAACTAGGGCATTATTGTTAAGAACCCGAAAAGCAGGGGATTATCTTACTATAAACGGCTCATTTCAAAAAAAATCCGTCAAAGAATACATGATAAATGAAAAAATTCCAAGGATGCAGCGCGAACGCATCTATTTACTGGCGGACGGAGAGCATGTCCTATGGATACCGGGATACCGAATAAGCCAGTTCTATAAGGTGGACGAAAATACGAAACGCATCTTGCAGGTGCGGTTAAAGGAGGAAACTAATGGCTGAACGAGTAGAAGTTATGTTGTCTGAAGAAGAAGTAAACGCCCGTATTAGGGAGATAGGGGAGCAGATTAGCAAGGATTATGCGGGTAAATGCATACATTTGGTATGTATTTTAAAAGGCGGAAGCTTTTTTATGTGCGAGCTTGCTAAGAGAATTACGGTTCCCGTGTCGATGGACTTTATGTCTGTATCCAGTTATGGCGGCAGCACTGAATCAAGCGGAGTTGTTAAAATAATAAAAGATTTGGACGAACCGCTGGAGAATAAGAATGTTCTGGTCGTGGAAGATATAGTTGATACGGGCAGAA
>JAMPEU010000036.1:12780-23728 GCA_023664865.1 Butyrivibrio sp. | reverse complement strand
TCTATTGCCCGCAAAGTCGGGACGGGTAGCTCCTCTCTATCGCCGCAAAAGCACTTAAGCTTTTCATTGTCTGTACTTTATCACACATCTGTCGCATTGTCAAGTGCTCTACATACGAAATCCAGTTTTGCTCCTAAAGGGTTATTCATATATTGCGCCCATTGTGCTTTCTCCTTATCGATATACACGGAATCTCCCACTGTGTATGAATAATCAGGTATGCCGTTGTTTGTCCCCTTTAAAAATTCCCTAAAATTATCAACAGCCATATTACCATTCAAATAATCTTCCCAAAAATTTTCATGAGCGGCAAAGAGAAAATTATCCATAAATCTCCCCGCATAGTTTAAAAATTCTGTTGCATTTTCATACTGCGACTCATCTGTAAACACAATTTCCCATTCATATTCACTCTGTCCCGTTTTACTGCAGCGGATTCCATTTTTATCGACCGCAATCAAATATATATCTTCCTTATGATTACCTTCTTCGTCTACTTCCTGCAAAGTAAATCTGGCTTGTACTGTTTCTGATACAAGCATATTTATCTGCATATCGGTTATGCTGTCTGTTTCCTGCAATGCAACGAATTGCCGCATTTCTTCAATGCTGCCCCTGTTGTTTTGCAGCCAGTCCAGAAGCACCTTGTATGTGTCCCCTGAAAACCTAACGTTCCAGTTGTTCTTATAATCGGAATTATCATTATAAAATATCCCGTCAAAGCCCATAGAAACAATGCCATTATCCGTATGCTGCGCCAGACCTTTTATCTCCAAATCTGCCCATATGTATGCAGCGTCTTTATCATGCACCAGATTAGGATATTTGTTGAAGTAAGTTTCCGCCAATGCCTCATACTTCTCTATATCAGCCTGACTCTGCAAAAGGACTTTCCCGCCCCTGCCTTCTTCGCCGTCCCGTACCAAATACTGTATGCCTGTGCCGTAATGTGTCTTTAACGTAAATCCCTGCAATTTTTCTGTTTCCAGTGTGCTGACGCCCATGACGTTTTGCAAGGCTTCTTTCAGTTCATTGTCCATCACTACAGCGTCATAACTCATAGTTCCATGTTCCGAAATCAAAAACTGCTTACCTGTCGCACTGTCCTGCCTGACCTTAATATCAGAATATTCAAACGCACCTATTTTCTCGCCCTGCTTATTATAAATATCAAAACAGCCAGCCTCATTGTCCGGCACTATCTTGTAATTCTCAGATTCGTATTTTTCATAGTCAGACCTTATATTATGCAGCGCTGAAACAGTCGAGATCCGATATGCTTCTAATACTGTGTTATACCCTGCTGCCTGCACACTGTTACTTTGAAAAGAAACGCTGCCTGCCGTATCTGAACCGACTATCATACCTGCAAAGTCCGTTCCTGCATTATTTCTCTGAGCCTTTCCTGTTTCTCTCCATGCAGGATATCCGGCTCCAATTCCGTTTATGCTCATTTTTCGAGTCCTCCATTGCTAGCAATTATTTAAGTTGACCTACACTTATAGTTTTTCCAGCTTATCTAAAAACGCTACGTAAAATTCCCTTTCTTTAATACGAGCCTGTTCTGCCTCTATGCTTCTATACGCTGGTGCCAAAGGATTATCTAAGTCATAAAGCGCCTGTTTTGTTGCCCTAATTGCAGACTGTACTGTACTTCCTAAAACATCTGAATAATTTGTTTCTCCCCTGAGCATTTTGTTACATCTTTGTACCATCATCTGCGATATATGGCTCATCATGCCGTTTTTCTTGACTCCCATACCGTTAGCATTTACTTCTTTTGCTGCCTCAAGCCATGCGTCCTTAACCCTCTGCGGTGCATTAGGACCGACCATCTCAAATGCTTTTTCATCATAATCTATTATTTCATTCTGTGCCGCTTTTTCTTCTATTGTTTCTTTAAATCCTGCTGCCCCAGATTTCACACTTTTTTCTGCATTTCTCACTGGGTACTCTGCCGCTGGGCAGCCTGCTGCTCCAATTCCGTTTACACTCATTTTTCAAGTCCTCCATTATCAGTTTTTAATGATATGATTCCTTTGTATAAAATTGAAAAATCGGTCATTCACTTATAATACGAGCCAGCCCTTAAAAAAGTTTCATTCTTTCATTTCTTTTGCCTATTCTCAATTATTGTTTCGGAGTTTGATTTCATGAACTAAACAGATATGTAATAGATTGACTTTTTTATGCCATAAATACTTTCCTGAAAAGTCAAACAAGGGAAAGCGCTTTACTTTCCCTTGCATAACAATTTTCATTGCTTGCCCATTCTTTCAGCACATTCCAAATATCTTTCCTCAACGGAAAAATACCGGCATTGTTTCATATATTCAGCCTGTTCATCTTCAAAATATTGGACTAAATCCGCTGGTTCATTCTCCACCTGCGCCTTTTTCAGCGCAGTTATATATCTGCTCCTATTCGAGTCGCGAATAATGAAAGGACAGATGTCATTTGCCAGACACTCCCTGAATATGATAATTCTGCCTGTTCTCCCATTGCCGTCTTGGAATGGGTGGATTAACTCATAGTAAGCATGAAACATGGCAATCGTTTCAAGGCTTTTATCCTTAATGCCGTGATACCATTCCATTAACTTACCCATCTCTTTTTCAACATCCTTAGGAAGTACGGTATTCAGGTTATTTACAGTATTGGCTCTTTTTTTATAATCGCCAATCGCATATCCGTTTGCCCTGTCTTCAAACACTCCTGCTTTTAATTCGTGATGAAATTCCTTAATCAGTTTCTCAGATAATACATCATTCATTGTTGTAAGCATATGGTTGAACATCAGGAAATGTCCGTTCATTTCCTCAATATCCTTAGCCCTGTAAACTTCATTTGAAATTGGCAGAAATCCTTCTTCAAATAACGCTGCCGTCTGATCCTCAGTAAGCGTACTCCCTTCAATTTTGTTTGAATTGTATGCTATACCTCTTTGGGTGAATCCATAAATCCCGCCTCTATCATTACAATTTCTTTCCGTAACCATACACCATATCAAAGCATTTGAAAATTTCATTACTGCATCCCCTTTTTCTTCCTCTTATCAGCATACATCATCTGGTCGGCAGCATCGCGGAAGTTTTCATCCTCTAACAGGCTGTAACCGATGGCATAACTGATTGGAACCGCACACTCCTTATTATAGTCTTTACATAGCTTTTCCAAATCACAGATAAAAGTCTGCGCATCCTTCTCATACAAAACGGCAAACTCATCCCCGCCCTGACGATAGGCTCTGCCTTCCTCTCCGGCAGCGTCCGTAAGCATAACGGCAAAATCCTGCAGCAGTTTGTCTCCTGCGGAATGTCCGATGGTGTCGTTCACGATTTTTAAATTATTCAAATCAGCAAGCAAATAACTTACCGTTTTCTCTTCCTGTGGTTTTGCCAAATCACGCTCTAGTGCATTACGGTTATAGATATTGGTCAAATAATCGATATACGCCAGACGGCTCCCGGACTCCGTGCAGAACGAAATGATGTTTCGCATGCAGCTATACTTCGTATCAACATCACTGCCTGTCAGAAGTTTCGTCTCGATACTGATGTTCTCCGAACCATACTCATACTCTATCTTCTGTTTGAGTTTTTCCAATACCGCCGCAATCCGCTCTTTTGCGCTGCTGATAAATACCACGCCGTTTTCGCCCATCCTGTAGCCATACAGACGATATTGTTTGAGTTCCTTATAAATATCGTTTAGTATCAGCACATCCTGTTTCCAATCCATGCTGTTCTCCGTTTTGCAGAAACACAACACTGCTGCGACGATTTTCTGCTTTTCAAAATCGAGGTCTTCCAGTACGGTTTCAAAAGCATATTGGTTAAACAAGGCGGTTTTCTCATCCAGATATTTTTCCACATTCTCATTGCTAAGTATCAAGCCCAAAAGGATAAGCGTCGAGCATACCACCACCAGCAGCGTTTCCGGAATCATCATCTGTATCAGCGCAGTGACAACAAAAAGCGGAACGGCAAGTATGATTGCAACTCTTTTTTCCCCATCAAGGATTTTCCAATAGCGCAGACAGTAATACAAAATCAGCACCAGATAAATCACCAGGCTCCCATACAGCGCATATGCCTTCGCCCCTAATGAATAGGCGGTCGTGCTACCCTGTACATAAGTGATTGGCAATACAAGGATGCCGACGGTAGACAACGCCAAAGGAAGGCTATGTAAAAACCTCGTCCGTTTGAAAAATTTCAGATGCGTCTCCAAATAGCTCCGCATGTACAGAAACAGCAGAAAAACAAATCCCAATATAGACATCAGATAAACAATATGAACCGCCAGATTCACAAATTCAGGCACTATATCCCTATTATTCACCGTACAGAGCGTAATCAGGTCAAAAGAGGAACTAATTAACGCCACAATGATAAGGCATTGAAATATTTTCGTTGACTTAACCGGAATATGCGGCTTGCGATAATAAAAGCTAACCATATAAATCGTAAATAAAATACATGCAATCGGCGTCTTGACTAAAGCTAACATATCAGACTGCACTCCCCTCTGCAAATTATCATCTTTTAATCTTATGATGCGGGTTTTGCCAAACCTATATATAATTATATTGGTTATACTGTCCTTATGTCAATTGCCAAGTGATATATGCCAAGATGCTACTTTATATTTTTCTGAAACTGCATCAGTTCTTTTGTAAGCTGCTTTGCAGCAAAATAGTCATTCATGATGATGATTAAATGGACGAGTATAAATATCACAAGCACACTAAACATTACCCCTATAATAACTTCGGGGTTTTCCGTGTGGATTATGGGGCTTATTATGCAGACGCCTAATACTTCCGCCTCTATAACCACAAACTGTATAACTTTACGCAGAATTATCTGCTTGTCTGATAGCTCTTTTGAAGAGTACATAAGCAGATTCGGAATGACTCCCAGCGCGGCAAAAATAAACGGCGAGACAAACGCGCTGTATCCGAAGCTTGCATCAGGATCCAAAACCGAACCGAGAATCGCAATTCCTGCCGTAATACAGGTGACAAGAATAAAGTATATCATAAGCGATTTGTAAAGTATTTCTTTAAGGCTCATAAGATTCCACCTTTCAGAGCTTTTTTCAGCTCAGGCACATATTTTCTTGAAACAACAATTTGTTCTCCGCTATAAAGGACGGCTATAAATCTGCCGTTCAGCGAGGATTTTATTGACTCAATCTTCATGAGGCTGAGCAGCACGGATTTTGATACGCGCAGGAAATGCTTTTCCTTTAAAACATCTTCCAACTCGTACAGTTTCTGGCGCGTTTCGTAGACTTGTTTTTCGCAGTAAATGAATACCCTGTTGTCCACTCCTTCAATATAAAATACGTCGGAAACAGGAATTTCATACTGCGAGCCTTCGATAATGCCCGTAAGCTGTCCTTGTCTGGATTTCACAAAGCGGACTATCTCCGTTATTTCGCTGCTCACCTCATGGCAGTAAATTTCCAGCCGCTCCTGTTCATCTTTTTTTATTTGAGAAATATTTATAACCATAATATACTTGCCGAATATTGAAGGCTTTAGAAACAATCTGTTATATTTGCTTAATCTTTCGCCGTCTGCGTATTCCAAGGTTCAATATTCAGTTCGCCCTCTCCTTTTAAATAGTAGTTAAAAAATTCAAGAATGATGCTATTAATTTCGGGAATGAATTCATATGAGTCCACCTCGCCTTTTCCCAGCATTTTTGATAGTGCAGGGGCAAAAAGCGGCAAGTCCGTGAAGTCCATATGCTCCGTACCGTCGAAATGGGCCTCCCTGCTATCAATGGCATTGTCAAGCAAATATGTGTTTACATAGACTGTGTCACCATTACCGGCATAAGACTCCCAATGGCTTGCATTATCAAGTGAAAGTATCGGTATCGGATAAGGCTCAGGGTTGTAGATAATTTTTCCATCGGTAAACGCTATCTGTTCGCCGAGCATCGTGCCGTCAATGTCAATTACCGCAGTAATGTCGCCGCGCTCCCTGCCAAGCTGTACTGCTGCCGCGCCTCCGATGGAATGTCCTGTAAGTCCGATTTTTCCCGTGTCCGCCATTTCAAGCGCTTTAAGGATTTCCGCTTTTGCATCTTCAGATTCAGTATACCACGCCGCATCAAGCTCCCCCAAGTCTTTCGCGGTTTTTATTTTATCAAGCACGAAGTTTTCATCAGCCGTGCGGATAGACATCCATTCGCATATAATATTAAAATCTTCCTCAGTTTCAGTAAAATCGGAGCTGTACTGCATATTGACGACATTCTGCATAAACTCAAAGTCAACTATAATTGTCTTGCCCTCCGTGTCCTTTGTAAAAAAGGCGTAATAAGGGTGGTCTATGCTTGCCACAACGTAGCCGTTGCTTGCAAGTTCCGCATACAATGAATAATTGCTCTGATAATAGCCGAATGAGCCGTGGGCGAATAATACCAGAGGGCAGTTTGCCACATCGCCGTCAGGATAATAAATGTGAATCGGTATCTCACGGTTAGAGCCGTCGTTTTCATAGGTTTCAAGCCTGCTATCGTCGATAAGTATCGCCTGGGTTTCCTTTACTTCGTACCGGCCGCTCGTCTTAAGCCCCGAATAGTCCGTGAAAATAAACGCGGGGAAAAGCGAGAAACCGACAATGATAATGCCCGTCACAGTGTTGACAATTATTCCTGCCTTTGTTTTCTCTTTTTTAGTACGGACGAGCCTGATAAGATATGTAATGCAGAAGATGGCAAGGCGTATTGCGAGGATGACAAGGCATCCTGTGAACCTCCATTTCTGTCCCGTTACCGTTATCGGCAGAAACATTACAAGCAGCATGAGCGCAAACTCAGCTGCGCAAAAAAGAAATCTGTTCCTGTGCCAAAGGCTCCTGTATTTTGTGAGGCTAAGCGCGGTAAGCGCAATTTCCATAACCGCAAAGAGCGCAAATAAAATAATTCCCATTTTTTTAAACTCTCCCATCTTTTTGTTTTGTATTTTAGCTGTTTCATGTTTTAGTCAATATCTTCAACATACATTATGCGGTAGAGGAAATCAATGAAAAAAAGGTAAGATGCAATTTTGCACTGTGAAATGCAAAACGTTATATAGGCAAAAAGAAGAGAGCCTTGCAGGAGTAATTATTCCTGTAAGGCTCTCGAATTTAACTTTTATTCAGTTACCTGTTCTGAATCGCCGCCTGTGCCGCTGCAAGTCTTGCGATAGGCACACGGAACGGTGAGCATGATACATAGGTAAGTCCTACTTTATGGCAGAACTCAACGGATGAAGGATCTCCGCCGTGTTCGCCGCAGATGCCAAGCTTGATATCAGGTCTTACCAAGCGTCCTTTTTCCGCCGCCATCTGTACCAACTGACCTACGCCGCTCTGGTCGAGCCTTGCAAACGGATCGGACTCATAAATCTTATTCTTATAGTAGTCGCCTAAGAATTTACCGGCATCATCACGCGAGAATCCAAATGTCATCTGTGTCAAGTCGTTGGTTCCAAATGAGAAGAACTCTGCTTCTTCGGCGATTTCATTGGCAAGCAGCGCCGCCCTCGGAATCTCAATCATAGTGCCGACATGGTATTTAATATCGGAATTTTTCTCTTTCTTAACCTGTTCGGCTACTTCTACTACGACATCTTTTACAAATTTTAATTCTTTCTTCTCGCCAACCAGCGGAATCATAATCTCCGGCACGATGTCGAAGCCTTTTTCTTCTTTAACTTCAATCGCAGCTTCCATAACCGCCCTGGTCTGCATTTTAGCTATTTCAGGATAGGTAACGGCAAGCCGGCAGCCGCGGTGTCCCATCATGGGGTTGAACTCATGCAGGGAATCGCAGATTTCCTGTACTTCTTCCGCCGTCATCATCATTTGTATTGCCAAATCGTCTATATCATCTTTCTCTGTCGGTACAAATTCATGGAGCGGAGGATCTAAGAAACGTATTGTAACCGGTCTGCCTTCCATTACTTCATATAACGCCTTGAAGTCTCCCTTCTGAAAAGGAATAAGCGCGTTCAAAGCTTTTTCCCTCTGTTCTACCGTTCTTGCAAGAATCATCTGGCGAATCTTGGGGATTCTGTCCGGCTCAAAGAACATATGCTCCGTGCGGCAGAGTCCGATGCCTTCAGCGCCATATTTTACAGCATTAGCCGCATCAGCCGGAGTATCAGCGTTCGTGCGTACCTGAAGTTTACGGTACTCGTCAGCCCATGCCATTATGCGTCCGAAGTTGCCGCTCACGGTAGTTTCTACCGTCTTGATATCGCCCTTATAGATTTTGCCTGTGGAGCCGTCCAATGAGATGTAATCTCCCTCGTGGAACACTTCTCCGCCTAACTGGAATACTTTATCTGTTTCATTTATCGCTATATCGCCGCAGCCCGATACGCAAGCCGTACCCATGCCGCGCGCTACAACGGCTGCATGTGACGTCATGCCGCCCCTTACGGTCAGTATTCCTTCCGCCGCGTGCATACCCTCAATATCTTCGGGCGAAGTCTCAAGGCGCACCAGAATTACTCTTTCGCCTTTTTCATGCGCCGCCTTAGCTTCTTGCGCGGTGAAATATACCTTACCTGCCGCCGCGCCGGGAGATGCCGGAAGCGCCTGACCGATAACCTGTCCGGCTTTTAAAGCGTCTGCGTCGAATGCGGGGTGTAAAAGCTGGTCTAAGGACTTAGCTTCTATTCTCAATACCGCTTCCTGCGGCGTGATTTTTCCTTCGTCTACGAGGTCGCAGGCAATCTGGATTGCCGCCGGAGCGGTCCTTTTGCCGTTACGTGTCTGTAAGAAGAAAAGCTTGCCGTTTTCAATGGTAAATTCCATATCCTGCATATCGCGGTAATGTTCTTCCAATTTATTGGCAATTTCCATGAATTTCTTGTAACATTCCGGTAAATCCTGCTCCAGTTTGGTAATCGGCTGCGGCGTGCGGATGCCCGCAACAACGTCCTCACCCTGCGCATTAATAAGGTATTCGCCGTAAATGCCTTTCGCTCCGGTAGACGGATTTCTTGTAAATGCAACTCCGGTTCCCGATGTGTCACCCATATTTCCGAATACCATCGCCTGTACGTTGACAGCCGTACCCCAGTCGCCCGGAATATCGTTCATCCTTCTGTATACGATTGCCCTTTCATTATCCCATGAACGGAACACTGCCTTAACCGCTTCCATAAGCTGTACTTTGGGCTCCTGCGGGAATTCTTCGCCCTTGTTCTCTTTATATATCGCCTTAAATCTTACGATAATCTCCTTCATATCGTCCGCCGTCAAATCGGTATCGTATTTAACTCCTTTGGACTCTTTAATCTCGTCCAAAATTCTTTCAAAATATGACTTGGGAATTTCCATTACGACATCAGAGAACATCTGAATAAATCTTCTGTAAGAATCGTATGCGAACCGCGGATTGCCTGTCTTTTTGGCGAAACCTTCAACTGCAATATCTGTAAGACCAAGATTTAAAATCGTATCCATCATGCCCGGCATAGATGCCCTGGCTCCTGAACGTACAGAGACTAAAAGCGGATTCTCGGTATCGCCGAACTTCTTGCCCTGTCTTCCTTCCAAAATCTCAAGTGCATCAAAAATCTGTGTCTTAATTTCCTCCGAAATCTGTTTTCCGTTATTGTAATAGTCTGTGCATGCTTCCGTTGTAACAGTAAAGCCCTGCGGAATCGGCAGACCAAGATTAGTCATTTCTGCAAGATTCGCTCCCTTTCCGCCAAGAAGATTACGCATATCCGCGTTGCCTTCTTCAAATAAGTACACCCATTTCGCCATAACTTTCTTTCTCCTTCTTTTATTCATTATATACAACATGTATCATCTATCAATAAATATATCATACATTTTGGTAATACGCACCATTTTTTTTATTTATTTTGAAACCTTTTTTTGTATTTTCAGGAATAAAACTGTCAAAAATGAACAAATCGAAATCATTTTCAAGGCTTTCCAGTTGATTTTGGCTCTTTACCGTCCATGCCACAGACAGATTTTTGTATAAACTGCGGCATATGCGCCTACCTGATTCTCTCTTAAAATTGCAGTTATACGCGATAAAATCCGGTCTGGTTATGCAGTTAGTCAGAAGGTGCGTAAGCAGAAAATAGAATACGTTTCTGTATCCGCCGTCTCTTCTAAAATTCGTAGACAACTGCCCCCGCATGACCTTTGCATGATTTTTGCGATACCATAAAAGCGCCAGCGGGTTAAAAGATTCAATGCAGTAAATCCCCTTATATTCAGAAAGCATCTTGTCAACTACCGGGCATAAAGCGAGATTCGTCCATTCAATTTTCAGTTCCACGATTAAAGGCACCTTACCGTCTACCATTTGCAAAAATTCTTTAAGCGTCGGGATTTTTTCATCTGTATTAAGAAGTGTTAGTTCCTGCAACTGCTCATAGGTCATATTTTCGACTTTTTCAGTCACACAGCACATGCGCTCTAAAGTAAAATCATGAAAAATGACCGGAATACCGTCTTTACTAAGCTGTACGTCCAGCTCTATGCCGAAGCCCTCTTCTACCGCCATCCTAAATGCCTTCATGGAATTCTCCGGTGCCGAACCTTTGTTGTCATGCAGTCCTCTGTGCGCATAAAACACTCCCATGTGGTAAGATTTTTGCGCCCGATGCCATATCCGCGGCGTAATCATAAATAAATATAACAATATCAGAATCAATACGCACACTGTTATAATTATAATCATTTTTGTGGTTATCATACTCTTTTACTGCTGCCTTTCTAACTTTAAATAATATTTTTTTCAAAATGAAAGCGCGTTTCTATCGCTTTCAGATACCTTTCATTATGGCTTGCCGCAACAAGCATCGGCGCATATGCGTCCCTGCCGCCGTTATCTGCGACTCATATGCTTCCCTCACCCGCTTCCAGTTTTTCTCAATAACACGCTTGAGCAGACGCACATTTTTATCC
>JAMPEU010000036.1:0-12680 GCA_023664865.1 Butyrivibrio sp. | reverse complement strand
CACCCGCTTCCAGTTTTTCTCAATAACACGCTTGAGCAGACGCACATTTTTATCCGTGAGTTCATCCTGCATTTTAAGTGTAGTCTTTATACGCTCTCTACCACCATCTACGTTCTTATCATCAAATTCCTCTTCCGCCTCCAAATCCTGCTTCCCGATAATGCCGTCCGACTCCATAGAATGCAAAACTTCGGCAATTGTGTATTTCTGATTTATCTTATGATATAAAAATCTTCTGAAATAATCATGCCTATCCTCATTTGCCATCAATTTTACCGCCGCTTTTCTTGACCAGTAGACATATTCGGCATTATCCTGCGGATAAAAAATATCATACACCTGCTTAAGAATATCACCATCCCGTGACAAAAACAATAGTTTATCTAATCCATTCTTCTTATAATGCTCATGGATAAAGCTGCAATATCCAACGACAAACAAACCACCGTAAATAAAGCCATACTCATATTCCAATCCATAAGCACGAAGCCCATTATATAAGCGACTGCTTACAATAGCCCTATATGCGCTCCCTATAATATATGACATGTCCATAGGCCGATATAACAGTACATTTTTATTAATATTGGGGTACAACAGCGTGTCAATCCCCCACTTAAGCGCCATTTTCCTATCACTATACGGATTATCGCCGACATGTATGATTGACAGTCCGGTCCAGTCTTTTATTATTTCACGATATAAACTGCCGTCGGCTTTACTTTTATGATATTCGTTGGATACATATATTTTCTGCATACCGGCATATCCGGAATTTTCCAAAATCTCTTCAATGCATTTTTCCGGCAGATACATATCAGATACAATAATCAATTTTTTATTCATAGACTGGAGACGTTTCCAAACTTCCAACATGAACAGATTCGCATAACAAAGCTGCTGCTCGATTGCCTGCTCTATCTGCATTCCTTCTTCGGCTGGCAGACCCACTTCTTTCTCTAAATTTTCCCAAATCTCCTTAAGCCCAATCTCCATATGGTCGTTTCGCTTCTTGCATTTTACCCTTGCATCCCATTCCGCCGATGCACGGATATTCTTAAAATCCATAATGTCAAATGAGCCGCCTATCAAGAAAAAAAATCTGTGGGTAATGAAAACGGACGGAAAATCAGGGTGTCAAAAACATCAAACGATATGACATCATAGCCCTTTAACTTTTCCACATAGGCATCTATAGAAAGATTGGGATTGGCTTTCAGATAAGCCTCCGACTCGCTCATCTTTATGTTTAATCTCTTGCTCTCATACATTTCCATTTCCGGCTTGCGCCCAAGAAAACGGCAGCAAAGAACATAATAAGCAAAATTCAGCTACAACAAATAGAACCACGATGCCACTTTGCGTATTCCTGCTGTGCCATCATGAAATTTATGATACCTATATGAAATTCCAGTATGCCTGTTTACCAGTATTTGATAGATTGTTTGGTTTATATCATGAATGTTCACGGTGTTAGTCTTCCCTGTTAATTTTCCTATTTTCAGAAAAATGCCTTTATATATGTTAAAATTCCAATCATAACCATTGCTTCTGCAGAAAGATGATTTTTTTTATTTCTTCCATCGGACATCCTCCCAATTTATATTTTCACCTATAAATCTAATCCATATATCATCCTGCCACATAACCCCATGTGAAATCCGATTCCAGTCCCACGGATTATTATCTTTTAATCCCGCCTTTTCTAAGACTTCTTTCAGTCCAGCGTATCCATCTTCATAGCATCTGCTCTTTAAAAATGAATAAACTCTATTGATGGACATATCCTTGCCTGAAAAAGGCTGGATGATAGAATCCGCAATTATTTTTCTTATTTTAACGGCTTTATGGTCATCAGATACCTGCACTTCAGCAACCTGACTATTACGATGCATTACAAAAAAATGGTACATATATTGCCAACCCTTTCACTATGCGCCATTATAGCACAAGGTTTTTCACCAATTATATTGTACCACATTATTGTTCATTCAGTATATTTTAATTTTTAGTGGGAGAAATTCTATGGTCTTGATTTAAATATGTCAATCAATTTTTTACTCCCTTGCTGTCAGCATGGAAACACTATCGGTCAATGATACCTGTTGAGATGTATTTGTCCGAAATTTGTAGTTGTGTGTGAAATTTTCAAGATACTATCAGGGGTAATTCTTATTTGACTCCAACATCATCCTAACTATATTATCGGAATTTTCTCCAAAACAGCAATGGTCTGATAATATTTTTTACTTTCTGCCACCTTATTTTCCATGGGTTTTCGAATTTAGGGTACTGTGCATTTCTTCCCCGCCATTTATGGAAGATGAAAGGTTTGTCTACGTCCATGATTTCGGGAATCATGGACTCGTGACCAAAATATTTGGCTATTTCTATTGGTGCAAAACTCATTCCAGCGTCTTCTATTACATTCTTGTATTTACAACATAAAAATGTATCTTCATTGTAATTACCATCTTCCATTCTTTCCCATTTCAGATTCGCCGCTCTTGGAAAGTCCAGTAATTTTTTGCTTCGTATGGATACGCTGTTGCCTACGCGGCAGATATTGCCCTTGGCATCTCTGTAAGTAGTGTCATTCTTGGGAAGCGGCCAGGGTGAACCGATATAATCATAGTTCAGAAATTCCTCCCGCCAGCTTTTGGGATTTACAACAAATCCGTCATAATGCACTAACAGCACATAATCCGTATCAATAAAATCCGTAAGCTCGTATACCATTTTATAATTGAAAGCATCTATATCCGTCAGCTTGGAAGTATGCTTATAATGCACCTCTTTTGGCAGGAAAAACGGCTTTCTGTGAGTAATCAGTAAAACGTCGCCAAATTCAATTTCCCTCATACTGTATTGCAATGCCTTAACAGTTTCATAAATATTAATGCTGCTCATCGCCGCCAGCGTCACATTCGGGAGCTTAAGCTTCTCCTTTTCCATACACAAACCTCCATGATTCTGCTCTGCGGAATCTCATATCTATCAGTCATTTTCTATAAGGCGGACCGAATGTTTATGATAATAAGTGGTCACCGCCTTTTATACTATATATGGTATAAATAAATTTAGCACACATTAAAATAAACACATATACTAACAGCAGCAGCGTCGCATATGGACATCTGGGTTTTCTTTTCTCCCCAAATTTTACATGACACAAATGTCAGTATCATAAACATTCCAAAAGAGGCTCTGTATTTGTCGTTCCCAATCCACTTTGTAAGTATCTGACTGCCTAGCAAAAAATAAGATATTAAAAACAGTCCTATCATAATGATTGGAACGACAAATTCGCTGTCATACCGAAAATTCATAGGGTACAATAGGCATTAAGACGTAGGAAGTATAAGCCCCCTGCATATTCGTGAAAACAATTTTTACCTGCTCAAACGCAATGAACACACACTGCTACAGCGAACCTGCAACCGTCCACGTATCATGAACCAGCAGACCATAAGCATAATCATCAATGCACATAACATTATATCTGCCAAGCAGAAGCAATGGAAGCATCCCTTTTCGTCCCCATTCTAATATTTTCTCCAACTTCCTCAACAGTATCTGCTTTTATAATACCTATATGGGTATGGGTTGTCAAGTGGGTATAAATACTTGAGTTTCCGTAGTTTTATCCGCAGGAATCATATTTTACTTCCACTGTTATAAATATTTTTAAATAATTCTCCAAAATATAAGGAAATCCCTGCCTTTTTGTAGTAGAATTAAGCTGCAACACAAAACCTACGCTAAACAATAAAGAAAGGGATTCCTTATGCCTAATTCTACATCAAATACTTATCAATTGAAACGGGAATTTTATCTTTTTCCAATAAAATTTCTAAATCACACCCAAAACCGGATAAAAAATTTACCGCTAATATGACCTATGGCATTCTCGCATCCAAAAGCTGCATTTTAACTGATATCGTTGACAACCTTCACGAAGATTCCAAAAAGGTTAATTCCGTGGAACGCCTTACAAGACATCTGAATAAAGGCATATCTGCCCCTGCCTTAAAGTCTTACCCCTCATTTATCCGTAAATGGGTCCCTTCCAGCCCTGTCATACACATAGATGATTCTGACATAGCAAAACCGGACGGCTATAAGTTTGAAGCCCTCGTCATCGTCAGGGACAGTTCAAAAAGCTCTGACAAAAAAGCGTCTATCAGAAAGGCTATCATGTTACGGAAGCCTGTATCAAAAGAAGATGTTATAAATGTTGCTGAAACCTACTTTTCCAGATGGCGTATAGAAGAATACTTCCGCTGCAAGAAACAGGTATTTCAGTTTGAAAATTTCCGTGTGCGGAAACTTACTGCCATCAATGCACTGAATTTTTACATTACGCTGTGCATGGCGTTTCTGGTCAACATGTCCATGAAACCTGAAAGTAATGCGTTAAAGGCTGCCATTATTAAGAAAGCGGACCCTATAAAGGAAAAAGTTTACTTCTGCCATTATCGCATTGCGAAAGGCATATGCGGCATACTCAGCTTTGCAAAAGAGGGCGTCCGGCTCTGGTTTCGGACAAAACGCCCTGCATACCGCCAGCTCTGCCTTAGGTTAGTTTCTTAAACAGGCAGATGAATATTTCTTTCAGGTCCAGCTCTTGCGGGGCTTTATTAGAGTACCACTAAACACAGAACTGACAGCCTAAATACTTCAAATAACTGGCGGGCGGGTGTTTAATAAAAGTCTGGCTACTTTTTCATTACATTTTGTGAAAACTCAAGTATCTCTGCTCATTAATAAAACTTCTTGATAATAAAAAAATTAATGCCAGAACGCAGTGAAAAACTTCTGAAATTAGCATAACCACTGTTTCAATCTATATCCAACTTTAGTATTAAAGCTATTCTTGCCTTTATCCACTGAAAATCCGCCTTACAAACACGCCATCCTTTCTTCTGCTTCTGCGTCGCTTAACTTAAACCGTTTCATCACTCGCTGCTTGATCTGCTCAAAGGGAATTCCAAGTTCATCCAAGGCATCGATGAATTTCATTCTGGATGACTCTATAGCTTCGGCTCTTCCCTGTTCTCTGCCCTGTTCTATCCCCTCTTCTCTGCCTTCCGCCCGTAGCGTCCGCTCATACTTCTCAACATCAAATTCTTCCAACAGCATCCCTAACACCTCCGCCCTGTTATCTCTTAAAAATTCAGATAAAATACCATGTTCTATGCAGTAGTCTATCGCCTTGTTCAACGCTGCACAATCCTTCCAGTTCCTGCCATATTTAATTAGTAGTTTAGAAAAATCTGACAGAAACTGTCTGAATGTGCAGAATGCAAAATTGATTTCTCTTTACTTTCTTAACAAATCTGCATGAGTTCCAGTATCAACCAACGTTAATGTAAGTATATCATCCTCTATAAGATATATCAGCAACCAGTCCGGCTGAATATGGCACTCCCTAAAACCATCCCAATTTCCTTTCAACGAATGATCTCTATATTTTTCATCCAAAGGAATTCCATTACTCAATTTTAAAACAATATCTTTCAACAGATTAACATCTAATCCTCTTTTTTGAGCGAGCTTATAACTCTTCTTAAATTTTCCACTACGCTTTACAGTATATTTCACGAATTCAACTCCTCGAATAATTCTTCAACGTCTGCATATCCCTTGACATTCGGATCTCTACTAATCCTTTTTGCCTCTTCCATAGCCTCAATTACTTCCGCCTTAAACTCAGGATATTTAACTTCAAAAGGAATTCCGTTCTGTAAAATCACCTGTCGTAAAAACATATTTACAGCATCAGACAGATTTAATCCTAATCCTTCCAAAAGTTCTACAGCTTGCTTTTTTGTACTTTCTTCTATTCTTATTTGGGTTGGTGTTGTAGTAGCCATAAGATATCCCTCTTTCTTTTTTCTTATATTTTACTACAAATAGTATACGTTGTCAATTTTATCTCTGCTCATTAATAAAACTTCGTGATAATAAAAAAATTAATGCCAGAACGCAGTGAAAAACTTCTGAAATTAGCATAACCTCTGTTTTAATCTATATCCAACTTTAGCATTAAAGCTATTCTTGCCTTTATCCACTGAAAGTCCGCCTTACAAACACGCCATCCTTTCTTCCGCTTCTGCGTCGCTCAACTCAAACCGCTTCATAACTTGCTGCTTGATCTGCTCAAGGGGATTTCCAAGTTCATCCATAGCTTCAATTGCTTCTATCATCGCTTCGGCTCTTCCCTGTTTTATTTCCTCTTCTCTGCCTGAACAGACTTTACATTCTCATTTACCCTCTTCCTTGCCTTGTTGCTTTGTTTTTCTTTTTGCATGTCTTCTCCTTCCGTGTGGCAGGAAGGGAAAAACTGCCGGCTGCATTATCGTATGGCTCACATTGCCATCATGGCTACACAGTTCTTCCAGTTCCTGCCGTATTTAATTGATAGCTTAGAAAAATCTGACAGAAACTGTCTGAATGTGCTGAACGCACACCTTATAGAATTTTCCTGATGGTTATATTTTAAACGGTATTTTATCATTTGTCAATCAGTTTTACGGAAAATGTTTATATAAAATATTTTGTATTTTATTGTTGAAATGAATATATATGGCTATTACGAATTGAAATGCAAGTTTTGATAAATCCTATTCCTTTTCTATGACATAATAATCCCACACATCTGCCCTGTTTATCTTTTATATCACTCATCTATAGTACTTGAATATAAGACTAATAATATTTATATTCCTATTTTGTATGGATTAAACCATTTGTTATGTCTATTTTGGCACATCCTATATTGTATTTTGTGTTTTCTAAATAATTTAGGCAAATTTTTCATTAATCGATACATTCATCCCTTTGTCTTTCAACTGATTTAATATTTTCAATGTTTTCTAGTTGAAACTGATTAATATTACTCCATACATCTTCTTTTGAAAGATTTTCAGAATACCAAGAATATTTATCATAATATCCTGGTTCAAATGCTCGTCCTGCATATGCCAAAATACCGTTTCTGATATAATACAATTCTTCATCTGAAAGCAGTTCCAGTTCACACATTGATATTATTTCATTTTCCGAAAGCGAGTAAAAAGTGAATGCAGAAAGCTTGCACAATTATATCTGATATGTTATATTGAAATAGGGAAAGCCAGAGAAGCGGCTACCCTCAATAGTTTATGGCTTTACCGCTACAAGCGGTCAGCCGTCACTACTGTGAATAGTGGCGGCGATTTCTTTTCCCTGAAAATCTGACATGTCAGACTCACAAGGGCAACAATGAATATTCCTATCTGAACCAACTCAGGATATGTAGCATACATTGGCATCCCTCCTTTCTTTCGTCCGGAGGGCAGCCCCTCCAAATAAAACAAGAGGGTAAGCTGCCTTTAGCTCTCTAGTTTCCCATACGTTTATTTTAACACGAAATTTCAATATATACAATCTCTTCTTAATTATTTGACTTCCTCATTGAAAAAAAATCCATTTTATGTATAATGATATAAGTAAGCCAAAATAATGAAAACTATAGAAAACACGAGGTCTTAACATGATTAGTGCAAACAATGTAACTTATAGAGTAGGCAAGAAGGCATTATTTGAAGATGTAAATATCAAATTCACAGAAGGCAACTGCTATGGGCTTATCGGCGCCAACGGCACGGGAAAGTCAACTTTTTTGAAAATCCTCTCAGGCGCGCTTGAGACCACAAACGGGGACATTTCCATCACTCCCGGTCAGCGTCTTTCCGTGCTTGAGCAGGACCACTTCAAATATGACGCATATCCCGTGATGGACGTCGTTATCATGGGTAACGAGCGTCTGTATCAGATTATGAAGGAAAAGGACGCAATCTACGCTAAAGAGGACTTTTCAGACGAGGACGGCATCCGCGCCAGTGAACTTGAGGCGGAATTTGCGGAAATGGACGGTTGGGACGCGGAATCCAATGCGTCGATGCTTTTAAACGGTCTGGGAATCGACACGGAACTTCATTACAGTACGATGGCTGATTTAAACAGTAACGAAAAGGTAAAAATCCTGCTTGCAAAAGCGTTGTTCGGCAACCCCGACATACTGCTGCTCGACGAGCCTACGAACCACTTGGATCTGGACGCTATCGCATGGTTTGAGGACTTTTTGATTGATTTTGAAAACACGGTAATCGTGGTATCCCATGACCGTTATTTCTTAAATAAGGTATGTACGCATATCGCGGATATAGATTACGGTAAAATCCAGTTGTTTGCCGGAAACTATGATTTCTGGTATGAATCCAGCCAGCTTATTATCAAGCAGCGCAAGGAAGCCAACAAAAAGAAGGAAGAGCAGATTAAGGAACTTCAGGAATTTATTTCACGTTTCTCCGCTAACGCCTCTAAATCCAAGCAGGCTACTTCGAGAAAACGCGCGCTTGAAAAAATCGAGCTGGACGATATCAAACCGTCAAGCCGCAAATATCCCTATATTGATTTCAGGCCGGAACGCGAAATCGGCAACGAAGTCCTCACAGTGGAAGGCATCAGCAAGAGCATAAACGGTGAAAAGGTCTTAGACAATATTTCTTTCATTGTCGGACATGATGATAAAATCGCCTTTGTCGGCGGCAACGAACTTGCCAAGACGACTTTATTTAAAATACTGGTCGGGGAATTGGAGCCTGACGCGGGTACTTATAAATGGGGCGTTACGACTTCACAGGCGTACTTCCCGAAGGATAACACGGATGAATTTAACAACAACTACAACATTACCGAATGGCTGACCGGCTATTCCGAGATTAAAGACGTCACATATGTCCGCGGTTTCTTAGGGCGTATGCTCTTTGCCGGTGAGGACGGCGTTAAAAAGGTCAAGGTACTCTCCGGCGGCGAGAAGGTTCGCTGTCTGCTTTCCAAAATGATGATAAGCGGGGCAAACTGCCTGATTTTCGACGAACCGACCAACCATCTCGATATGGAGGCGATTACGGCGCTCAACGAGGGCATGATGAAATTCAAGGGCGTGGAGCTTTTCTCCTGTCATGACCATCAGGTCGTGCAGACTACCGCAAACCGTATCATGGAAATTCTGCCGGACGGCTCCTTAATCGATAAGGTAACTACCTACGACGAATATCTTGCAAACGACGAGATGGCGAGAAAGAGGACCGTTTACACCAGCACGGCAACAGATGAGGAAGATTATGAAACGGATTGATCTGCATGTTCATTCAAATAAGTCGGACGGAACCTATACCCCGTCCGAACTTGTAGACTATGCCATAACCAAAGGGCTTTCGGCTTTTGCGCTGACAGACCATGATACGACGGCAGGTCTTGAAGAAGCGCACTCTTACAGTAAAGATAAGCCGATTGAAGTAATTCCGGGCATCGAGTTTTCTACCGAATATGAAGGAAAAGACGTCCATGTGTTAGGGCTCTATATACAGTATGACGCCCCGGCTTTTCAGGCAAAACTGCAAGCCTTTGTGGACTCGCGCATAAACCGCAATATAAAAATGTGCCGCAACCTGCAGGACGCCGGCATCGACATAACCTATGACAAACTATGTGAAGAGAACCCCGGCGCGGTTATCACAAGGGCGCACTATGCCGCCTATCTGACGAACCATAAATATGTAACAAGCCGCGCGGACGCTTTTGCCAGATATGTCGGCGACCACTGCAAATACTATGTGCCGAGGGAAAAAATCACTCCCACTCAGGCAGTTGAATTAATTCTTGAAGCGGGCGGCGTTCCGATTCTCGCGCACCCTCCGCTCTATCATATGGGGAACGAGCGTCTTGACAAGCTGGTCGGAAATCTTAAAGACGCGGGGCTTATGGGTATCGAAGCCATCTACAGCACTTACAGCAATCAGGACGAGCGCGATATGCGCAGGCTTGCCGAAAAGTACGGACTTCTGCTAAGCGGCGGTTCCGACTTCCACGGAGACAACAAGCCGGGGCTTGACTTGGGTACAGGGTACGGAAAGCTGTTTGTGCCGTATGAGCTGCTTGAACATATAAAGACAGCCGCTGATAAGTAGTGCATGAACACATACGCTTCCTCTTGAGGCACACTCTCGTTCCGTGTAAAATCGCAGCGGTACTAAGCTCGAAAACACCTCGCTAAGTACCGGCGTTTTACAAGGACCTCAAGAGGAAGCGTATGTGTCCATGCACCCAAGTATCAAACCATTACAGAAATAAGGAATTGGCATGAAAATATTATTTACCGACTTAGACGGAACATTATTGAATAAAAAGAGCATGGTATCGGAAAATACCAAGGCTTTTTTGGACGAATTTATACATGCGGGCAATAAGCTTGTACTTTCTTCCGGCAGACCGCTTAAAAGTATTCTGGAAGTGAAGGAAAATGCGGGGCTTATGCAGCCCGGAATCCTGATAATCGCTTATAATGGAGCCTTAATATATGACTGTGACAGCAAATCAGCCATTTTAGAGAAAAGACTTCCGCTTTCCTATGTATCGTATTTACAGTCGCAGGCAAAGGCACTGGGTATCCATATACATACCTACACTGACGACGCCGTAGTGAATGATTCTGATGATGAAGAAACTAAGTTTTACCGCATACGGATTCACCTTCCGCTGATTATTGCGGACGACTACGCTGCTTTTCTTAAAAAAGAGCCGTTTAAAATGCTTGCCATAAATCTAAAAGACCGCAGTAAACTCATAGCTTTCTGCGACTCTATTGCGGATTGGGCGTCTGATAAAATCCAGTACATTTTTTCAAACGATTATTATCTTGAATTATTCAACAAAGACGCTGGCAAAGGCAATGCCGTCCGCTATGTCTGCGATTATTTTAATGTACCTATCTCCGATACTTATGCGGCGGGCGATGCCGAAAATGATATCTCAATGATAAAAGCGGCGGGCTGCGGAATCGCGATGCTCAATGCGGATTCTAAAGTAAAAGAAGCCGCCGATGTCATTACCGATAAAGATAACGACAACGACGGTCTAATCTCGTGTTTAAAAGCCATCATCAACTTAAAATTGGCAGAACAGTCTTAAGCCTCGTGGTTTCCGCCCACTATCAGCCTTCGACAATCAGATAACGTCCATCTCCTATATCAAAGACTTCATCGGCTTCCAGAATCTCTTCCTCATTTCCTTCCTCTACGTCGTAGCCTTCTTCATCAAAATACTCCCATACTTCCTGCACAGAATCAACTACGACCGCCATACATTCTTCCAGAAAATCGTCCGCCTCTTCCATAGTCGAAGCTACGTCCTCCGGAAACAGCTGCCCCTGATTTTTCAAAAAACACTTCAATACCGCATCATCAAACATACTCTCACCCCCCTATATTAAATTTCTGCTCTTCAGTTCCTGATATACCCTTCCTACCGGCAACCCTACCACGTTGGTATAGTCTCCGCATATTCCTTGAATATATGCGGCAAAACGTCCCTGAATCGCATATGCTCCCGCTTTGTCCATCGGTTCGCCTGAGTTTACATAATTATTTATTTCCTCCTCATCCATAGGATACACGGTCACGTCCGTACATTCATGAAATGTATGGAACATCGCCGGAACATCTTTATACTTCCACGCAAGAGTGACTCCCGTATATACCTGATGGCTCTTCCCTTGAAGCTGCGTAAGCATCTGGCATGCGTCTTCTTTATCCTTTGGCTTGCCCATGATTTTACCCCAGCATGCTACCACAGTGTCGGCGCCTATCACAACGAAATCCTCTTTCATGCTATCCGACAACTGACCGCAGATATCCACAGCCTTTTGATATGACAATTCTTCCACAACTTCCGACGGCTCCGTCTTAGTAATTTTCTCTTCCTTCACGCTCGGCATGGTCTTAAAAGATATTCCAGCCTGCTTTAAAAGCTCTTTCCTTCTAGGAGATGCCGACGCTAATACAATTTTCATATAAATATCATCCCTTCATCTCCGGAATAAACACCCTCCCGGTAATCGTAGTTTTCTTTTTCCTCGCCTCTTCCACAGCCTCTTTCCCAAAAGTCAGCTGTGAATTAAATTCGTTCTTCTTATTTCCCATGACCTTTTCATAAGTATCGTCAGAAAGCAGTATATGCGCCTTCACATTATCCTTTAGCTGGCACTGTAAAATGTGCATGATTTTATCCTGAAGCGCGGGTTTTTCAATCGGAAACATAATTTCCACGCGTCTGTCTAAGTTTCTCGGCATCCAGTCCGCGCTCGCGCAGTAATACTCAGGTTTTCCGTCGTTTTCAAAATAGAAAATCCGTGCGTGTTCCAGATAATTGCCTACGATGGAACGCACGCTTATATTCTCACTGATTCCGGGCAGTCCGACTCTCAAACAGCATATTCCCCTGACGATAAGCTCTATCTTTACTCCCGCCGCACTCGCCTCATAGAGAGCTTGTATTATATCCTTATCGCAGAGCGCGTTCATCTTGGCAATTATCTTAGCGTTTCTTCCCTGCTTTGCATACTCTTTTTCTCTGTTTATCAGATATAAGAATCTCTCCTTAAGCCAGAGCGGCGCTAAAGACAGCTTATTCCATGAACGCGGTTCGGAATAGCCTGAGAGCATGTTAAAGACCGCCGTAGCGTCTTCCCCTATCGACTCCGAGCATGTAAGAAGACCTATATCTGTGTAAAGTTTCGCCGTGGAATCATTATAGTTGCCTGTGCCAAGATGCACATACCGCCGTATGCCCTG
>JAMPEU010000035.1 GCA_023664865.1 Butyrivibrio sp. | reverse complement strand
GATTTATTTATGTTTAATACCAACTGGAATAATTGTATGTGCTATTGGCTTGTCTACAACAGGATTTTTTAGGAAGATGGAAGAAGAACAGCCGATAAACTTGCGAGTATCATAGTTTATCTGCTTTATATTTTGTAATAGTTTTCACTAGAAAAGAGTAAACATCCATAATTACTTAATTTATCTGCGTACGCTTACTGTATAATCATAAAAAATGCAAATTTAAAGTATGATTTTAAATCTGCATTTTTTGTTTTTGGAATAAATTCCAATAAGTATTGATAATTCAATATTTTTTGGATATAATATAAAAAATGAACTATATATTGAGGTATTGTAATGAAACTAATAGAACGAAAAGAATATTTTGAAAAATTAAAAGCATTGCGGGACAAACAAATTATCAAAATTATAACCGGAGTTCGACGGTGTGGAAAATCCACATTGCTTGAAATGTTTCGAGAGCATTTGAATAAGAACGGCGTTTCTGATAAGAATATTATATCCGTAAACCTTGAGGATTATGATTTCAAAGTCTTACGCCAGCCTGACGCTTTGCATGAATATATTAAAACGCGTCTGATAAATGGAGAAATGACCTATATCTTCATTGATGAGATACAGCAATGCGAGAGTTTTCCGGAAGTAATTGACAGCTTGTATATCAAACCAAACGTCGATATTTATCTCACAGGTTCAAATGCAACATTGCTTTCAGGTGAGATTGCTACGTTACTCACAGGGCGTTACATTGAAATTTCAATGCTGCCGTTGTCCTTCAAAGAATATGTAATGGCTGTCGGGGACGATAATCTTTCACAACGCTATCAAGAATATCTGGAAACGGGTTCGTTTCCATATGCGCTAAATCTACTTGGACAGCCTAAAGAGCTTCACGATTATCTTGAGGGATTGTATAATACTATCGTTGTAAAGGATATTGCAAGCCGTCGAAAAATATCCGATACTATGATGCTCGAAAGCATTGTGAGGTTTGTGTTCGACAACATAGGCAGTCAACTTTCCTCAAAAAAAATTGCCGATACAATGACTTCCGAGGGGCGTAAAATCGACGTAAAAACCGTAGAGAAATATTTAAATTCCTTGCTTGACAGCTTTATAGCATACCGCGCAAGCCGCTATAATATTGCCGGAAAACAGCACCTTAAAACGCTCGAAAAATATTATGTCGTAGATATCGGGCTTAGATATATGCTGCTCGGTTCAGCTTCAACGAACGTCGGGCATATTCTTGAAAATATTGTATATTTGGAGCTTATCAGGCGTGGATATGAGGTTTATGTCGGAAAACTCGGAGAGCTGGAAGTTGATTTTGTCGCTGTGGATAACAAAAGAACGACATATTTTCAAGTTGCCGCTACCGTCCGTGATGAGAATACTTTGCGCCGAGAACTTGCTTCACTTGAAAAAATCAACGATCATTACCCTAAGTTTATTCTTACGCTGGACGACGATCCCGAAGCCGATTACAACGGCATCCGTCGAGTGAACGCGCTTAAATGGCTTGTCGGGAACGTCTAAAACAAATTAATTTATCTGCGTGCGCTTATAAGTATAATACAAAGCCGGTATAAGAATGATAGTAAGTATCGTATATAATGTGATAATAACCGGTACTTCCCCGAATATCTTTCCGCCGATATTGTATAAATTGAAATAGCCAAACGCAATATTAATATCTAACATTTGGTCAGGCAGCAGTCCGAGGATTTTGCTTATTACCGGGCTTTTTATATTTGAAGTAAACGACGGTATAAAAAGCAGTATAACAGGAACCATGACGGCTAATACCGTCGATTTTGTTTTAGCGGATACAAACATGGTTAAAAATGAGAAAAATAAACAGCCTATATACCCGCCAAATAAAATAACAAGATATTTTTGGATATTAGTAATATTATAAAAACATTTCCATGAATAAGCATTTACCTGAACAGGAAGGTTAAATCCGTCCGCACCCAGATATAAAAGCACGATTCCTGTATATAATAAGTAAGCCGCAAAATATATTACTGTGACAATACAGAATCCTGCTTTAACTTTTGCCGATACCGCTTTATTTCTGCCGTATATGCTTGAAAAAAAGAGCGCGTCCGACTTCCATGTAAACTCGTTTGAAAAAATTCCTGCCACAAGATAGCTCGCAATCAGCATGGTAAGCATGATAATAGTAGGCGTATATTCAAATAACTGCTGCCAGCCTATTATATAATCGTAATAAAAAGGAGTCTCTAAGGCAGTATATTGATTAATAAGGTATTCTTTCTCCGCTTCTGTATACTTGTCTTTAATTTCATTACTATAAAGCCACTCTTTTAAAAGAAGAATCCTGTTTTCATAAAAGTAAGGTGCATCGTCTTCTGTTAAGGAATCTGCGCGGTAATAGTCATATTCCCGAAAATCTTTAGCATAAAAATAATTTAAAAGGTCTCTTATTCCGTTTATTCCCTGTCTCCAGCCGTACGCAATGTCCCTCTGGCTTACATTTTGTGATAATGCTTCCGGCGTATTCCGGATTCTTAAGTTTTCTGCAATTACACTTCTTATTTTATCTTCATCGAGTAAACCTGCCCATTCTTTCTGTGCAGCCCTTAGTTTTGCTACTTCACTGATACCGCTTTGAGAATGACCGTTTTCATCTACATACTCCACGTCCATTGCAAAGAAACATGTTATCCCCATCACAAAAAGTAAAATTATAATCGCAATCTTACTGCTTTTCTTGGAAAAAACCTTCTTAATTTCATATTTCGTCATTTGTCTCACCCGCTCTTTCTCCAAAATAATCTAAAAATAAATCTTCCAACGTGGCATTTTCCAAGACGGCGTTTTTTGCCGGTCTTTCGGAAGATATAATGCGTAGGCTTGCTCCGCCTGAGATGGTCTTTACATTGGATATCTTATAGTTTTTCATATATGAGTCGATTTCCTTCTTTGTTACGTCAAGACTCCATACACTCTCAGGCATTGCTTTAATTAATTCTTCTGAAGTTCCGGTAGCTTTTATTCTACCGTCTTCCATAAGAAGTATCTTGTTCGCGATATATTCCACGTCCGATACTATATGGGTAGAAAGCAGAACCAGCCGTTCTTCTGAAAGCTCACTGATAAGATTACGAAATCTAATCCGCTCATTCGGATCAAGTCCGGAAGTCGGTTCATCAAGGATAAGTATCTGGGGATTTGCCAGCATTGCCTGCGCTATCCCGACGCGTCGCTTCATGCCGCCCGATAGTTTTTTCATCTTCTTTTTTGCCGATTTTTCCATACCGACCTGTTTTAAGAGAATATTTATGCGCTGCTTAGCGGCAACGGGGCGTAGTCCTTTGATAGACGACATATACATCAGGTAGTCATATACCGTAAAGTCAGGATAATATCCGAAGTCCTGCGGAAGATATCCGAGTATCTTACGGTATTCGCCGTCCATTTCAAAAATGTCCCTGCCATCCCATGTGATACTGCCGTTTGTCGGTTTTAAAAGCGTGCAGAGCATACGCATAAGCGTGGTTTTGCCTGCGCCGTTGACTCCCAAAAGACCGTATACGCCGGTTGACATGGTATAGGATATGTTGTTTACGGCGGTTATGTCTTTAAATTCTTTTGTTAAAGAGGAGATTTTTAGTTCCATGCTAATTGTGTTCCTTTCTATTATTTATTATTACTTAGATAATTGCGAAACAATATTTTCTAATAAGTCACGTTGTACAATATATACAAAACAACGTAGGGCACGCTTTCGCTGCGTTGTCGCCAGTAGCGGTACTAAGCTCGAAAATACCTCGCTAAGTACCGACGGCGACAGAGCGCCCTGCTTATGTTTTGTATATATTGTACAACTCATGCTATGAAATAATGAATTCTACAATTACCTAATTTACTGCTACTATTCACAACTTATAAAGGTATGAATTCATATGTTTTCGTGAGTGGTCCTTGGAAAACGCAGACCTCTGCAAGTGGTCTTGTACTTTAGCGAGGTATTTTCGAGCTTAGTACCGTTGCGATTTTCCACGGAGCGAGAGCGTACCACTCATGAAAACATATGAATTCATGCCATAATGACTATAAATAATAATAACAGCTTTGAATATTGTCAATTTTGGCTATATTTAGTACAATTACTTTGTTCCTTATATATACAATATATCAGGTATAACAGTGCGATTGCCGTCATTGCGAGCCATACCGGAGTGGTGATTGCCCCATAAATTTTTTCGCTTAGTACAATCCGCGTCCAAATTACGCACCAGAAACCGCATAAAAAGAGTGCGAATATCTCCGAACCGATTCTGTGGTCGGATAAAACCCGGAAACATATGCAGCAGGTCACAAGATACGGAAGAAAGAAATAAATTATCATTTCTTCTATAAGCAGCTTGCCTAATAATAGCGTGGGTAAAGCAAACGAGCATAATAGTAATAAATCCACCATTGCAAAGGCAAAAATCCTCGCAGAATACACCTGTCTTAAGGAATAATAAGATATACATTCTATTTCTAACGAGTTTGAAGTGCGGTTTTTCCAAAGTTCCGGCAGCAGCATAATTGAAAATAACGATGCGGCGATGCCCATACACTGTTGTATATAATAACTGCTTTCTGTAATCTGTAAGATAAGCCAAAGTAAAAACAGCGTAATCCCCTGCAATATCCACCAGCGTTTATGGATATATCCGCACTGCTGATATAAAAATTCGGCGCGTGAAAGAAATCCTTTGGTTTCACTTTCAATAAATGCGTCTTTTGCCGCAGATATGGTTTCCTGTAATCCTTTTTCCCTATAAAAAATCTGATTATTTGCACCTAACTGCTTGCGCAGCGCATAATTTAACATTTTCATAGATACTCCTTTCCGAAATATTGCGCTAACTGCTCCCTTGCCTTCCGTATCCTGTATTTGACAAGCGGAATGCCGATTTCTAAAATCAGGGCGATATCTTTTTGCTTAAGTTCTTGGACAAAAAACATGACTGCCACTTCCTTTAATTCCTTAGGGAGCATGTCTAAAGCTTCCGATATCACTATTTTATTATCGATATCACTCATATTTTTATCTGTGGTTTCAGGCAGTTCTCCCGGTAAAAACTCCTTTTTCTTACGGTAATAGTCACTACATACATTTGATGCGATTACATACAGATAATTTACCGCCTTTCCATAGTGCTTGTATTGTCTGAAAGTCCGGAAAAAACGTGTAAAAGTTTCCTGCGTCATGTCTTCTGCGTATCCATAATCCTTTATGTGTATCTGACAATATCTAAGTATCGCAGGATAGTATTTTGTTATAAATTTGTCAAAGGCTTTTTCATCGCCCATACGCATTTTCTGCACAAGCAGGGAATCTTCATCCACGGTTATACTCATCATTTCCTCCTTTCATAGGTTTAAAAGCGCTTTCTATATACTATAACGTGAGATGGAAACAAAAAGATAGTTTCTTTAAACTTTGCAAAACCAATTTTTCATAGTATAATAGAATAAGGCTGCCCGTTGGGTACAAGGATAAATATGCTTATAAAAACAAAGGAATCATGTCATATATGCAGACTATCATTCAAAAGTTAAATATAAAATCTATCGTATTTGCGGCATTTTCAGTTCTTTGCTTCTTTTTGAGATTGGAGGTTTTTTCAGAAACGCCTGTACTTAATCTGTTTTATGGCATTGCCTATATTTTGGGAGTATTGCTTCTGGCAATATTATATCATTATATTGATAACCTTTCAGCCGGACATCGGAAATACGGCAAATTCTATACAGCCGCTCCTGCCGCACTTTTTACATTTTTTATGATATTCGGATACTCATTTCTGCATGATAACAGCTGGAATCTGGTAGTAAGCTCTGATATAGGTCAGCTTTGCAAAACCATTGCCATGTCAGCCGGTTACTTCTTTTTCTTTTATCATATGATTTCATGGCTATATATCCGTATAGATTCTCCTGTAAAGTCATCTGCCAAAAATACAGCCAATATAAGATTTGCACCTTTACGCTGGTATTTGGAAAAATTGCGCCAAAAACCGTTCACAACGGCTTTTGTATCTTTATTTATTGTTTATTTTCCTTTTGCCATCGTTTCTTACCCTGCTTTTTTTGTGATAAATGATACAAGAGCTCAAATCGTCCAGGCATACAGCGAACTCGGCATCGTCGCACCAGCATATCTGGAAGGACATATGATTTCGGATACCGTGTTTATGAACACGCATCACCCTCCTGTACATACGCTCCTTATCCACTTATGTTTGGTGATAGGCAACCACCTTTTTCATTCCGCAAATGCTGGTATTTTTCTATATACGGCTATGCAATGTCTCTGTGTTTTGACAGCTGTTGCCTATGCTGTAAAAGTATTGGTGGAAAAACTTCGTGTACCAATATCCTACGCGGTTTTTATGTTGCTGTACTATATTATTTCGCCACTCATACAAGGATATATGATTGTGGTCACAAAGGACATTCTCTACGCCGTCTTTTTACTCTACTTCCTGATTGCTCTGTATTTTCTGTATCTGGGAGAAAAGAGCAGAAAGCTTTATGCCGCATTGTTCCTGTCGGCTCTTGGTATGCTTTTGTTTCGTAATGACGCAAAATATTTATTCCTTTTGTCATTTCTTATCATTGCGTTTTTTTACAAAAAACTCAGAAAAACAGCAATGTGCTTTGTAATCTGTGTTCTGTGTTTCAGTATCTTATACTCCAGCATCTTGTCTCTTTGCGGAGTTACACGGGGCAGTATCAGGGAAATGTTTTCCGTTCCCTTCCAGCAAACGGCAAGGTATGTAAAATATCATGAAGAAGATATCACAGAAGAGCAGAAACAGGCAATAAACAATATACTGAACTATTCCTCGATTGCAATAAGATATAGCGTGAACTTGTCCGACGGTGTAAAAGGCCTCTATAGGGAAGATGCTTCAAAAGAAGATCTGATTCGATATTTCAAGGTATGGTTTGAAATGCTTGGAAAACATCCCGGAACTTATATACAGGCTACGATGAATAATTATTATTCTTATTTCTATCCCGTAGGAAATAAGCTCTGGCATCTTTCCTTCGGAAATTCCATCATTGGCATGGATATTGTAAACGAACAGATTGTCCCACTCGGAATGTATTTTTATTATCCGGAATCTTTAGAGCCTTACCGAAACGCGTATGAACACATCGAAGACCTCTTGGTGACGTTTCCGCCAATCGCCATTTTGATGCTTCCGTCCGCGTATACATGGACACTGATTTTACTGTTTTTCTATGCTCTCAGAAAAAAGAGTAAGAACGCTGTCGCTTTCCTTATGATCCCATGTATGATCATATTGGTATGTTGTCTGTTGGGACCATGCAATGGACACTACGGAGGCAGATATTTATATCCGATAATTCTGTCCATGCCGCTGCTGCTGCCTATGACTATCCGCCTTACACATCAACATTGACATTTTTTCCTGTCAATGATAGTATTCTGCTAGAAACTGCGGAAAATATAGATAGTATGGCTTGTATGTAAAGTATGCGGATATGGCGGTATAAGAAAGGAACATGGTCGCTCGATGAAATTTATCTACGGTAAACAGGACTGGAAAACATTTGAACGCGGAGAGGAAAACTGCTACTTAATGACTAACGGGCTGGGCGGATTTTCTTCGCTTACCATGATTGGCTCATGCAGCAGGAACGACCATACGCTTTTGATGGCATGTGTAAAATCGCCAAATCACCGTTATAACATGATTCACAGGCTGGAAGAGCTTTTATGCTTTGATAGTGGGAAAAGTGAGAATATACATATTTCCAGCCAAAGCTATGCAGACGGCGAACTTAAAAAAGAGGAAATTAAAGCTGCAGAAGACGGATATTTATATCAGACGTCTTTTTCATTTGCAGATTATCCTGAATGGAGATATCTTGTAAATGGCGTAGAAGTGGTAAAGAGTATTATAATGACTCAAGGAGTCAATACAATAGGAATTTCCTATAAAATAAGAAACCGTTCTGATAACAGCGTAACGCTGAAGGTGCTTCCGCATCTGCAATTTATTCCTAAAGGCTCATTACTTTCAAAAGAGCAGGAGTTTGCGTTAGAAGGCAGCAGTATTGAGTCTAACGGATATAAACTTTATTTTAAAACAAATGGGGAATATAGTGAGATCCCTACAATATTTCATGACAACTTATACTATGCCTATGATGCTTACGATGGCAGAAGAATAACAGGCTGCAGCGTGGTAAACCACCAAGTATGTCTGACGATATCTTCTGGTGAAGAAAAAGAACTGGAATTAGTATACGGAATGACGTCTGCACTTCCCGATATAAAAGAAATGTTCCGCGATAATATGCAGTACAGACAGACTTTGGCTAAACAGGCAGATTTTAAAAATGAGATTGCCGATATGCTGGCAAAAAGCGCTAACCAGTTTGTATCCTATCGCGAGTCCACAGACAATCAAACATTGCTTGCCGGATTCCCATTTTTTGAAGACTGGGGGCGGGATACCATGATTGCCATAAATGGCTGTTGTCTGGCGACGTGTCAATTTAATACGGCTAGGAGTATTTTGCAGACTTTTACAGCTTATTGCCGTAAAGGGCTGATGCCTAATTTGTTTCCTGAAGGAAAGGAATCACCCGGATATAATACTGTGGACGCTTCTTTGTTGTTCATTCTGGCAGTTTATGAATATTATCAAAAAACACAGGACAGCGACTTTGTAAAAAATATATATGCTATGATGGCGGATATTATCAATTGGTATTGTAAAGGCACAGATTATGGCATTAAAATGGATAGTGATGGATTGATTAGCGCGGGGCAGGGATATGACCAGGTAACATGGATGGACGTGCGGATAGGAGACATTCTTCCTACGCCTAGGCATGGAAAGCCTGTGGAAATCAATGCCTATTGGTATAATGCCTTGTGCATAATGGAAGAATTTAAAAAGCTTGGCATAGAGGACGAAATAGATTATGGCGCGATTGCCGCTAAAGTAAAGGAAAGTTTCAGTAAATTCTGGAATGAAGATACCGGTTGTCTTAAAGACGTGCTGTCGGGAACAGAAGCAGACAATCAAATACGCTGTAATCAGATATGGGCGGTATCGCTGCCATTCTCAATACTTCAGCTTGAGAAAGAAAAGCAAGTAGTAGACGTAGTATTCCGTAAGCTGTATACACCCTATGGACTAAGGACGCTTGCGCCTGACGATAAAGAATTTCATTCTTTTTACGGCGGAGAACAGATGGAGCGGGATTTGGCATATCATCAGGGAACTGTCTGGACATTTCCGCTTGGCGGCTACTATCTTGCATATCTGAAAGTACACGATTATTCGACAGAAACCAAGAATTATGTGCGGGAACAGCTATCCTGCATGGAAGCCGCACTGCGGGAAGGGTGTATCGGGCAGCTTCCGGAAATCTACGATGGATTAAATCCTGTTTCTTCTAAAGGCTGCTTTGCGCAAGCATGGAGTGTAGGTGAGATACTTAGGGTATATGATGCGTTGAGAGATTAAAAATTGAAAGAATAAAACTGTGCATTTTAAGCTTTATGGGAGAAGAATATGTATAAGAACTATATTTTTGACTTTTACGGAACATTGGCGGATATCCGCACGAACGAGGAAAATCCTTATCTTTGGCAGAAAATGAGTGAGATTTACTGCGCTATGGGAGCAAAATATAATCCGCAGCAGTTACAAAATACTTTTCGCGAATTGGAAAGTAAGGAGAAAGGGTTAGAAGAAAATGCCGAACCCGACTTAACAAAGGTTTTTTCCATGCTGTATCAGGAAAAGAAATTCCAATGCGACGCTACACTGGCAAAAATGACGGCAATTACGTTTCGGGCGCTTTCCAGAGAATATATCCGCGTCTATGACGGCGTGAAAGAATTTTTAGAAGAATTACGGCAGCGTGAAAAAGGAGTCTATCTTTTATCTAACGCGCAGTCGGATTTTACCAGACCGGAAATTGAAATGCTAGGGCTTACAAAATATTTCGACGGAATATTTATTTCTTCGGAGCAGGGCTGCAAGAAACCGTCGATTCGGTTTTTCAGTAAACTTTTAGAGCAGTATGGGCTGGAAGCGAAAGAGAGCATCATGATTGGCAATGATGAAGATGCGGATATTGCCGGAGCAAAAAGTGTCGGCATGGCAACGCTATATATCCATACGGCAATTTCACCCGCTGAATATGGTAAGATTAAGGCGGACTATCGGGTTATGGACGGAGATTTTAAGAAAATACGGGGGCTGATTGCCCCATAAACCACGAATCTAATCAATATGGAGGAAATATTATGAAATCATCAGAAGAACTACGCAGCAGTATGCGTGCAATTAACAGAAGGAGCTATCCGGCATATAAGTCGTTAGCGGGAAGTTATTCTTTTGGGAAGTATATATTGAATATCGAGCATGTTCAGGGAGACCCCTTTGCAGCACCGTCACGTTTAAGTGTGAAGGTAAATTCCCAAACTGCCGCTTTTCCTGCGGAGTATTATAAGGAGAAATGTACTAAGACCGCATTGGAAGACTATCTGTTAAGACGTTTCCATGGACAGACGGACAAATTCTGTTTTAAGGCAAAAGGTTCGGGAAAGAGCGGAATTATCACAGTAAGCCGCTGTGGGCAGGAAGTTTTAGAGCGTACTGCATGTGAAGTTATAAACGGAAATGTCACGATAAGATTTGAAGTAGGATTTCCGGCAAACGGACGCACTATCAATTCAACAGAGTTAGAAAAGATTATATTTGACTTTCTTCCTGTGTGCGTAGAGCAAAGCCTCTATTATGCAAAGACTCCTAAACATGAATTGGAAAAAGTGATTTTTCTGGCAGAAGACCAGCAGTATATAAGAGACGAATTGAAAAGGCAGGACATGGCAGCATTTGTGGCGGACGGAGCTATACTTCCGAGAGAAAGCGGCGTATCCGACAAACCGCTTAAAGAAGCCGTACCATTTGCGGCGCCTGATACTATGGCAGTCACCCTGACGCTTCCGCACAAAGGCAATCTTAGGGGAATGGGAATCAAAAACGGCATTACTTTGATAGTCGGCGGCGGATACCACGGAAAGTCCACGCTCCTTAAGGCATTAGAACGCGGGGTGTACAACCATATAGCCGAAGACGGGAGAGAGTATGTCATTACTGACGAAACCGCGCTGAAACTCCGTGCCGAAGATGGAAGAAAGATTACGAATACGGATATCTCCCTATTCATAAACCATCTTCCGAACGGAAAGAATACAAGGAGCTTTTCTACCCTTGACGCCAGCGGAAGCACTTCTCAGGCAGCAAATATAATAGAAGGCATTGAATCGGGCAGTAAGCTTCTTCTTATAGACGAGGATACATCCGCAACTAATTTCATGGTTCGTGACGAACTTATGCAGCAGATAGTTGCAAGGGAAAAAGAGCCGATAACCCCATTCTTGGAAAGAGCGGAAGATTTATATAAGCAGGCGGGCATCTCTACGATTCTTGTAGTGGGGAGCTGCGGCTCATATTTTTATATTGCAGACAAAATTATACAGATGGACTCATATAAAGCAATGGACATAACCGATAAGACGAAGGAATTTCTTAAGAAATATCCGTCTCCCATTAAACAGGCTCCTGATTTTGAACTGCCGTCCGGTAAGCGTATGATTGATTTATCGGGGACTGTGCAGAAACGAAAAACCTACAGAGGAGACGGATATGTGGAAGAACGCCTGAAAATCAAACGTTTAGGTAAAACCGCCTTTTCAATAGGAAAAGAAAATCTGGATTTACGCTATGTGGAACAGCTGGTGGATGAAGAACAGACGCAGACGCTTGCATATCTGCTGCGTTATGCCAAGGAGCATTATGCCGGTTCTAATCCTAAACATAACGGCGGAACAGACAATGACATAGCAAGCATAGTAAAATCATTGGAAAATATTTTAACAACAAAAGGCATCGCAGGAATATGCGATAAGGGCAGCGTGCCGTCAGGACTTGCAATGCCGAGGGTTCAGGAAATATTTGCATGCTTTAACAGATATTAAAATTATTATTAAAATTTATAAATAATACATAAGGAGCTAAAACATGAATATTTATGAGAAATGTCCTATACTTGAAAGCAGCAATTTTATAATCCGTCTATTTGAAGATAAAGACTGTGACGATTTGTTAAAAGTTTACAGCGATAAGATGGCGCTGCCGTTTTTTAACAGTGATAACTGCGACGGAGATAATTTTTATTATGCAACAAAAGAAAGAATGGAAGAGGCTATCAAATTTTGGCATTTGTCATATGAAAACGGCTGGTTTGCCAGACTTTCGATTATCGACAAGACTTCATCGACTGTAATCGGGACCGTAGAACTATGTCTGCGGGTTTCGGAAGATGAATTTAACAATATGGGAATTTTAAGAATAGACGTAAGGAGCGATTATGAGAAAGAAGATATATTATATGATATTTTCAGTCTTATCACGCCGCAGCTTAAAGAACTTATAGGCTGTAAAGGCATACTTACCAAAGCCCCAATATATGCCGTGGAAAGAATTAAGGCAGTTCAGAGAGCAGGATTTACTAAATCCGAACATTTTCTGATAGGAAAAACCGGATATGCCTATGATGGATATTGGACGATAAAATAAATCGCCAACCCTATAAAAAGTTGGCGATTTAGTAAGTTGTATGAAATTATTAATCAAATTATTATTCTTAAGCGTAATTTATTCTTCACTATCATCTTCTGACATATCTTCTTCCAGCGTATTGTCTTCATACACATCATCTTCCAGTGCATTTTCTAATACGTCTTCATTAGATATGTCTTCGACATCTCCACTCTCAATTTCCTGCTCGTCGTCACTTGATTTTTCGCGAACTTTGGCAATCTTGGCTATTTTTACGCCGTCTTCGAGATTCATCATTTTTACTCCCGATGTGATTCTTCCATACGTCGAGATATCTTCCATACGGAGCTGGATAATGATTCCTTCCGTTGTAATCATCAGAATTTCATGGTCATCATTAACAGCTTTTATGCCGACAACATTGCCTGTTTTCTCCGTAATCTTATAACATTTTACACCTTTACCACCACGATGCTGCAAAGTAAACTCATTAAGTAATGTACGTTTACCCATGCCGTTTTCCGATACTATAAGAAGTGAATTGCCCTGATGGTCTAACTGCATACCTATTATTTCATCACCAGCGGAAAGCTTCATTCCATAGACGCCCATAGAATTTCTTCCGGTAGCCCTTACTTCCGTTTCCTTGAACCTGATGCACATACCGAATTTTGTTACTAAGAAAATTTCGGTATCCTTATCTGTGGATTTTACTTCAATAAGTTCATCATCTTCACGGATATTTATGGCATTAAGTCCTTTTTTCCTGACATTGCTGTATTCCATAATGGAAGTTTTCTTAACAATGCCTTTCTTTGTTACCATAAAAAGATTTTTATCCTGTTCATATCCTTTAATCGGTATCATTGCGGAAATCTTTTCGCCGGGGCTTAATTGGAGCAGATTAATAATTGCCGTTCCCCTCGCGGTACGTCCTGCTTCCGGAATCTCATACGCCTTCAAACGATATACTCTTCCCATATTTGTAAAAAACATGAGATAATCATGAGTCGTCATCATAAGAAGGTCTTCTATGTAATCTTCCTCAATCGTCTGCATTCCTTTGATACCTTTACCGCCGCGGTGCTGTGCTTTAAAGTTATCTACGGTCATACGTTTTACATAGCCGAGATTTGTCATGGCTATAATAGTATTTCCTTTTGGAATCAAATCTTCCTGATCGATATCAAAGACATCATATCCGATTTTACTTCTTCTGTCGTCGCCGTATTTTTCTGAAATAATCAGTATTTCTTCCTTTATTACTCCAAGAAGTAATTTTTCATCTGCTAAAATTGCCTTTAATTCTGCAATTTTTGCCATTAATTCCTTATGTTCATTTTCAAGCTTTTCTCTTTCCAAGCCTGTAAGAGCGCGCAGACGCATATCTACGATAGCCTGTGCCTGAACGTCCGTAAGGGCAAATCTTTCTATCAATCTGTCTTTGGCAGTCTGGGTATTCTGGCTGCTTCTGATAATCTGTATTACTTCATCAATATTATCAAGCGCAATCAATAACCCTTGTAAAATATGGTCTCTTTCTTCCGCCTTATTTAAATCATACTTTGTCCTTCTTGTTACGACATCTTTTTGATGCTCCAGATAATAACTCAACATATCCAGAATGTTCATTACCTTAGGCTCCTGATTTACAAGAGCAAGCATAATAATGCCGAATGAATCCTGAAGTTGTGTATGTTTATAAAGCTGGTTTAAAATGACGTTAGCGTTCACATCTTTTCTTAACTCGATTACAATCCGCATACCCTCGCGGTTAGTTTCATCACGAAGGTCGGTAATGCCGTCAATTTTTTTAAGCTTAACCATATCTGCAATTTTCAGGATAAGGTTAGCTTTATTTACCATATAAGGAAGTTCGGTAACTATTATACGGTTCTTTCCGTTAGGCATGGATTCAATATTTGTTACGGCGCGCACCCTTACCTTGCCGCGCCCGGTACGGTATGCCTCTTCTGCGCCCCTCGTGCCAAGAATAATGCCGCCTGTAGGAAAATCCGGAGCTTTTATAAGTTCCAGTATTTCTTCTATATCCGTATTCCTGTTTTCCTGTACCTGATTATCTATAATTTTTACAACCGCGCTTATTACTTCCCTCATATTATGGGGCGGGATATTGGTAGCCATACCTACAGCAATGCCAGAAGTACCGTTTACCAGTAGATTAGGATAACGGCTCGGCAATACGACAGGCTCTTTTTCGGTATCATCAAAGTTAGGAACAAAATCCACGGTATCTTTATTAATATCCGCAAGCAGCTCCATAGAAATTTTACTAAGCCTTGCCTCAGTATAACGCATGGCAGCAGCGCCGTCGCCGTCCACTGAACCGAAATTTCCGTGTCCGTCAACCAGCGGATAATGGGTAGACCATTCCTGAGCCATATTTACTAAAGCGCCATAAATAGAACTATCGCCGTGGGGGTGGTATTTACCCATTGTATCACCGACGATACGCGCGCTTTTTCTATGCGGCTTATCGGGACCGTTATTTAATTCAATCATTGAATAAAGCACCCTTCTTTGTACGGGCTTAAGTCCGTCCCTTACATCGGGCAGCGCGCGGGCGGCAATAACGCTCATCGCATAATCAATGTATGAATCTTCCATTTTTTTCTTAAGGTCTACATCTTCGATTTTATCAAAAATCTTATCGTCCATATTTTAACTCCATGCTTTTTAGTCTATATATCTAAGTTTTTAACAAATTTTGCGTTTTCTTCAATAAATATTCTTCTCGGCTCTACCTTATCGCCCATAAGCGTATTAAACGTAAGGTCTATTTCCGATTCTTCTTCTTTATTAATATTCACACGCAAAAGTATTCTTTTCTCAGGATCCATAGTCGTATCCCAGAGCTGGTCTGCGTCCATTTCACCTAATCCTTTATAACGCTGGATTTTATTATTCTGGTCGCGCCCTACTTCAGAAAGAATGTTTTCCAATTCTTCATCGCTATAGGCATACCATATCTGTTTATTTTTTTCGAGTTTATACAAAGGCGGTTTAGCAAGATAAACATGTCCCTGTCTGATAAGCTCAGGCATAAAACGATATATAAAAGTAAGCATAAGCGTTGCAATATGCGCGCCGTCAACATCGGCATCAGTCATGATTATAATTTTATCATAACGGAGTTTCGTTATGTCAAAATCATCATGAATACCTGTTCCAAATGCGGTAATCATTGCCTTTATTTCTTCATTTCCGTATATCCTGTCAAGCCTTGCCTTCTCTACATTGAGGATTTTTCCACGCAGCGGCAGGATAGCCTGAGTTGCACGACTCCTTGCAGTTTTGGCAGAACCACCCGCAGAATCTCCTTCAACTATATAAATCTCACAGTTTTTAGGGTCTTTATCTGAGCAATCTGCAAGTTTTCCGGGAAGCGCCGAACCTTCCAGTGCGGTCTTACGACGGGTTAAATCTCTTGCTTTTCTTGCCGCTTCTCTTGCACGCTGTGCCAAAATTGATTTTTCACATATAATCTTCGCAACCGTAGGATTTTGCTCCAGAAAATAAGTAAGCTGTTCACTTACAATACTGTCAACCGCTCCTTTTGCCTCGGAATTGCCAAGTTTCTGTTTGGTCTGTCCTTCAAACTGCGGATCTTCAATTTTGACGCTTATTATTGCGGTAAGTCCTTCCCTTATATCGTCGCCGGATAGGTTTTCATCACTTTCTTTTAATAATTTGCTGCTTTTTGCATAATCATTAAATGTCTTAGTAAGCGCGCTTTTAAATCCTACCAGATGAGTACCGCCCTCCGGAGTATTTATATTATTTACAAAGGTATATACGCTTTCGTTATATGAATCGTTATGCTGCATGGCAACTTCTACATATACGTTATTTTTTGTGCCTTCAAAATACATAATCTCTTCATACAGCGCATCTTTACTCTTATTTAAGTAAGAAACAAATTCCTTAATGCCGCCTTCATAATGAAATTCTTTTGTCTGTTCCATTCCTTCTCTTTTATCTGAAAGAATGATTTTCAAGCCTTTAGTAAGGAATGCTGTTTCCCTTAATCTGGTTTTTAAAGTATTATAATCAAATACTGTTTCTTCAAAAATAGTATCATCAGGCAAAAATTCAATTTTTGTACCTGTTTTATCTTTATCACATTCTCCTATTACTTCCAAAGAACCGCATACATGACCTTTTTCATAACGCTGTTTATAAACTTTTCCTTCTGAATAAATCTCAACTTCAAGCCAATTAGAAAGGGCATTTACAACGGAAGCCCCTACGCCGTGAAGACCTCCGGACACTTTATATCCTCCACCGCCGAATTTGCCGCCGGCATGAAGGATGGTAAATACTACTTCCACAGCCGGAATGCCAGCTTTATGATTTATTCCTGTAGGAATACCCCTGCCGTTATCAATTACCGTAATTGAATTATCCTGATTAATAGTAACATCAATCATGCTGCAGAAACCTGCCAATGCTTCATCAACGGAATTATCTACAATCTCATACACCAAATGATGAAGACCTCTTGCCGATGTGCTTCCTATATACATACCCGGTCTTTTTCTTACTGCCTCAAGACCTTCCAATATTTGAATTTGATCTGCTCCGTACTCGTTAGCCATTCTTTTCCTCCATTTTACCGTTCTTAACCTGAAAAACTTTATCTATTTCAAATCTGTTATTAATAAATTCATCTAAGCCTGTACAAGTAATTATCGTCTGAATATTCCCTATACTATTTAAAAGATAATTTTGTCTGTTACTGTCAAGCTCCGATAAAACATCATCTAAAAGTAAAACAGGATTATCCTTCGTTATTTTTTTAACTAGTTCAATTTCTGATAACTTTAAAGACAGAGCAGCGGTTCTTTGCTGTCCCTGAGAACCAAATTTGCGAATATCGATATTTCCTGACATAAAGGAAAAGTCGTCCCTATGAGGCCCTACTGTAGTCTGCTTTAATTTTATATCCCTTTCCTGATTAAAAGATAATGAATATTCATAATCATCAATTGATGTATCAGGTTCATAAAAAATAACCAAATCTTCCTTATTACCGGATAATTTTCTATGTACTTCTAAAATAATCTCATTTAACTGTGTAACAAATAATTTTCTTCTTTCTATAATTTTACTTCCATAATTAATAAGCTGGGAATCCCAAACGTTTAAAGTATCCTTTAATTCGGGATTAAAATACATATCTTTAAGCAGCTTATTTCTCTGATTTACTATTTTATTATAATTGTTTAAATTATAAAGATATAAGCTGTCAAGCTGGCAAAGCTCCATATCAACAAATTTTCTGCGTTCAGCCGGACCATTTTTTATAATGCTTAAGTCTTCCGGTGAGAAAAAAACCGTATTCAACAATCCCAGAAGTTCGGCGGCTTTTTTGATTTTCTGTCCGTTAATAGCTATTCCTTTAGATTTATTCTTTCTAAGGTGCATATCTATTTTATTGTCAATACCGTCTTTTTCAATAATAATTCTTATATGCGCCTCGTCATTGTTAAACTTTATGATATCTTTATCTTTACTGCCCTTATGTGATTTAGTAGTGGAAGATAGGAAAATTGATTCCAATACATTAGTCTTTCCCTGCGCGTTATCTCCATATAAAATGTTGGTTCCGCTGCTAAAATTAACTGCTAAAGAATCATAATTTCTAAAGTTTGCCAATTCCAATGATTTAATTATCATTAGTTTTCTACCTTAACCCGCTGCCCGTCAAACTCAACTACATCGCCAGCATGAATTTTTTTACCGCGCTGATATTCTGTTTGTCCGTTTACTTTTACATATCCTTCTTGAATATTAATTTTTGCTTCTAAACCGGAATCCACTAAACCTGCAAGTTTAAGCGCCTGTCCAAGTTTAATAAAATCGTCTTTAATTATTATAGTTTCCATTTTTTTCCTTACTTATACATAATGTAACTGTTATATATTCTCATTGTTACATTTAAAAAACTATTTAAAATTAACTTCGATAATAAATATTTAATAAATAATTAAATTAGCTGACCGTAGTAAAATTAACAGGAAGAATAAGATAAATATAGTTTTCTTCCATATCCCTTATAAAACATGGGGCTTTTGGATTAACCATATATAAATCCACTTCTTCATCATCAATAACCCTTAATGCGTCAATTAAAAATTTAGGATTAAATCCTATCATTAAATCTTTACCGCTTTTATTTATATCAATATCTTCATCCATACTTCCTATAATGGTATTGATTTTTAATTCCATTGAAGAATCTGTGATATTGATAATAATAGGCTTTTTATCTCCCTCTTTTACAAGCAGGGTGGCCCTGTCTATACAATCCAGAAATTCTTTTTTATTTATCCTTACTTTCGTCTCATAATCGCTTGAAAGCATCTGGTCTATCCTAAAATATTCGCCTTCAATCAAACGTGAAACTACTACGGTACTGTCAAATTCAAATAATATATGGTTATTGGTAAAGAAAATATTTACGTCTTTGTCCGTATCCCCTGAAAGAATCTTGCTTATTTCGCTCAATGTCTTACCCGGAACTACAATTTTCTTAGGAGAATATGAATTTTTTAATTTTATCTTCCTGATTGATATCCTGTGTCCGTCCAAAGACACTACTTTCAAAGTATCTTCATTAATCTCAAACAATTCTCCGGTCATAAGCTTATTATTATCATTGTCAGATATTGAGAAGATTGTCTGCCTTATAATTTCTTTTAAAGTAAATTGAGAAACTATAATACAATCGTTTCTTTCAATCTGCGGAAGATAAGAAAAATCTTCCCCTGATTTACCTATAATATTAAATTTAGCTTTTTCACAAGTAATAGTTGTCTTGAAATTAGCGTCAGTTTCTATTGTTATATCACTGTCAGGAAGCTTGCGTACAATTTCCATAAATATTTTTGCATCTAAAGCAATCATGCCTTTTTCGACAATTTCACCATCAATCCGTGTTTCTATTCCAAGTTCCATATCATTTGCAGATAATTTTATCTCACCATTTCTTACATCTACAAGGATACACTCCAGAATAGACATTGTCGTTTTACTTGGAACAGCTTTTGAAACAACCATAACACCGTTTAAAAGATTAGATTTTTTACATACAATTTTCATCTGTGCATGACTTCCTTTCGAGTTTTCAGTTATATATTTTTTATTAATTTAATAATAATCCTTAGTAATAGCTGTTGAAATGTGTATAACCTTCTCTATTATACTATTTTTCAGCGAAAAAAGAAACTTATAATGTGTGAAAAACTTATTATAACTTAAAAATAAATTTCAACTTATCAACATTTATGTTTTTTATATAAAATTAAGTTTACTTTAAGCGGATATTATTTTCTTCTTAATTGAGTCTATTTTATTTTTAAGGTCTTCGTTATTCACAATTTCTTCATTAATCTTATTAACCCCGTGTATAACTGTGGTATGGTCTTTTTTTCCTAATATTTTACCTATACTTGAGAAAGAAGTGTCTGTTAATTCCCTGCATAAGTACATGACTATCTGTCTTGCTTGTACAAATTCAGAGTTTCTTCTTTTAGAAGTAATATCCTCCGGTTTAATATTAAAGTATTCCGCAACTACTTCTATTATTAAAGAAGTGGTTACTTCTCTTGGCTTATCAGGATAAATAATATCTTTAAGGGCTTCTTTGGCATGGTCAATATTCATATTGTTTATATTATTTAATTTTGAAAAAGCAATAATCTTATTAAAGGCTCCTTCAAGCTCTCTGATATTTGATTTAATATTATTAGCGATATATTGCAATACTTCATTATCTATTTGTTTATTATACATTTCAGTATTTTTAATAAGTATTGCCATTCTTGTCTCGTAATCAGGGGGCTGTATATCTGCTGTAAGTCCCCATTCAAATCTTGAACGGAATCTCTCTTCTAATTCTTCTAATTCCTTAGGCGGCTTGTCCGATGAAAGAATAATTTGCTTGCCTGCGGAATGAAGGGTATTAAATGTATGGAAAAACTCTTCCTGTGTACTTTCCTTACCTATTATAAATTGTATATCATCAATAAGAAGAACATCTACGGTTCTGTATTTTTCCCTTAATTTAGTCATTTTTGCAGCGTTACCGCTTCGGATGGATTCAATAACTTCATTGGTAAATATTTCGGAAGTTACATACAATACCTTCATATCAGGATTATGGTCTAAAATAAAATGACCTATCGAATGCATTAAATGAGTCTTGCCAAGTCCTGCTCCTCCATATATATAGAGAGGATTATATACTTCTCCGGGAGATTCCGCTGCTGCTAAAGATGCGGAGTGCGCAAACTTATTATTGCTCCCGACCACGAAGGTATCAAAAGTATACTTAGGATTAAGGTTAGCATTTTCATGATTTATATTATAAATATGTTTAATCTCAGTTACATCGCTTTTAGTCATTTCGTCTATGTCTTTTTCAAGTACAAAAGAAATATCATAAGTATGGTTCATCATTTCAGATATGGTTACTTGAAAATAACTTTTATACTTACTTGAAATATAATTAAGCGCATGCGACTGATCGGAAGGTATTAATATAGTAACTATATTATCTTTTACTTCATAAAAATTAAGCGGGGCAATCCATGTAGTATAAGAAATATCAGATAAATCGTATTCCTTTTTTAACGTTTCTTTAATTAAGTCCCAGTTGTCTTTAATAGAATCCATTCCTTAACCTCTTAAAAAATAATGAAAATATACTAATATATATAATAATATAAATAATGTAAAAATTCAAATATTACTTATCCACAAAATAATGAACAGGTTTACATATTCTTTATAAATTATTATTTCATAGTGGATATATATGATAATAGATATTAACATGATAAAGAACTGGAAATTTAGCAAAAATTTAAGTTTTTAACATCTGAATATAGAGTTATACACAACTTATCCACAGATTGTGGATATTATTATGTAAAGTGGATTTGAAAAAATTTTTTTATATTGATAATTTATATTTGACTGGATGCGGCATGAACTTATATGATTTTATTTGAGGCACGCTCTCGCTACGTGGAAAATCGCAGCGGTACTAAGTTCAAAAGCCGCTTTGCGTCTTTTTCACTAAGTACCGGCGTTTTCCCAGTACCTCAAGTAAAATCATATAAGTTCATGTCGCTCAAGGTTGTGAATTAAATACTTTAAATAATGATTAAATTGTTTAAAATTTATTGTTACAAAAATTTTATATTTTATTTTTTATTGTTTACTTGACGTATTTGGTTTAATTATATAAAATAGTAGTGTTGTTTTCCATATAATAGAATTGGCTTTTTATCCATATTCTATTATAAGTCGCAAAAATTTATTATGAATAACTTATCAGAGTGATTTTTTCATTTATCAAGTGAAGGAGGTGTATCATTAATGAAAATGACATATCAGCCGAAGAAAAGGCATAGATCAAAGGTTCATGGATTCAGGGCAAGAATGAGTACCAAGGGCGGAAGAAAGGTTTTAGCTGCAAGAAGGGCTAAAGGAAGAAAAAGATTATCAGCATAAGAATGGGCCGCATTTATGTGGCCTATTTTTCCCTATAGTATTATAAGAATGGAAATTTAGGGTATTTTATTATATGAAATTTACTGAGTCTTTAAAAAAAAATACGGATTTTGTTTATGTATATAAAAATGGTAAAAGTTATGTAAACAAATATATCGTTATGTATGTATTGGAAAACAACAGTAACAGTAACAGATTGGGAATATCAGCCAGTAAAAAGATAGGCAACAGCGTTGTCAGGCATAGATTCAGCAGACTGGTGAAGGAAAGTTACAGACTACACGAAAATATATTTAATAGTGGTTTAGATATAGTAGTCGTTGCCAGAAAAAGCGCAGCTTCTGCCTCATATAGCGAGATAGAAAGCGCATTATTACATCTTGCAAAAATTCATCATATATTAAAGATTTATTTTTATTGATTTTTATATGAAATTTATGTGTATAGTATATGGTGGATTTATTTAGAAATTGATATGAAAAAATTTTTAATTTATCTTATTAAATTCTATAGAAAGTATATTTCTCCGATGAAGAGCACAAAATGCCCGTATTTTCCTACATGCTCGGAGTATGGTCTTGAAGCTGTGGAAAAATATGGGGCAATTAAAGGTGGATTTCTTGCTTTGTGGAGAATTATCAGATGTAATCCTTTTTCAAAAGGTGGTTATGATCCTGTTCCTTAAGAAAACTGAAAGGGGAAATAATGGTGTCAGGAATTTTACTAACTCCCGATGATGGAGCAATTATAGGACCTATTTCCAAATTATTAGGTTATATAATGGAAGCGATTTTTTTCGTATTGGATAAAATTGGCATTCCTAATATAGGACTTGCCATCATTCTATTTACGATTGTAATTTATCTGCTTATGATGCCGCTTACCGTTAAACAGCAGAAATTTTCCAAATTATCTGCAAAAATGAATCCTGAACTTCAGGCTATTCAGGCAAAGTATAAAAACAAAAAAGATAATGAATCCATGATGGCAATGAGCGCGGAACAGAATGCCGTTTATGCAAAATATGGCGTTTCTCCTACGGGAAGCTGCGTACAGCTGCTTATCCAGATGCCGATTTTGTTTGCGTTGTATCGTGTTATAAACAATATTCCGGCATATGTAAGTACAGTTAAAAACGCATTTTTCCCACTTGTTGACAATCTGATCAGCCAGGCAGGGAGTTCAGAATTTATTCAGGGATTCAGCAATGCGGCTATTTACAGAAAGCAGTTTAGCAATGAGGCTTTTACAAGCGGAGTTATTTCTTATGTACAAAATACTTATATTGATGTTTTAAATAAGGCATCAAGCGCAGAATGGCTTAGTATTAAAGAAAATTTCTCAGCTTTATCTGCTGATGTAGATAATACGCTTTCATTAATTAACAGATATAATAATTTTCTGGGGCTTAATATAGGCAACTCTCCTTCATATATTGTGAAGGAATCTTTGGCAGCCGGTTCTTACGGCATGGTAATAGCAGCTTTATTAATTCCGATTCTTTCTGCAGTAACACAGTGGATTAATACAAAACTGATGCCGCAGCAGGAACCTGCTAATAAAGACGCTAACGACCAGCAAAGCAGCATGATGCAGTCAATGAAAATGATGAACACATTTATGCCTATTATGTCAGCAGTTTTGTGTTATACAATGCCTTCAGGTCTTGGTTTATACTGGGTGGCGGGCGCTGTTGTAAGAAGCATCCAGCAGGTAGCCATTAACAAACATATTGATAAGATGGATTTGAATGAGTTGATTAAGAAAAATGAAGGCAAGGCTAAGAAAAAATTGGAAAAAGCAGGAGTCAGGGCGGAAAAGCTTAATGCTTACGCTAATATGAATACCAGAAACGTAAATACTGCCGCTAATTCTAAGCCTGCGAAACCAAGCATGACACAGGAAGAAAAAGATGAAGCAGTAAAAAAAGCGACTGAGTATTATAATAAGAATGCAAAGCCCGGAAGCATTGCTGCTAAGGCAAATATGGTAAAACAATATAATGAAAGAAACAATAAGTAGAATATAAGCAGTTAGATTTTTAAGGAGGTATAAAAATGGAATTTACTGAATTTTCCGCTAAAACAATTGATGATGCTATTACAGAAGCTTGTGAGAATTTTGTCGTAACAAGTGATAAATTGGAATATGAAGTAGTTGAAGAAGGTTCTTCCGGTTTTCTTGGAATCGGTTCTAAGCCTGCTGTTATAAGGGCAAGGGTTAAATCATCAATAGAAGATGTGGCTAAAGATTTTCTGAACAGTGTATTTCAGGCTATGAACCTTACGGTTGTCGTTGATATTAAATATGATGAGATAAATAATTCCATGAATATTGATTTAAGCGGCGATGAAATGGGAATCCTTATCGGTAAAAGGGGACAGACTTTAGATTCTTTGCAGTATCTGGTTTCGCTGGTAGTCAATAAAGATGTTGAAAATTATATTCATATTAAAGTGGATACTGAAAATTATAGACAGAGAAGAAAGGAAACTCTTGAAAATCTGGCTAAAAACATTTCATATAAGGTTAAGAGGACAAAGAGGCCTGTATCCCTTGAGCCAATGAATCCGTATGAAAGAAGGATTATTCATTCGGCGTTACAGAACGACAGGTATGTGACTACCCACAGCGAGGGCGATGAGCCGTTTAGGCATGTTGTTGTGGTGTTGAGGAAGAATGGAAGGTAAAATTCAAATACTTTATAGTAAATTGATTAAATATTAAGTTACTGTTATTTAATATTACTGTCACGAGTTTAAGCAAAATGAGCAAAAACGAAGCTCCATGCCTGAAAAGAGGTAAGTCGCTTCTTATTTTGCTCATTTAGCTTAAACTCTGGTTATCGAAAAAATTTATGTGGATATTTTATAATATTTGAAGTAATTTAATAAGTTATAAAATTATTATTGATTAAATTATAAAATGGAATGTAATTTATTTTACATTCCAATTTTTACATGTGTTTATATATTATACAACTCACGTTTTGAAATAATTATCTGTTAAAAATGAAATGAAAGGGATGAAGGTATGAAAACAGATACGATTGCCGCAATTTCAACTGCTATGACTGAGTCGGGTATTGGGATAATCAGGGTTAGTGGGGAAGATGCGATTTCTATTGTTCATTCCGTTTTTGTAAATAAGAATAATGTTCAATGTCTTAATTCTTATAAGTCTCATACTATCCATTACGGATTTATAATTGATAAAGATAAGAATATTGTTGATGAGGTCATGATTTCTATTATGAAAGCGCCCTATAGCTATACTACCGAGGATACTGTTGAGATAAATTGTCACGGTGGAATACTTATGATGAAAAAAATTATGGAGATAGTTATAAACGCCGGAGTAAGGACTGCGCAGCCGGGTGAGTTTACCAAAAGGGCGTTTTTAAATGGAAGAATAGATTTATCTAAGGCTGAGGCGGTTATGGATATTATTAATTCTAAAAATGAGTTTGCCCTTCAATCTTCCATAAAGCAGTTGAAAGGCTCGGTTTCTGATATCATAAAAAGCCTTCGCGAAGAGATTTTATATGAAATTGCCTTTATAGAATCTGCGATTGATGATCCTGAACATATAAGTTTGGAAGGTTATCAGGATAGATTATCTGAAAAAATTGAAAGAATTTCGGAAAAACTTAAAAAACTGATTGATTCAGCAGACGATGGCAAAATATTAAAAGAAGGCATTAATACGGTTATTGTCGGCAAGCCTAATGTAGGAAAATCTTCATTATTAAATATATTAGTCGGGGAGGATAAAGCTATTGTCACGGAATTAGCCGGGACGACCAGGGATATTCTTGAACAAACCATATCTCTTGGAGGGATAACTTTAAATATTATAGATACGGCAGGAATCAGGGATACAGAAGATGTTGTTGAAAAAATAGGAGTTGAAAGGGCTAAAAAATCACTTGAAGCTGCAGATTTAGTAATATATGTGGTAGATGCGTCGATTCCGCTTGATGAAAATGATTTTAATATAATGAAAATGATAGAAAATAAGAACACGATAGTTCTTTTAAATAAATCGGATTTGGAAATAAAAGTCGCAGAAAATGATTTAGAAAATGTATTTGATGATAAAGGTATTAAGTATTATAAAATAATTAAAACTTCTACAAAAGAGAATAACGGAATTGATTTTTTTATTGAAACAGTAAAAGATATGTTTTTTCATGGCAAATTGTCTTATAATGATGAAGTATATATTACAAATATCAGGCACAAAGAATTAATAATTGATGCTTATGAAAGTATGAAACAGGTAAAGGCAAGTATTGAGAACAATATGCCGGAAGATTTTTATTCGATTGATTTGATGAGCGCCTATGCTTCACTTGGTATGATTATTGGGGAAGAAGTCGGAGAAGATTTGGTTAATGAGATTTTTTCTAAGTTTTGTATGGGAAAATAGATAAATAAATGTGACATGAACTCATATGATTTCCCTTGAGGTACGCTCTCGCTCCGTGTAAAATCGTAGCGGTACTAAGTTCAAAAGCTAAAAACAGCTTTTTCACTAAGTACCGACGTTTTACAAGGACCTCAAGAGAAAGCATATGAGTCCATGTCATAAAAAGATTATGAATAGTAATAGAAAAGATGTGTATTATATGTTGGAAATTAGAAATGGTTTGACTGAAAAAGTTGATGTGTGTGTAGTTGGAGCAGGACATGCGGGCTGCGAGGCTGCGCTTGCTTGTGCCAGGCTTGGCTTGGAAACCGTTATTTTTACGGTGAGTATTGACAGTATAGCTATGATGCCATGTAATCCGAATGTCGGCGGAACGTCAAAGGGACATTTGGTAAGGGAAATAGATGCGCTTGGCGGCGAGATGGGTAAAAATATTGATAAAACTTTTATCCAGTCGAAAATGTTGAATAAATCCAAAGGTCCTGCCGTACATTCTCTTCGCGCTCAAGCTGATAAAGCTGAATATTCCAGAGCAATGCGCAAAGTATTAGAAAATCAGGAACATCTGACTATCAAACAGGCGGAAGTGTGCGAGTTGTTGGTGGATGATATAAATAAGATTGATAGTGAAAATAAAGGATATATAGATGATAAATTTATAAATGAAAAAATAATAGGTGATGAAATTATATATGGGAGAAGTATAGATAAAGAAAACATAGATAGAGAAGAAAGTAATAATAAAAATAGTATTGACTTATTAGGTCAATATAATAAAAAAATCACGGGTATAAAAACTTTTACAGGCACAGTATATGAATGTAAGGCTGTAATATTATGTACCGGTACATATTTAAAGGCGAGATGCCTTTGCGGTGAAGCGATTACTTATACCGGTCCGAATGGTTTGCAGGCAGCTAACCATTTGACGGATTCTTTGATAAATCTCGGTATTGAAATGCGGAGATTTAAGACAGGGACTCCGGCAAGAATGGATAAGCGTTCTATTGATTTCAGTAAGATGGAAGAACAATTTGGCGATGAGAAAGTGATTCCGTTTTCTTTTTCTACTAATCCGGAAGATGTGCAGATAGAGCAGGTTTCGTGCTGGCTTACTTATACTAATGAGAAAACGCACGAAATTATAAAAAATAATCTGGATCGTTCTCCTATTTATGCCGGAATAATTGAAGGTACAGGACCTAGATACTGTCCTTCTATAGAGGATAAAGTGGTAAAATTTTCAGATAAAGACAGGCATCAGGTTTTTATTGAGCCGGAGGGCATACATACTAATGAAATGTATGTGGGCGGAATGTCGTCTTCATTGCCGGAAGATGTCCAGCTTGCCATGTACAGAACCGTACCCGGTCTGGAAAACTGCAAGATAGTAAGAAATGCCTATGCCATTGAGTATGACTGTATTAATCCGAGGCAGCTTTATCCGACTCTTGAATTTAGAAGTATTAAAGGACTTTTCAGCGGCGGTCAGTTTAACGGCAGCAGCGGATATGAAGAGGCGGCGGCGCAGGGGTTGATTGCGGGAATAAACGCAGCGCTTACCATACTTGGAAAAGAACCTATAACGCTTGACCGTTCGCAAGCTTATATTGGGGTATTGATTGACGACTTAGTAACGAAAGAAAATTTTGAACCTTATAGAATGATGACGTCACGGGCAGAGTATCGCTTATTGTTACGTCAGGATAATGCCGACTTAAGACTCCGTGAAATCGGATACGAAGTAGGTCTTATTTCCAGACAGCAGTATGAGGATATATTAAATAAGAAGAAACTCATTCAAAATGAAGTTGAACGTTTGAAAAATACCATTATAGGAGCGGCAAAAAGCAATCAGGAATTTTTAGAAAAACACGGGAGTTCCCAGTTAAAAACCGGCACAAATCTGGCGGAATTAATATGTCGTCCGGAGCTTTCATATGAGACATTGGCTGAAATTGACACGGATAGAAAACCGCTGCCCGAAGATGTGATTGAGCAGGTTGAAATTGAAATTAAATACGAAGGCTATATTGAGCGACAAATGAGGCAGGTGGAGCAGTATAAAAAAATGGAAAAGAAGCTTATTCCTTCTGACTTAGATTATAATGATGTAAAAAGCCTGCGCTTAGAGGCGCGACAGAAACTTATTAATTACAGGCCTGTTTCTGTTGGACAGGCTTCAAGGATATCCGGGGTGTCGCCGGCGGATATTTCGGTATTGCTGGTGTATTTGGAGCAGAGGAAGAATGTTGGGAAATAATTTGGGAATTGTACAAAGTATATAACTTATTGAAGGCACGCTTGCGCTGCATTGCCGCCAGTAGCGGTACATAAGGTGCTAAAATACAGCACCTAAGTA
>JAMPEU010000034.1 GCA_023664865.1 Butyrivibrio sp. | reverse complement strand
CCATTTGCAAATATAGTAGGCAACTATACTTGCCAATACAGAGAGAATGAATGAGCCTGGCATTGCATATACACCCCCTTTCCGCTGCCGGAATGGGTTGACAACATAAAGATGATATCATATATGTTTAAATATAACAACTATATTCTGTAAAATGATATTTCTGTTGCAGAGGTTAATATTTATTTTATTGAATTATACAAAAATGGGCAAAGAATAACAGGCACATAAAAAAGAAATATTTACGGAGAGCAAATTAGTATGAAAAAAATCAAAAAATTGTTTGAAGTTCCTGAGTCATATATTAAATCAGTTAAGTATTATTCCATAAAAGATACTGCTATGGCAATAGGGCTTTTTATTCTGTATTGTGGCACACTGGCTGCTTCAGGATTAGTCAACAAATATCTGACCGATATAGAAAAGACTGTCTCCGGCATAATAATCAATTCCTGCTTTGCAGGCGTTGTGCTTTTGTTTTTAGTAATAAAAAAGCAGGGGGTTGAAACTGTCGGATTGAAAAAAGGTAATATAAAGCTGTCATTGATAATGGGAATAGCGCTTGCGGCAATCCTGTTTTTCTGCAACTGTCTGGCTGATATAATTATCGAGGGACAGGCTTTTATTCCGTTCAAGATGATACTGATATACATAATATACTTTTTTACCGTGGGGTTATGTGAAGAAATTATTTTCAGAGGATATATTTTAACCAGACTGTATGGAATTGTCAGGAATGTGTATATTGATATTTTGTTATCAGGAGTATTCTTTGTACTTATGCATTTTCCTTTCAGAATGATAGCTTATGATATGTCGTTTCTTGAATTGGCGCTCAATGTTGCTTATATGGCAGACCTATTTGTTACAAGTTTGGTGCTATCCTTTATAAGAGTAAAATCTGACAGCCTTTATGGAGCTATAATTCCACATTGGATATCGGACTTGTCGTATTCAATTGTAACACATATATAAATTTCAGTTTAAGATACTGATATGTTGGGATTTGTGGAGAATATTTTTATAAGAAAAAACGGGAAGAGAAAGCATAAGTTAGATGTATGGGAGGACTATGTGTATGAAAATAAGGTGTGTATGGGAACATAACGGTAACGATAGCATTTTGTATGCGGATAACTTTATCGGAGCTTTTGCAAGGGGAGCCTCCAAAGATTTGGCAATTCAGAAAATGCCTTCTGAAATAAAATCATATCTGAAATGGAAGGGTGATTTGACCTCAGACTTCTTTGAAACCGAAATTGTTCAGGAAAAGCGTTCTGAGTTAACCGTTTCTGACGCTGATTCTGATGTTTTGTTTGATGAAGAAAGAAAAGAGTTGAGTGCGTCAGAGTATGCAGATTTGAAATTGCTTGCCTTAAAATCAGCCCATGATTTTCTGGCGTTGTATCAGGCAATTCCGGATAAAAATAAAAGCTGTATTCCGGCAAGGGAGACTTTTTATGGACAGATTCCACGTACAGCATTTGAAATGTATGAACACACGAAGAACGTAAACGATTATTACTTCGGTGAAATCGGAGTTGCTGCGGATAATGAGGGAGATATTGCGGAATGCAGGGAACGCGGATTTGCAGTTTTGGAAAGTCAGCCGGACTTCCTGAGAAACGCAGTTTATCTTGGAAGTTATGATGAAGAATGGTCGCTAAGGAAAGTGCTTAGGCGTTTTATCTGGCATGATAGAATCCATGCAAAGGCTATGTATCGAATGGCTGTGAAAACGTTTGGCTCTGACGCTGTGCCAAATGTATTTCAGTTTGATATTTAAAATGGCAACCGCCTTGTGGGCGGTTGTTCCGTTATTTTCAGTTATTTTCATCTATTCTTTGACAGTTGTGAGAATACAAGATATAATAATATAATAACAGTTCAGCCAGACTCTGATATATATGAAAAATTATGCTTGCATAAATTTTTCATATATACCGGAGTCTGAGGGAACGCCCGCATATGAGCAAAAAGAGCTGCGCAGCAGCGGAAAGCGCAGAATGCGCGATTTTGCGAATGGGCGTGGCTGAACTGATATCGAGAGTTCAGCGCATATGAGCAAAAGGAGCTGCGCAGCAGCGGAGAGCGCAGAATGCGCGATTTTGCGAATGGGCGTGTGCTGAACTGCAGCAACATGTAATAAAGGTAGTATATGAGGAACACAAATGCAAACGGAAGGAAACCACAGAGTTGATGAAAACAACGGGCAGCTTATAATAGAAGGAACTGATGTTACACGGCGGATAGAAGAGCTTGAAACTGCGAATAGAGAGCTTTTGGAAAAAAACGCCGAACTTGAAGACGCCCTTAAAGCAGCGGAGGCTGCAAATGTGGCAAAGAGCAGTTTTTTATCTAACATGTCGCACGATATACGCACGCCCATGAACGCCATTATGGGAATGACGACCATAGGCTTGTCGCATATTGATGAGAAACCGAGGGTTCACGACTGTCTTTTGAAAATAAAATCTGCATCATCGCATCTTATGAGTCTGGTAAACGACGTGCTTGATATGTCCAGAATTGACAGCGGGCGTCTTGCTCTTAGTGACGAAGACTTTTCTTTGGCAGACCTTATACATGACATTGCCGTTATTGTTTATCCGCAGGCGGAGCAGAGAAAGCAGAGCTTGAATTTGGAGATTGCGAAGATTCTTGAGGAAAAACTGATAGGCGATCCGCTGCGTCTTAGGCAGATTCTGGTAAATATCATCGGCAATGCGATAAAGTATACACATGAAGGCGGCGAAATACAGGTGCGGTTTTCGCAGCGTCATGGCGATAGCGGGGATGATGTACAATCGTCAGGCAGCAGGGTATGGCTTGAATTTATGTGTAAAGACAACGGCGTAGGCATGAGCGAGGCGTTTTTAAAGAAAATCTTTGTCCCGTTTGAACGTGTAAACAATAAGGAAAACAAGAATATTGAAGGCACGGGGCTGGGAATGTCAATTGTAAAAAATCTTGTGGACCGTATGGGCGGAAATATAAATATTGAGAGTACAGAAGGCTTGGGCAGTACCTTTTATATAGACATTCCCATGAAGGTATCGGAACAATCCGGCAAAATCCCTGAACTTCCGGACGGACAGGCTGTACTCGTGGTTGAAAGCAGAGAGGACAGGATAGGGCAGATTGGAGAGTATCTTAATGACGGCGGGCTTATTCCCGTGCATAAAAACGACGGTCTGGGCGCGGTAGAATGGCTGACGGAGGCACAGTACGAAGAGCATATGCCGTGTGCGATGCTGCTTGGGCAGGATATAGAGGATATGAGCGCATTGGAACTTGCGTCTCATGTGAGGCAGCTTGCAGGAAGGGATTTCCCTATTTTGCTGGTATCAGATGACGACTGGGCGCAGATGGAGTTCAGAGCCACCCGCGCAGGCGTAAACGCTTTTGTACCGTGTCCGCTGTTTAAAAGCAAGCTTCTTACGACGTTGGCGGAGGCTATAGGCAGCAAGAGCGCAGACGGAGCAAATACTGAAAGAGAAGAAGATTACAGTAAATACCGCGTGCTGCTTGTGGAAGACGTGGAATTAAATCAGGAAATAGAGTTAGAGATGTTGTCGGTAACTGGAATAAATGTAGAAACTGCCGACGACGGAGCGCAGGCGCTTAAGGCTTTTGAAGATTCGCAAGAGGGTTATTACGACTTAATATTAATGGATATACAGATGCCGATAATGGACGGCTATGAGGCGACAAGGCGCATCAGGGAACTGCAGCGCAGCGACGCCAAGAGCGTGTGGATTGTGGCAATGACGGCAAATGCTTTTGTAGAAGATATCAGGCGTTCAAAAGAAGCGGGCATGAACGAGCATTGTTCAAAGCCGATAGATCCGGAACGGCTGCGGGAAATATTACGCAACAGGTTTACATAACATCGGATTTGGTAAGACTTATGTAACTGTCTATCAGGTCTGCGCATTGATTGTGCTGACCGTACGAAACAAATAGGAAAGAGCAGATTGATATGCGGTCGTATCAGGAAGAATATATTGCAAATTTAAGGGACATTGCTACGCTGAATATGCGCAGGAAACGGGAAAATATGTCTTTTGAAGAGTTTGCCGGTTATATAAGCGGCAACAGGAAACGTGCGGAGCAGAAGATAATCCGCAACATGGAACTATTAAGAGACAATTTATTTCCGGTTTTAGACCGTATATTTGACGCGGACGAGGACGAACTTAAAGACCTGCATGAGTTTACGGATAATTTAAATAAGGGCAAGGAAGAGCTTGACATAGGGCTTTTCTGCCAGCTGCATAAGGCGTTTTTAAGCGTGGAGAGGCAGAAGAAGAACAGAAACGGCATAATTCGGGAGTTATATTGGCTGGGCATGGGATATTATGGTCTGTGCAATAAGTTAGTCGGTACGGATTATGACGAAAGCGAAAAATATATCATGCAGATGCGGCTGTGTTTTGCCGAGGCTGCGGCTTATTTGAAATATTATGATGAAATCGACGATACGCAGACGCGGGGATACATACTTCGCGCCCGTGCTAATATGGCACTTGGCAGATTCAGGGTTTCTAATGAAAAAATCCATATGGTGAAGCATACCCTGCAAATCTTAAACGACAAGTCTTATCAGGAAAAAGAGCCGGATTTGCCGTGGGACAGATATATCTATATGACTCATCAGCAGATGGCGGCGAGCATTTCATACGGCAAAGAAAATCATATGACGCCGCAGGATATTGAAGACGTTATGGAATCGGCGTATATCGTGTACCAGCGGCGGCTTCAGGAAGCGGCGGCTAATAATGAACCGTTGATGATTCGTCCGCAGTATTCCTGCAATGTCATTGATTATTACTGCGGCATGGAGACGCTTGACGGCCTGCTTACCAAGTTAGAGGCTTTAATGGACGCAGTTGAGCCTGAGGATTTTTCTGAAAACGGCATGTACGGCATAATATCCATGCCTGCTTTTTACTGCCAGTTCTTATTGAATAATCCTGAGAAAATTCCCCGGAGAAAAGAATACGTTAAATATCTGTATAACAGGCTGTTCTCTTATATGGACGCTTTTCCAGACACGGACAGAAACGAGCTGCTCTTTCTTTATTTAAGGCAGCTTACATATACGTTTGTCGAGATTGAAGGCGGAGTTACATATAAAGAGTTTTTGAAAAAACTGCAGATGTGCTTTGCGCCTGACCAGTATGTCCGCGCGCGGGTGGTCGGGGAAGCGTCGGCAGCATTTTGCAGGATTATAATGGAAGAGGATAAGGAATTCTTTGACGATATCGACGAAATAAGGGATATTGAGGATTTAGACAGGAAAAAGAGCGAGGTAGAAAATTACGCGCTGGAATGCGGAAGATTTTACGATATCGGAAGAATGTGCTTTATGAATTTATATTCAAGGATAATCAGACAGTGGTTTGACGATGAATATGAAATGTCCAAACTCCATACTATTGTGGGGGCGCAATGGTTAGAGGGAAGACCTTCAACTAAGCGTTATGCGGCAGTTGCAAGGGGACATCATTCATGGTATGACGGGGTTTCGGGCTATCCGAATGCCTATAAGCGTCTGGACTGCCCCTATAGGCAGATGGTGGACGTGATAGCCCTTATTGACTGGCTGGATAACATGACCGATACCGAAAGGCTTTATATGGGGGAGAAAAAGACCTTTGACGAGGCGGTTGAAGAAGCGGTTAAGTTAGAAGGCAAGAGATTTTCGCCGCTTTTGACGGCAAGACTCAGGGATAAGCAGGTGGTAGAACAGATAAAGGCTGCTTTTGATAAGGGGCGCGCGGCGGCGTACCGTGAGTTGTATAGAGGTTAAAAGAAAATTAAAAAACCGAAAAATTTTTGTTGAATAAAAAGTAAAGTAGTATATACTTATATTATATTGTTCTTTGCCATATGATTTGGCGGGGCTTTACATAATAATTAAAGGAAAGGGTAACTAAGGATATGATGGTAGAAGAGGTAAAGGCGCATCTTGAAGAGTGCATTATTCCGTTTTGGAAGAAGCTTAGGGATAATGAGTTCGGCGGTTATTACGGCTTTATGGACCATGAGCTGAATGTGGATAAACAAGCGGTTAAGGGCTGTATTCTGAACAGCCGGATTACATGGTTTTTTGCCAATGCTTATATGCTTCTTAAGGACGAGAGCCTGCTGGAAGAAGCTAAGCATGGGTATGAATTTATGAAAAATCACTGCGTGGATAAGGAAAAAGGCGGAGTCTACTGGTCTGTGCGCTATGACGGAACTCCGGAGGATACTACCAAACATACATATAACCAGGCGTTTTCCATATATGCACTGTCTTCTTATTATGACGCTTCCGGCGATAAGGAGGCGCTTGATACGGCGATGGAGCTTTTCCATATAATCGAGGAACGCTGCATGGACGAAATCGGATATAAGGAAGCTTTTGACAGGAATTTTGTGGAGATAACTAACGACAAGCTTTCCGAGAACGGCGTTATAGCCGAGAAGACCATGAACACCCTGCTGCATGTGTTCGAGGCATACACAGAGTTATACAGGGTAAGCAAGGACGATGCTGTGAAGAAACGTTTAGAGTGGATTCTCGATGAGTTTGCCGATAAGGTGTATAATCCTGCGCTGCACCGTCAGGAAGTCTTCTTCGACAGGGAAATGAACTCTATTATAGATTTACATTCCTACGGACATGATATCGAGACGGCGTGGCTGATTGACAGAGGCGTGGAAATTCTCGAGGAAAAGAAGTATAAAGACAAGCTTTTGCCGATTATCCTCGATTTGACCGCACAGATATATAAGGTGGCGTTTGACGGACATTCGCTTGCCAATGAATGTGAAAAGGGCGTAGTAAATACCAACCGTATCTGGTGGGTACAGGCTGAGACTGTGGTAGGTTTCTTAAACGGATATAAGCTTGTGCCGGAAAAGAAGGAATATTTAGAGGCGGCTGAATCAGAATGGCAGTTTATCAAGGATCATGTGATTGATAAACGCGCAGGTTCCGAGTGGTTCTGGGACGTTACGCCGCAGGGCGAGTCCGTTAGCGGCAAGCCGATTGTAGAGCCGTGGAAATGTCCGTACCATAACGGCAGAATGTGTATAGAAGTTATAAGGAGGGCAAACGATGTTGCATAAAAAATATCAGGAAGAGCTGGAAAAGTATAATAAACTGATTGCCAGAAAGAACGTTAAATCTGACTTTTACAACGGAATCTATGACAGATACGAGTACCCTGTGCTGACAAGGGAGCATATTCCGCTTACTTGGAAATATGATTTAAATCCCGAGACGAATCCGTATTTCATGGAAAGGCTGGGAGTCAACGCCGTGATGAATTCGGGTGCTATCTACTTAAACGGCAAGTTTTATCTTATTGCACGAATTGAAGGGAATGACAGAAAATCATTTTTCGGCGTGGCGGAGAGTGATAATGGCGTAGACGGGTTTAAATTCCGGGACTATCCGATTTTACTGCCGGATACATGCCCGGAGGAAACCAATGTATACGATATGCGTCTGACGAAACATGAAGACGGCTATATTTACGGCGTTTTCTGCTCGGAAAGCAAAGACACTTCCGTAAACGACCTTTCCGCAGCGGTAGCGGCGGCGGGAATCGTCAGGACGAAGGACTTAAAGACTTGGGAGAGACTGCCTAACCTGGTGACTTTACATTCCCCGCAGCAGAGAAACGTAGTGCTGCATCCTGAATTTGTAAACGGCAAATATGCTTTTTATACAAGGCCTATGGATGATTTTATCGAGACCGGTTCGGGCGGCGGTATCGGCTTTGGTCTGTGCGACGATATCACACATGCGGTTATTGATGAGGAGAAAATGACAAGTATCCGCAGATATCATACCATTACGGAGTCGAAGAACGGTGCGGGCGCAGTTCCGATTAAGACCGAAAAAGGCTGGATACATATTGCGCACGGCGTAAGAAATACCGCGGCAGGCTTAAGATACGTTATATATGCTTTTGCTACGGATTTAAACGATCCTTCAAAGGTGATTGCAGAGCCGTCGGGACTTTTGATAGGACCAAGAGAGGCGGAGCGTGTCGGAGACGTATCAAATGTGGTATTTACTAACGGAGCGATTACCACGGAGAACGGAGACGTCTATATCTACTATGCTTCAAGTGATACCAGACTGCATGTAGCGGTCACTACGATAGACAAGCTGCTTGACTATGTGTTCAATACACCCGCAGATCCGCTGCGTTCAGTTGAATGCGTGGCGCAAAGATGTGAGCTTATAGAGAAAAACCTGAAATTTTTGGAACAGCAGTAGAAGCGTTGTAATCGCGTTTTGTGAATAACGCGGGCTGAACTGTTACAAAATATATAAATTTAAAGTGGAGGAAATTAAAATGAGTGAAATCAAAATGATCAGTCCTGTGGTAAAGAACGTACCGTGGCAGGAGAAACCCGAGGGCCTTAAGGGCGCGCCTATCTGGAGATATACCGAAAATCCCATTATAGGCAGAAATCCTATTGAGGGAGTTGCAAGAATCTTCAACAGCGCCGTTATGCCTTATGGTGATGAGTTTATCGGTGTGTTCAGGGGAGAGCAGACCAACGGTATTTCCTATATTTATTTGGGACACAGTAAAGACGCTATCCATTGGGACTTTGAGCCTAATAAGATTCAGTTTAAAGATGAGAAAGGCAATGACTTTATGCCTTTGTACGCTTATGATCCCCGTCTTGTAAAGGTTGAGGATACATATTATGTTATCTGGTGTCAGGACTTCTACGGAGCTTCCATCGGTATAGCAAAGACCACGGATTTCAAGACATTTACCAGAATTGAGAATCCGTTCATTCCTTTCAACAGGAACGCCGTACTGTTCCCGAGAAAGATTAACGGCAACTATGTGCTTTTAAGCCGTCCTTCAGATTCAGGACATACGCCTTTCGGCGATATCTTCTTAAGCGAGAGCCCGGATATGGTATACTGGGGCAAGCACAGACATGTAATGGCAAGAAGCGTAGAGTGGTGGGAGTCTCTGAAAATCGGAGGCGGAGCTGCTCCTATCGAGACAACTGAAGGCTGGCTTTTGTTCTACCACGGCGTAAGCGGAACCTGCAATGGATATGTATATTCGATTGGAGGCGCTATTCTGGATATTGATAATCCGTCTAAGGTGCTTTACAGATGTGAGAACTTCCTGCTTACTCCGGAAGAGTGGTATGAGGAAAGAGGCTTCGTTCCTAACGTATGCTTCCCTTGCGCTACCATTCATGATTCCGAGAGCGGCAAGATTGCCTTGTTCTATGGCTGCGCAGACAGCTATGTAGGCCTTGCGTTTACTAAGGTTGACGAGATTATGGCTTATATCAAAGAACACAGCCATGTAACGGAGTCTGATACGGAGATTGGCATGAGATAGGGAAGTGTGCCTTTTTTTGTCTTTTTGGAAAATTGTTTTTGACTATTTGTATAGCGTAATGTATAATATAATTATAAAGAAAGATACTTAATATGGTCGGAACAGAGACCTTAAACCTGTTCCAGTGGTCGGGATGGAGACCTAAAACCCATTCCCATTGCAGAATAAACTGTGAAAAATTAGTAGAAGGATGGCTGCGAAGTCGTCCTTCTATTTTACACTTTTGGAGGAAAAATGAAAGAGCAAAAGACCTTTAAGGAGCGTGTGAAGGAAACTGTTATTAAGAATTCTTATTCATATAAAAAATATTATGTAGAATATGAGTATCTGCTCTGTTCTAAAGCATTTGTAAAGAATGAGTATTATATTGTTGCTGCATATGAAGATAATTATCTGCATCTTACAGGATTACATACGAGTCTGGATGCAGCAACATTTTTTGAGAAATGTTATAATGGGACATTAGACGAGACTGATTTTGATTTCTGTAAAAGTGGGCAAAGTGAAAATGAGGTAAAGGGTTCCGTTAGAAGAAAAATCAACTCATTATCTGCAATTATGGATATATTTAATGTTGATACGTATGTAGAAGAAGATTTTGAAAAGAATAGAATTCGATGCGCATTGGCAGCAGGTAATATCAGTACAACTTTAGGATTTGTTGTTTTAGACAAAGCCAAAGCAAAGCCTATGACATTATTAAAAGGAAATGAGTTAAATTTGGCAAAGGCTGAGAAGTTAGATTTAGTATTACGAAGAAAATCAGGAGAAGTAAAGTTTTCTGAAATAATTATAGGAACTAGTGAACGATTACTAGAGCATAGGAAAGCTTTGAGTGGCTTATTATCTTATGAACTATGCGCGCTTATGCAAGGAATGAATATGGATGTATTTTAGAAAAGGGGCTTCTTGTGTGATTTCTTGTAGTATGATATAATTTTATATAGTTATTGATGAAACGTGGAAACGAATAAGATGTTTTACAAAATAGTGAAAGGGACAGATTTATGAGTATGTTTGTAGCGCCTGATTATTCCGAGTTACAGTATAGCGGCAGGATTGATTTTGATAATCCTGCTGCGCCTGAATTTGTATATCCGTGCAGCTATGTCAAAATGCGCTTTACCGGTACATATGTTAATGCTATCGTAGAGAACCATAGGGCGTACTTTAGCAGTTATCTGGGCTTCATTATTGACGGCAGGCAGGATAAGGTGAGGATTCCAGATTCCGGTAAAGCCACAATTGAGCTGGCTGCCAATCTGGAAGATAAAGAACATGAAATCCTTCTGTTTAAGCGAATGGACGCCTGTCATGTATTCCGGTTCTGCGGCTTTGAAGTGGAAGACGGTGCGGTTATATCGGCTCCTGATGCTAAACCGGAACGCAGAATAGAGGTATACGGCGACAGTGTGTCAGCAGGAGAAGTATCGGAAGCGATTGACTATGTGGGTAAAGCGGATCCTGAACACGACGGAGAATTTTCTAACAGCTATTATTCTTATTCATGGCTGACGGCAAGGAAGCTTAATGCAGAGATTCATGATATTGCACAGGGCGGTATCGCCCTGCTGCATAATACAGGCTGGTTTGCCGGACCGGAATGTATAGGCATGGAAGAGATATATGATAAGATTCAGTATAATACGCAGTTGGAAGAGCCTAAGCAGTGGGATTTTGCAAAGTACCGCCCGCATGTAGTCATAGTCGCAATCGGTCAAAACGACAGTAATCCGGAAGACTATATGGCGGCGGATTATGAAGGCGACAAAGCCGGGCATTGGCGCAAGGAATATAAGGCGTTTATACAAAGACTTCGGGAAATATATCCGCAAGCGGTCATAATATTGACGACGACCATACTCGGTCATAATGAAAATTGGGATAAAGCGATTGACCAAGTTAGTCGCGAACTTAATGACACAAATGTCTATCATTTCTTATATACCAATAACGGAACCGGAACTCCGGGACATATCAGGATTCCTGAAGCGGAACGCATGTCAGATGAGCTTGCGGCATTTATTGACTCACTTGGTAATGAAATCTGGCAGGATTAAGTCCTGCCAGATTTTGCTGTGAGTTCGGTAATTCTGCCTTGTTTTACAGGCTCAGCCAATTATATTATGAAAATCGAAAAAAATAAAATTTTAAAATCAGTATAGACAGATAAAAATAGGCAGTATATAATGAAATGAGAAGAAAAGTTCACATTTAAGGGGAAAATGCTATGATAAATATGGTCAAGGAATATAGAAAAGAAAGAAATATCACTCAGGAACAGTTGGCATCATTGGCAGGTATCAGCAGAAAATATTTATCTATGATAGAAAGGAACAAAACAACGCCCTCAATAGATGTGGTTGTTCGTTTGTCTGAAGAATTGTCTGTGAATGTTGAACGTTTATTTTTTACAATACCATCAGATGAAAGGAAAGAATTGCCTTCGACCATAAAATTTATTGATTTATTTTGCGGCATAGGCGGTTTTCGTTATGCTTCAAAACAAGCATTTGAGCAGTTGGGAATAAAAGGGCAATGTGTATTTAGCAGCGATATCGATAAGTTTGCAACAGAGAGCTATGAGGCAAATTTCGGTGAAAAGCCTGTGGGAGATATTACGAAAGTTGACGAAAAAGATATTTCGGATTTTGATTTGCTTTTTGCAGGATTTCCATGTCAAGCATTTTCGATTTGTGGCTTGCAGAAAGGATTTGCAGACAATACCAAAGGAACGCTGTTTTTTGATATTGCCCGTATCATAAAGGAAAAACAGCCAAATGCGTTTGTCTTGGAGAATGTAAAAAATCTTGTAAGCCATGATGGTGGTAAGACATTTAAAACAATTATCCATGTTTTGAGAGAAGAACTAGGATATTATGTGGATTATAAAGTTTTAAATGCGCTTGATTTTGGTTTGCCGCAAAAACGAGAGAGGATTATCATAGTTGGCGCAAAGAAACCGTTTGAAATGGATTGGAAATTTGATATTGAGAATGTAAAAACTTTAAATGATATATTGGAAGATAAAGTAGATAAGAAACATTACGCCTCAGAAGAAATAGTTAGAAAGCGTAAAGAGAAACATACGGCAGAAACAACGCCTGCTATCTGGCATGAAAATAAATCGGGAAACATATCATCTTATCCGTATAGCTGTGCATTACGGGCAGGTGCAAGCTATAATTATTTACTTGTTGATGGAGAACGAAGATTGACGCCTAGAGAAATGCTGCGGTTACAGGGATTTCCGGATGAATTTGAAATAGTTGTGTCGGATGCTCAAACTAGGAAACAGGCAGGAAACGCAATTCCGGTCAGTATGGTTGCTAAAGTGATTGAGAAGTTTATACCATTGGCTTTTTAAGGGTGTATTTTGATGAAAAATGTGTTATACTGTAAAAAATTGTGTGTTTGGAGGTATAGCATATGAATGGACCAAGATTAAGGACTGTCAATAAGGCAGTTGCACCGTTTGACTTAAACAAATTTCCAGCGAAATTTGTAGATACGTTTGCTAGAGAGGTTGTGTATATGATGGCAACAAAGCAGGCGATGGCTTTGGAAGGGAATGAGTGGGAACAAATTTTTGCAACGTGTGTAGGAGCAGACTGGAAACCTTCAAATGTGGGATTAGATGATGTTGTTTTAGACAACTGTTGCTGGGGTGCAAAAACAGTCTTTGCGGGTTCTAAAGATATTTCTAAGCAGAAAACTGTTCGATTAGTAAGTGGAAGAAATTCACCTACGTTTAGTTTTGGCGTAGATAAAATCACCAGTGAAAATCCGGATGTTATTGGAAAAATGGTTTTGGATATTTGGAATGAACGTGTTTCAGCGGTAAGGCAGATATTTAAGTTTGTGAGGACAGTGGTATTAGTAAAGGCAAAAGATTTTTCTGAATATTTGATATTTGAATTAGATACAGTGCGTTATGATCATGAACTGTATTACTTCAAATGGAATAGTAATAACAATTTGGAGGGCTATGATAAAGAAACAGATATACATAAATTTACATGGCAGCCAAGTGGAAGTCAATTTACTATTATAGAGGAAATACCGAAAGAAAAAATACATATCAAAGTGAAGAAACCAGACCTAATTGATAAGGAAACTTTATTGAAAACAGTAAAATTTGATAGTTCTTGGTATACGGTTATAAAGTAGCGCGTTCAAGGATAGAGGTGTGATAAAATGACACGTGACAAAGAGATAGTTACTAAAACTATGAAGCGTGTTAAGAGCAAAGATACATCTATTGAGGTCGCTTTAAGGAAGGCACTGTGGGCAAAGGGATTTCGATATCGTAAAAATTGTGTGAAATTGCCAGGGAAACCGGATATTGTTATTCCTAAATATAAAATTGCAATCTTTTGTGATAGTGAGTTTTTTCATGGGAAGGATTGGGATAAACTCAAGTTACGGTTGCAACGGGGAAACAATGCAGATTATTGGATTAAAAAGATTGAAAGAAACAGGCAACGTGATAGGGAGAATGAGAAAAAACTCATGTTTTTAGGGTGGAACGTTGTACGGTTTTGGGGCAAAGATATTGCGAAAGATGTAAATGAGTGTGTTAGAGTTGTTGAGGAAATAATTTTTGATACATATATTAGCAATGATTGATTGTTTTATTATTGAATGAATAGTGTTTGCGTTATTGATTATTTTCAACGTGGCGATATTATCATATAAATTAGTATATAAGAGCTATTTTGGGGAAAGGAAAATTAATTTTGTTGCTAAGAAGGTGAGAAAAATTAATGTATTTTTGTCAATTGAGAATTGGTGTGAGTGGTTAGCGAAAAGTGATATTTTTACGGCACTTTGTAGCATTGTTACATTGGTAGGTTTCCTGATAACCATATATATTTCATTGAAAACGAAATCGATAAATCAAAGACTGGAAGTGTATAAGAGAACGAAAGAGTTTAATACAAAACGAAAAAAATATATTTTAACATTAGAAGGATATCAAAAGTCATTAACGGAAGATGGAATTGATATATATAAGATAAAGATAAATATATTAAATGACATTAATATTATAAACGAGTCATTTAGAACAATAATGAAGGTGAATCAAAGAATTGTTGTATGTCGATTAAAGAAAGAATTAGAAAAATCTAAGTCAATAAACACTAATCGTGTATGCAATTTACTTTCTCAAATTAGAGCATATATGTCAAATGTTAAGGAGGAATATTATGAGTGATATAAATGGAAAAGTAATAATAGAGCAATTGCTAAAGCTAACTAAGGATAATAAGATAAAATGGGGATACTTAGATCAAAATTCCATAGTGTGTTATAATTTAAAAATGGAACCCAGATCCCCTCTTGAAAGTAGAAATCCTTTAGTGGCATTTGCGCAAATTACATCCGCGGATGCTAAAACGTGTTTTGACGCTGATAATAGTTTTATTGCGTCGATAAATGATAATTATGTGGTTATATATGCAAAAATTTCGGACAAAAATGAGGTTTTAGCGGAACGGTTAAGTCTTATGTTAGTGCCGAACACATATAAAGATGTATATAGATATGTTGATGAGGATGATAATAGCGAACTTTTGCGATTGCAGAGTTTGATAAAATCTAAGTTTCCGAATTCTTTAGATATTGTAAATGATATTCTAGGAATGTCATTTACAATAGATGAGTGATGATGTGGCTCTATTTGGGTTCTAAAAACTCAAATAATATGCCTAAAATATGAACATAAAAACTAACAAAATGTATAGAAAAACATTATAATTATCTTCGCTACGAAACGTATTGGTAATCGGATTGATGTAAGTAAACAGGGAAATCTACTTGGAATGCTACTAGCTAGAATAGAGAAAATGAGATAAAAAGAAATATGATGGGAAATATGTGGGGAAAGAGTTAGGAGAAAAAGAGGGATTTTCTGGAATAGAGATGTAAATACGACGGAAAAAAGTTTCTGGCGAGGATAGATTTGGACGGATTCCTGCAATCTCGGAGAACCTTTTGGCAGTGATATTGATATAAATAGAATTATGATATAAGATGCCATTTGAAAAGTTCTTTAATAGCATTATCTGTTAATCCTATACGTTTTAAGATACAGCAATATACCAATTTTATAAGTACAAAAGCAGTTTCTGCTAAATCATTATCTAATGGCATAAAACTTCCGTGTGTGATGGTATTTCTATATTTGACCAGTTGGTCAATCTGATTTCTGGATATATATTCACCCATTAAAAACTGGTATTTAAAAAAACATTTTTCAATCCTGTCAGACAGTGCGCCTGATAAGTGCCTGAGAGTGCCAAGAATATAATCATATGATTTTGTGTCAGTCAAAGAATGAACTCCATCACGGTCTTTTATAACAGTATCTTTTAGCTTTTTGACTAATTCGTTAAAAGCCATATCGGGTTGTACTTCAATTTTGGATAATTCCATTTCTGATTCAAGCGCAGAGCAGACTTCTCGTATTGTCATACTGGTAACAAAAGTAGCAGATTTATCATTTTCGGGAATAAATCCAATGTTAAAGCGTGGCTTATTTGGATTATTATTTATTATGGAATCTAACAGTTTGGTAACACATGCTCCCAATGTATTAAAGGTGAGGCAACTATTAAAGCTTTTTTCTGTATATTGAGCATAATCATAATGTATATAGCAGTCTGCTATTGAATCCATTAATTCTGGAAACTGGTTACATTTATCTTTAAGTGTTATTTTTTCAAATTTAATATTGCGGCGGAAAGTCATAAATTGGCACATGTTTAGTATATAGCCAAATATTTCGGGAAAAACTTGAATTTCCTTCTTCTCATCAAAAGTAATTTCCAGATGTGCCCCACCTGTTGAAATTAAATCGCCGCCTTCGGCTGATCTATGTTCGTGTGGATTTGAGTAGATAGAAATACTGCCATCTATCTTCTTATTGGATAAAGGGTATGTCAGACTATCATCATGATATTTCACCATAGTTTCTGCTGCACCTGTAGACTCAAATATTAGCGATGACTGAAAGAAAAGTTTGTTGAGGATACCACCTTCAAAACAGATTGCTTTATAGGTGGTGACATCAGGAGAACTGCTGACAAAATATCCCCAAGTATTAAGAGTCAGTTTATTCCATATTTTTAAATCCTGATTAGAATAAATATATACATACTTTTGTTCTATTGTGCGACCTAAAATAAATCCTTGATTCTGAAGGAGAGTAGTAAATGTTTTGGGTTTAGAATCAGTATTGAAAAACACGCATTGAAACCCATCCAATACAAAAGATATATTTTCATATCCTTCAACAATTCCATATAGTTTTGGTGTATTTTCCATAATAATCTCCATTCAGGCACCTCTCAATTAGTATATGACTTACTGAGTAGTATAATGGGAAGAAAAATGTAAAGTTTATGTTGTTTCACGGTGTTATAATCTGAGTAGATATAAATATGAATCCCTGTCGGGATATTCATATGCAAATGGCTGCTCGTTTTTATTTATCTGCACATAGCCCCTCTTTTCAAAGAAACTATGGCAGTTCGTGGCTACCGAAGGAGTATCGAACATCAACAGCTTCATGTTTTGCTTTTTGGCATAATTGAGCAAAACTTCATATAGTTTCGTCAGAATACCGTTTTTTCTATATGCTATATCTACAAATCCCTTTTTCAAAACGCCGTTTCCATTGCCCTTATTCATCAAGGCAAGAGTGCCAATAACCTTGTTATCTTCTAGTGCAAGCCAGAACTCCCCGCCGTCCTTTTCATAATACCTCGGTATATCAAGTAAATCCGGCTGCTCTTGCAGTGACAGATTAATCCCGGTTTCATCGTTCTGAATATGTAAAATTAAGTCGATAATCTGCTGCTTGTATTCTTTCTGATAAGTTATTATTTTCATAATTAATAATTATGTTCCTTTCTTAATTATAGCTGCAATGCTGACATTAATACTGCTATGACATCATAATTATAGCATGTGCATGATTATAAGACAATGAACGGATTTATAACATTATTTCAACTTGTGACGGCATATGTGCCTATACTGACGAAAGTTGCAGCGATACAGAATTTAACACGATTTGTCAAATCTCCCTTTAAAAAAGAAAAAGTTGTGTTATTATATTGGATAGGCAATCACAAGACGGAAAGCTTTTTATGAATTGTCCCAAAGGATGAGAGTAAAATTTCATACTGTATTTGTGGAGACAAATGTGTATGTGAGTGCTTTGATTGACCTATGTGTAACAAATGTATAAGTATGACTGTAGTAGGAAAGGTTATCAACAATGCAGAACCAATATAATAAGACCATCACAGCCTGTTTCGTGGGATATATTGTACAGGCTATAGTCAATAACTTTGTACCGCTGTTATTTTTATTTTTTCAAAGAAGTTATAATATTCCGCTTTCACAGATTACGCTTCTGGTGACGTTTAACTTCGGCATACAGCTTTTAGTTGACCTGCTTTCAGTAGGGTTCGTGGATAAAATAGGCTATCGCGCCTCAATGGTAATGGCGCATGTTTTATCGGCGGCAGGATTGATCCTTCTTACGATACTGCCGGAGATTTTACCTTCTCCGTTTGCCGGGATTTTGATTGCCGTAATGATATACGCAATCGGCGGCGGGCTTTTGGAAGTCCTTGTCAGCCCGGTAGTGGAGGCGTGTCCTTCCGATAACAAAGAGAAAACTATGAGTATGCTCCATTCTTTTTACTGTTGGGGACATGCGGGAGTGGTATTGATTTCGACGTTGTTCTTTTATGTTGTCGGTATTGAAAACTGGAAGATTTTAGCCTTGATTTGGGCGCTTGTTCCGCTTGGAAATGCGTTTGCCTTTACAAAGGTTCCGATTGCGTCATTGATTAAAGAGGGCGAATCGGGAATGAAGTTAAAAGAACTGTTCAAAATCAAAATATTCTGGATTTTAATGATAATGATGATATGTGCGGGAGCGAGCGAACAGGCTGTCAGCCAGTGGGCGTCCACGTTTGCGGAAAAAGGTCTGGGGATTTCCAAAACAGCGGGCGATTTGGCAGGACCGTTAGCGTTTGCCATTTTGATGGGGACGTCCAGGGCGTTTTATGGCAAATACGGCGACCGTATTAATCTGGAACGCTTTATGATATATAGCTGCTGTTTATGTATTCTGTCTTACATAGGAATTTCATTGCTGCCAATTCCGCAGCTTAGTCTGGCTGCCTGTGCAGTCTGCGGATTGTCGGTCGGGATTATGTGGCCGGGTTCTTTTAGTAAGGCGTCGGCGGCTTTGCCATCAGGCGGAACGGCTATGTTTGCGTTATTGGCGCTTGGCGGGGATATAGGCTGTTCAGGCGGTCCTACGTTAGTCGGAATGGTATCGGGTGCATTAGGGGACGATTTAAAAAAGGGAGTTCTGGCGGGAGTTATTTTCCCGGTACTGCTGTTGGTTGGAATTATAAAAATAGGAAAGAAGAACAATAAGCGCTTTTCACATGATAAGTAATTGCGAAACAGTCTAAGTTTATGTTTTGATTGTATGCTTTGTACAATCTTATTTATAAAACAGTGGGTTTCGCAATTGCTTATTTTAATGTAAAAGATTTTAAAATATATATTGACAAATAATATTATATGCCGTATAGTATTAGTAACAACAATATTATATGGCATATAATATTGCATAAAATCATAATATTATATCATACCATATGAGATTTTGTAGCAGAGAATATTGGAAGCGGGTTATTGTATGAAATATGTAAGAAGAGGGAGAGGAGGATATCGCATGGTTTTCAATACGGGCGCCGCACTGTTGGACGCAATCGTGCTTGCGGTTGTATCGAGTGAGGCGGAAGGCACTTATGGATACAAGATAACGCAGGAAGTACGTCATGTTATAGAAATTTCCGAATCGACACTGTATCCGGTACTGCGGAGGCTGCAGAAGGACGAGTGTCTGGAAGTATATGACATGGAGTGTGCAGGGCGCAACAGGCGCTACTATAAGGTTACAGAAAAAGGTCGCGCACAGCTGAATTTGTATATTAGCGAATGGCATCGGTATTCAGCTAAGTTAAACAGCATTTTTGAGGGAGGATTGAAAGGATGAACAGAGCGGATTTTATGAAAAATCTGGCGGAATTGCTTGCGGACGTGCCGATTTCGGAAAGGGAAGAGGCTATACACTATTATAATGATTACTTCGACGATGCGGGGGAAGAGAATGAGCAGAGTGTAATTGCCTCACTGGGAACGCCGGAGCAGCTTGCGCGGACGATTAAGGCAGGACTGGCGGACGGCGAAAATATAGGGGAATTTACGGAGAAAGGCTTTTCGGAATATGAAAACCGAAATAGGGGCGAAGTGCCGGATTTGTATCATGGAGAGGTAAACGGCGGAGAGAAAAAAGATGAGAAAAACGTCGCAGACTCATATTACGGAAATAATCAGTCAGGCAGCCAAAACCAGAACTGGTACGAAGGTCAGAACAGTTACAATAGTCAAAACCAAAACCAATACAACGGTCAGGGCGGCAGCAGCCAGAACGGATACGATAATCAAAACCATAACCAGTACGACAGTCAGGGCAGCTACTATAATCAGAACCAGTACAACGGTCAAGGCGGTTACAATAACCAAAACCAGAACCAATATAGCGGGCAGGGAAGTTACAACAACCAGAACGGCGCAGATGGTAAACCGGGGAAAAATCATATGTCCACAGGCACTATTATAATAATTGTTATTTTGTGTATTCTTGCGTCGCCGCTTATATTTGGTATAGGTGGCGGGATTTTGGGAATAATAGTCGGTATTTTTGGCGCTGTATTAGGAATAGTCATAAGCATAGGTGCAATAGCCGTTTCACTGATAGCGGTAGGCATAGCCTTGTTTGTAAGTGGAATTGCCATGTTGTTAGGAATGCCGGCTGCAGGCTTGTGCCTGATAGGTATGGCGTTAATATTTATGGCGATAGGTCTGGTTTTCCTATGGCTGATGGTTCTTTGCGGAAGATTAGTACCGCTTGTATTTAAAGGAATAGGCAGGTTATTCAGTGCTATTTTTGGTAAAGGGGGCGCAAAAGCATGAAAAAATTTACTAAATGGTGTTTGATTACGGCATTGGTCTTATTTACAATAGGCTGCGTTTTTTGCGGCGTATTCGGTATATTTGGCGGATTTGAGCAGCTTAGGCAGGAAGGCAGATATGGTTTGTTCCAAGATGGCAGCGTCGTTGTTTTAGACATGGGTTTGTTTCATTTTCCACTGTTTGACTATGACGACGATTGGCATCATGGCGCAGAACACAGTGTTTCGGGCAGTGAGGCGGAGAATACGGGCTGTAAGGCATCCGAAATTACGGATATAGAGATAGAACTCGGCGCGGCATGTCTGGTAATAGAGGAGTCGGCTGATGACAGTGTATGGATAAGGAATGAGTCTTCCATTAAAAACCTTAAATATGGCATGAATAACGGAACATTCGTACTTTACGGAAATAGGAACAAATATAATAATATGTTTCATAATGAGAATGATGGAACAGTATATTTAAGCCTGCCTAAAGGACTGAATCTTAACTCCGTGGACATGGAAATTTATGCGGGGCAAATCGAGAACTTAAATCTGGAAGCCAATACGATAGAGCTGGAATCGGGAGCGGGACTGTACGATATAGACAGCTTGAAAGCAAAGTCAATCAGCATGGACGTCGGCGCGGGAGAAATGAATATTGGCAGCATGAGCGCGGAAACGGTCAGCATATCTGTCGGCGCGGGGACAGTTGATGTTAAAAACGCTGATGTGGCAAAAGATTTGGATTTAGACGTCGGCATGGGCAGCATAAGCGTACAGGGGAAAATTACGGGCGATATGGATGCCGAGTGCGCTATGGGAGAGATAGGCATAACTTTGCAGGGTTCAGAGAGCGAACACAATTATACTCTTGAATGTGGCATGGGAAATGTTATAATAGGTGATAATGAGTATGGCGGAATAGCCGAAGAACGTAAGATAAACAATGGCAGCAGCAGTTATTTTGATATAGAATGTGCTATGGGAAGCATTACGATTGAGTTTGAGAACTGAGAAAGGAGATAAAATATGGATAACGAGTATAGAAAGCTGGTACGTTCCAGGGATAACAGAAAGATATGCGGCATATGCGGCGGTATCGGGGAATACTTAAGCGTAGATCCGACAGTGGTAAGGATCATATGGGTAGTGTGTACCCTTGCAAGCGTCGGTACGGGCGCGGTTGCGTATCTGATTGCGGCGTTGTTGATACCGGAAGAGCCGTGGAGGTAAAATTAAGAAATGACATGTAAGCGGCATGGACCTCAAGAGGAAACATATGAGTCCATGCCGTCTAATGACTAACAATGTTTAATGTTCCGTAAATATAACGTTGTTCATGGTGTAGTTGTCGTAGGCGGCGTCGCCTTCGTGGTATGCCTGGACGTAGATGATATAACCGCGGTTGTCTCTGCGTATGGTGATATCCACTGTGCCTTCCGGTCTTGTCTGGTAGAAACCGGCGGGTTTATCAATGAATTTCCTTACTTGTTCACCCTGATACATGAAGTATCCGCTTGTCTCGTCTTTTTCAAGCCCCCATGAGGCGTATTCTTCGTATTGTTCTTCATTCGAGATACATATACCCATGTAAATTTCAAACACACCTTTTTCTACATGAAATTCCTCGGATAAAGCCTCTATTATTTGCTCTTTTATAATTTCAGACTCTTCCGTTGTATCGGAATTGAGGACGTTGAAAATAATTCTTTCGGCACGGTTTTCTGCGTTCTCTCCTAACGCCGCGTCCCTGGTAAGCTCTACTTTTACTGCCCATCTTGAATTGCTGCTTGCGCAGTAAGATGTGAGCTGCGAATAGAATGGAGCCTGCGGGCAGGTCGCAAAAACGGTGCTGCTGCAAAGGATAAACATAACCGCCATACATATAAGCAGAAAAGAGGTCTTTTTATATGATATTATGTGCCGGATGCGCTTTTCCACCTCGGTTTTTGAGAAAGAGCTGTAAAGCAGGGTGGTGCGGCTGCTGGTTATCGCCATAGACAGCAGGCTGAAAGCATAGCTTTTACGTGCATCTTCGTCTTGGAACTTACGAATAACGGCTTCATCACACGCCGTTTCTAAGTCAGACGCAAGGCATTTCGACATAATCCAGATAAGGGGATTGAACCAGTTTAAGCAGATTGCGATAAGCATAACCGCTTTTATCCAGTTGTCTTTACGCCGTATGTGCATGGTCTCGTGTGATAAAATGTGCCTGATAAGCTCGGTATTATGGAAATCCATGCGTGTAGGCAGGTATATGCGTGGATTCAGCAAGCCGCATACCAGCGGAGAGGCGATATCGTCATTGGTAAATACGAGTATATGCCCCATATCCATTTCGCGCAGGATGCCGTTGATAGTTTCGTTGTGTTCAATCAACAGGCAGTTTTTAAGCCGCATATTGTAACGGTATTTCTGTACAAGCAGAACGATGATAGTTATAGAAAGCCCCATAAAATATATGGCTGTGAAGGGGAACTGCCGCGGGAATAACCATGTGCTGCCGCTTCCCATGCCGGAATAAGCGACGGTCATGACACTGTCTTCTGCTGCGGATTCTATAACGGTGTCAGAGGTATCAGAGCTGGTATATGTATTTGTATATGCTGCTTCTGATATAGCAGACTGTTGCCCATCCATCGGCACGTCAGCGGCAACAGCCTCCTGTACAACCGTTGTCTGCACCGGACCAAAGAAGGCAAAATTTTCGCTGAAAGCCTCGATAAATTCAAGCGGAGTGCGAAGGATGGAGTTATCGCCTGCTTTGAGGCTTAGCGGGCTGCTTATGTTGAACGGTATAAGCAGGCGGATAAGAATCACGCACCATAAAACAGGGAAAACAAATTTAGGCAGCCTGCGTTTAAGCAGAGCCCTTAATAGTAATACGACTATAATCATAAGACTGCCGTAAAACGCCATTAAGACAAACGGCATATTCATTTTAAAATTAAGCATATTAAGTTACCATACCTTTCTTTTAACCACGGTCTTTACTGCCGCGGGTTATAATTATCATATAAGAAATTGTTTCGCAATTATCTTGTGCTATTTTGCATCTTTAATCATTTGTGAGAGCCGCGCGGCGTCTTTTTCCGAAAGCCCTTGGTTTTTAAGGAATGATGAGAAAAACAGCTCGCTTGAACCGCCGAACATCTTATCTATTAATTGTTCGGTTTCGCTTTGCGCCACTTCATCTTTGGTAATAAGCGGTTTACATAAAAAGTTCGGTTCTTCGCGTTCTATTGCGCCTTTTTCTATACATTTCTTAATAACTGTGTAAGTGGTGTTCTTGTTCCACCCGATGCTTTCCGCAAGCACGTCTACAATGCTGCGCGCCGGTATAGCGCCCTGCTCCCATAGGACTTCCATTACTTTCAGTTCAGAATCAAATAATTTCATGGCAGTATGTACTCCTTTCCTTAGTTTCGCCTTAAGTTTGGATTAACTTATAGGCTGAAATGGACTATCGCGATAGTCTAATGATGAATACAGACTATCACAATAGTCTGGGGCTGTCAATAGGGTTTTGGAAAATTTGTTTGGAAAATAGATTTTAACTTTTTATAACAGTAATCATAAGGAATATCTGTTTGAATATCATGGGTAAATGTGGTAGAATTATAAAAGCGAGTATTGAGAAAGGGGCATGGGATTAATATGGAAGAATATAAGCAGCAGTTTATTGAGTTTATGGTGGATAGCCAGGTGCTTAAATTTGGCGATTTTACCTTGAAGAGCGGAAGGAAATCTCCGTTTTTTATGAATGTGGGCGCTTATGTGACTGGCGCGCAGCTGCACAGGCTGGGCGTGTACTATGCCCAGGCGATAAACGAGCATTACGGGCTTGATTTTGACGTATTGTTCGGACCTGCATATAAAGGGATTCCGCTTGCTGTTGCAACGACGATGGCAATCAGTGAGTTATACGGCAAAGAGGTACGCTACTGTTCTAACCGCAAGGAAGTCAAAGACCATGGAGATGCTGGAATTCTGCTGGGAACCAAGCTTAAGGACGGCGATAAAGTAGTAATAATTGAGGATGTTACCACGTCGGGCAAGTCCATCGAAGAGACTTTTCCTATTATAAAAGCACAGGCAAATGTGGAAATTAAAGGTCTGATGGTATCATTAAACCGTATGGAGAGAGGACTTGAGAGTGAGAAGAGCGCGCTTGATGAGATTAAGGAAAAGTATGGATTTGGCGCACATGCAATCGTTACGATGGAAGATGTGGTCGAATGTCTGTATAATAAGCCTTATAACGGAAGCGTGTATATCGACGATGCGCTGAAAGCGGCTATAGACGCATATTATGAGCAGTATGGAGCAAAATAGAATACCATGCCGCGAGTAACGGAACATCAATTTTGAAATAGGAATAGGATATGTAGAAAGGGAGAAAATCAGAATGGAAGAGAGAACGTATAAAACAATGGGCGGCGCCGGCGCGATGAATATTGCTGTAGGAGTAATAATTTTGGTAGCGGGGATAACCAGTGGAATCCTTCTTATCATAGGCGGAGCAAGGCTTCTTGCGGGAAGAAACAAAATATTATTTTAAGAAATTATGGGTATTTCCTTTATGGGGTGCCCATTTATAAATATTCAACAGAGCTTTATGAGGAGTCATAGATGAATCGTAAGAATAGTTATATGTTTACGAATAAGAGCCATACGCTTAAGGGAATAATGGCGACTATTCTGGGCGTTATTTCGCTTATTACGTTGGTATATATAGTCTTTATGAGTTACAGAAATTCTGGAGAGGTGTCGATGCAATATGGCACCGCGGCTTTTTTGGTGACTATATATGCGCTTGCAGGGGCGGCTCTAGGGGTGGTTTCCAAAACAGAGAAGGATAAGTATTATTTTTTCTCATATTTGGGAATTACTTTAAATGTGCTGGCACTGGCGGTTGTGAGCGCTATTTTATATGCGGGGGCGTATGGAATCGGATAGGGTGTGTATTAAAGAAAGGCAGGTTGGCATAATGCAGGAAAATATCACAGACGAAGAAAAAGAGCAGTTAGAGCAGGAGCGGTTTTCACTGGCGTTTGAGAGGATATCGCAGATATCGGAAGAGGCGATATGCGATGAAAAATATCAGGACTATTTTAACAAGATGTCCGAATTTATAGTATTAATGAAAGAAACGTGGGATTTTGTAGAAGATGGCAGTCTGTATAAGGCGTCTTTAGAAGAGCTGCAGCGAAGGAACAGGGAGCTATATGAGGATATCCTGCCGGAGAATTACGACAGCAGCTATGCGAACCCTGCTTATGCGGTTGGACTTTTCGGGGAAACTATGGGACAGGTTTTGTCCTTTGTCTGCGCTGAACTGCGGGGCATGATAGCGGCGGCATATGAACAGAAAATGACTGGAATGGTCATTCGTATGGAGCTTTTGTTGGAGATATATCAGGCGTTCGTCTGTGCCGCAGAGGAATGTAAAGAAAACCCGGGTAACGGTTCAGGTGTGCCTGACGCAGAGGAAATCAGGCAGATAGCATACTGGTATGTGAGCGATTACTATGAATATGCGGCATATGATAAGGTTGTGTCAATGGTAGTGCCGCAGAATTGTTTAGCAGTAAAAACTATAATGGAAAGCGACCTTGAGGATATAAGGTACTTATATTATTATGGCGAATATGTGACAGAGAGTGAAATTAGAACGGCAAAGCATATGACGCATCTGTCAGAAGAAACAGTGACATTGATGGCGGATACCTATACCGAAGGTTATCGTATTGGTTTTGAAGTGGGGAATAAAGACATCTCTATTAAAAAGACGGTAGGTATTCGTTATTGTCTTGGATTTGAGAGAATGATCAGAACTGCCATTAAGAATTTTGACCGAATCGGTCTAAAACCGACTGTTCATCGTGCGGGAGGCAATATTTTTCAGGGGTGGAGCGTCAATAAAAACGGATATTTCGGGGCAAATCCGAACAAGCAGTTTGATTATGACCATAAAGAAGACCAAGCGTTGTTCTTAGATGGGGCGCTTGTAACCAGGAAACTTGAATGTCTTCAGAGCGCATTTGAGGGTCTAAAAGAAGAAGCGGGAGTGTTCGGCGGTCCTGCAGTGTTGGAGATTTTCGGCGAGAAACCGTTTGTGCCGCAGACTAAGAAGGAAGCCTGTCATTTAAGTGAGAAACAGCAGAAACTCTCGGTGGAATATGCTTCTAAGGCGGGGGCTGTTCAGAATCAGTATATTAAGGGTGAAGAGAGAAGCTTTACGATTATCGCTTTTCCTGTACCCGATATAGGAAGTCAGTACGAAGAGATTTTTGATGAAATCATAAAAATCAATACGCTGGATTACAAACTGTATCAGGGAATCCAGCAGAATATCATCAATACGCTGGATTTGGGCGAGTATGTATTGGTTAAGGGAATGGGTAAGAACCGCACGGATTTAAAAATCATGCTGCATACGCTCAAAAATCCCGAAAAGGAGACGAATTTTGAGAATTGCGTCGCAGATGTGAATATTCCGGTCGGCGAGGTCTTTACTTCACCGCAGCTTGCAGGGACGGAAGGCACGCTGCACGTAACAAGGGTATTTTTAAATGAGCTGGAATATAAGGATATCTGCATAACCTTCCGTGACGGTATGATTACGGAGTATGACTGTGCGAACTTTGAGACCGAGCAGGAGAATAAGAAGTATATCAAGGACAATGTGCTTTTCCACCATGATACGCTGCCGATAGGAGAATTTGCCATAGGAACGAATACGACGGCTTATGTGGCTGCAAGAAAATATGGCATTGAAGAAAAAATGCCGATTCTGATTGCGGAGAAGACCGGACCGCATTTTGCCGTGGGGGATACCTGTTACAGCCATGCGGAAGACGTAAAGGTCTGCAACCCGGACGGCAAAGAAATCATCGCGCGCGACAATGAGGTATCGGTACTGAGGAATGAAGATGTGATGAAAGCGTATTTTAACTGTCATACGGATATCACCATTCCCTATGACGAGCTGGGGGAACTGTCGGTAGTGACGAAGGAGAATGAAGTGATTCCGATTATTTTGGAGGGAAGATTCGTACTGCCGGGCTGCGAGGCGCTGAACGAGGCGTTTTTATAAGGATTGAGCAGTTTAGCCGCAGGCGGCATGAACTGTCACATGTTTCATTAAATTAGTGTTGCGTATTATATGAAAATCTAGTACAATATACACAGAAATATCTAAATTTTCTACAAGATATTGTGGACTGGATTGAAAACTATCCTATATTTACAGAGACTGGAGAGTATTGCGTATGGCACAGGTAGGGATTGTAATGGGCAGCGACTCGGATATGCCCGTGATGGCGAAGGCGGCGGACATTCTTGAGAAGTTTGGAATTTCATATGAGATGACGATTATTTCCGCCCACAGAGAACCCGACGTATTCTTTGAATATGCAAAGAGTGCGGAAAGCAAGGGCTTTAAAGTGATTATAGCCGGAGCAGGCAAGGCGGCGCATCTGCCGGGTATGTGCGCGGCGATATTTCCGATGCCCGTTATAGGGATTCCTATGAAAACTTCAGATTTGGGCGGCGTGGATTCGCTTTATTCCATCGTACAGATGCCTTCGGGGATTCCGGTAGCGACCGTGGCGATTAACGGCGGAGAGAACGCGGGCATCCTTGCGGCAAAGATTCTTGCCGTTTCAGACGCGGAATTATTGCAGAAATTAAAGGATTATAAACAGGACTTAAAAGAGGGAGTGCAGAAGAAGGACGCACGACTTAAGGAAGTCGGATATAAAAATTATAGTGCGGTTACGAGTTCATGAAAAATGAACAAAAACGGGACTCCAATGCCTGAAAAGCGGTAAGTCGTCCCTTATTTTGTTCATTTTACCTGAACTCTGGTTACTGGAACTTGATAACTGAAGAAGATTGTGCAAAGTATACAATTATCGCACAATCAATATAGAAATAATCAAAGGACTCAGAAAGGAGCAAAAATGGATTATAAGTCAGCAGGCGTGGACATCGAGGCGGGATATAAATCCGTGGAACTTATAAAGAAACATGTGCAGGAAACGATGAGGCCGGAGGTAATCGGCGGACTTGGCGGATTTTCGGGGGCTTTTTCCTTAAGTAAGATAAAAGATATGGAGAAACCGACGCTTGTGTCAGGAACGGATGGAGTGGGAACCAAGCTTAAACTGGCGTTTCTGCTGGATAAACATGATACAATCGGCATCGACTGCGTGGCGATGTGCGTGAACGATATTGCCTGCGCGGGCGGCGAACCGCTGTTTTTTCTTGACTACATAGCCTGCGGCAAGAATTATCCTGAGAAAATTGCAGAAATAGTCAAGGGCGTGGCAGAAGGCTGCAAGCAGGCGGGAGCGGCGCTTATCGGCGGCGAGACTGCCGAACATCCGGGGCTTATGCCGGAAGAGGAATACGACCTTGCCGGATTTGCGGTCGGCGTGATAGATGAAAAAGATTTAATTACAGGCGAAAACATCAAACCGGGGGACGCGCTGCTTGGAATAGCGTCATCGGGGGTTCACAGCAACGGTTTTTCCCTTGTCAGAAAAGTGTTTGAAATGACGACGGAAAGCCTGAATACATATTATGACGAGCTTGGAGCGACGCTAGGCGAGGCTCTGCTTACTCCGACTAAAATATATGTAAAGGCGATGAAGGCGATTAAAGACGCCGGAGTCGTTATAAAAGGCAGCAGCCACATTACAGGCGGCGGATTCTATGAGAATATTCCGAGGATGCTGCCTGAGGGCGTGAATGTGCAGGTTAAGAAGGACAGCTATCCCATACCGCCGATTTTTAAGCTTTTGCAGAAAACGGGCGGGCTTGAAGAACAGATGATGTATAATACTTATAACATGGGGCTTGGAATGGTGCTTGCGATTGACAGCGCGGACATGGATAAGGCAATGGACGCTGTACGCATGGCGGGCGAGACGCCTTACGCCGTAGGAAGTATAATAGCTGGTGAAAAGGGCGTTACGATAATATAGGAGATAATAAATGTTAAAGATACTTGCGTGTGTTTCCGGCGGCGGAACCAATTTACAGGCGGTAATAGACGGAATTGCACAGGGAGAGGTTACAAATGCAGAGATTGTGCGGGTGATAA
>JAMPEU010000033.1 GCA_023664865.1 Butyrivibrio sp. | reverse complement strand
TCAGATTTAAAGGAATCGCGTCTTAACAAAATAAGTAATCCGATTATCGCTAAAATAAGTAAAATTCCAATTCCTATGTAGACAGTAAAATTCATGTTTTATTCTCCATAATCGCAAAATCCCGATTTCTCTTTATCAATCCATTTTTAGTGGGTACACAATTCCGAAAAGGGAGTTATTTTCTAATTCCCTCTTCGGTAAAAGTCCTTTTCAAGGCTCGTTCTGTCGGGAAAATAGCTGATACTAAAATGAGGCATTGTATTGTACATAGAATTGCCGCAACTGTTCCAATCGTATCCTCTGTGCCATGATAAAAAGGCAAATGGGCAACAACTGACGGCAGCAGCATAATCCAACCGATTTTCCACCATAAACGCCCGCAGTAATCCTGTGCAAATCTCCATGTATCTATATTTTTCATGGAACGTGTTGTCCGATATCCAATGATGCCATTGATTTTTTCGGGAGTATGTTTCCACATCATATTGCCGGCAATAATCATTGTGACCGGAATCAATAAATCACAAACAAATATAAACCACCAAAACCACATATATTTTCCCTGCTTTCACAAACTCTGATTATAAGTATCATTATAACCTGATTTTCATAAATGCACAATTTCAATCTTACGCCCTTTTTCAGAATTGCGTACCCGTTAAAAGCAGGTTATAATTGTATCAACAATCGAAGTTTAGGGGAGTAGTGCAAATGAATATTGAAACGCAAAGAATGCTCATTCGGGACTACATAATGGATGATGTTAGAGATTTACATGATATTTTGGGCGATGATGAAGTAATGAAGAATTGTGAACCTGCATACAGCCTTGAAAAAACATCTAATTTCTTGTCGGAATTTTGTATTGGAAAAAGAGGCGCTGTCGCTGCAGTTCATAAGGATAGCGGTAAGATGATTGGATATATTTTGTTCAATGAGTTTGATGAAAGCGTATACGAAATTGGTTGGTTTTTCAATAAAAATTTCTGGCGGCAGGGTTATGGATATGAATCTTGCAAAGCGGTGATTGATTTTGCCTTTAATGAGTTAGATGCACACAAGATATTCGCTGAAACTATTGATTGTGTAAAGGCAGTTGGTTTAATGAAAAAACTCGGTATGCAGTTGGAAGGAATCCAGCGAAGCCATACAAAAGACAATGACGGGAATTGGGCAGACCTCTATCTCTATGGTCTTTTCAAAGATGATTGGAATAGTACCCAGAAAAAGGAGAAAATTAGCAGTCCTGCGAAAATGGAGGAAAAGCAGAATGCGCAAAATTAGCAGAAAAATAATATGTATTATGTGTAGTTTGTTTATCATTCTCAATACGATGAAAGTGGAGGGAAATGGAGAAGCGCAGCCAAGCGTAAACGATTATTGCAGTATAAGCGATTTTGAGGATTTTCATTATTACCTATTTTGTAATAACAATATAGGAACAACAGCGCCGGTCAATCCAACTGTAAATGCATTTATCGGAAGCAGTGCGGAAACGATGGAAGCAGGAATAGAACTTTATCAGAAATTCATGGAACCGTTTCGAGAGTGCGGATATGAGGAATATATGGAATTGCATGATATCTCTCCGGATTGTCAATTAGTTATCACGAAAGAAAATGTGAAAGATGATGATTGGACTAATATATGGCGTTTTTTTACCGGAAAAGGAGAAAAAGAGCGGCGGGAAGCGGATATTCGTGACCATGCTCCTTTCCGCATTATAAAAAGCGGGGATGCCTATACGGTAACGGACGGGGAAAGATTTGATGAGAAAGTGGACAGGTTATATAAACAAACAGAATACCGCCCTGTGAAGTTTAATGAACAAGGGAATTTGGCGGCAGGAACGAAAATTCAGCACAATGAATTGAATCATACTGATACATGGGAAATGGCGATATGTGATTTAGAGAGTGCGGAGGTTTGGCTGACTTTTTATCAGGGGGAGCAGTATAACTATGTGTGGCAGATTCAGGGAGATAAGGATAGCGGGAAAGTAGTGTATCAGTTAGGCGGACGTAATTTTTATGAATACGCTTATCCATCAGGAAGAATCAAGTATCTTGGAAGAGATATGTATTATCCGTGCTATAGTCCGGACGGAAAGTATATAGCTTATTCCAGTCCGGATATGGAAGCATGCTATGACTTAGAGGAAGAGGAGGCGAATGAGGTACTCAGGATACTTCCGGGAATCTATATTTTAGAAGTGGAAACCGGAAAGACAGCATATATCAAGCAGGATATATCTGCTATCACATGGGCTGATGGATTGAGTACCCGTACTTTTCAGTGGGTAGAAAAGGATTGCTTTGAACAGGTGAATTTATATGGAAAATAAATCAAAAAAACTAATAAGCATTGGCATAGCATTTTTAATGTGCTGTTTTTTAGTCTGCGGAAACAACGCCCTTGCATCGAATGAGAAACAACCAAATTATGATGAGATTAGCAGGCAAATTGCAAAGGATGCGGAAAAATATCATATTCCGGGAATGGCTGTAATAGTGGTTAATGCGGATAATATATTATTTCAGGAAACTTATGGAAATTGTGACAGTATTGATACCCCTTTTTTAATTGGTTCCATGAGCAAATCATTTACGGCGTTAGCTGTTATGCAGCTTGTAGAAGATGGAAAGATTGATTTAAACAGTTCTATATCTGCATATATTGATGCTTCAAAGTGGTTTGCAGACAGCGCAGATTGCAACAAAATAACTGTAAGAAATCTTCTTAATCAGACAAGCGGAATAGCGACATATCAGACATTTGGAGAACTGAAAAGCACAGATTCATATGGCAGCCATGTATATGCAAATGTGAATTATGGATTGCTTGGATTAATCGTTGAAGCAGTAAGCGGAATCAGTTATGACGAATATATAGCGAACAATATTTTTACTCCATTGGGTATGGAACATTCTGCAGCTACGCTTAAAAAGAGTAAAGAGAATGGTTTAATAGATGGCTATAGAAATTATTTTGGTATTCCCATTGCCGGTGAACCGGACTATCCGGAAGAAATAAAAGATGGGACATGGATGAATATTCCGGCAGGCTATCTTTCATCGAGCATATCGGACATAGGAAGATACTTGCAGATGTATTTAAACGATGGAGAAAACATTATCAGTAAAGAGAGCATTGACATTATGCGCCATATTGTGATTCCTATCATTTTGTTGTGTATTCCGCTCATTGTGGGAATACCTTTCAAGGTAATTTGGCTGTTTGTAAAAGACTTGTGCTTAGTATTATATATAAATGCAGGAATTTTAATTACCATAGGAATTTATAAGTTAATTTTTTGTTGCAGGAAACAATTATGTTGGCGAAAAAACAGCCATAAATAATTATCAAATTTTACAAACTATTTTAGATATTGCAAAATCGGTTCAATATATTTTTTGTCCGAAATATCATAAGATGAAGAAATCATTTCTACCATTACCTGTTCCGATTCTGTCTTATCTTTTTTTGCTCTAAGCGCTTTAATAAACATTTTCATCATTAGTTTAGACGGAGCGGACATTTTTTCATAATTGAAGCCTCCCGGACAATAAAATATTTTTACTCTTTCCCGTTCCCATTCATTAAAATTCCGGTTAAGAGCTGTTTCAATTTCCGGATTATCTATTGGACTTGCCCCAACACAAAATGCAATCAGCTTTTTATCTGTCCATTTGTCTATATTTTCTTTAAACCAACTGATTTTACTGATGCTGCCCGCACAAGCCCAGCCTCCAAAAATAATTGCTTCATATGCAGCCAAATCTTTCTTTTTTGCAACGGACAATTCAAGACAATCCGCGCCGGTCGTTTTTGCTATCCATTCGGCATAACGCTTTGTAAAACCTGTTTGTGAATTATAAATTACTATTATCTTCATCGACAGCTTTCCTTTCCAGATTTTCTATGCCTGCATATAACTTTGATAAAAGAATAAAAAGTGTTTCAATTTCTTTTTCTGTGTAAACTTCAAAAAGATATTTCAATTCTTTTTGGTACTTTGAAAAATCGTTTTGAAAATAGTCATTCACTTTTTCCGTGGGGCAGATGCACAAAGCTCTTGTATCATACGGGCTTTGCCTGATAATGACAAAGCCCTTTTTCATTAGAACATCGGCCAACTTTTTAACATTTTGTCTTGAACATCCTAACAGGTTTCCTAATTGGGTAAATGTTAGCGGTTCTTTTGATTGCCTGACTATTGATAGTAACATAAATTGTTTTAATGATACTTCCGGAATGTGGCTGTCAAAAAGGGTTTGAAGCTTATTTCCGGCGATGAATAAGGTACTGAAAATAGCCTTACTTTGATTCTCCGTAGTATTTGAAAATCTTGTAATCAAATCGTCTAATCTCATGTTATGCCCTCATATAGGTAACTAGTTGCATATTAACTATAGCAATAAATTACCTATATGTCAAGAATGATTATGATATAATAGAAGCAAAATACATCCATTGTGCAAACTCTGTTTATGCAATGGGGTTAAAATGTACGGAGGTTTTATTTGTGAAAATTGAAACGCAGCGATTGTTCATTCGAGATGTAAAAACAGAAGATGAAATTCCCTTTGTCAAAATGGCGGCAGACGGCAGCTTAAATGATTGCGGTTTTGATAAAGACTGTGGTGATTGGATGGCAAAATGGATAGATGAGGCAAAGAACTTTGCATATAGAAACAATCCCCATACGGATTATCTGGCTTATACAATAACTTTAAAGGATGAAGCTGTGGTAATCGGCTCTGTTGGATGTTCTTATTATGAAGAATTTCAGCAAACAGGCATTACATATTTTATCGGGGAGCAATATAGGAGCAACGGTTATGCAGTGGAAGCGGTCAAAGCATATACGGAATATTTTCTCAATCATTATGATGTAAAAGGAATGATTGCGACAGTGAGAGATGAAAACATACCATCTTGGAAAGTGATTGAAAAAGTGGGATTTATTCTGAATGGAAAAAGAATGTATAAAGATTTGAATGATGATGAAGAACAGTTGTATCGATTTTACGAAATTACGAAATAGAAAATCCACCCTTGTATACTTGGCAGTTGCAGAGTGGAGTTTCTATTGCATTCTTCAAAGGTCAACCCTTGTGGGCGATTGTTCCTTTATGTGATTATAATATATCACATTCTGTTATTTAATTCAAGTTTTTTGAGGTGAAAGTTTTCTCTAGGTTTTACCTCTTACAGTAGTTTAAGCGTGAAACTTATACTATTGTTCTATTTCCAACCCTGCTTCAAGTGTATCATCAACCGGCTGTCTTGTATAGCGTTGTGAAAATATGCGTTCAATGATATAATGGGTACGGAAAATTAGGATTTTACGAGAACAAAGCAGCCACTCAGAAAGGACGTATATGGAATTTTCATTACATAAAAATACACAAGCGCATATCCTGCTATCCGACGGGGAATCCCCCGCCGTTAAAATTGCCGCCCGCAATTTAGAAACAGACATACAAAAGGTGATAGATGGCGTCAAAGTACAGAGCGGCGCACAGGATGGCGTTGACATGGATGATGCCAATCATGGCAACCATGCCGTTATCCATATTGCGAGTGCGGATATCGCTGGCAAGGACATTTCCCCTGCCGTTTTACAAGCCCTGTCCGACGAAAGCGGGAAACTGCGAAAAGAGGCTTATCAAATCAGAGTGCATAACGGCGAACTGTATATAACGGGAAGCGACAGGCGGGGAACCGTCTATGGCATTTACAGCCTTTGCGAACAGATGGGCGTATCGCCGTGGTACTTTTTGGCGGATGTGCCGGTCAAAAAAAAGGATGGATTTACGCTGCCGGAAAATTACTGTGTGACGGATTACCCCTCCGTGGAATACAGGGGCATTTTTATCAACGACGAGGAAGAGTTGGAGGCATGGGCGCAAAACTATATGAAAGAGCCGACCATCGGCATTCGGACGTATGAGAAAATATTTGAACTGTTATTGCGGTTAAAGGCGAATTATATCTGGCCCGCGATGCACGTCAATTCTTTTAACAGAAACCCGGAAAACGGCGCGCTGGCACAGCGGATGGGCATTGTGGTGGGAACGTCGCACTGCGATATGCTGATGCGCTCTAACAATAAAGAATGGCTCCCATGGATAACCGAAAAGGGATATACTAACGCCGTTTACGATTATTCCATAGAGGGCAGAAACAGGGAGATTTTACAGGAATACTGGAGGGAGAGCGTAGAACAGAATAAGGATTTTGAAGTCTGTTATACGCTTGGTATGCGCGGCATTCATGATTCCGGTTTTGAGACGGGCGCGCTGGGTGGTTTGGAAAATCAATCCGAGGAAGAGAAAAGACAGGCAAAGAGAGAGTTGTTAGAACGCATTATTTCTGACCAGCGTTCCATTTTGGAAAAAACGCTTGCTGATAAACCGATGATGACTTTTATCCCCTATAAGGAAGTGCTGGAATTATATGATAACGGACTGTCTGTACCGGAAGATATGACGCTGGTGTGGGCGAATGATAACCACGGATATATCCGCCGCTTTCCGTCGGAGCGTGAACAGAAAAGAGCGGGCGGAAACGGTATTTATTATCATAATTCCTACTGGGCGCCGTCCGGTATGTCCTATGTTTTTCTTGGTTCGATTCCGCTTGCCCATACGAGAAACGAACTGCAAAAGGCATGGAACGAGGGAATCCGTAAACTCTGGGTGTTAAACAGCGGTGCAATGAAGCCGTTAGAATTGGAAATCACGTTCTTTTTGACTTTGGCATGGGAAATCGGGAAAGAGGATGCGCTGACACAGGATGTAGAAAAGTTTACAGCGGGTTGGGCGGATAAAATTTTTTCCGGTAAAAACGGGCGGGAAGTGTCCACGATTTTACATGATTTTTTCCAACTGACAAACGTGCGTAAAGTCGAACATATGGAGAACGGAATTTTTTCACAGACCGCTTACGGGGATGAAGCGGCGGTGCGCATTCATCAATATGAAGAGTTATTTCAAAAGGGAAACAGCATCTACGAGAGCCTTCCGGAAGTTGAAAAACCGGCATTTTACCAAATGGCGCTCATGCGCATTCATGCTGCGTATTTTACAAATCTGGCTTACTATTATGCGGACAGAAGCACGTTAATGCATGAGCGGGGCAATATGCAGGCTGCCGCGCTCTATACCGGAAAATCCCGCATGTTTGAAGATATCAGGCGCAGCATGATTGTGTATTACAATACGATTATGTCAGACGGAAAATGGAACGGCATTTTAAATCCTGAGGGATATCCGCCGCCGCGCACAGCAATGATGCCGATTTGTACGCCGCCGCTGGTGATAACGGGCGAGCCGCGGATGCGGGTGGATATCTGGAATGAAGAGGAAAAACTGGAATTTAGCGGCAGCCGTGATAAGTGGATAGAGATTGGCAATACCGGCGCGGGCGCGGTATCGGTAAAAGTAATTTTTCCCGACTGGCTGACAATTACAGCTGCGGACGCCGGAAGCAAAGAAGAAACGATAGAAATAGCGGGCAATATCCTGTCCGCACAGGTAGAGACGGAACTTCGTATCTGTATGCGCGTAACAAATGGCTCGACGTCTGCACAGGATGGATTGTCGGATAAGCAAAACAGAATGCAGGGCAGGATTGTGGTGCAAAGCATAGACGAGGGCTTTGAAAAACATATCCCTGTTTATTTTCGAGCGGACGAAACGGATATTCCCGGTACGGCGGCGGAAGAGGACGGCGTCATCGTTTTGGAGGCGGACAGCGCGGCGGGGATTGCTGAAAGTGCGGCATACAGCAGCAGGGATGTCCATGAGAAAGCGCCTTTTGCCGAGAATGCTTCGGGAGATTTTCATATCATCCGCTGTCTCGGAAGCGGCTGGGGCAGTCTGGCGGAGGCATGTGGAACCCATCAGAAGCCTCTTATATATACGTTCCATACCCGGCGCGAGGGGGAATTTTTACTGGAACTGCACCGTTTTCCGTCGCTGAATGCGACCGGACGGATTCGGATAGGAATAGCGGTTGACGGGGGTGAGATACGGATTCTGGAGTCTTTTTCCAATGATGAATGGAAAGGAACATGGAAAGAAAATGTATTAAACAATGTGGAACGTCTGTATATGACGCTGCCTTTTATGGAAGCGGGAAAACATCAGATAGCATTATATGCGGTAGACCGTTATTTTGCCTTTTCCAGACTGGTTATCTATACGAAACCGAGAAAAGAGAGCCGTCTGGCAGGCATACGTGGCGTGCAGCGTCTGCCGAAGCAGTGGGAGGCGGTAACGTGGGCGAAAATCTTTTACGGACAAATGGAAAATAGACCAAGGGCAGTAGAATATATATCCGTGGATACGCCACCGGGTGAGGATACGCTTACAAGGCTTTCAAGGAGCGTACAGGAAACGGAATATGCGAGGCAGATAACGCCGGACTGGTATTTTCAGCAGGGTGCGCATCTTTTTACGGAAAAAGACGGAGCGGTTAAAATAGACGCCGCCACCGCACTTGCGCAGAGTTCGTCTGCCTGGGAAACGGGTGATGACTGGAGACACTGTGCGGGGGAGTCGTTCGGGCGAAGCGGCTTGTGCCTTTATGTGCGCACTAGGAACCGCATGTGGGAGAGGACGGCGGATGCGCCCGCGCTGCATTATCGCTTTTATGCTATGGGCGGCAGGTATACGGTGTGGATGCTTATTCGGTTTCGGGATGAGAGAGAATCGCATTACCGCCTCGGTATGGACGGGGGAGTATTGTCCGAAGAGGCGTTGTACCGCCATGGAAAACTGTTTCGTTATGAGGGAGAGCAGATATATCAGTGGGTTCCCGCGGCGGCGTCTGTCTTAGAACAGGGGGAGCATATATTGGATATCTATAATATGGCTTCGGGTATGCGCTTTGACAGATTTTACCTGACAAAAGGAAATGAACTGCCGCCTGTTGATACGAAGTGGCGGACATAACAGGCGGCAGGAGAAAGGGGATGGTATTATTATCTTGCGGAAATTTCATAGACGGCTGTGCCGAAAGCGGGCAGCGTTATGAGGCCGGAAACCTCGGTATCATCATAGAGAGCGCGCATTGTTTTTTTCAATATAAAAGATACCGGCTGTGGATTGAAATTTAGTACAAATAAAAATTTCCGTCCGTCTTTGATACGCAGCGTCAGTTCTACGTCATATCCGTCCGCCGCTATCAATTCGGTAAAAGGTGATACTGCCCCGGCATATTCTAAAAGCGCGGGTACGGCGTCTCTGGAAAATGCGCTGCCAAGATGGAGCGTTTTTCCTGCGCCTGTTTTATGCTCTGTAAGCGCCGCTTGTCCGGCATAGTAGCCGTTCGCATAGCGGGCAAGTACTTTCGTATCGGCAAGAGGCGTTAAAATATCATTGAAAATCGGCGTTTCCAGTTTCTGTCCGTTCCAGAGCGCATAAGTGTCATCTTCTGCGGGGCTTGTATAAGTAAAGTCCGTTACGTCCGTTCCGCTTAAGTTTTGCAAAAGACCGGGCTGCGGAAGCATTTCGCAGATGCCGTTTTTGTTTTTAAAACCGCTGCGGCATCCGATAATCAGGGTGCCACCTTGGTTTACATAAGTTTCCAATAAGGCGGCTTTTACCCCATCCATTATTACGGGATGCGGATAGAGCAGTACGGGGTATTTGCTTAAATCAGCGATATCGCTGTCTTTTTGCAGATAGACGATATCATAGGGCAGATTAGCAAGTTCCGCCCCGGCAAAGATTTCATCTTCGCTGTAAGAGGCAATCCGTTTATGCCAGATGTCCGCCTCACAATCCCATATATTATCATAGTCTTTTAACAGGGCGAACGACGCGGCGTAGTCTGCGCCGCAGACCGGGGCAAGCGTTTGGAATTTCTGATAAAAGTCCATAACTTCTTTTAATTTCCTATTATCCCTGTTATCATAGTCGAGAATCCCGTGCCAGTAAATTTCCGTTCCGAAAGGGCAGGTACGCCAGCGGAAAAAGGAAATAAAATCCGCGCCGTGCGCAACACTCTGCATCGCCCAAAGCGTAAGCTGTCCGGGTCTTGGCGCAGGCTGTTCCATTCTGGTGACCCAGCCTCCCGCGCCCGACTGCTGTTCCATAATGCCGTAATGCGGGCAGATGGAGCGGACTTCGTTTTGATTTTTGGAATTCCAACGGTCGTTTAAAATATCCTTTTGGGGTTCCGCATCCAGACCGAAAGCAAAATTCGGATAGGAATCATAGGTATAGATATCCAGACATTCTTTTGCCATACGGTGGTTGTCGATATGGGAGAACATACCGTTTGTGGTGATAAAATCGCCGGGTTTGCAAAATCGCCGTATGATATCCGCCTGCATTTTGCAGAAACGAAAAGCACTTTCCGCGATAAAACGGCAGTAATCCAGATACATATGCGGGTTGACGCCCTGACTCGGCGTCAGGCGGGGAAGATGAACCTCTTTCCAGTCCGTGTAAGTCTGGTTCCAGAAAAGAGTTCCCCATGCTTTGTTCAGAGCTGCGATGTCAACATAGCATTCCTGTAAAAAAACGCGGAAAGCGTTATCGTCCGCCTCGGAATAAAACTCGTTGATTTCACAGTTTAGTTCATTGTCAATCTGCCAGCCGATGACGGCGGGATGCGGGGCATAGTTCGCCGCGCTCTGCGTCACAATTTTTTGGCAGTAATCCAGATAAACGGGAGAGTTATAGTTATAATGCCGTCTGCCGCCGTGGCGGTACAGCGCGCCGTCGATACGGGCGTTTAAAATCTCCGGGTGCTTTTCGCTTAACCATGCCGGAGGCGTAGCCGTGGGCGTACAGAAAATGACTTTCATTTCTTTTTTCAGACACAGGGCTAAGAAGCGGTCAAAAAAAGAAAAATCATAGACGCCCTCTGCGGTTTCTATTTTATTCCAGGCAAATTCCGCAATGCGGATAACGCTGATGCCGGCTTTTTTCATTTTCGTTAAGTCCGATTCCCAGAGACTTTCCGCCCAATGTTCCGGATAATAGCAGACGCCCATAGTCATCTGCTTCCATAAAAAGTTCTGGCGGGGTGTATTTTTCGTATAGGTGTTGTCCATTTTTACAGTCCTTTCAAGAATTGGTTTCCTATATTTTACACTGTTATAAAGCGAAATGCCATAAAATGATAAAAATAGTCATGATTTTTCTAAATATTCCATAAAAACCATTGATTTCCTTTTCTAAATACTATATAATGTATTTACATAACGTATTAACATAATTTGTTTACAAATAGCATTATGATATTTGTTTGATGGAGGGAAAGAGATGAAAAAATACAGGATTGCAAGTTTAGGAATTTCAGCATGCCTTGTGTTTGGCACAGTTATGTTACCAGCGGCGACGATGGAGGCGCAGGCGGTAGATATTATGGCAACCGTACCGGGAACGGTAAATTCCGGTACAACTTCCGAATTATTATTATTGGGAACCAAAGAGGGAGAAATGCAGATTAAAATAGACAGCTCGACGGATACAAGCGAATGCAAGATGCTTCTGCCGAACAGTAAAATCAGCGTTTCCGTAACGCATGGCAGCGACGGTTATTTACATGCGGTTAAAATATACGGAACTTCCCAGACACCCGGCGTATCACTGGATTTTTCCACATCCGCTACGGTGACCGGAACCATAGAAGAAAAATCAAAGGATGATGTTCTTTATTTTAAGACAAGCGCGGGCGTGATGGAAATTAAACTTGATACGACAACCGATATGAGCGGATGCAGGCTTTTGGTAGCCGATAAAACTTACAGCATTACCTGTGTCAGAGGCTCTGACGCGTATATGCACGCCGTAAGTATTTCCGATTCGACGGCGGGGGCGTCCTCATCAAGTTCGGGAGGTTCCAATCCGTCATATACACCGGCTCCCGTAACGGAAATTACAAACGATACGTCATGGGTTACCGGAACCGTAAACGATAAGACCAAAGAAGATTTGATATATTTTTCAACCGGCGGTGGAGAAATGCAGATTAAGGTAGACAGCAACACGGATTCCAGAAACGGCATGGTTGTTACGCCCGGAGCAAGATTGTCGATTTCCGTTTACCGCGGTTCCGACGCCTATATGCACGCGGCAAAGATTGTGGCGTCAAAGGATAATTTTTCAACGGCGCAGCTTGATTCTTCCACAACGGCAACCGTAACCGGAACGGTAGGAAGCAAATCCAATGAGAATATGCTGTATCTGGTGACAACCGGGGGAGAAATGGAATTGAAATTGGATTCGTTGGGCAGCGTTACAAGCTGTAAGATTCTGGTAAGCGGCAAGAGAGTCAGCGTTACCTGTGCGCGCGGTTCTGATGCCTATATGCACGCTACGGCGATTGCGGGATATTAATTTATTTGTAAATGGTATGGAAAGACGATAGATAATCATATATAATAAAAAGACAGTGGAGAATATCGACTGTCTTTTTATATAGCAGGAAATTGTTGTAATCACAGGGGGATTCCAAAGTGCAGACATTTTGCATATAATCTGTAAATTAAGGGAAAGGTATGGTGAATGAAAATGGAACATTATTTTGGAGAGGCAACGCCGAAACTGGGATTTGGTCTTATGAGACTGCCGAAAGAGGCATCAGGTAAAATTGATATCGAGCAGACGAAAAAAATGGTGGATTTGTTTATGGACGCTGGAATGATCTACTTTGATACGGCATATGTATATGACGGCGGCGACTCGGAACGGGCGGCAAAAGCCGCGCTTGTGGACCGTTATCCGAGAGAGAGTTACACGCTGGCGACCAAGCTGCACGCGGCGATGGGAGGAATAGATGAAAAAGCCGCTAAACAGCAGCTTTTTACAAGCTTGGAGCGTACGAATGCCGGATATTTTGATTATTATTTATTACATGCTTTACAAAAAGGAAACTATAAGATATATGATACATATCATATATGGGATTTTGTAAAAGAACAGAAAGAAAAAGGACTCATTAAGCACTGGGGCTTTTCTTTCCATGCGACGCCGGATCTTCTGGATGAAATTTTAACCGCTCATCCGGATGCGGAATTTGTGCAGCTGCAGATTAATTATGCGGACTGGGAAAATCCCGACGTGACCGCACGGGAAAACTATGAGGTAGCAAGAAAGCACGGAAAATCCATCATCGTTATGGAACCGGTAAAAGGCGGCGCACTGGCCAATCCGCCGGAAGCGGTAAAACGTATTTTTAGCGGCGCAGACTCACAGATGTCCTACGCGTCATGGGCAATCCGCTATGCGGCTTCATTAGACGGTATTATCACGGTGCTTTCGGGAATGTCCAATATAGAGCAGATGAAAGATAATCTTTCTTTCATGAAAAACTTTAAACCGCTTCAGGAAAAGGAAAGGGAGACGGTTCAAAAGGCGCAGGAGGCCATAAACAGCATAAAATCCATTCCCTGTACGGCGTGTCATTACTGTACGGCGGGCTGCCCGAAACAGATTCCGATTCCGGAGATTTTTGCGGCAAGAAATAGACAGCTTATATGGGGGCAGTTGGAAGAGGGAAAACAGGAATACGAACGGGTAACGGCGAATGCGGGAGGCACATTGGACTGCGTTGCCTGTGGACAGTGTGAAAATGCGTGTCCGCAGCAGATTAAAGTCGTTGAAAGATTGAAAGAGTGCGCACAGGCCGGATTATGCTGAATGGATAAGAAAGTATCTGTGTAAACGCATTCTTTACAATGCCCGGGGCAGGCATAATGATAACAAGGATGGAGAATCAGTATCATGCGAACATTGATTACGGGAAAACAGTTTGATGAAGAACGCGCACTATACCATACACAACATACGGATATAGAAAAATGCGTGTTTGCCGGACCCGCCGACGGAGAGTCGGCGTTAAAAGAGTCTGCCGACATTAACTTGAAAAAGTGCAGTTTTTCTCTGCGTTATCCTCTCTGGCATGTAAAGGGATTTACGCTGGCAGAATCTAAGATGGATGAAAAGACGCGTGCCGCTATCTGGTATGCCGAAAACGGCGTGATTACGGACAGTGTGTTAGGCGGCATTAAGGCGGTACGCGAATGCGCGCATATCCGGCTGGAGGGCTGTCAGATAGTGTCGCAGGAATTTGGTTGGAAATCAGAAGACATTACGCTGCTTGATACGGATATTGACTCTGAATATCTGTTTTTTGACAGCAGAGATGTAGTGTTAAATCATGTTAAAATGAAAGGAAAATATTCCTTTCAGTATATGGAAAATTTGGAGATTCATGATTGCGAATTGGATACGAAAGACGCTTTCTGGCACAGCAAAAACGTGACGGTGAAAGACAGTGTTGTAAAAGGTGAATATCTGGGCTGGTTTTCTGACGGACTGACACTTATCAACTGTAAAATCACCGGTACGCAGCCCTTATGCTATTGTAAAAACCTCACGTTAATAAACTGTACAATGGAGGATACGGATTTATCTTTTGAATATTCTGATGTAGATGCAGATATCCGCGGGCATGTGGTTTCCATTAAAAATCCCAAGTCCGGCACAATCACAGTGGACAGCGTGGGAGAGATTATCCGCGAAGAGCCGGTCATGGAGTGTATGGGTGAAGTTGTGGTTCGGAAAGGATGAAAAGAGAATGATTATGAAGATAGAAAAAATGCTGATGCAGGAAACGGTGGAAACTGTCGATGAGCGAGACGCAGCATAACACACCGAAGTGGCTTGATGACAGGGCAAAGCTGTCTTTTGTTCAGCAGATACAACTGGTAATAAAACTCAGCGTTCCGGCAATTCTGGCTGAAATCAGTTCTATTATTATGCAATATATTGATGCGGCCATGGTGGGAAGCATGGGGGCAAGAGCTTCGGCGGCGATTGGTCTTGTCACCAGTTCCACATGGCTGTTAGGCGGTCTGTGCATTTCGGCGGCAACGGGATTTTCCGTTCAGGTTGCGCATCTTGCCGGGGCAGGAAGAAAAGAAGAGGCGAGGGATGTTTTTCGGCATTCCTTGCGTTTTAGCCTGCTATTCGGAGCATTTCTGGCGATACTTGGCATCTTAATCAGCCCTTCGCTTCCCGTATGGCTGGGAGGAGAGGTGGAGATTACCAAAGCCGCCTCACGATACTTTCTGATATTCTCCTGCGCCCTGCCAGCAACGCAGCTTCGTCAGCTTGCGGGAAGCATGCTGCAATGCAGCGGGGATATGAAGACGCCGAGCGTTCTTAATATCGTGATGTGCGCGTTGGACGTTCTTTTTAATTTTCTGCTGATTTTTCCGGAAAGACAAATGGACTTGTGGGGATTTCAGATAACGATAGCCGGTGCGGGGCTGGGCGTATCGGGCGCGGCGTTAGGAACTGCATTGTCAGAAGTTGTTATTGCAGCGTTGATGCTGTGGGCGGCCTGTACAAAATCGGATTATCTGAAATTGACACACAACATGGCAAAAGACCAAAACCCGAAAATAAGCAATAAAGAGTGCTACAAAAGGGCGATACGGATATCAGTGCCGCTTGCCTTTGAACATATTGTTTTATGCGGCGCACAGGTAGCGTTGACACATATTACCGCGCCTTTGGGTACGGTTGCCATTGCTGCGAATACGCTGGCGGTTACGGCGGAAAGTCTATGCTATATGCCGGGGTATGGTGTAGGAACCGCGGCGACAACCCTTGTCGGACAGAGCCTTGGAGCCGGAAAACAGGAACTTGCCAAAAAATACGCCTGGCTTTCCGTTGCCCTGGGAATGGGAATTATGTCCGTTATGGCAGTTCTTATGTTCTTACTTTCCCCCTATATGTTTGCCATGCTGACACCGGATGAGGAAGTGCGCCTCTTGGGAACACAGGTACTACGGATTGAAGCCTTTGCGGAGCCTCTTTATGCAGCATCTATTGTTGCGGCGGGCGCACTACGCGGCGCAGGCGATACACGGATTCCCAGTCTGCTCAATTTATTCAGTATGTGGGGCGTGCGTATTACCGCTGCCGCGCTGTTAGCGCCGATAATCGGTCTCTACGGCGTGTGGTTTGCCATGTGCGGGGAACTGTGCGTCAGGGGAGTGTTGTTTTTGGTGAGGCTTAAGAGGGGGAAATGGGTGAAATCACTATAAAGTCCTATTTATAGTACATATGATTCGTTATTCTTGGCTTATCAGAAAAATGAAAATCCTGAACGGGAAAGGAGAAATGGATATGAGAATGATGAGCAGGGAATCGGCAAATATGGTGTACCATCGACCGGAATGTAAATATGTACAAAAAATTCATCGGAAGAACCGGATGAAAATGGAGTGGGAAGAAGCTGAATGGAGAGGATATCGTCCGTGTAAGTGTTGCGATAACGTAAGATTTTTATATCATATGGAATTGGAAAACATAGAGTATTTTGCCCGTCAAAATAATATAGATGTGGATTTGAAAAATAATAAGATATATGTTAGAACCGATGTCGGATGTTGGAAGATTGTTTATAGGAAAAGCATACAAAGATTCATATTACTGCACAGAAATTATGTGAATGGCCGCATTGACCTTGATAATGTGGATAATGCGCCATATCACAGACAGGGAGATATGGCGGAATCAGGAAGCATTGTGAAATATTTAAAATACATTAAGAAACATGATGATTTTAAACAAAATCTGCCGATGGACTATCGGCAGATGCCCCAAAATAGCAGGAAACAAAAGATGTATTATAAATCAGCGAAAAAAAGAGCGCAAAAGCGTAGCAGCAGGCAGTTGGACATGTTATTTGCTCTGGTGGAAAGGCAGGAAAATATTAAGGAGTTCTCATTTTGTTAGGGGTAGATTTGCTGTGATGGGGATAGAGTATAGTAGGTTAGTATTAGGAATTTACTGATAATAGATTTGCGATAAGGGCATTCACAGAGATGTGGGGTGCCTTTATTTTTGGTGAAAATGATATATTGGATTAAATAACTGAAGTAAATAATAAAACAAACTGTGCAATGCACAAATAATGTATTGACGGAGTGGGTTGCTGATAATATAATATAGGAAAGGAAGGAGCGAATTTTATGGCAACAACTAATATAACGATGCGGATGGATACAGGTGTAAAAGCACAGTTGCAAGAGCTGATGTCTGATTTGGGATTAGATATGACCACTTTCTTTACTATGGCAGCAAAACAGGCAATAAGGGAGCAGAGGATTCCGTTTGAAATTTCCATGAATATGCCTAATGAGGAAACAAGGAAAGCTATTGATGACGTCAGACATAAAAGAAATTTAAGCCGTTCTTATTCTTCTGTGGAAGAACTGATGGAGGATTTAAATGCTGAAGATTAGATATCATTCATCTTTTAAAAAGGATTATAAAAGGGTAGTAAAAAGAGGATATGATATAAAGCTAATGGAAGATATTATTAGGAAGCTGGCAAATGGAGAACAACTGCCAGAGAAGAATAAGGATCATCCACTAAACGGAGATTATATTGGGTGCAGAGAGTGTCATATTACACCAGATTGGTTATTGATTTATGAAATTGATAATGGAGAATTGATATTATATTTGACAAGGACAGGAACACATAGTGATTTGTTTTAAAAGTAAATGGGATGTGAAAAGCATTTGGAGTAAAAATCCGAATGCTTTTTTGATGTGAGGAAGTAGGAATGAATTTTTTTCGATAGAGCAGAGGAAAAGTGTTGCGTGACAGGTTGGGGAAAATTAGCATAAAAAGCGGCGAAATTAGCAGAGCAGGATTGTTGAATGTTGTGAGAGAGAGGGGTAGAATATAAATAAGGAATTTTGTCGATATTTGTCGATGTATTACATAGGATATCTTTGTAATCAAGAATGGAGTGATTTGTTTCATGGATTGTTTCTGAAATATACATTTTGGGAGTTTTAATATTTTTGTACTGAAAATTATTAGATATAAGATAATTTTTGATGGGAGGACATATAATGAAAACAGTGCAATATGATTATTTTATAGAAGAACAGGTAATAAATAAATTGAACGATACAAATTTAGAGTATATAGGTATTTTTGGCCTTTTTGGTAGATATGATATCGAAATTCCTTTTGATAAGCAAGTAAATATATTTATTGGCGAAAACGGAATGGGAAAAACAACAATATTGAATTGTATATATTTTATCTTAGAAAAAAACTTTTCTAGATTAATGAATATTCAATTTTCTGAAATTAAAGTGAAATTCAAAGATGATTCAAAAATGCATGCTATTTCTCCTGCGGATATTAGGGCCTATTATAATGGAGATAATCGGAAAGATTCATATAAATATATGAATTATGTACCATATCATAATGATATAGTAAGTTTCTATTTGCGAAATATAGATGATGAAATTTTAATAGAATCAAAATCTGATATGGCGACGGATCGTTTAATTCATGAGATAGCTGGAAGGATGAATTTACCTACAGGTTATGTAAAAGATGTAGTTTCTCAATATGCTAAAAATAGAGAAAATAATGATAGTAATAGACGTGAGGCTAATAGAAAAAATGTAGTTCAACTAATAAATGCAATATCAAAGCAAGTTAAACAAAGAGTGGTTTATTTGCCTACGTATCGTAGAATAGAAGATGATTTAACATCTTTAAATTTGCAAAGTGAAGAACTAAACAGGGCAGAATTGTTAATAAGATTTGGAATGTCAGATGTGCAAACTTCTATAAATATAATACTGGCAAAAATACGTTCATTGGCAATGGAAGGGTTTACCAAGATGACGGGAGTACTCTTGAAACAATATGCAGACGGGATTGATCTAGAAGAAGAAATGTATAATATTAGGAAAAAATATCTTGATGTAAGTGAGGAAACCGTTAAAATTGTACTTGATAGAGTTGGAAATGAAATAGATCCATCTTATAAAGAAAAAATTTCACATTTAATAGATTCTGGTGATATATGGAATTATAATTATTTTCATCTCTTAAATTTGATAACTAAGTTGATTGAAAATTACGATATACAAAAATCGTATGATGATAGAATTACAAAATTCACTAATACATGTAATAAATATTTAAATGGTAAACAGTTCCATTATAATAAAAGTACATTAGATTTAAATATATACTTAGATAATGAAAAAGATGAGAATAAAAGAGTGATTTCTCTAACACAATTGTCATCAGGAGAAAAACAGATTGTATCATTGTTTTCAAAGTTATATTTGGAAAGTAATGAGAAAAGTATTGTAATTATTGATGAGCCAGAATTATCATTATCGCTTCCTTGGCAAAAAATGTTATTACCAGATATCATGCGTACAGAAAATTGTGATTTATTATTGACTGTTACACATTCTCCGTTTATTTTTCAAAATGAATTTGATGCTGATGCGAAGGATATGAGTAATTATATTACACTATACGAAAAGGACTGGTAAAATGCGAATGGATAGAGAATTTTCGGTAACACAAATGCGTAAAGAAAGAGAGATATCACAGGCTGTTTATATAGAATTTGCAAGTAGTCGAAAATTTTATAGAACACATATGTTTTGTTTTTATGTGGGAGAGGATGGTAAATATTATAATCCAAGAGTAAAACAGAAATTTGAAAAATGTATTGAATATAGTGTTAAAAATAAAAAGGAAGCATTAAATTTATTAGAGAGAATTACTTTTTCAAATTTATATGATGATGCATGTGTGATGTTTTTTATTGATAGAGATTATGATGATAGTATAAGTAATTATAAAGAAGAATTATATGAAACACCCTGTTATTCGATAGAAAATCTTTATGCACAACAAGAATGTTTAAGTAGAATATTGCAGGCTGAGTTTGGTCTAAGTGAGACTGATGATGATTTTGTAAAGTGTATGAACGATTTTGAGTTAAGGACAAAAGAATTTAATGAGCAGATATTAGAGTTTAATGCTCTAGTATATTTGTGGAGAAAAAAATCTATTAATTATTCTTTTGATGCAATAAATACATCGCGTATGGTAGAAATTAAAGTTAATAAAGTTTCAAAAGCCTCTTATTATAATCAAACTATAAAAGAAATTCAAGATAAGTTAGGAGTGTCGGATAAAGAGATTGAAGATGCAAAAAAAGAGTTGTTAAGTAAAGAAGATTATAGTTTGAATTTTAGAGGAAAAAATCAGATAGATTTTTTTGTGGAATTTATTGAAGATTTAAAGCGATTAAATGATATGGATAAATATTTTTCAAGAAAACGGAATGGTGTACATATTAATATAACTGTAAATCGTTTAAGTGAATTGAGCCAGTATGCAATTACGCCACTTAGTTTGAAAGAATTTTTGGAAAAGCATAAAGAAAAGTTTCTTGCATTAAAAGCAAGTTAAATTTGAAAAAATTATTTATAGAATAAGGTTTGTACTTTGTAATTTAGCGAAAATATATACAGAGGAGAATGAATTATGAAAAAAGTACGTATGGATCGTAACAAAATTATAAAATTTATTGAAGAAAATGTGAAGAATGAATCAATATATTATAACATACAAAAGGAACTTGTTGAAGTTGTTTTAGAAATTATTCCGCTGCTTGGTCGCTATGAAGAAGAGAGTAAAAAACTTAATTTTAAAATAGCACTTGGTATGGATAATGATATGAGCAATTTAGTTGCAAGTTCTTATGTTATGAAAAGATATATTTGGAATGAAAAAGATGCAGAAGAGGAAAGAATAATACAAATTGAAAACATGATAAAAGAAGTCGCGATTTTTTGTGAAAAAAGTGCAGATATTTTTTTGATACAAAATAGAAATGAGATTGAATGCGGAGTGTTTTTTTCAAGATTAACTACTACAGATGTAGCAAAGGAAAGTTTTACAGAAAAGAATTTTATCATTTTTCAACATTTGTATGGAAATAAAGTACTTGCTGCTGCTAAAAATGATACAATGTGTATTTGTATGGATTTTGATAAAGCAGAAGTGCCTGAAAATATAAAAAATACAAATACTTATGAAATTGATGTGTGCAGGAAATGGGAAGGTATTTTTGAAAGAGTAAAAAGAACAGTTCATGGTACTATATGCTTAATTGTAGATACAAAGTGGAATCCACAAAATGATAAAAATTTTACAAGTCATATAGAAACGATTGATATGGATTTAAGGATTAAAGGAAAGTCTAGTGCAGATGATATTCAAGACTTCGATAATAAGTTAGAAATGTTTATGGCAATGTTAAATTATGACGGAATTACAATAATTGATACAGAGGAAAGAATACGAGCCTATAATTTGTTTTGTAAAGTTGATAGTGAGGGTGAAACTAAGATTAGTGGTGGAGCAAGGCATAGAGCATATAATTCTTTAAAAAGATTAGAGGAACAACAGCGATATGGTTACGTTGCCATTTATTTTCAATCACAAGAAGGTGAGGTAGAGTTTTATCGTTTTTCATCATCAAAAGATGACAAACAAGAAAATGAGATATTGCATTTTTTTGATGCAAATGTTATGTATACTAAAGATGCAGAATTGAATTCGAGATATAGAGCGATAAGAGAACAACATGAGAAAATAAAAATAATTTGTAGTGGTGAATTTGAGAATGTAGACAAACGCTATTTAAATACATATTATCAAATTACACAACTTGTTGATGATTTGCGAGAAACTCACAATGGATTTTATAATTTTTATAATGAACCAGGAGCAGCAAATAAGTTGCTCATGTTTATTGAAAAGAATAGAAAGCAAGCACTTGAAATATTAGAGAAATACAGTAAAATCAGAATGGATTTTATAAATATTATATTGGAATGTATGGTAGGTAATGGAAATGGTTTTTCATGGAATGCGCAAGAAGACTTAACAAAAATAATTCAGAATTTAACGGAAAAAATTTGGGAAATATATTTTAAAAATGATGAATTTCTTGATACAGCACTTTTATGGGAAATTTCATCTTCATTATATGGAAGATGGAAAGGCATACTTAAACAACTCAAGAAAAGTCATCCTAATATTAGGAAAATAATTGATGAGAAAGAATTTGAACAAAAGGAATATCTTATAATGTATAATGCCTTAGCAATCAATTTTGAATAGAAATTTATCAATAGTTAGTTAGATTATTTTAGAATTTTTATAAATAGTATAAGGCATTGGAATTAAAGACTCTGATGTCTTTTTTATGGTTCAAATCTGTTTGTGCAAAAAATTGAATATTGTCACAAGATAAAATCTATACTAACACAGATAGTATTTCAAGCGACAAAATTCTACCAAAACAGAAATGAACTAAGAATTATGAATCATCTGAGTAAAACTATACAGATAAAGAAAAGCATACAGAAAACTGGAAGATTGCTAAAACATTGATAAAATAAGGTTCTTTAAATGAAAAAGGAAAAAGAAAGATTAATACCAGCCTGTATTATCCATTAATAAATAGAACACATATATTTTTTATTCTGTAGTTTTAATTCTTTTTACTTTATCTATAATTCCATAGTTTATTGCATATTTCATATGTTAAATCTCAAACGGGAAAAGGAGAAAAGAATCAGTGAATAATGTGAAATATAAGAAAATCATCATTAAAGATTAAGTTCACAACAGAAAATGGAACAGTATATAACATTTAGAGAATTTATATAGCATTCTGCAACACAGAAACAGGAAATTATTTAATCTCTCTATTTTTAGACTTCTTAAATGAATTTGTAGGTAGAAAGTCTGTCACAGTTTCTCTTGCAACAGATATTATCGCAAGGTTGTAAAATGATATTTTTTAAAAAGGAAAAGACCATAAATACCCTGACAATACAAGGTGGAATAGATTATCTAACCTTGATTACAGCAACGACACAAAAAAGACGCGGTGAGAGTTGCTTAACAAGATTTTATGCTTTTCTGGATAAGAAAATGCACTGAAGCCATTCGATCAGAAAAACTAAAATATGACACTGATAAAGAAGGACATAGTGTATTGGAAAATCCATTTACAGGCAGATTCATAGACGGGCAAGAAATGATATAGAACTGATTCACAACATTGAAGCAAAATATCTTTATACATTTAAGATAGCGATGAATGAAGTGCCTGGCATTGCATTAGGTGTATTTTTTACAGTGCTTCGGGAATTAGAAGTCGTTTCCCTTGAAAATAAAAATACTTCAATCACCACTATCGAAATAAAAAGACCATGCAACGGTTGTATAAATAGCGGTTGGGTATGGAAAGAGATTCGGATTTGTGTTAGTATATTATCACGAGTTTGGGTCTCTTTTCAGAAAGGAGACATAAAACCATGAGTGAAAAAAGGAAAGATAAGAGAAACAGATTGAACAGGATATGTTCAATCAGATTGTATCAAACGGAGGCGATTATACGGTGCTGTCATTGGTGGAAAAATATGTTTCTCTTAAAATAGGCGTAAAACATAACACCAAAGCAGGATATAAGACTGTTATAAACATCTTGAAGAAAGACTCTTTCGATAATAAGCGGATTGATAAAGTCAAGCTGTCTGACGTTAAAGCGTGGTTGATTAAGCTACAGCAAGAGGACGGACGGGATTACAGTTCCATTCATACGATCAGGGGCGTACTCAGACCGGCGTTTCAAATGGCGGAAAATGATGATTTAATCCGTAAAAATCCGTTCCAGTTTGAATTAGCTTCCGTTATTGTCAATGACAGTATGACGAGAGAAGCCGTTACAAGAAAACAGCAAAGGGAATATTTGAGATTTGTGCAGGAGGATAAGCATTTTTGCAGATATTATGACGGTATCTATATCTTATTCCATACAGGACTGCGTATATCGGAGTTTTGCGGTCTGACGATTGCGGATATTGATTTTGAAGAAAAGCGTATTCGGGTCAATCATCAGTTACAGCGCACAAGTCAGATGGAATATGTGATAGAATCGCCTAAGACGGAAAAAGGGATTCGCTATGTATCCATGACGGAGGAAGTGGCAGAGAGTTCCCGAAGAATCATCAAAAATCGGACTGCCCCGAAAGCAGAGCCAATCATAGAGGGATATACAGGCTTTTTGTTTTTGGATAAGAATGATATGCCTATGGTTGCCCTGCATTGGGAAAAATATATGCAACATATCCTTGAAAAGTATAACAGTATCTACAAGGTGCAAATGCCGAAAATTACCCCTCACGTATGCCGTCACACATTCTGTAGCAACATGGTAAAAAGCGGAATGAACCCGAAAACGTTACAGTATATCATGGGTCATTCTGATATAAGCGTTACCTTAAATACTTATACTCATGTAAATTTTGAGGACGCACAAAGTGAGTTACGGCGTGTAGCAGGCAACTAAAAAGGCAAGGGGTAAAACTGAATAATTTACCCCTCATTTTACCCCTTTTGCAGAGAAAAACATAAGAAAATATGTGACAATTTAAGAAAAAATATTCAAAATCACAAACGGCAAAAATGCTTAAAAACCTTGAAAATACAGGAAATAAAGGAGTTTTAGCAACATGATAAAAATATTATTCATCTGCCACGGCAGTATCTTGAAATATTCTGAAAAAGCCTGTAAAATCAATGATTTTATGGTTTGAGATGGCACTTACTACACCACTACTACACCATTTTTTAAAGAGCCTTGATTTGGCAGAAAGAATAGTAAATAGCGAGAAAAGAATGCCTTGTGAGGTTTGGTGAAGCGGACTTCACATGACATTCCTTTTATGAATTTTAGTAAAATAAAATCTGCTTGACCAAGTTTCTGGATTGTCAAGGAATATCGCATATGCTATACTTTGGATAGTTAAAGTGGTGTTGTGCAATGGAAATTGGAGTATCATAAAAAATTTGCAGATAAGCTTCATATTAGTTTTTTCACTGTAAACCGTTGAGAAAACGGTTATGTGACGCCAAATCAGTTTGTAATAGCGACATTAATTGAATTGTGAGAGAGAGAAACGGCTTCAGAATGTCCATTGCAGGAACTCAAAATACAAAGTGATTAAGAGAGTTTTGACTATGACTAATGGCAATTAAGAAAAGTGAAATTTACAGTTAGATATGGCATGTATGTGCTAAGTTGCGCTGCAGTGTAAGGTCAGCGTGATATAAAGATTGCATTATGACATTTCTGTTTGTGAAATATGTCGCCGACCGCTTCAAAAGCATTGATAATTGGGACATTGAGATATCGGAAGGTGATAGTTTTGACAATATTGACGACGACAAGCTTGCGGAAGCCAACAACTTGAATGGTATTTTTGACATAGCTGATTTTAACAGTGAAGAATTGAGTACAGACAAAGAAGCGATAAAATTAATAAAGGGAAAACAAAATATTATTCAAATTATTGATTGATGAACTAAAGGAAAGGAATAGAGTGTAATTATGTTGGAGGGAAAGCGTATTTTAATTACCGGAGGAACTGGATCAATAGGCAATTATATAATTCAAAAAATTTGTATGTTGAATGTTCAAAAAGTAATTGTATTCTCAAGAGATGAAGAAAAACAATATCGTATGAAACAACAGATTGTAGATCCTAAGGTGGAATATATTATAGGTGATATTAGAGATTTCTATCGACTTAATAGCGTTTTTTGTGGTATTGACTATGTGATTCATACTGCTGCTATGAAACAGGTTCCTATTGCCGAAGAGAATCCTATTGAAGCGGTTACTACAAATATTATTGGGACTGAAAATGTTATTCGATGTTCTATACAACAGCAGGTTGAACAGGTTATTTTCTTATCGTCAGATAAATCTATTTCGCCAACCAATTGTATGGGAATGACCAAAGGAATTTGTGAAAGATTAATACGATCCTCTAAACCAAATGTAAAAACCAAGATTAGTTGTGTAAGGTTAGGAAATGTTCTTGGCTCGAAAGGATCGGTTATTCCTACATGGAAAAGCCAAATTTCTCAAACGCAGTCTATTCTTTTAACTGATATGGATATGACAAGATTTATTATGACTTTGGAAGATGTATATAAATTGGTTATGCACACAATACGATTGGGGCGACATGGAGAAATTATTTTTCCTAGCATGAAAAGCTGTCGTATATATGATTTAGCAAAAGTAATGTGTATGTATTATAATTTGAATATTGATAAAACAATACATATTATTGGAATACGTGAAGGCGAAAAATTATATGAAGAAATTTTTAGTGAAGAGGAAAAAAATCATATATATGAGAGTGCTGGATATTACCATATATCAAGAAGCGTTTATCCGTTGGGTTTACAAATTCCACGAAAATCCGATGAATGTAAACTGATGACGGTGGAGCAGTTGATAGAGTTTTTAACAGATAATGATTTATTTTAGATAAGGATTTAATTATGGACATATTAGTAAATAAATTATCCCAATTATCAGATCCCACAAGTGCTGATTACACTAGTAGTCTTCGGAAAATAGCATTTAATGAATTGGATATCATAAAAAATGACGAATATTTTGCCATTTTGAATAATAGTGATAATAATAAAACTCTCCGCTTCTCGGCATTTTATTGTTTATTTATACAGTATCGTCGTTTTGAACAGCGATATGAATTATTTGAATTAGTAGAAAGCAAAATTAGTATTTTCGAAAAGGTAGATAAATTATCTTATCTTTATGATATTGTAATGTCACAATATAATAAATTCAAATGTTTAGATACATTAAAGAAAAGTTATTATAAAGAGGCTGTCAAATATGCAAATAAGGCTATTAATGAATATAGTCGTAAAAAAAGTTATAATATAGGATGTTTTAATAATTATGCTGATATTGTATTAGATGTTCTTGCAATAGATGGAATTGTAGAAGATAAAGATATAAGCTGTGCATTGAAGAATGTTGATATGGCTATACATATTCACGAGAAAGAGAGAAATTGTCAACCATATGCTAACTATTATTGTTCAAAGGCAAGGTTATTTGCTTATCAAAAGCAGTATGAAATGGCAAAAAAAATGATTACTTTGGCAATTTCTTACGAAAGAACAGATCAGAAAGACTCATTAATACGGCTTTCCAATTATCATGATATTAAACTTGAGATTAAGACTAAAGAATCCCTAGAAATACTTGAAACTAATATTTCAGAAGCAAATGAAAAATATAATCATATTCAAAATCAACTTAATGGACAGCAGACAAAATATATTGAAATATTAAGTTTTTTTGCAGCGACAATTGCTCTAATAATGGGTTCCATTAGTATATCACTTAGTGGAATTAATTTTTTAATAGCAAGTTCATTAATTATGGTTTTGTCTGGATGCTTAATACTTTCGTATATTGTATTAGTATTTCTGTTTTCTCATCAAAGTGAATGGGGAAAATTGTTTGTTTCAAGTTTTTTTTCTATAACACTTATAGTAATAGGAATTCTAATAGGCAAGGGAACAATATAGTCATAAATAACATTATAATAAATGTCAGAAAATATTGTAAATGGAGGTTTTGAATGAAAATATTATTTGAATATTGTGAGGGCTGTGGTAAACATCCAAATGAAGATGCATATGGCTATGATAACAATACACTTTGGGTAATAGATGGAGCAACAGATATATTTAATTATAAATATTTTTCAGGGGTTAGCGATGTACAATGGATTGTTCAAGAATTAAATTATGTACTTAAGGAAAAAAGTTCATTAATATCCTTAAAGGAAATGCTACGAGCTGCAATTGGAAGTGTTAGACTGAAAGCTTTGAATATAGCACCTATAATAAACACAATTCCAATCAATCAATTACCAACATTTTCCATATGCTGTGTGCGTATAAATAAAAATAGTTTGGAATATCTTTGTATAGGTGACTGTTCATTATTCTGCAGTAGATCTCCGTCAATTCGATATTCTGACTTGCGCATTCTTCCTTTTCATTATCAAGTAAATGAAGTTAAAGAAAAGTATAAAGATAATCAGAACGAATATAATAAGCAGGTTCTAAAAAAAGTACGTGAAATCAAAAAATACATTAACACTAAGGAAGGGTATTGGGTGGGAACTCTTGATCCTAATGTTGTCGATAATTCCGTAGAGGGATATATAGATATTAATCAAGGAGATAGAGTCTTATTATGTAGTGATGGATTTAGACCCAGTCTTGATGAAGCTAATTTAATACCCTTTTCTCCTAATGATATTTTTGATGAGAAAAGTGTTAATCGGTTGATTGAGAATCAAATATTTAGTGAAGAAAAACATCAATTACAAACAGGAATTAATATATCCGACGATAAGACGATTTTGCTTGTTGAAATATAGTTGAAAATAATGGTTCAATAATTAATAGCAAATTATAAGGTGATAAATTATGATAATTGAATTAAGCAAAAAAATAGAATTTAAGTATTGTAATCCTTTTACAATTGAGCATTCTGCTGAAGAAAAATGTAATATATACAATTGTTGGAATGAATATACAAAGTCGAAAAATTCAGAGGATTGTTTTGACGGAGATATATTTCTTGTAACAGATATTTATTCTGATAAAGAATCAGTTGTCATTGAAATAGGAAAAGGGAAATACTCAGAATTAATATATTCCAAACAAACTGGAAAACTGCACACTAATTCATTGTTCGTAGCCTCATATATAGTTACATCGGATAATTATTTGGGGTTTGTTATGGATAAAGGAGAACGAGTAAATACAATTGGCGGTATGGCAGATATATCCGATTTTATTAATGGGGTATTTAAACCAGAACTTTGCTTGGCTAGAGAATTTAATGAAGAGCTTGGCGTGGATCTTTATAATAAGTCTATATTTTTTAGTGTTTCAGCAAAATATTTAAAAATCGCAAATGAAGATGAGCAAAAGTTACCATTATATCCAATAGGGATATTATATGAAGTTTGTACTACTTATACGAAAGCAGACTTGCAAGAGAAATTACAAAATAGTAAAGGATTAGTAAAAGAAAAAAATATAGTACCAGTTTTTTATGCAAAAAAGGATTGCATAAAGTTGGAACAACATACAAACAAAGTCAGTTATATTTTAGAATTGTTTAATTGTATATTAAAAGAATAAATTGGATGTGATAAAAATACATTGAATTAGAACAGAACGCTCTCTCGTTTGAGACTGTAACAAATTAGGTCTATTGACAAACCAAAGAATTAGGACTTTACATATGATATAATCATTATATTAATTGTATGAGGTAATTTTTATGAAGGGGAAATAGGACAACAAAATTCAGATAGTGATATTGGATATAGATTCGATGATTCCATAAAACTATTTTCTAAGACAGATTAAAAACGATTAATGAAAGGACCCGGCATAGGTATTGATATACACTATCGAGTAATATTAATACGCTACTTTTTAATCAATTTTGAAAACATTTATTTCATGATGAAATAGGCAGTTATGCACATTCCATGATGCTTGTGTGTTTCATAGTGTTATCCTTATTTTTATGGATTGTCTGTTCCCACATATTTTTTCAGTAAGTCCAACGCCAACTCCATTTGCGGACTCATCCACTTATTTTTATGATAAATAAAAAACGAATCATATGTTTTGTCATCAAGTTCCGTTTTAATTGGCATAAGAGAACCATTTTTCAATTCTTCCCCGATGGAATAAGTGGGAACAACTGCAATTCCCAAATTATTCATTACACATCTTTTTACAGCCTCTATACTCTGTACTTTCATAGGCGGATTAAGAAGAATATCCTTTTCGGCAAGGTATTTATCCATGTCCAACTGATAATAGCCGTCCGGCTCATTGCAGATTAGGCTGAACGGTTTGCGTTGGTGTGGTGTGATAAAATCAAGCTGGCTGTTATTGGCAAAAGGGGACGCAACAAGAATTGCCTTATATTTGCCAAGCTTTTTATGCAGGACACTATCGGGGTAACTGTCTTTTTCACAATTTATGCCTATGTCGGCAGTACCGTCCGCAATAGCCTGATTGATTTCTCCTGATTGTATGGAATTGACTACAAGCTGCACGTTGGGTGCGTCATGTGTAAATGCCTGCATAAATGGCTGCATATTGTATATCAAAATAGAATCTGGAATTGCCAGTTTTAATGAGCCGGATATTTCAGACAGGCTTTTGCCGTAATTGCCGATTTGCTCTGCACCTTGTAAAATCATATCAATATAAGGCATAATATCTTTTCCCGCCTGTGTAAGTTCCATGCGTCTGCCTATTTTCTCAAATAACTTCAAAGCTAATTCTTCTTCAAGCTGTTTTATTTGGAATGTGACAGTAGACTGTGTATAGCCTAACTTATCTGCCGCTTTTTGAAAACTTCCCATTTCAAGGATTGTTTTGAGTGTAACCAAACTTTTTGTATTCATTTTTTATCACTCCTAAATACATTCAATATATCGAATTGAGGTATCGAAAATATTAAATTTTTTAATTATATTTCTTGTGTTATTATAAAACAGCAGACAGAAAATATCAATCAGTTTTAAAGGAGGTACTATATGAATTTCAAGTTTAATGAGGACGAACAAAAAGTAATAGAC
>JAMPEU010000032.1 GCA_023664865.1 Butyrivibrio sp. | reverse complement strand
CGGGATTGTCAACTGTTGGCGGGGTATTCTTCTTTCGGAGGAAAAATTTGAATTAGAAAGGAGGTAAGTATTTATATGAGTAAGCTATTAAGGGCAAACTTCGCAAGGCTTTGGAAAAGCCAAGTGTTTTGGGTGGGATTTTTTGCGATGGCTGTTTTTTGCATTATCCAAAAAATCGGTATCGGCTTAAGTCAGGATACGACAGAAGTACATTATTTGGAAGAGGCATTTTGGGTACAAGCGTTAGTGATTGGCATTACGCTTTCTGTTTTTATCAGTCTTTTTGTAGGTGATGAATATGAGTACGGCACAATCAGGAATAAAATTATTTCAGGTCATTGCCGCTTAGATATTTACCTTGCTAATGTGTTGGTTTGCATTGCTGCAGGGTGGATTATGTGCTTGGGCTGTATGATTGTTTCACTTGTGACAGGCATTTATTTTTTGGGATTTTTCCATAGCGGATTTGCGGATATTATTGCAGAGGGAATTTGTCTGTTGGCTTTGAGCGCGGCTTATACGGCAATCTATTTCTTTTTTGCTATATTAATTTCTAACCGCGCGATTACGGCTGTGGTCTGCGTTTTAATTTCGTATTTGCTGTTGTTTGCCGGTAACGCTGTTGCACATCGTCTGGACGAATCAGAGTATTTTTATAGTCCGGACGTGACTTTGGGGATAGGCGAAGTAGATGATGGGAGTTCTTCTGAATGGGTTCAGAATCCTGATTATTTAGAAGGAGCTAAGCGGCGGATTTATGAAATAGCTTTTGAAGTTAATCCGGGCGGACAATCGTTACAACTTAGCGGAATGTTATATGAACGAACTCATTATATGGAGATGTTTGCGGCTTCGGCAGCATGGATTGTTTTGTCGTGCGGCTGCGGTGTGGCGCTTTTTAAAAGGAAAAATGTGAATTAACAGTTCAGCCATGCAGAAATGATGATACAATTTGAATTAAAGTATTAAATAAAAGTTTGAAGATATAAATAGGGGGTATTATCATGCCTTTAGAGTGGGTTTTGTGCGGCGTTTTGTCTGTCATTGTGCTGGTTCTTTGTGTGAAAATTTATACGATGAAAGTGAGTATGTCGCAGATACGGGCAGAACTCGCAGACTGGCTGGAAACAGACACGAATACCCTTATCTCCATATCTTCTAATGATAGGCAACTGCGGTTGCTGGCGGCAGACTTAAATAAGCAGCTTAGGCTGCTGCGTGAACAGCGCAGGCAATATCTTAACGGCGACATGGAGCTTAAGAACGCCGTCACCAACATTTCACACGATTTGCGCACGCCGCTTACCGCCATCTGCGGATATCTGGATTTGCTTGAGCAGGAAGAAAAGTCGGACGCGGTTAAGCGTTATACCGAGATAATCAGAAACCGCGTGGATATATTGATACAGTTGACGGAAGAACTTTTCCGCTACTCGATTGTCATTTCAAGTGAAAACGGCATAGTCAGTGAGAGCGTATCAATTAATGAAGTTTTAGAAGAGAGTATCGCCGCCTTTTATACCACGCTAAATGGGCGCGGCATTACTCCGAATATCCGTCTGCCTGAAAATAAAGTGATAAGGGAGCTTGACCGTTCCGCTTTGACGCGCGTGTTTTCCAATCTTTTAAATAATGTGGTGAAGTATAGCGACGGCGATTTGGATATCGCCCTATATGAGACGGGTGAAATCGTCTTTTCCAATACCGCTTCAAAGCTTAGCGAAGTGCAGGTCGCCAAGCTTTTTGACCGTTTCTATACGGTTGAGTCGGCAAGGAAATCAACAGGGTTAGGGCTGGCGATTGCCAGAACCCTGACCTTGCAGATGGGCGGAGCGATATCCGCCGAGTATGAAGATGGCAGGCTGAGTATCCGTATATTATTCCCACTGACAGCAGATTAAGCGGCATAACAGTTCAGCGATAAGTACATTAAGGATAAGCATATATTTATCTGTGCGCCTAAAGCAGAACTGCTATTAAATAACGCCGCAGTTCATTAAAACTCCTTCTTTTGCATAATTCTCAAACTGACAGTAAAAGATATTATAAAACAGCCGACCACAAACAGACACAATATAGCGGCAAGCAGTATTTTATTCATTGTCATAATGTGCTCAATCATATCATTGAGCTTGTTAAGCTGCACAGGCATGTTGATTCCAGTGCGGCTTAGAATTTTTCCAGCTACACCGAAAACCGCGAAAATCAGAAAAGCGAATATAAACATCATAGTCCCGCTTTTTTCGCTGCCGAATTTAAGCCGCATGGGTATCATTATCATATTGAATATCAGCATTGTGACATATATGGAAATACCTTCCAACAAAATATCAAATGACTGATTAGGATATATGACAAAGCCAATTGCAAATGCGCATATGCCGCCTAAAAGACTGAATGTAAACGAAAGAACGTATTTGCCTTTTACATAAGACGCCCTGCTGACAGGCAGCGTCATTAAGAATACTATGCTTTTATCGCTTTCATCATAGGCAAGTGTATTGAGTGAAAGCAGACTGAAAACTATGGTAACGTATATGAATATGAAGTTTGAAGTCGGCTGGTTTAAGAATACTACCGCCGCTATCACCATTATTAAAATAATGTATTTTATATTCTGGGATATGAGTTTGATGTCTTTTATAATGAGTCCTTTCATAGTTTCTCTCCTTTCGTAATCATGAGCATTACCTCGTCAATGCTGCCTTTTTCCATCACGATTTCGGGGTAATTATCCATATAGTAGCGTCGTTCATTCGTCAAAAGCTCGTAGCCGAAGGGACGCTTGTTTCTATATAAAACATAGCGTTTATCAAGCGGTTGGTACTGTTCTTCGTTTACCTTCATAATGGCGTAGTCAGACAAAATCACGTCTGTGTCTTCATGGAAAAGGATTGCCCCATTCTGCAGGAAATACAAATCGTCGCACAGCCCTTCTAAGTCCGTGGAAATATGGGAACTTATGAGAACCGCCCGGTTTTCCGTATTCATAAACTCCCGCAGCTCGCCGAGAATTTCGTTTCTGACGACGGAATCCAAGCCTGCGGTAGGCTCGTCTAATATAAGCAGCCTTGCGCCATAGCTCATCGCAATCAGAAGTTTGAACTTCGCCTTCATTCCCGTGGAGAACTCCTTAAGCGGCTTGTTTAAAGGAAGGTTGTAGGCTGCGCATTTTTGCAGAAACCATTCCTTATTAAAATCACGGTACTCGGCTTTCATCACGGGTATCACATCTTTGATGGCAAGCATATTGCTGAAAGTGCTTTCGGAAAGAACCGCGCCTATCTGCTGCTTGTCAAGGGCGCTTATCTTGCGGCTGTCTTTATCCAAAATCTCTATTGTGCCGCCGTCGATGCTGATAAGCCCCAGCACCGCCTTAAAAGTGGTGCTTTTGCCCGCACCGTTAGAGCCTATCAGACCTGTTACGCGCCCTTGTTCCAACTCTAACGAGCAGTCCAGAGTAAAATCATTATATTTTTTCTGCACATGGTCTAGTTTTAGTATCATAAAAATCCTCCTATTAAGTAATTATGACTTTTCTAATCAGAGTTTAGACGTAATTAACAAATAAGGAGCGACTTACCGCTTTTCAGGCATGGAGTTCCGTTTTGTTAATTGCGGCTAAACTCATAACAAAAAGTAAATTTTATTCTTCTAGTATTAACTCAAACAATTCCCTTATTTCATCGTCCTTCATTCCGCAATTCCTTCCTTCCTGAATGGCGAGTTCGAGTTTTGTCTCTACTGCTTTTCTTTTTTCTTCCTGCAAAAGATTCCGGTTTCCTTTGGCCACGAAGCTGCCCTTGCCATGCACGGTGACGATGAAGCCCTCGCTTTCAAGATTGTCGTAGGCTTTTTTCACCGTAAGGGCGCTGATGTTTAAATCTTTGGACAAAGACCTGACCGAAGGCAGCATGGTTTCTTCCTTGAGCCGTCCGTCCATAATCATTACTTTAATCTGCCCTATGATTTGCTCATAAATGGGCTGCATTGATGAATTGCTTATTATAATGTTCATAATTTACACCTTTTGCCCGCTTTAACGGGACTTTTTGCTTAAGCATAATGGGTTATATAACTCTCTTAATAAACAGTATATAACAGTATATATCAGTTGTCAATAGGGGGAGCAGACAAATTTGCGAAAGATAAAATTATGTGTCAAAATCCTGTCAGCAACAGTTGACATGGCAAGTCGGGAGCGGATATAATTAAAAAAAGCAATGAAAAGCGAATGAAAGGAGAAACTATGAAACTTAAAAAAATAATTGCAATGGGAGCAGTGATAGCTGTATTTGCAAGTTCCGCTTTCAGTGTATCCGCTGCTGAAAAGATTTCCGCCGCTGAGATAAATGACCTAAAGAAAAGTGGAAATATAGAGCTTATCCTGGATGTGGAGGCTTATAAAGCAGCCTACAGCGATTTAGAGAAGGCTTTTGGGGATAATGTAGATGCTTATATTGAGCATTATCTCACAATCGGCGTTTATGAAGGCAGAAATAAAGGGGTATTATTTGATCCCTTGGCGTATGCAGAGGCATATGGAGACGTCAAGAATGCCTTTGGAACGGATATTTCTGCAATCGTTAATCATTATGTGACGCACGGCGTGAAGGAAAACCGCACGGCAGGAACAGCCAACGGTTATGCGGATCTTGCCGCAGCAGAGAAGAATGGTGCAGCCGTGTCCGGAAACAATAGTGCCAACCGTTATGCAGGAAATGCAGCCAATAATATTAAAAGTACAGGCAACAGGAATAATGGGGCTGCAGCTTCTACATCCAACGCTACGGGAAACGCGGCAGGCAGTACGTCAGTAAATAATGTACCGACAGGAAGCACGCCTGTGAATAATGCACAGACAGGCAGTACAGCGGTCACGCCCGGCTATCACCACACGACGTCTATTTATGCCGATGATGGCAAAACATTAATACGTGTTGAATACTATGATGATAATAATCATTTGTTCCAATATTCAGATGTAACGGATTATGACAGCGATACCAATTCTTATAAGGAGACCGTATACAATGCGGAGGATAATGGACTGGATCGTACAGATACTTATGATAATGGTTCTCTTTCATCTTCCGAAAAGGCAGAATGATTATTTTATAAGCAGGTTTTCCGAGATTGAATCAGTCACGGAAAACCTGTTATATTATTTAAGCGGTATTTTTTTATCCGTATATAAAATGTGGTTTACAAGCCAGCCCAGCAGAAATTCTAAAAGCTGCTGCAGAGATTCCTGAGGATTTTTATCAATCTCGGCAATATCAATATCTTCAAGTTTCTGAATAAAAGCCTCGTGCGCAAGTTTCTGCGCGTTAAGCCCGCCGTATCCTATGCTTTCCATATATTCTTCTTCGTCGGCAAAATGTTCTTTCGTGTATTCTTTGAGCAAGTCCAGTATATCGAGGATTTTGTCATAGCCAGAAACCTCGTCATAGGACTTCACCAGTTTGTTAGCTTTGTCAACTATATTGAAAAGCTCCTTATGTTCGTTGTCAATCAGTTCAATGCCGGTCAGGTATTCGTCCGTAAATTCGCAGGGATTTTCACGAACCATCCATTCTTCTAAAGGCGGCAGTTTGCCTATTAGGATATCGCTCCCTAAAATATGTCTGTAGAGCCATTTGGCAAGGAAATTCACAAGCTCCGTCAGAACCCTGTGCTGCTCGTCTTCGTTGTCAATGTTTACAAATGCGTAGTCGCGGACTTTTTCACGGAAGTATGCGTGCTGCGAGCGTTGCAGTATAAGTTCGGGATCGCATATTTTTTCCATATATCCTTCCTCATGGGCAAAATGCTGCTCCGCATAATAGTCGAGTTCTTCGAGAATCTGCTTTATATCCTGATAACGGTCGCTGCAGAAATTATTGGCAAGTATGTACGCCGCTTTGTTAAGCAGTTCAAATAATGTCCGATGCTCATCGTCAAGCTGTTCGATGCCAATCAGACAGTCGTCAGTAAATTGAAACATGATAATCCCCCATTCTCTATGCCGGTAACTGTTCAATGCCTTTACAGTTACGTTTGTTATTCTACTAGGATTAGTGTATCATAATGTTGGAAAAATTGGAATAAGCAGCTTCGTCAAATGATGAATGGTATAGATGAATTGATGCGATTTGGCTGAACTTTGGTTATTGGATTTGGAAAGGTAAATCATTGTAGCGCGAATGTAAGGGAGCGTTGCTTTATTTTTACAGTGTTATATGGTATTTTAGCCTAAATGAACAAAAACGGAGCTCCAATGCCTGAAAAGCGGTAAGTCGCTCCTTATTTTGTTCATTTAGGCTAAAATAGGGTTTTACAAATGCCTAGTTATGAGTTTGCATGAAAGGAGAATGGAAAGTGCAGATAGGAGAAGAAATCAGGCAGTTGAGAAAGCTGTCGGGAATGACGCAGGAGCAGCTTGCGGAGAAATTGAATGTATCAAGGCAGGCGTTGTCAAAATGGGAGAACGGGGCAAGTCCGCCTGATATTGAAAGCATGGTGAAAATTGCCGTGTTGTTCCAGATTTCGCTGGACGAATTATTGCTAAAGAGAGAGCTAAAAGATAAAGAGCCGCAGATGCAGATTACATTAGAAGACTTGACGCGCATTAACCTGCATAACAGGAAAATGAACATACTTTTAACCAGCGGGATTATGTTTCTCGTGATAGGAGTGATGATGGCGTCCTTTATTACGGCGCTTGACAGTACCACGTCGGCGATGGGATATATTTTATACCGTTACATCGCTACGGGGCAGTATGCAGCAGCGCCCATAAACTATTTTAAGCTTTGGCTGCCGGCAGCGTTGATATTTGCCGTAGGGGTATTTTTATGCGCGTGCTACTTTATTAAAAATAGGAAAGATTGGAAGAAAGGTAACGCATTAAGCGTGAAAGGAGTATTGGATATGAAACGTGCTAAAATATTATTAGTTATAGTTGTTATATTAGCTATAGTTGGAACTGTTGGCGTTATAACGTACTGCGGAAGGAGTGCAGGTGGAAAGAATAGTGAACTTTACGACGGTATTATTTCAGAGTTGGGAGATGATTGGCAGTTTGCGCTGGAAGATATCGGGGAGAAAAATCCTGTGCTGTTCGCGGCGGATACTACATATGACGACGGACAGGGACATAATGCGACGATTTTCTGCGGTGTTTATTATGCTGTGGACGGTGAAACGTATAATCTCGGCGTGATAGAGAGCATGAGTACGGCGTATCCGATATCCTATGGAAATAAGCGCATCTATGCAGCGTCGCATGACAGGCTGAATATCTTTGAGATAGATACTGCTAATCATGAATTGAAGCTGAAAGAGCAGTATATAACAGAATACGGCGATGGTGACGAGATTTTTTACAGCCGTATAAAAGATGGGGAAGAAGAGGTTGTTTATGAGAAAGATTATCTTAAAGTCTATGATGAATATACTAAAGCTACGGTAGTTGATTTCTCGTATGGGGCTGGCGGCAATGTGCAGTAGATTTGTTATATCAGGTCAAAGGCAGGTTTAATTTTAGCAATACCGTCTTGAAAAAATTCAGGGCGGTATTGTTATGCAAAATGATACAATCATAGCGCCATTCGCCGCTCGCCGAATGAGCAAGCTCATTCTTCTCGCTAACGCTCATTATATCACCATTAAATCAGGTTCAGGGATTGTTTGACCATCTTCTAGCGCCGTTTCAATCCACAATTCCTTTGCTATCTCAATTTCTTTTAATGCTTGTTCTTTTGTCTTTCCATGTGCCATGCATCCGGGTAATTCAGGAACACTTGCAACATAAATTTTATCAATAGGATCAAATTTTATAAAAATAGAATATTCAGCCATTTAAGCCTCCTTATAAATTATGTTTTTCTATAATATGCCTTAATTGTTTTACCTGATAGCCCTTTGCTTTTGCGCCATCTTTTTGTATAGTCATCCGTTCATTAATTTCATTATGATAAAAAGATATATGAGAACCTTTTTGTCCTTTATAAGTAAACCCTAAATTAATAATGAGATTTTTAAAATCAGCAAAACGAATATTATTATCGCTTTTCCCGCTCATTACCATATCATATGTATTATTCGCCATTTCAATACACTCCTTTTGCATATTTTTATTATAACAAATTCGCTGATAATTTCAAACTATTTAAGCAATACTGTCTTGAAAAAATTCTCTGTTTCTCCGTCAGATATAGTGATATAATAACCGCAAAGGAAAACAAGCGGCCGCGGAGCGGACATTTGTTTTCCAGCGGTTATTAACGAGCAAACGTCCGATGAAATCGGACAAAGAGCGCTAAAAGCGCGGGTTTGCGAGTTTAGATGCCAAGACAGGCGCAAAGGAAAACAAGCGGCCGCGGAGCGGACATGGAGATACATAGAATGAAACTGTATGATAAAAAGCAGATAGACTTCAAAAACCTATTATTTGACAACAAAGCGTTGTTCTGGCTGATTCTGCCGATAGCGATAGAACAGCTTTTAAATCTGCTTATGGGGTTGGCGGATACCATGATGGTATCGACGGTCGGCAGTGAGGCGATATCGGCGGTTGCGCTTGTAGACTCAATCAATAACCTTGTTATACAGGTGTTTACCGCGATGGCGTCCGGCGCGGCGATTATCTGCTCGCAGTATATCGGCAGCGGGAATAATGAAGACAGCAACAGGGCGGCGAGACAGGTTGTATTGACGGTTTCGATAATTTCACTTGCGATTATGGCGATAGGGCTGCTTGGCGGGGAGCGGCTTTTGCGCTTTGTATTCGGAGCTGTGGAAGATTCCGTAATGGCAAATTCGTTGGTTTATTTTACGATAACTGTGATTTCCTATCCGTTTCTTGCCTTGTTCAGCGCGGGGGCGGCGTTTTACAGGGCAGGGGGCAACTCTAAGTTTCCGACTAAAGTATCCGTTATTTCCAATCTCATAAATATTGCGGGGAATGCGCTTTTTCTCTACGTCTTTAAATGGGGCGTGGCTGGTGCGGCTTTTGCGACGCTTTTCTCAAGAATATTCAGCACGGTCGTGATATATTACTGCCTAAGAAAGCCCAAACAGGCAATCGTGATAAAGAATTACTTAAAAATCCGTCCGGACATGGCGCTCATAGTCTCAATACTGGCGATAGGCATTCCCTCGGGAATCGAGAACGGCATGTTTCAATTTGGAAAAGTCGCGATACAGTCCACGGTTTCGACGATGGGAACGGTCGTTATATCTGCTCAGGCAATGACAAATGTGCTTGAAATGCTAGCCGGAGTTTTGTGCCACGGCATAGGGATAGGGCTTATGACTGTGGCAGGGCAGTGCATAGGCGCACGCAGGATAGAAGAGGCAAAGTATAATATTGTAAAGCTTATGTGCGTGGCATGGGTTGGGGTATTGGCATCATGCCTGCTTGTGTGGGCGCTTACGAAGCCTATAACGCGGATTAGCGGCATGGAGCCGGAAGCGGCTAGGCTGTGCTTTGAAATGATGAGCCTGATAACGATTGTAAAGCCTATATTCTGGGTGGGTTCGTTTGGCATACCTTACGGACTCAGGGCAGCAGGCGATGTTAAATTCCCGATGATAGTGTCGGTATGCAGCATGTGGGGCTGCCGTGTGGCGATTTGCACCTTCCTTGTAAGGGTGTGTCATCTGGGGCTTATCGCTGTGTGGCTGGGAATGTTTGCCGACTGGATTATCCGCGCCGTCATATTTGTGTTGAGGTTTTTGAGCGGCAAGTGGTTACATGAAGATATGATTGTACAAAAATAGCGGCAGGGTTTTCTGAAAAATCTGCCGCTAGACTATATTATTTATCTATTTTTTGCTGGTTTTCATCTGTTCCTTGAAATTTTTTTTGAGCATATCCAGTCCTGCTTTTTTGGTTAAATCGCTCTGATTCAGTTTGCCCATCTTGATTGCCATACAGATTTCAATGTAAGCTTTTCCTAACGCAAATGTGATGATTCCTGCTGTACCGGCAGAAATAGCACCACCAACTACCGAACCGCCGCCCGGAATCAACTTCAAGAGATTGGATGCCACTGTTTTTCCAATCACAGTTGCGCCACTAACGCCGATTGTAGCTGTAGCAAGAGATTTAAGAGCATCTCGTTTGATGTCAATTTCAAAGACGCTATTGATTGCAACCATCATTGCCACTTGCTGTGCAATCAGTAATGGCGCATCGGCAAATGGAATTGGAACTGCACCAGTCACACCGGTCGATGTTGTGAAGCTAAGTACAATATTGTTTGCCTTTTCAAACATTTCCTGGTACTTGTACTCTTGAATATCATTCAGATAGTCGTCTTCATAATCATTATTGTCATTAATTGTCATTTGATTGTCCTCATAATCATTATTGCCATTTATTTCCATTTTGTTGTCCTCCTAATTAGTAAAAAAATCATCAATATCCTCTTGCGTGCGTAACACTTTTCCTGGTGGTACACCTACATAATCAGCTAATGCAATGGAACCCTCGAAAGCCTTATTAACATCGACATCAAAGGCTAGTTCTAATAACGAAGCGTACTTCGCAAGTTCTTTTTCCAACTGCTCGATTAGTTTTTGATACTGTTCATCCAGCATTTTGTTCAGACTTGTAAAATTCTCCCTGTAATTGTCAATCAAAGCCTGTTCATTCGCAGAAAGATGGTCTTTGGCAATTTGATACATGAACATGCCTGTCATATTGCCAATAACCGCACCAAGAATCGGAACGGGAATCACAGCTTGACCTAACATTGAAGCAACTGCACTTACAGATACATCTAAGCAAAGAACTTCCGAGTTGATAATAAAATCTTCCGTTGTAATATTTCCCTGCTGGAACTGATGTGCCTGCGCAACAATGCCAAATGATGCCGTTACCAGAGCGTTTGCAACGGCGGCGGGCGTTGCGGTGAAATTTGTCATTATGTAAATGGTTCCCCCGCGGATGCCGCCTTGGACAGATCCTTTGGCAGTATCAATACCTACTTCCTTCCAGTCATCCGACGTGAAGTTTGCGAGATGTTTGCCTTGCTTAAGTTTCTTCGCAATACCGAGACAGAATGCCGTGCCTCCTTCTACAGCAGATGAAGCCATTGCCGCCTTTACACCCTGTTTAAGTGTGGGCTTACTGGCATCGTATGCTTCTTTACGGCGATTCTCATCCTCCGCTTTGATGTTGTCCTCTTCTTGGTTGACAGTCTCATCAATCTTACCGATCTGTACCGCGGAATAGTCTAAAACCGCAGGCTCCAAATCATCCGGAGTGATTTCATTTTCTTCAAAAAAGGTGTGAACCCATTTCCAAAGTTTATATGTACTTTCGGATTCCTTTGCCGCCTCTTCCTGTGAGAGAGCTAAAAGCCGTTGGAGCTTATCATAGAAATCTTTGGGAATTTGATATTTTCCACCGGTTTTGATATAATCGGGGTACTTCTCCAAATGTTCTTTGATTTTTTCAAGGCCAAAATGCCCACCAGCTTGCACAAATTTTTGCTGGATTTCTGTGCCGTTTCGGATTATATCTGTAGGTCCATTGTCATTGACCCACTCGCATACAGCATCTAATCCCTTTATTAGATTTCGGGCGTTCTCTATGCCGACCTCTGCTGCTTCCGCAATGTATCCATGTATTCCCTTTTCACCGCCCCGATTGCTCTCAATCAAGGCAGCAATATTGACCTTCATCTTTTGAAGTTCGGATAATGCTTTTTCCAAGTTCATATCCTGCGATGCCAATTTCTCTAAAAGTTCGCTTAGTCGCAACTGGTTCAGATAATCAATCCATGCGGCAATCCCTTGTTCCTGTGTGCTTTTTATGATTGGCGTAACGTTCATAATGATTCTCCTTTAAAGCGTCTTGTTAAGCATCTCTGCCAGCGACAAGGTATTGTTCACCATGGCTCCCAGATGGTATTGTTCATCCACAGACAGTTCCAGATAGTTTGCATCCTTTAGATGTCTATTCATTGAAGCCATATCCCACAGAGCAACCATAAGGCTAACTGTTTCGTCTATAAGATGCTGTATATTGGCACTGGTTTCATTCACTTTTGCTCCGGCAATGGTGATTTCCTTTGCTTCAGCGATTGCCTCGTCTGCAATTTGCTTATTTTTGTATCCTAATGAAAATACAGATGCTAAAGTGGCTGTTCCGGCAATCCCCCATCCAATGGGACCTGCCAATGCCAAAAATGCTTGACCGGCTGCAATTCCCCCACCACCAGCGCTCAATGCACCGCCTCCAAGCCAAACCAGTGCTGCTTTTGTGGCGACCGCACCATGCAAGGCGGATATTGCGGTTCCGGTGGATGCAGTTCCGAAAGTTGTAGCTACCCACATGGCGGCAGAAGGCGATAGGCTGGCTATGGCAACTCCGCCAGCCACTCCGGCAGCGAGATTTCCACCGGCTTTTACAGCAGCTTTTAATGCCTCTGTTACATAGTCTTCGGTTTTCCGGAACTTTTCTCTTGATTCGTGAATTTCAGAAAAATTTTTTTCAAATTCTTTAGGGCAATTGGCGATACTGTTCACAAGCGACTCTATTTTTTGGATTAATACAATGCAATCACACCGCTTGTAATAGAGACGTTGACCCAGATTTTCCATTTTATAATAAGCAGTGTTATATTTTTCCACCGCTTTCTCATGGATTGTAAGAGCCTCATTCTTTGGCTTTGCATAAAGCATAGACCATCCTCCAATCTGTTTTTGCATATAGATATATAGCATTTTTATCCAATTGCTATTTTAACAAAAATCATCAAATTACTGTTACACTGACAGTGGATTTTATAGATTGCCTTATTATTTATAAAAATCAAGACAATCTATAGTAATCTTCGAACAGCACATCAGAACCGCTTAAAACATCTATATGTTCTGCTCCCATTATTTTTTTATTGCCCGAATACTCTACTGCTGAAAATCAACATCTACGCCGTATGCCGATCCAATAAGTGTTTTTTCCTTAACATTTACAAAAAAATTATTAAATCTTATTACGCCATCATACATTTCATATTTACTTTGCCAATATATTGATGCACTACGTTTGTATAATCCATCATCTATATGACCTTTTCTAATAGAAAGCGGGAGTATCCTGCTCACATAGGATACTCCCTTGCTATCTAACCCAGGGTTAAAATAATCATAAGATTAATAGAATGATTAAAATAACAAATGAAATAACAGACATAAGTACCCCGGCAACCGGAAGACCATGCTTTACACTTTGGTCTTTAATAGCTATTATTCCCATAATAATACTTAAAATGCCCGGAATCATATACATCCCCAACGAACAAATCGCAATAATTCCCAAAACAAAAGACGCAATTCCAGCAGCAGAATTTTTAATCATTTCAGGCGGCAAATTTTCAGTCTGAGTTCCTAAATTAATTGGGATTCGATTTACAATCCTCTCAACCGCTTGCACTATTTGGTTAGTAGAAGCCCCTTTAGCATTACCCTGAAGTACCTGACCTTGAGCAGAAGAAACTGTCACTTCCGGCGTTGTCTGCTGCGCCCCACATTCTTCACAAAAAAGTGCATTATCTTCCAATTCTGCACCACATTGAATACATTTCTTGCTCATCCTTTACTCTCCTTTATTGTATTTTAGCTCCACATTTTGAGCAGAACTTTTGATTGGGTTTTACCATGTTATGACAGTTTGGACACGTCATATCCGTATTTAATTCTTCCGGTTTCGCCGAAACGGCTTTTTCATCCATTTCATCCTGTACAGCTTTGACATCTGTATCATTTGAAGGATTTCCATTCCCTTCTATTTGATATCCGCATATCGAACAGAAATTTTTCCCTTTTTGAATATAATTGTTGCAATTAGGACAAATTTGCGTTTCCACAAATTCTCCATTATCTTTTATCATCCACTTGCACGATGGACATATTCTTTCATCTGGCAAAAGGAGCATTCCACATCTACAGATTTTCGTATGCTTATAAAGCCTGTATAATTGCTTTCTACTTTTTGCAGGGAAGTTATTCACTATGCGTACCAAGTCATTTAGCATATTTCCAAATGCAATCTGTTCATCTGCTTCCATATCTCCCCGTTTCATGGAAAAACTTATGGGATTTTGGTTATTTAGGGTAACAATGTATGTATCCGCTTCCTTACACTCAATTTTTTCAATCTGTTCAATTGGATATGCCGCATTCTCATTTGAGAGAAAGCCCTTTGCATAAATCCTAAGAAACTGACTCGTAATCAGCACTCCCGATTTTCCTTTGGCGGAACGGTCAAAAAATGCTAATATAAGTTCCTCACCCAAATTCCCCAATATATTACATATCATAGGCTCTTTTTCTGAAAAAGAACCAATATAACCCGGTATATGAATCCAACCCTTACCGATTATCGCATCGCCTAAAGATTCTTTCATAATTTCTTCCATATTGTCATAAATCTTCTCAGGAGTTCTTAGTCCATATTCTGTTCCAAAGACGGATTCCAGAATATTTCTAAATTCCTCTGTAAGATACTCGGCAGACTCCACATATTCAAATGTCCCGCTTTCAAAAATATCCTTTCCCTGTAAAGTACGATAAAAAGTGTCAAAATCCTTTCTGATATTTGCAGCCAGCTCTCTTGTGTCATAGGTAATTCCCCTGACAGTCCTGATTTCAATATCAATTTCTTCCAAAAGGTGCTTACACTGCGCAATCTTAGATATATTGTCTTCCGATATTGTCCGTTCTTGACAATATTGAACTAAATTATCAAGCGTTCTCTTAATTTGATCCTCAATCTGAACGGCAGCAGCTTTTTTATTAAACGCTTTTTCATACAAACTGCAATTCTTAGTAAATAAATCATTTCCATATTTTTCTGCTGTTTCCTCAATCTGTTCTTCCAAAGGAACCTGAAAATATGCGGCCATTTTCCGCAATTCACCATTTTTATCTCCATAATCTTCCCATATGGAAATGTATATCTTTAAGTTATACGGATTCAGCGTTAAAGCATCTATAATCTGCTCTTTTTTCTTCTCCGCGGGAATCCTGCCAAGCCTGTAATTATTCCATATTGCGTTTGCTTTATCGCTTTCTGAAACTGATACATATTTGCAGACGATACCGGCTTCTTTTTTTAGGGCAATCCTAATTGCACTGCGGATATTATGCAAATCTTTCAGTAACGCCGTTTTCAAAGGTTCTCTATATTTTTTAAAGATTGCCGCTTTGTCTGAACTGGCTGAAATGCTGGAACCAATATTCCCAGCTGCATTGGCAGCAGAATGTGCAATACCGGTAGCAGCATTCATCATCCCTGCTGTCGCCATTCCTTTCAGCATACCTCCAACGCCAAATCCGCCACCTTGAACTCTTCCCCGACTTGCTTTTCTCACATCTCGGTACATCTTCTCTTCTTCTCGGCGGATATCAACTGCGCCCACCTCCCGCTTCATATCATTTATTGTACGTTGGTAATTGTCATCCGCACATGACGCTATAACATACTTATCATAAAAAGCTATTTCATCCAAAGAATATACACCCTGCGCATTCAAAAGCTCTACTGCTTTTTGTAGAATGGGCCATTCAAAATCACTGATTACACTTTCATTTTCTATTACAGAATGGCAATTCCCCTGTGACGAATACCAAGATTCAAAAATTTCTTCAACAGAATTGATATATTCAGCAGTTTCATTTATTAAATATCTTTCATTTTCCACTTCTGTAGAAATGGTGACAACATTTCCAGAAATATTATACTTCGTCATTTTTTATCCTCTATCTATTTCAATTATATTAATCTTTCCCACACTTCCCATTGAATTACTATTTTAACAAAAATCATCAAATTACTGTTACACTGGCAGTAGATTTTATACTTACTTATGGCGAAAACAAATGTTTTTAAAATAAATCTAAATAATAAAAATTCAGAAGATATGAACAAAACAGAGCGACCGACCGCCTTTTAAGCATTGAAACTCTGTTTCGTTCATTTCTCCTGAACTTTTAATAATATATATATAATGGAAAATTTTACTCTACTTTATTATAAGAAAACCACGGGCTGAAATATTCTTCCGGTACAGGGTCAGGCATGGGGCTATCCTTGTATTCATTGGGGCGCGAAGAATAAACCTGAACGGTAAAACGGTATGCGCTGTCGGGTTCATTCGACATGAAAGTGTCCCGGATACCAATTCCGCCATACCCCTTGCTTGTAATCATGCTTTTTGTCCATGTATTATTCATCACATAATTACCGTCTTTATCATATAGGGTTACATTAAACCAGTCTTTATCTTCATAATCGTCGAGATTATCCCAGGTAGCATAATAAAGTCGTGAATCATCAACTTCATATGTCCGCCATTTAAGTCCGGTTGGAGGCGGCAGCGGGGGCGCAGATTCGCCTGTGTATACGAATGCGTCGGAGACTGTGTATGGGCTGTCGGTATATTGTACGCCGTCGCCAACGGCGGAGACTGTAAAATAATAAATACCGTTTTCAGTAAATACCTGTGAAACATGCCATTCTATGACATCGACATATTTGTGACCAGTGCCGCCCGATCTTACCAGTTCCTCAAAATACCAGTCGTCATCATCCGGCTCAGGCGGAGTCTCGGTATCCCTTCTGTATAGTCTTAGATAAAACCGGACTTCGTCTATTGTACCCGATTCCAGAACATTATCCCAGACCACGCCGCCTGTCTCGCCATCCCAATGCGGATTTCCCGGAGCGGGCAGGACAATCAGGGAAGATACATTATCGCCGCTGTTATTCGCCTGTTTATACCAATCAGGCAGCCTGGTTATTTCAAAAGTTGTGAAGGCAAGCAGACCAAGTGCCGCAACAGCACATAGGGCATTTCGTCCTGTATGGAAAAAAGCGTGCCTTACCTGCTGCATTGACTGATACCTTTTATTCGGATCCAGATTCATACATTTGCGGATAATCCTTTGGTAACGTGTTTCATAAGGTTTGCCTTCAAGAAAACATTCAAGCGTCGCTCCCAGCGCATAGATATCCGTCCGCGCGTCTGTCTGTGCGAAACCGTACTGTTCGGGCGGAGCGAAGCCTTTGGTGCCCAACAATTTTGTATCATGCTCCTTATCCGGCTTATGGCTGCGGGCAGCGTCAAAGTCAATCAGGTATACACGTCCGTCCTCAGTGATGAGAATATTAGATGGTTTAATGTCTCTGTGGATTATTCCGTTTCCATGCAGAAATTCCAAAACAGAGCAGAGTTCTTTGATGACATGGAGAAACTGTTTCTTAGACAATTCGTTAGCGATTGAAGGCTGTGTTTCTATATATTCTTCAATAACCGTGGTAGAGTCTTCCGAAACAGTAACTTCATACAGTTTAGGCAGACAAGGGTGCGGATAGTTCTGCAGCATCCGGTAAACCTGATGTTGTCCGGCTAATTTCTTTTGAATATATAACTGCGTTCCGCCTTTTTCACGTACCAGCGACACTGTGTTTTTTTCTGTCTGACTTATTAGTCTTATCTCTTCGTATTGCATGTTTTTTGTCATCTCCGAAAGTTTTATGCGCATGGAAATTCAGGGAAAATTAAGTCCCCCTGCTTGTAGTCCCATTTATTATGTGATAAAATCATAGCACATCAATAAGGAGAAATGCAATATGGATTCAAAATCAACAGAAGAGCTGCGGCATGAGATTAAGGCGGCAAGTGACATTGAGGATTATCTGCAAAGTAATAAAGACAGCCTGAATATATGCACACTGCCGGAATATTTGAATATTATGCTGTCACAAAAAGGGATTACTAAAGCCGATGTGGTACGTGACTCACTAATGACGCGTTCATATGTGTACCAGATATTTTCCGGTGAAAAAACACCGTTTCGCGACAATCTTATCGCCATAGCTTTTGGTCTGCATCTTTCCGAGGATGAAACGCAGAAAATGTTAAAGATATCAAAGAATAGAGAGCTGTATGCAAGAGATGGACGGGATGCTATAATACTTTTTGCCTTGCAGCGAAACCAATCGGTTTATGAAGTCAATGACTTATTGTTCGACCACGGTTTTAAAGTGCTGGGAGCTATGGAAAAGTGAGGTTTATAATGATCTGCGCGATTATTTATATTAGATCCTTTCATCGAACTTGAAAAAGTGAAGTAAAAATCGAAAAACAGGTTGATTATTTTTTGTAATCTGTATATACTATGGTTGTAAGTAATGTTTGCCGCTTGCTGATGGTGCGGGATATAAATGATTCAGTTTGTAAATGTTTGTTGCTACTTGATATGCAACTAAAATAAGGTCAAGTTCAAATGTAAGAGCATAAGTTTGTAGAATGCGTAGCTTTCCACAGACTATTTGGGAGAGCGCATGACATAGTTTTGCGCTCTTTCCCATATACTACTTATATAAACGGATTAAAATACCTACTCCCATCCCAGAATGTCACCACTAAATCAACAACCAGAATTACCACAATAAATCCAATCGTCAGCCAGTCGTTCTTTTTCATCGGGCGCCTGGCGTACCATGTACGCTTTTTGTTCTTGCCAAAGCCCCGAAGCTCCATAGCGTTGCTGACCGTCTCGATACGGTTTAGGCTTGACAATATGAGTGGAAGAAGAATTGCGACGGAATTCTTCATTCTCGTTAAAAGCTTGTCTTTGCCGGATAAATCTATGCCCCTTGCCTGCTGTGCCTGGCTGATGTTGTGGTATTCCCGCTGTACATCGGGGATATAGCGCAGGGCAAGGCTTACGGAGTATCCGATTCGGTAGCTTACGCCTATGCTTGACAAGGATGCCGCAAATTCGCTGGGATCGGTACATGCGATAAACAAAAGCGCTACCGGAACGACGCAGATTACCTTCATAGTCATATTAAAATGGTAGAATAACTGCTGCGCGGTAATGGTATACGGCCCTGCAATAGTGAAAAGCACCGTCCGGCTTTCGTATAGCCCGACTCCGTATTCGGGAGAGAAGAGATATACGAACAGGTTGTTCATAAGCAGGAAAATCGCGGCAAGCCCGAGTACCACGCTGATATCGCGGATTTTAACCCTGCTGATTTTAAAAACCCCCACACTGATTACAAGCATGCAGATAAGCACCCTCGTGTCATATGTAACCATGCTCGCTATGCTCCAGAGTATGAAGAAGATTAGTTTCGTCGTACCCGTAAGCTCATGTACGGGACTTTTTCGTTTAATATAGCTGAGTATTGCAATTCTTGCCATCTTACCGCACCTCCTTATTCTCATAGCCGATGAAACATTCCGTGAAAACCTGCGGCTCGTCGATGCCGCACGCAAGGCTTAAGGTATAAAGGCTGGTTTCTTTTAAGTTTGCCTCCTGCACCAGTTTAGGATCGTTTAATACATGCGCCGCCGTCGTGTCGGCAAGCATCCTGCCTTCACTGAAGACGATAGCGCGTCTTGTATATTCTAACATCAGGTGCATGTCGTGTGTAATCATCAATATCGTATAGCCTTTTTCATTTAATTCCTTGAGGAAATCCATGATTTCCGTATAATGGCGGTAGTCCTGCCCTGCGGTAGGCTCGTCCAAAATGATTATCTGCGGGCGCTGCACCAGGATACTGGCGATGGTTACGCGCTTTTTCTGTCCGAAAGACAAGGCGGAAACCGGCCAATTTCTGAAAGCATACAGGCCGCAGACCTTAAGCGTTTCTTCTACGCGCTTAGTGCGTTCTTCCTTAGGCATGCCGCTCTGCACAAGCGCCATTTCCACTTCGTCCCAAATCATCGGCTTGGAAATCATCTGGTTAGGGTTCTGCATAACATAACCTATTCTCTGCGCCCTTTCTTTGATGGTATCGTTCTCTATATTCCTGCCTTCCATATAGATTCCGCCGGATACAGGCTTTTCAAAACCGCAGATTAACTTGGCGAGCGTGCTTTTTCCCGCGCCGTTGCGCCCGACGATGCTTACCATTTCACCTTTGTAGATTGTGAAGTTGACGTCTTGAAGATTATACTTATCCGGCGTATAGCCGAAAGTTAAGTCTTTCACACTGAGTAGTTCGTCTCCGTGGGAAACGTTTTTTATCTCGTTTTTTTGCAGATTATACCAGCTGCGTACTTTTTCCTTATCTTCAGGCTTAAGGGTAAGCTTGTCTACATGCTCGGGGTGCATCGTCTCGGTTATTTCAACTCCGGCGTAGCGAAGCGCGGTAAGGTATAGCGGCTCCCGGATTCCATGTTCTAAGAGCAGATTGCCTGCAAGCAGTTTTTCTACGGGCATATCCGCGACAATGCTGCCTTCGTTCATTAGAATAATGCGGTCCATTCTGCGCCATAGCACATCTTCAAGCCGGTGTTCGATAATAATAATTGCCCCCCCCGTGCGCTCATGCACCATATCAATCAGTTCTATTGCGGCGCGTCCTGCGGCGGGGTCAAGGTTTGCCAGAGGTTCGTCAAACAGCAGCACTTTTACATCTTCGACCATGACTCCGGCGAGGCTGACGCGCTGTTTCTGTCCGCCTGATAACTCTTGCGGCGAATACTCAAGGTGATGTTCTATATCTACAAGTTTTGCGACCTTTTTCACCAAATCCTTCATTTCGTCCTGCGGCATGCAGTCATTTTCCTGTGCAAAAGCGATATCTTCGCCTACCGTCAGTCCGATGAACTGTCCGTCCGTATCCTGCAGCACTGTGCCGACGGTATGGCTTAATTCAAAGATGCTGCTTTTTTGAGCCTCTACGCCGTCTACAAGGAGACTGCCTGTGCTTTTACCGGGATAGGCAAAAGGTATCAGGCCGTTAATGCAGTTGCCGATTGTGCTTTTGCCGCTGCCCGAAGTACCCGCGATTAACACCTTTTCACCCGGATAAATATCCAAGTTGATGTCATGTAATGTCGGCTCAGCCTGAGCCATATATTGAAAGTTATAGTCTTTAAAAGAAATTATGGGAGATGCCATGTTGTTACTCCTTTTATGTATTATGTAAATAGGTTTAGTCGGAATGAATAAAATAAGGGGCGACTTACCGCTTTTCAGGCATTGGAGCCCCGTTTTTATTCATTTCGACTGAATTGTTGCTATAGATTAAAAAGAGCCGCCGCATAAAACGGCCGCTCTTTATAATTACCGCTATAAATTAATCTTCCTTATTTAAAGAACCTTTCTTTACAACAGTCTTAGCATATGCGACTAACAGAAGCGTGCCGATGATTCCTGTGGTAACTATATTGGCAACGCCAGCCATAAGCCCTTGTGCAAATAATTTCTCAATCGGCTCGTTGTAAATCAGGATATCCAGACAAGGCGCTACAACGCCCCATGCGAGCAGATGTGCAATAACCTGACCTACGTTGAAGGTGATAATCTTCTTTTTATCAAGCCCTTCATTGATATCCATTTTCATTGTAACGATACCGATTACAAGACCTACAAATGCAGATGCGATAATCCAGCTCCACCAAGGACCATAGCTGGTTGCGTCAATCAGCGTATGCCCGATAAATCCAATCAGCAGGCCTGCGATAGGTCCGAACAGTGTAGCAAATACAGCCTGAATCGCATACTGTAAGCTGATATTGGTATTCGGAACCGGCGTAGGAATGGCAATCTTTCCTAAAACGAAAAATAAAGCTGCGCCGATACCGATTGCAACAACGCTTTTTACTGATAGTTTCTTCATTGGAATCTCCTCCCTCGTTTTCCATAAACTATATTAGTCCGCGATATTCGGACATAATTATTATAAACTAACGTCTATATAGTGTCAACTGAAACTCGAAAAACTGTTGTGACTCGCTGTTACTGCATTGAATTATGTCTCTATTTAGGCTTATACTCTTTTATTACTTCAAGCGCCGGAAGCGCATTTCCGTCGTAATCGAACAACGCCTGATTAGCCCATTCGTTGCCGCCGGGACCTTTCTCCTTGATATAAGAAAGAGCTGCATCATTAGCCCAGCCGCTGCCCTCAACCGGAATCCAGCCTGCTTCCCACCAGAAGAAACCGCGCCCTTTATTTTCGGGAACATTCTCAATAATCTCTAAAATTGCTTCCATAAATTCGCACTGGCCTTCCTTTGTCAGTGGATAAGTTACCTTTTCACACAGTGCGGGCTTAGTAGCCATGCCCTTTCTGTTTTCAGGCGTAAGGTTCTCATATTCGGCATAGTCATCGGTAGTAAATCCGGTCGAAACCTCCACTACGACAAGCTCCTTGCCAAAACGCAGCGCGATATCATTCATGTTGTCTGCAAGCTGCTTAAGTGAGCCGTGCCAGAATGGGTAATATGAAAGCCCGATAATATCGAAATCTTCCCCTTTGTTTACGTTGATATACTGCTCGAACCACGTCCTGTAAAGCTCGTTATTCCCGCCGTTGTCAAGATGTATCATAATTTTTGCTGTGGGGCATGTTTCTTTTACGGCTTTAATGCCCGCGCTGATAAAACGTGCGATATTTGCGTAATTCGGAGTCTGTCCTTCCGGCCAGAGAAGCCCATTTGAAACTTCATTGCCGACTTGCACCATATCGGGTACAACGCCCTCTTTTACCAAGCCGCTTACCGTTTTTTTGGTGAAATCATAAACTGCCTTTTCCAGCTCTTCGACGCCATAATCAGCCCAAGCCTTCGGTTTTCTCTGCTTGCCAGGATCCGCCCAGAAATCACTGTATGCAAAATCAAGCAAAAACTTAAGCCCCGCCGCCTTTACGCGCTTTGCCATACGCAGCACACATTCGTAGTCGTTGTTGCCAGCACCATAAGGTGTGCCATCGGGGGATTTCGGATCGTTCCAGAGCCTTAGTCTGATATAATTCACCCCGTATGATTTGAGGATTTCAATCAATCCTTTTTGAACGCCTTTGTCATAATATTTCGCTCCAAGCTTTTCAAGTTCGTCAAGCGTTGAGATGTCCATGCCTTTAATATAATCTAACATGTTGCGTTTTGCTCCTTTCATGAGTCGCATATTTGAGTTATTTTAATGACATTTCTGTTTTTGATTTACATAGGATAGCAGAGTTATATATTTACGTCAAGTGCGATTTTCCACGGAGCGAGAGCGTGCCACTCATGAAAACATATGAGTCCATGCCATATACGATTGAGAATATTTACCTAATTAATCGAACGCCTAAAAATAACCCACGTACTTAAAAAATAACAACACAGCAAAATCACCAGAATCCCTGCCGTTGCCCCAATCTGCAGCATTAATGCGCCAACTCCTATATATGCCGAGATTTCCGCCGATATGGCATGGATAAAGTAACTAATCACTACGGTAGCCACCACGATTGCTATAATAATCGGCAGCCCAAACCAGACGCTTAACTGTTTCAAAATGAGCCTGCTTATATTTTTCTCATCCACGCCTAACTGCCTTAAGACTGAGAAACGGTATTTATATTGCCCCGCGTCTAAAAGCTGCTGTAAGGAGAGTACCGTAAGGCATATGACCATCAGGACCACAGCGCCGTAAAGCATTGCTGCCTGTAAGATAAAGTTATTGGCTATGGCGCTGTTTACCTGCAGCGTGTTGAAACGTATGCCGTACATAACGCTGCTTTCCGCCTGCTCAGGATATTCTTTTGTGAAAAGCTTTTCCAGCTCCATTGCATTTCCATAAGTGATGGTTTCTGCAGTTATAATATAGCGGTTTCTCATAACAGAAAGCAATTCCTTGCAGATATTGTCAGGGAAAATATAGAGAACGTCAGTGTAAGAATTATAAACGGTTTCCCCGATTGCGTCATCATAACAGGACCTTGCGGAAAGCTTTAATGTCCCTGCATCTGTGGGGACGCTGGCGTGTTCTGCCAGAAAGCTGCTTTTTTCATCTTCTGTTGCAATAGTCTTCCACTGTGTCGTAAATTCATTTTCCCCTAAAGAAATCTGCTCATAACCTAACATTTCCCGTATGCTGTTATAGTCGCTTAAGGAAATTGCCACAATGGGAAAATCATATTTCTGTCTGTTGTAAAAATCGTCTTTCTTAGAAAGATATAAATTGAAAGTACAGTCATAAGCGGCGTTTATTTCATGTTCTGACAGAAAGCCTGTAATGATTTCGTAATTGTCTCGCGGCAGATTTTTTTCTTCATATACATTATTGTATCTTGAATATACCTGCACATCATACATGGAGCGTATATCAAGATAGCCGGAAGCCCAGCCGGTCAAAATTGGCGCTGCGATGAACATGAAAATTGCCAGCACCAGAGTGATACAGATAATGGACATAGTTTTACCGGTAGTATTTAATTTCGATACGATTTGTCCGAAAAAGAACAGATTTTCGCCTTTGTATCTGTGTTCCGGCGACTTTTCTTTCCATGCCACGATAAAGCTGCCGGCAAGATAAATCGCTGAACAGATGGAAAAAATCAAGTAAACCAGAATAAAAAGCAGATATTCGTTGATTGTGCCGCTTCCTAACGGAAGGTAATAGCGATTGATTAAGGAAGGTACGACGGCAGCCATGCAGGCGTTTAGCACAGCACAAATCAATAAGCCAAAAACAAATTTATTAAAGCCCGATTTTTTTCTGCCAATAAGCCGCCATACAGACCAGACTAAAGTAATTGCGGGAAAAATAATGTTGCCCGCAAACATTAACCGCACAGGAAGTACATAGCGGGAGTCATAGTAAAACCAAGCATTTCGTATTCCCGTAATAAATGCCGCTGCCGTAACAAGTTCAAAGAGTATTATTACAGCCAAAATCCAACGGCTCTTTTTAAGTTCGGGTTCATTCTCCTTCTCAGCGGAAATCATCTCAATAATTTTTGCTTTCCGAATGGTGCGGGTATTGAAAATTCCTACCGCGAAAAAGCTTAAGATAAAAAACGCCGCTGTCAATAAAACAGTATCCGGAAATAGTGTCCATGATATTTCATAGGGCTTTCCGTAAGAGGTAAGGAGCATGGCGGTAATAAACTGAGAGCAGAATACGCCGCCTAAAATCCCCATCAAAATTGAAAATATTCCCATAATCAGCGTTTCCGCAAAGAAAATTCTGCCGATGGTTTTCTGCTCCATTCCCATGACAGCCTGAATGGCGAACTCCTTTTGCTTTCGCAGCAGCATATAATGATTGACAAACCGTATAAGGAATAATAGCAAAAACGTTATCATGCAGATTGCGGCTTTCATTCCGTCGCTTAGCATAGTAAAATTATATTCGCTGCCAATATCAGGATTATAGTAGCTGCTGGAAATGGAGAGAAAGGCATAAAACAAGGTGACACAGATTGTCATTGTGACAATATAGATTAAATAGTCTTTTAAAGACCGCCTGGAATTTCTGAAGATAAGTTTAGCATACATGGCTCTGACCGCCTCCAATCATAGTAAGGACATTGAGGATTTTATTAAAAAACGAGCTTCTTTCGTCACTGCCTTTGCGCAGCTCCATAAAAATTTCCCCGTCCTTTAAAAAGAGAATACGGCTGGCGTAACTGGCGCTAAAAGCGTCGTGCGTCACCATAAGGATTGTTGCCTTAAGCTGCTCATTGATACTTTGAATAGTAGACAACAGCATTTGTGCGGAATGGCTGTCTAATGCGCCGGTCGGCTCGTCCGCCAATAAGAGTTTAGGCTTGTTGATAAGCGCTCTTGCGCAGGCGCAGCGCTGTTTCTGCCCGCCGGATACCTGATAGGGATATTTGTCTAGGATATCGCTGATATTCAACTTCTGCGCCATCTCTAAAATACGAGATTCTATGCCTGCAGCAGGCGTTTTATTGATTGCTAACGCCAAAGCAATATTTTCTGAGATAGTCAAGGTGTCCAATAAATTAAAGTCTTGAAATACAAAACCTAGATTTTCCCGACGGAAGCGGGCAAGGGATTTGGGGTTGATTTCCGTTACGTCTACTCCTTCTAAAAAAATATGCCCTGCGCTCACGGCGTCAATCGTGGAAATACAGTTGAGCAGCGTTGTTTTGCCCGAACCCGACGCGCCCATGATGCCGAGAAATTCGCCGCCCTCCACTGCAAAACTGATATCTTTAATGGCTTTAGTGATATTTCCTTCATTGCCGTAGTATTTCTGGATATGCTCCAGCTTCAAAATCGTATCCGGCTGCGCATCCAGCTGTATATCCGGCTTGTAATTGTTCAGTCCTTTCACAGTCACAGTCTCCTTTAATATTTTATATCCTTATTGTAAATGGAGCGTGGCGATTTTGGTATCAGATTTTCTTACACAGTTCTTACAAAAACGTAAGAAGTGCAGGACAGTTCAGCCCACAGGGACATGGACACATATGGTTTCCTGTTGCGGTCCTTGAAAAACGTCGGTACTTAGTGAAAAAGCGGCAAAGCGGCTTTTGAACTTAGTACCGCTACGTTTTTCACGGAACGAGAGTGTGCCGCAAAGGACACCATATGTGTCCATGTCCCTGTGGGCTGAACTGTTCAGGTTGTCAATTATCAGCCCTGCGCTCCGAGAACGAAATCATTAATCTGAAAAGAAAGTGAAATTATCGTTCCTTCACCTTCTGAATAAGCGGCAAGCCCAATCCCCAGCTTGTCGCAAAGACGCTTGCACAGATACAGACCGATTCCGGTAGAATTTTTTATGCTTCGTCCGTTCTGCCCTGTAAATCCCTTTTCAAAAATACGTGGTAAATCACTTTTAGGAATACCAATTCCGTTATCGCTGACAGATAAAACAGTGCCTTCATTGGTTCTTATCGTAGAAAAGCGCAAAATGGGCTGTTCTGTACGATATTTTATCGCATTGCCGATAAGCTGGTTTAAGATGAAACGTACCCATTTTTCATCGGTATAAACTTTTGTTTCTATATTATCTGTCGTGATTGTCATGTTGCTTTGACGCAAAAGATACTTGTTGTCTGCGACTGCACTATGCACAATATCAGATAAGTTTATTTCACGGATAGAATAGTCTTTTTCTGCATGTTCGCTTCTGGCATAGTAAAGCGCCTGTTCCGCGTATTGATTGATATTCTCCAATTCGGCAAGTATCTCTCTGGAAAAAGGAGAATGGTTATTCTCGCAAAGCAGCCTCATTGCCGTAATCGGCGTTTTTACTTCATGTATCCACTGTTCAATGTATTCTTTATATTCCTTTCGCTCAGCCTGCACCTCGCCTATTTGTTCAAGCATCGATTTTTCCGCCATTTTCATAAGCTGGTAAAAAACCTGCCAGTCTGCCTTCTCCGGCGTTGCCATAATTTCCGCTATCAGATATCGTTCTTCTAACTGCGATGCCATATCCAGAAGTTTATTCAGACGCCTTTTTTGCATAAAATATACGCTTGACAGATATGCGGCTAAGATAATCAGCCAGACTATGAAGATAAGCAGGACTGTCTGAAAGGGATTATCGGCTGCCAATAAAAACAGGCTGAGCGCCAGCAAGCCCATAAAGTTGACTAAAATAACCGGTATTTGATTTTTAAGGTATTGTTTTCCGCTCATAATAATTCTCCATTTTTCATATGGTATATCCCTGCCTGTGTTTGGTTTTAATAAAATCCGTAAGCCCGATTGCATCCAGCTTGTCGCGGATACGGGTGATATTTACACTTAACGTATTATCGTCAACATATAACTGATTGTCCCAAAGAAAATCTACAATATCATTGCGGGGGCAGATTTTACCGCCGTTCTTAAAAAGGTAGTAAAGGATTTTTAATTCATTTTTGGTTAATTCCGTTTTCTTTCCTTTATATTCTATAACGCTGCTCTCCAAATGCAGGGAAGTTTCTTTCCATGTGAGAATTTCTGCTTGAGGGGAAGGCTGCGCTTTTTTTAATAATGCGGCAATTTTAGCAAGCAGGATAGCAGTATTATAAGGTTTAGTGATAAAAGCATCCCCACCCAGCATAATGCTGTTTAGTTCGTCCATGTCCGTGCTGCTGCTTGTCACGAATACGATAGGAATATCTGAAAAAGTGCGGATTTGGGAACATATTTCAAAGCCGCTGTTTCCCGGCAGTTTTATATCCAAAATAACCAAATTGGGCGCAAAATCATTAAACTGCTGTATTGTCCGTGAAAAATCCGTCACGGCAAAAACCTCGTATCCGCTGCCGGACAAAAGGGTTTTAAGCTGCGTTTGTATGGTGAGGTCGTCTTCAATTATTAGTATTTTTTCCTGCATAGAGGTGTCTCCCTAATGCTTTCTTTTATTATAGTACGTTGTACAACTCACGTTTTGAAATAATAATTGTGCAATTACCTATATTATACCGTATAAAAGAGGGTTTCTCAATAATCCATGTGTAGTAAATAGAATGTGGAAGTGGTATAATGAGCTTAGATAATTATGATAGAAGGTGCAGCATGCGGAAAGAAAATGAAATATATGACCTTATCTTAGGCGTGGCAAAAAACGACGCCAGAATTAAGGCAGTATACATGAACGGTTCAAGGACGAATGAAAACGTTCCTAAGGACATTTTTCAGGATTATGACATTGTCTATGTGGTGGACGAGACGAAAAGCTTTATAGCGGACAAGGAGTGGATTAAGGTTTTCGGGGAAATCCTTTATATGCAGTATCCTGACGAGAACCCGTATTATCCAAGCGATAAGGAAAATTCCTACGGCTATCTGATGCAGTTTGCAGACGGAGTCAGGATTGACTTAACCGTGCAGTCCATAAACTATGCGCAGCAGCACATTAAGGACGATGAGCTTTGCAGGATTTTGCTGGATAAAGAAAATATACTGCCTCCAATAGAAACGGCGTCGGACAGACAGTATTGGGTTAAAAAACCGGAGAAAGGGCAGTATCTGGCACTCTGCAACGAGTTCTGGTGGTGTACCAATAATATCGCGAAGGGGCTGTGGCGTAAGGAAATCCTTTATGTTCAGGATATGACGAATTATCATGTAAGGACGGAACTTATCACTATGCTGAATTGGAAAGTCGGTATTCTGACAGACTGGACGGTAAGCACGGGAAAATCATCGAAGTACCTGTATAGATGGCTTCCTGAAAAAGACTGGCAAATGCTTTTATCAACCTATTTTGACGGCAATATTGATAATGCGTGGAATGCCGTATTCAATATGTGCGAATTGTTTGAGGACGCGGCGCGGTATGTCGGAGAAAAGCTGGGTTTAGAATATAATGAAAAAGAAGGCAAGGGCGCACGGGAGTTCTTGGAAAATTGCAGAGAGGGGATATGGAGTGAATAAAGATCCATTTAAGGAATATATTAAAGAATCCGAACCGAAAAAGCGAGACAAGAGTTATGCGTGGCATACAGCAATTGGTCTGCAGGCGGTTGATGGACTGAAAACATCAGAATATTTGGTGCATACTGCTATTCGGAATATCGAGGGCGAAATATCCTTTGAAGAAGCGAATGCGCTTTTGCAGACCTACTATGAGGAAAATCCTGTTCGTGATGTGACAGACCGCACAGAAGAGGCAGATAAGGTTTCTGCTCGGATTGCAGCGCTGCTTTCCGAGCGTGCGTTCAGCTTCACTCCGAATGAGTATCTTTCTATACACAGGAAGCTGTTCACTGGCATCTATTCTCATGCAGGGTGTATTCGGGATTACAACATCACAAAGAAGGAATGGGTGTTGAATGGTGAAACTGTGCTTTACGGAACTGCCACAGAGCTGCGGGCAACATTGGACTATGACTTTTCTGAAGAGAAAAAGTTTTCTTATAAAAATCTCTCGATGGGGGAGATTATTCATCACCTTGCTGTGTTCATATCTAGATTGTGGCAGATTCATGTATTCGGCGAAGGCAATACCAGAACGACAGCGGTGTTCTTTATTAAGTATTTGCGCACACTGGGCTTTGATGTAACGAATGACATTTTTGCTGAGAATGCATGGTATTTTCGAAATTCACTGGTCAGGGCAAATTATAACAATCTGCAAAATGGCATTCATGGGACGACGGAATATCTTGAATTGTTCCTGCGTAATCTTATCTTGAATGAGAATTATCCGCTTCATAATCGGACATTGCATATCAGCGGCACATTCAAGGAAGTGGAAAAAGCGAACATTGGAGATGAAAAAGCGAACATTGGTATAGAAAAAGTGAACATTGAAGCTGCGTTCACAACTAAGACCGCTTCTCATGTTAAGAAATTACGAGAGGTTTTAGGTCTCCGGATTGCTTTTGGAAGGTCAGATGTTCAAAGAGTACTTGGTCTTAAGCCAACAAGAAGTTCTGCACTTTTGCATGAAATGGCAGAGCATGGAATTATTGAGCCGGTGTCCGGATATGGAAAAGGAAAATATCGGTTTCGACAACAGGTAGGTTGAAGTCACTTGCAGTCAATTTTACATGATGATATAATTTTGACATGAACCAAAATATTTCAGTAAAGTGAGGTATAGCTATGAAAAAAGACTTAGGATTGGTGCAGGCGGTTTATCCTATGCCGGTTTTGATGGTTGCGGCATATGATGAGAATGAAAAGGTCAATGTGATGAATGTCGCATGGGGGCAAATCTGCGATGATGATAAGATTATTCTTTTTATCGGAGAGGGGAAGAAGACCTGGCTCAATATTAAGGAGAGCAAGGCGTTTACAGTCTCACTTGCTGATGAAGCGCACGTTGATGTGGCGGACTTCTTTGGTATCGCGTCCGGCAATAAGATTGATGATAAGTTTGAGAGAACCGGATACCATGCGGTAAAAAGCGATAAAGTCCATGCTCCGATAATCGAGGAATTTCCGGTTGTTATGGAAT
>JAMPEU010000031.1 GCA_023664865.1 Butyrivibrio sp. | reverse complement strand
CTTATTGTAAAGTCTCATTATCTTTCTGTCAATTATGAATTATATATGCTATAATATAGGGACGCAGCATGCGCATATGCGCAAGCTTGAGAAGGAGTAGTGTTATTAAGATGAAACTGACGAAGGAATGGTATTTGCAGGAAACAAGAGACAGCGAGGACGAAAAGCTTCATTCTTCAATAAATGGAGAAAATGCTTTTTTCAACGCGGTCAGTTCGGGAGATATTGAGTTTGTGCGCAGCAATTCCATGCACCACCGTTTCGGGGAATCTTCCGGCATGGGGGTGCTGTCCCGCAATCCTGTGACAAATCTGAAATATCACTTTGTAATCGCAGCTGCCATGATAACCAGAGTCTGCATATCTTCAGGCATGGAGGCGGAACTCGCTTTCCGTTTAAGCGACTTCTATATCCTTAAGCTCGACAGCCTGCATACAGTCCAGGAAGTTTCCGCGCTCCATGAACGTATGGTAATCGACTTTACGGAAAAAATGCGTCTGCACTCGGGACAGCCGAAAATTTCCAAACCTGTCGCTGCGTGTATGGAATATATTTATGTACATATTAAAGAGCGTATCACCATAGACGACCTTGCCGGACATACCGAATTGTCCGTCGGCTATTTGTCGCGCCTTTTTAAAAAAGAAACCGGAATGTCCGTCAGCAGCTATATAAGGGCAAAGAAGATAGAAAAGGCAGAAAATCTTTTAAAATTCTGCGATTACAGCATGGTTGAAATCGCGAACTACCTTTCCTTCTCTTCTCAAAGCCATTTTATACAGTTATTTAAAAAGTACACGGGCATGACGCCCAAAAAGTACCGCAGCCTTTATTCGACATTCCCTGAATCAAATGTTGAAACAGAGCCTTAGGCAGCTTTTTATGACATAATCAATTCCACTTCCGTCTGTGCCGTCAACACCTTATCAGGAATATAGTTTCCGTCCATCTTCTGTCCGTTTACTACAAGCTCCCTGCAGCCGGACTCTGCGTGACCGGGATTCTTTACTACAATGTGCAGATGTTTGCCCCTGAAGTCTTTTTCAATTTCCAGCAAATCCCACTCTTTAGGAATGGAAGGTGCTACCTTAAGTCCATAGAAGTCAGGGCGCATACCTAAGATACCCTCTACGCAGCCGACCATAACGGTAGACGCTGTTCCGGTAAGCCAATGCACATGTGAACGTCCGAAGTTCGGGCTGTTCTTTCCTTCCGTAAACTGTCCGTAGCAATATGGCTCAAGCTTGCGCACTTCCGCCCTGTCATTCTGTGCCGCCGGAACATTTTCCATAAAGTATTTAAACGCACGCTCGCCATGTCCGCGCAGCGCTTCCGCAAGGATTATCCATCCTTGCGACTGTGAGAAAATACCGCCGTTCTCTTTAGTTCCTTCATTAAATATCGCCGCAAGCGCTCCATTGAACGGATACTTATGATATGGCGGATCCATAAGGACTGCGCCGTATTCGGTATTAAGTCTCTCATATGCGGTATTCAGCGCGGCGTCAGCCTGTTTATCGCTTGCAAAACCGCTGATTACGGACCAGCTCTGCGGATTCAGCCAGATATTCGCTTCCATGTCGGTGCGCTTGCCGATTACGCCGCCCGTCTCCATAAATCCGCGGATAAACCTGTCTTCATCCCAGCACAAATCGCCTATAATCTTACCAAGTTTCTCCTGACTTTCATCGAGATATTTGATGTATTCCTTATCGTTCTTATACTCTGCAAATTCTTTTAAAATAGTCATTGCAAGATAGAACTGCAACGCTACGAAAGTAGACTCTCCGTCCTTGCCGAGCCTTAAGCAGTCGTTCCAGTCAGCATACAGTCCTGCAGGCATTCCGTGCGGTCCAAGATGATTCATGGAGAAATCTATCGCGCGCTGCAAATGCTCATATACAGTACCTTCGTCCTTGTTCGCAAAAGGAATCACTTCGTCTACAAATGAAAGATTTCCCGATTCCGCGATATATTTATATACCGTGGGGAACAGCCATAACGCATCGTCAGCGCGGTATGCGGGGTGTCCCGTTTCCTGTACGTAAGAAGGATCGTCGGGAGTATTTTCATGTCCCGGATTATGTGTGTACTTAACAAGCGGAAGTCCGCCGCCGTTATCTACCTGCGCTGAGAGCATGAAACGGATCTTGTCCACTGCCATTTCAGGAGCAAGATGGATTATGCCCTGAATGTCCTGCACGGTATCGCGGTATCCGTAGCCGTTTCTCAAACCGCAGTAAATAAGGGACGCCGCACGTGACCAGATAAAGGTCATAAAGCAGTTATAGGCGTTCCATGTATTAATCATTGTGTTGAACTCTTTGCTGGGAGTCTTTACTTGGAAATGGGAAAGTTTTCCATGCCAGTATGATATCAGCTTATCGAGTTCTTTTTCACAAGTCTCCTTAGGCTCGACGTAGCGTTTCAGAATGGTTTCTGCCTCCGCATCGCTCTTCATTCCCAGAACAAAAGCGACTGTCTTAGTCTCTCCCGGTGCAAGGGTAATTACCGTAGCAAGCGCGCCGCAGCCGTTCGTATTATAATTAAGAGTCCCGTCAAGTTTTCCATTAGCAACTCCGTCGGGATTGCCATAGCCATGATAACGCCCGATAAACGTCTCCTTGTCGCCGCAGTATGAAGAAACTTCTGCACCCGTCATTCCGAAAAATCTTTCGGTCATGTGGTTGCCATGCCCTACTTCATGGCCTTTCTCAACCTCTTCGAGATTGCCGTTAATGGTCTGGCGGATTCTGTTGCCGCGAAACTCCGTTGCGGTAATAAACTGCGTATACTGCAAATTTACCTGATCCTGCTCATAATTGTTCTCGTTGGTAAATTCCGCATAGCCCGTAACGGTCAGGCTTCTTTCTTTATCCGACTCATTAGTCAGGTTTAAACGCCATACTTCGTATGTTTCGTCAAGCGGAACATAATATAATGCTTCAGAATGGATATCGCTATAACAAGCTTTCATTTTGGTATATGCCGTACCGTGGCGGCACTCGCTCTTATAGGATTCAAGATCCTTCCCTACAGGCTGCCACGACGCAGACCAATAATCACGGCTGTCATTATCCCGTATGTAAATATACCGTCCCGGCTGGTCAAAGGCATTAAATACATACCTTAAAATCCTTCCGTTAGCGCCGGATTTTGCGAAACTGTATCCGCCCGCATTGTTGGAAATGATTGCGCCATACTCAGGCGAACCGAGATAATTCGCCCACGGAGCCGGCGTATCGGGTTTGGTAATCACATATTCCCGCTTTTCATCATCAAAAAAACCATACTGCATATCCATTCTCCTCCTTAAAAATTAAAAATATAATCTGAATTACTGCGTCTTAAACACAATATATAAATGTTACTTTAAAACCATATAAAGAAATATCAAATTCATGATATTAATATCAATTTCATGACATGGAGGATTTTTATGTAAAAAAGGGCACGACCAAAAGGTCATGCCGCTTTTATTTTTAGTAGTTGTTATTCTTCTGGCTGTCCTGAGCATTGCTGCTGGAACTGTTCTTTGAATTATTCTTCTGGTTGTTGTTCTGAGAATTCTGATTGTTGCAGTTGTTAGCCTTGTCCTGCTGTTTTTCATTGTTCTGGTTATAATCATTCTTAGACATCCTGTATACCTCCTGATTGATTTTTGTTACAGAAATAGTATGACAGGATTCTCTAAAAAGTATTCACGCCAAACATGGTACTTTGGTACTATTTTTGTCATTTTGTTCCATTTAGCGTATTTTGAATAAGCTTTACAACAAGAATTGCAACGAGTGCTACAATAATCACTGGCAAAAATGCCGATATAAGCGATGTAACAAAACCGATTACGATTACCACAAGAACCGTAACAATAATCATTACAAGCCAGCCGGGAAGACGTAAGCCATATTCATATCTTACTTTGTTCCGATGCTGCGCCCTATCATCCGTAACTACTTCTTCATCATATTCCCTGTTAGAGCCGTAACTTTCCCCGCTGCGCTTATTTGCCTCTATTATGCTCTTCGCTAACAGTCTTGGATCTCCAAGCTGTCCTAACACGTCCGCCTCAGACCTGCCTTTTCTTATTTCAGTCTCAATATAATCCTGATAGTAGCGCATATTATCCGCTACCTGATTACTGTTCAGTCCACTGGCAAGCGCACGCTGTAATTTTTCCAAAAAAGTTATTTTATCCATAAATTATGTGCCTCTTTATTTTTCTGCTACGCAGCCGCTTGGATTTCTTTCTATTCCGCATAGCTTATACTCGCAAACTCGCGCTGTCGCGCTCTATGTCTGATTTCATCAGACGTTTGCTCGTTAATGCCGCAAGAAAAACAAATGTCTGCTTCGCAGCCGCTTGTTTTTCTTTTGCGGCAATTAGATTATAACATAACCGTTTCATTTTTACCATGATAGTATTCTTAAATTTCTATTAATAACCGGCAGCAGATTATTATTGCAATTAAATAATTTTTTCGTTATAATTTTATTATATTTTTTAGGGGCTTTTTTATGGCTTGTTTAAAATGAAAGCAAAAATTTTTATTAATGTAGGAGGATTACTAAACTATGAAATTTGGTTACTTTGATGATGACAACCGCGAATATGTCATCACCACACCCAAAACCCCGTTGCCGTGGATTAACTATCTGGGCTGCAACGAATTTTTCACCCTTATTTCCAACACCTGCGGCGGCTATACTTTCTATAAGGACGCTAAGCTGCTGCGTATGACGCGTTACCGTTACAACGACGTACCCAATGATATTAACGGTAAATATTTCTACATAAAAGACGGCGGCAGCATTTGGAATCCCGGCTGGAAACCAACGCAGACCGAACTTGACGCTTACGAGTGCCGCCACGGAATCGGCTACAGCCGTTTCAACGGCGCCAAAAACAACCTTGAGGCTTCTGTGCTGACGTTTGTTCCGATGAACGACAACTGCGAAATCAGTCAGGTGAAGCTTACCAATAAGAGCAATTCCGAGAAAAACGTATCACTCTTCTCATATGTAGAGTGGTGTCTGTGGAATGCCGACGACGATTCCAGAAATTTCCAGAGAAACTTAAGTACCGGCGAAGTTGAAGTAGTCGGCTCCACGATTTATCATAAGACAGAATACAGGGAGCGCAGAAACCACTACGCTATCTATTCCGTAAATACACCGGTAGACGGTTTTGATACAAGCCGCGACGCTTTCTTAGGCGCATACCGCGGAGCAGCTAATCCTGAAGCGGTTGAGAACGGAAAATGCACCAATTCCATGGCAAGCGGCTGGTCGCCAATCGCTTCCCACCAGATTAATGTAAAATTAGCCGCGGGCGAGACCAAATCATTCGTATTTGTACTCGGCTATATTGAAAATCCCGAAGACGATAAATGGGAAGCTCCCGGCATCGTTAATAAGAAACCCGCTAATGCCATGCTGGCAAAATACCAGACCGACGCCGACGTGGACAAGGCTTTTGCGCAGCTTAACGACTACTGGAAAGCGCTCCTTTCCAAATACAGCGTGAAGTCCTCCAACGATAAGGTTGACCGTATGGTAAATATCTGGAATCAGTATCAGTGTATGGTTACTTTTAATATGTCACGTTCCGCTTCTTATTATGAATCGGGAATCGGACGCGGCATGGGCTTTAGGGATTCATGCCAGGATTTGCTCGGTTTCGTACATCTTATTCCGGACAGGGCAAGACAGAGGATAATCGATATTGCATCCACACAGTTTGAGGACGGCAGCGCATACCATCAGTATCAGCCGCTTACCAAGAAGGGCAACTCCGATATCGGCAGCGGTTTCAACGATGATCCGCTGTGGCTGATTGCCGGAACTTCCGCATATGTACGCGAGACCGGAGATACATCTATTTTGACCGAAAACGTTCCTTTTGATAACGATATGTCGGTTGCTAAACCGCTTATGAACCATTTGAAACGTTCATTCGACTACATAGTGACACACAAAGGTCCTCATGATTTGCCGCTTATCGGACGCGCAGACTGGAACGACTGTCTGAACCTTAACTGCTTCTCTGAGCATCCGGGCGAGTCTTTCCAGACTTTTGGACCTTCGGAAGGACCTGTGGCGGAGTCCGTATTCATTGCCGGAATGTTTGTTAAATACGGTGAAGAATATGCTCAGTTATGCGAACTCATGAACGATAAGGCTGAGGCTGACAGGGCAAGGGCTGAGGTTAAGAAAATGTACGACGCCGTATTAAAAGACGGTTGGGACGGCGACTGGTTCGTGCGCGCTTACGACGCATACAGCCACAAAATCGGTTCCAAAGAATGTGAAGAAGGACAGATTTACATTGAGCCGCAGGGCTTCTGTGTTCTTGCCGGCATCGGCGTAGAAGAAGGTCATGCTAAGAAAGCTTTGGACTCCGTAAAAGAAAAACTGGATACAAAGTACGGCGTTATGATTTTGCAGCCCGCTTATACCAAATATCACTTAGAGCTTGGCGAAGTTTCTTCATATCCGCCGGGTTATAAGGAGAACGCCGGTATCTTCTGCCATAACAACCCGTGGGTATCCATCGCGGAGACCGTAATCGGCAGAGGCGACAGAGCTTTTGAAATCTATCAGAAGACCTGCCCCGCTTATGTGGAAGAAATCAGTGAAATCCACAGGACAGAGCCTTATGTATATTCACAGATGGTTGCCGGAGCGGACGCTAAATTCCACGGCGAAGCTAAGAACAGCTGGCTGACAGGCACTGCTGCATGGACATTTGTAAATGTATCGCAGTATATCTTAGGCGTATACCCTACGCATAACGGGCTCAGCATCAATCCTTGCGTACCTAAAGGCTTCGGTGATTTTGAACTGACCAGAAAATTCCGTGAAGGCACCTACAATATCAAGGTTGTTAATCCTGATAACGTAGAGAAGGGAATTAAGTCCATCGCAGTAGACGGTCAGAACGTCGAAGGCTGCGTCATTCCTTATGTGGCAGGAAAAGAAAAGTATGACGTTGTTGTAACGATGGGATAAAATTTGCCGGAAACGCAGATAAATTAAACATGAGACATATATGACACGTGCGTCAGTATGCCGTAATAAATTATAACAGCGCCGATTGGTCTCTTGGGCGAAATCGGCGTTGTTTTCTCTTTTTGATTTGCAGTCTCAAGTTTCGTAACTATATAAAAATCACTTTTGTGGAGTAATTCGTATAATGTTTGAAAAAGAATACTTGAAATTCTGGAAAGAATTTGGAAAAAGCAAAAAAATGGTATTATCAACTGCCGTTAATGATATTGTCACATCAAGAACCATGAGCATCATTAATCTCAATAATATATTGTATTTTCAAACAGATAATACATTCAGAAAATATAATCAGCTTAAAAGCAATCCCCATGTTGCACTCTGTATAAAGAATATCCAAATAGAAGGCTTATGTAGTGAAATTGGCTGTCCTATTGATAATGAGGATTTTTGCAATGCTTATAAGGAATGTTTCACAAATTCCTTTTACAGATATACCATGTTGAAAAATGAAAGGTTATTTTCTGTTACGCCAACCTTTATTGAACGGTGGATTTACATAGACGGTGTTCCCTATACACAGATACTTGATGTTACAAATAGAAAATATATATCTAAGCAATACTTGGGAGAATAACCGCCCCAAGCTAAATTCAACATTTTCAGTTAATGCTATACTCAATTTGCTATATAGCACTCACAAAACCCCTTGCAAAATCCGTAGAAATATGTCATAGTAAATATTAACCGTCACATTATGGTAGAGTTTTGTAGATTTATGTATATGTAGAAGGAGCGCTTACATGAACAAATATTTATCCATTGGAAAAGTTTCCAAACTGAAAAACATCAGCATCAAATCCCTGCGGTATTATGACAGAATCGGCATCTTAAAGCCCGCTTTCGTCAATGAACAGACCAATTACCGCTACTATACGGAAGAACAACTGTACCTACTGGATGCAATCACCCTTTGCATCAAACTCGGTATTCCCTTAAAGAACTTAAACGGCTATGTAGAAAACGGTGCGATTAATCTGCAGAGACTCCTTTATGACGGCAAAATTCTTGCGGAAGAAAAGATTTTGGATATCCACAACTGCCTTGAAGCGCTTCAGGAAACTCTGCAGCAGCTTTCCGGCTCTATGGGCGGTATGGCTAAAATTCCCGAAAGCAAGTCCGGCATCATGCTGCCTGACGGCTTTTATCAAAATACCATTGATTCGCGCACTGTCCTGACTGTCCCTTTAGAGGAGATGGATACTCCAAAATACTATGGACAGTATATACTTAAACTGTTCGTCTCTGCGCAGCAGCGTGGAATAAATGTAGCTTACCCTTCCGGTATTATCCACGAGTATCATGACGGAAACCTTACAAGGTATATGTTTCTGACAGTAAATGCAGACGCCGCACAAAGTGATTCTGTGAAAAAGGCCGCCGAATCTGTGCGCTCTTTTCCTGCCGGCGACTATATTTGCCGTAAAATCTCTACCCACATGTCAGGCTCTGTACAGGAAGAAATGAAAGAAGTTCTGCACGGCGGCTCATTCTATGTTATTGAGACGGACGCTTCTTTAGCACAGAATAAAAAAGACGGATATCCTTTTGAATTACAATACTATGCCAAGCAAGGGCAATAATCGTTACTGTTCATGCTATATACGAATGTGAACAGTAACCAATAATCCGCTCTTTATTCAAACGGTCTGATTCTATAAGTCACGCCTATCCTATCGCAGATTTCACGGCATTGCTGCTCTTCTTCCTTAGAAATCGTAGTCTCTACGGTAGATAAAACTACGTTAGGCACATATTTCCTTACATTTCCGGCGAAACGCAGCATTGCCTCATGCGACTGAATCCCAAATTTACTCCGCGTCAGTTTAAGGTACTCTTCACTGTTTGGAGTATTCAGGCTGATAGAAATAGTATCCGCCAATCCTTCAAACATCGGAGCCGTATCCTTATCATAAATCAGGTCGGAAAGACCGTTGGTATTTATACGGATTAAAATATTAAATTTACTTTTAGCATACTCCGCAACTTTCAATAAATCTTCCAGCCGCTCTGTCGGTTCGCCAAAGCCGCAGAATACCAGTTCTTTATATTTTGTCATATCAAATTTATCAAATTCAGCAATGACCTCTTCCACGCTCGGCTCGCGTTCCAGCCACAGACTCCCCGAATTGTTCATCTCATCTTTGGTCTGCCTGAGACAAAACGTACAGGCGCACGGACAGCGGTTTGTCATATTTACATACAGGTTATCATGTACTTCGTATAATATTACCATTTTATATTCCTCCACTATCTTAAATTCTTTTTCAATCATCAGAGTTTGGTTAAAATAAATAAAATAAGGGGTGACTTGCCGAAATATTTATATTTCTTCTGCATTCGGAATCCCGTTTTTATTTATTTTAATCAAACTCATAATATTAATCCCTTTTAAGCTGATACAAAATCTCCTCAAAACACACTCCGTCGGTTCGCGGAATATCCAGCTCTATTGATTTCAATATACACTTTTTTACAAATCCGGACGCCTTTTTTACCGACTTATCAAAAGGCACTCCGTTTATGCTGTCTGCAGCTATTACGGCGGCAAAAACATCCCCCGTGCCGGAACGCTCCGTCCCTACCCTGTGCGTGCGTATCATTTTTGGCTCTTTTCCCTTTTCATATATATAATTGGCTATAAACTCCCCCTGCCTGATTCCGGTAATGACTACCTTCTCAGGTCCCTGACACGAAAGCCGCTCCGCCATGCTATATAATTCCTTTTTCTTCCAGCCCGTTTCTTTATATGACACATCTGTCAGTTTACAACACTCGGTCAAGTTCGGCGTAACAATATCGGCATGCGATACCAGCTTTTTCATCTCCTGACACAATTCTTCCGTATATGTAGGATAGAGCCTGCCATAGTCCCCCATTACGGGATCTATTATAATCTGCGTATTTTCCTTAGAAAAGTCCGCTATAAACTCTTTTACAATCTGAATCTGCCGCACTGAACCCAGAAAACCTGTTGCTATCCCCTCAAAGGCAAGTCCAAGTTTCTTCCAATTGTTTATATACTCCGGCATCCTATCCGTATAATCATCAAAAAAGAACTGCGGATAGCCTGTGTGGTTAGAAAAGACAGATGTAGGAACCGGACAGCACTGTACTCCAAGGTAAGACACGATAGGCAGCGACACAGTAATAGAACATCTGCCAAAACCCGATATATCATTAATTACCGCCAGTTTCTTCTGCATTTCTTCTCCCCCTGCCCCGGCAAAACCATTAATATTATCTATAAATACCTATTGTACTTTAGCACAAAATGAAACAGACTGCAATATACCGCTTTGTCTTGCTTTTTTTCTTCTATGATATTATAATTTGATAGATAAATGTCTGTCAATGCGCACATACGCAGCGGCATTGCATTTATACATTTTAAGTCAGGAGCATTTAATAATGAAAAAATATTTAAGCAGGTTGGCGGCTTTTTGCCTTATCATTGCGGTTTTTATAATGCCGTCGTCATTTATAAGCAGGGCGGATTCTCCGGAAGTCAGCAGCGGCGGTAAAAGCGTGGATATTCTTTTTCTCCACGATACGCACTCCCACCTCAACAGCTTTCTCACGGTTCAAGACGAGCAATCCGTAACCTTGGGCGGTTTCGCACATATCAAGTCGCTTATTAATCAGGCTAAAGAAAAGAATCCCGACGCATTGGTTCTTGATGCCGGTGATTTTTCCATGGGTACGCTGGTGCAGACTATTTTCAGCACAGATGCAGCGGAACTGCGTATGTTGGGCTATTTAGGCTGTGAGGTCACAACGCTCGGCAATCATGAATTCGACTACCGTTCACAAGGACTCGCTTCTGCGTTAAATGTAGCAGCAGCAAGCGGTGAACCTGTTCCGGCTATGGTTCTTTGCAATATTGACTGGGACACGATGGAAACCGAAGGACTCACTGAAGACCAGCAGCTTTTAAAAGACGCTTTCGACGCATACGGTATGCGTGATTATGTGGTGTTGACCAAAGGCGATGTAAAGATAGCGGTACTCGGCGTCTTTGGGGAAGACTCTCTCGCCTGCGCGCCTACCTGCGTGCTGAAATTCAAAGAAGCGTCCGTTGCAGCCGCGGCTGCGGTAAAAGAAATCAAAGAAAATGAAGACGTCGATATGATTGTCTGCGTATCCCACAGCGGAACCAACGAAGACGAAAGCAAATCAGAAGACGAAATTCTGGCAAAAGCCGTACCCGAAATTGACCTTATTATCAGCGGGCATACCCATACAAGCCTGATGCAGCCGATTGTGCATGGCAGCACCTACATTGTATCCTGCGGCAAATATGGTGAAAATCTTGGTTCGCTTAATATGACACAAATGTCAAATGGGAGATGGAAAATGAACAACTACGAGCTTATCCCTATTACAGAGTCAGTTCCTTCCGACGCTGCTACGCAGGATAAGGTTGACAGTTTCATGGATGCCGTAGATTCTTCCTATCTCGCCCGGTTCGGTTATACCAGGGACTATGTGCTGGCACAGAATAACGTGACTTTTGCCACTTCTCCTGATTTGTATGATATACACACTGAACACAATCTCGGCAATATTTTATCCGACTCTTTCAACTATGCCGTCGAAAACGCCGACGATTTTGACGGACACCCCATAGACGTTGCTATCGTTCCCGCAGGCTGTGTTCGTGACACCTACGCCATAGGCGACATTACGGTAGAAGACGTATTTAATTCATACTCACTGGGTATAGGCTTGGACGGAGTTCCGGGATATCCGCTGATAAGCGCATATTTAACAGGCGCAGAGCTAAAAATAGCCGCTGAAATTGACGCTTCCGTATCTGACCTTATGCCAAGCGCAAGGCTCTACATGAACGGAATGCATTTTACCTTCAATCCACACAGACTGATTTTAAATAAAGTTACCGACTGCTATCTGATCGATGATAGCGGAAACCGTGTAGAAATTGAGGACGACAAACTTTACCGCGTAGTATGCGACCTTTACAGCGGACAGATGCTGGGCGCAGTGACAGACGTGTCATACGGCATACTTTCCATCCAGCCCAAATATGCGGACGGCACTCCTATAGACAATATTGAAGACGCCATACTCGTAAGCAACGGGCAGGAAATAAAGGCGTGGGCTGCTATCGCTTCTTATCTGGAATCTCTTGAAGATACGGACGACGACGGTATAGCCAACGTGCCGGAATACTATGCCGGTACGCTTAATCGCAAAGTAATTGAAGACAGCAAGTCTTTCCATGACTTAGTTAAAAGTCCTAACAAATATGCAGTAATCATCGTTATCGCCGTTATTCTAATAATCGCCGTCATTATACTGCTTATTACGGTTATAGTTAAGTTGATAAGGAAAATAGTGCGCAAAAATACCTATTGACTTTTTCGATAAAACTCTTTATAATAGCTTGTGTTGTGAATGTATTATTTCACAGATGTGCGTTTAGCTCAGCTGGATAGAGCGTTTGGCTACGGACCAAAAGGTCGGGGGTTCGAATCCTCTAACGCACGTTCCTACAGTCAGCCGAATTTTCTTGATTTTTCAAGGGTTTCGGCTTTCTTCATGCAAAGGATTGAACCCCCTTTTTGCTGTTTCATTTTGTTTCATTTTTTAAATTACATTTTGGATATCCTTATCACTTGATATTGAATCCAGCAAACTAATAATACTTGCATTTGTTCCTTTCTTCTTAATATAACTCATGGTCTCTTCTAGGCTACTATGCCCCATGAGTGCTTGAATGTCTTTCTCATTCATTCTAGCGTAAAATAAGTTGGTTGCAAATGTTCGCCTAATATCATGTTGTGATTTCGCGATATCCATTCCCGCCTTTCTACAATATTTTCTTATTCTTGTGTCAAAGCACCTAGTAGTACATTCGCATACGTTATTTTTGTACTCCCTTAAAAAAATAAAATCATCGGGGTTGATAGGATAGCCATTTTCAAGATTACTCTTTTTTATTAAATATAATATTTTTTTAACTTCTTTATTAAGTTCGATTATCCTATTTCCCGCAGGCGTTTTAGCATGGTCTACATATTTATAACCGCTAAATTTATTATTTTCGTCCCTTTTTTCGACCATTTCAGCTTGAACATGTATTCCACCTTTTTCAATATCTTTCCATTTTAACGCACACAGTTCTCCATCTCGAATACCCGTTGAAAACAGAAACGGAATCGCTAACGGTAATGAAGATTTAGTTTGAATTGCATCTTTATACGCTAATTCGCAAACTTTTTTACGTTCCCAATCTTCAAAAATCAATTCATTATCCTTATGAACTGTTTTAGGCGCTAAATGGTCTCTATGGATTGATATTTTTTCCAGTAGATTTTTTGCAAGCCACTGATTATCTATTGCATATTGGAACATTTGATTGAGAGTACCTCTAACATTTTTAAAATACTTTTCTTTCATATCCCTTTTTACTTCTAAACAATGATTTGCCCATTCGACACCATCATTTAGAGCCACCTTTGTTATATCTTTCGTTGCAAGCGGAGTTCCTTTAATGAATTTTTCATAGTTGTTTTTGTCTTTTGCATACGTGCCGCTTGCACAGTTTGTATAACGATATTCAAAAAATTGTTCTGAGATACTTTCTAGTGTTCTCACCCCTTCCTGATTTTGCATTTTTAAAATTTCCTCGATTACAAGGTCATAAGTTTTTTTAAAAATCTGTTTGCCCTCATATCGTATATGATAGCGTCCATCTTTAATCTGCTTGATTTGGCTACCATATTTATTTATGATTCGTGCGCGTTTCATGACTGCCTTCACTTCCACGCTCGCACTCACATCATTAAAATCATTAGAGTCTTTTAGCAACGCAGCAATCTGGCTTGCAGTTTCATGCCTACTCAATAATGACCTTTCTAATTTGTTTCATATTAATATATACAAAATTTTTAATATTCATTATGTATCAACTCCTTTCTTTTATAGTGTTCCTCCTCCTCTCTTTACAGTTTTCACTGTTTATTTAGTGTAGATAGTTTATCGCGAATTATGAAATTCGTCAATACCATCTATTTATATCTGCCCCATTAATTACACGATTAAAGAAAACAAAAGCTGAATGACATCTTTCATGCCTTGTTGGTATGATAATCTTGCATATAAGGAAGATTCTTCATGTACTACTACGTCATATTCTTCTATGATTTTTTGTATGTCTTTTGTATTAGAATCAATATTCTTTAAATCCAATAATGCTTCATGTACTCGTTTTGCAATTTCTTGATAATTGTTATTTTTTTGAATAATATCGTCTAATCTCTCATTCATGAGATTATCTGTTATTACATTCAATACTTCTTTCATAATGGTTAGTTCCCCTTTCTTTAATTTAATGCTACAGCTTAGTATACTGGGATATCCCATAATGCGCAAGTATATTTTTCCTAGCATAATTAATTTATAGAATGATAAAAGCGGTGAAAATATGATAAGCTACGAACCTCTTTGGAAAACCATGAAAGAGAAAAACATAACAACTTATGCACTAATCAACAAATATGGTTTTGACGCTCATACACTGAATGACTTAAAGCACAATAAAAGCGTTACAGCTAATACTCTCGAAACATTATGTAAGATTTTAGATTGCACACCTAATGATGTAATAGAGTTTATTTAAAAAAGAAAAGAGCGGCTTTTGCCGCCCTCATTATTTGACTAGTCAAAACTTTAAAAAAACTTTAATATATTTAACTTCAAGCATATTATAACATACTCAAGAGGGATTTCAAAAAAGTGCATTTTCAATCCCTCTATCTCTATTGTTTTATGAAATAATCCGCTGTATCAAGTGGCTTTTGCGGCATAAACAGCCTAAAAAACAGGCTTTTTTATTCCACAGTCCACTTGACACGCTATACTATTATTAAAAAGTTACACTTTATTCAGGCTTTAAGATAATGCGTCACAGACACATCTAAACGATTGTGTCCAAGTGCTTGACTTACCGCATATAAATCATTTCTATCATAGATATTATTATCTCTGTCTTTATAGAAAGTTGCCTTAACTTCTTTATCTTTATATGCTTTATATTCCCGACGGTCTGGAATATTAGCAACTTTAAAATAGATATCCCGAAACTTCCTATCTTCCGAAAAAGCAGTATAAATACTTTGCGCATATTCTCTTCTCAAACCATGCACGTCTATTTTTTGTGGTATGGTATCAAAAAGTTTGTTTTTTCCCTCTTTCTTAGCATTTTCAAGAATCGCTTTTACATCTTCTTGCAGAGAAGGTACAACGGGGGCAATTCTATCTCTACCGCCTTTGCTTTGAATCATTTTTACATATAAATTACCTTCCTTTTCTATAAAATCATTAACAGTAAGTTTAGAAATGTCCTTTCTTCTACAGCCGCAGGCACAGACTATTGTAAAAATATCTTTATATTTTCCAATTCGGCTTATGTGTTTTTCATATTCGCAAACGTAGCGACTTCTTACTATATTTTTATTATCTCGCATAGGTATCTTTATGTCTATAGTTTTGTTGTAGAGCATACCCAAAGCAGAACGCTCCATTTTAACCGTATATATACTTACACCGCTATTTAAACGATGTTGCAAGTATTCTTTTGCAAATTGTTCCGTTTCTTTTATATCTTTTATTTTCGTTATTGCTTTTTCAGTCTCAAGCCATTTCGCATATTGAGCCACTTCTTTTATATATGTGTTATATGTCCCATAACTGTAAATTTTATATGTTGATTGTCCGAAATTCAATTCTTGCTTGTCCTTATGTTTGCTTTGACCGTATGCAATCTTATTGCTTAATTCGTTATGAAACATACGTTCAGCCGATTTCTTTTTAGCCATTTAATACCCCTTTTATAATTACTGTTATACATTATGTTAAATATTATTATCCAAAGATAATAATGTAACACGCATTTTTTATTGCTTACGCTTGCATTTGTTTCGGGTTATTTTTTCTTTTTTCTCTCTAAATTTTTTTAGCAAAAAACTATTCATATCATAACGACATGAACTTTTAAAACTCAAAACTTTATATGATAAACCGTTCTATTTTTTTCATTTCCCGAACGGACTATAAAGGAAACAATATACTATATAAATATAACTTGTTAAATATATTATATCACTAGCAGAAGATTTTCCCAAAAACTCGTTTACATAGCACATGAATGGCTATGTAACCACCTTTTATCATGAAAAAAGAGAGCATATTAATACTCTCTTTTCATTGCTTTATTCAGTTGTATTAAAATCTTTTATCGAAATATTTATATATTTCCCGATATCAAGATTTAATTCAAAGTTTGCTGTTAAACCTTTTTGATATCGTTCATAGTTTTCCGTATTCCAGTCAAGGAGTTCTGTTGTTTTTCCTGTTTCATCTTCAACACGTACAATAAGATATTCTCTATTAGTTTTGTTTGAAACCTTTTTTTCTTTGCCGCGGATTTCTAAATCTTTTGCTATTACTATCATTTTTAAAAATTCCTTTCCCTTTCTCTTTGAGTAGCCAATGACATAACGACCGAATGAATATAGTATGCGTTTTGTTTCAAAGCTTTGAATAGGTCATTATGTTCTTTTATTACTAAATCTACAATATCGTGAAAATATATTATTTTTCTATCTAATATCAGTTGCGTTAATTCTATTAGATTTTTTTCTTCTTCCTTTTCTTTGTCACCGTTTAATCGGCAACATTCTTTGTAGTTCGCGCCACCTATTTCTTTTACATCCTCACACTTATATTGCGCTTTTTCGCTGTTATCCAAGTGACACAGATATCTGCTATATGCGCCTAAGCTTTGTATTGGCAGCACTCCTACACCGCCGAATTTTTCGACTATTGCTTGCACCTGATTATTGCTTTTAAGCGACTCAAATATTAGTATTACATGATAGTGCGGTTTTTTGATTTTTCCCTCGCTATCTATGTCTCTATCATGTAACGGTGATATGAGTGCTTGTATATGTTCTTCTTCTAGCAATTCTATCCAGTTTTTAGGCGCACTTTCTGGATATGTTAATGTTGCATAGTATGTGTTTCTTGTCGCCATTTTTACACCATTCTTTTCTTTTGATTATTGATTGTTGATTTCAATGGGGTGTCGTAGTACCCCATTGCATTCGGGATTGCTTTTTGCAAATACAAGATTTCTTATATATTCAGATACGCTAATCTGGTTTTTATTTGCAATTTCCCGAATTGCCTTACTTTCAATATTATTAAGGCGAACTGTAATCTTTTGTTGCCTAGACATTATAAAATTTATCCTTTCTTTGTATTTGTATGCCATTTGGCTTACATATAGAGATTGTATCTCATTAATTTTTGATATCAAAGGGTTTTTGTGAACGTTTTGTGAATAATATGTGTTTTTTGCGTGAAAAAAGGACACTTAAACAAGTGCCCTTTAATTCTTGTTTCATTTATGTTTCATTTTAAGATGTAAGTGTGAAACGCTGATTTTGCAAGGGTTTCAAAAAGGGTATTTATTCGAATCCTCTAACGCACGCTCTTATGTGCGTTTATGCACGTTGATTTTTGTGTGGCGAGAATGCCGATAAAATGGGCATTCCCGCCATTTTGCTTTTGAGTGTTTTGCCAAAAGTGTAACATTTTTACTAGATTTTCATTTTTCAATAGCAATTCAAGTCCCTCTCTCACCATTTAAAAGAAGTACGGAAGTCTTGAAAATTCAAATGTTCTGGGCTTTTTACATTTTATGGTAATCAAAAAGTATGTACATATGGAAAGTGATTAAAGAAATAACGAAAGAAGTCCCGCAAATGCGAGACTCCTTAGGTAATAACTACAGTCTTTTATAATGCCCTATAGGCACAGTTATGGACGAACAAATCGTCTGACAGTGTTATTATAATGTATAATATGCTCGTAGTCAATCAAAATATGTATAATTCTTTGATTTTTTCATTGATTTTATCCATTGCAGTCTCTGAAAAATGTATGCCTGATAAGACATCTCGACTACCTTTTGGGTCGAATATCCGTTGTTTACTGATAGTAGTTATTTGCTCAATTTTGGCAATGCTGCCATCTTTCATCTTATAAAGTTCAGATTGAATTTTTTTCAAATTGGTTTCATCTTCATGAAACAGACTCAAAGCCTCACTATGTGTATCAATAATTTCTTCCGCTTGAAGAATTGCTTGCTTTATACTTTCGTTTGTAGTGTCTGTAGAGTGAATATGGGAGAGTGAGTCACGAAGCAACTGTGCCTTTTTTATTGCATCGGTATGAGTAGCTTTTTCTTTCATAAGAGTATCTTGTGCTGAATCATACTTGGCTTTGAGACGATTATATAATTCTCTTCCCAAATCAATGTCGCGTTCATATATTTGTTTTTCCTCTTTTTGTGAGGTCAGAGGAATTACAGTAATTGTTTTAGAATTGTGTTTATTATTTTTATCAAGTACAATGGCATATCTTAAACCGCCCTGCTCACTTCCAATATTGAAACCTAAGTTTACTTTGATTACATCACCACGTTTGTATGACTTAATTTTGGCAGCATCAAAGCTTTTCTCACGAGAAATGTAAGACTGAAAATCCTTAAGCCAATAACTAATCAGGTCTGCGCGTTTAATGTCTTCCGGTGATTCGATAAGTGTATCCAGAAATGCAGATAAATCAGAAAGCACCTGATTCTTGTGTTTTTTAATTTCTTCTTTTGCTTTAGGTTTACGCATATGATTCCTTTCGTATGTTTTGTATATTATTTTCTATACTTGTTTTTGCTACCTATTTGAACAAGTATATCATATAGTTGATATAAAATAAAGCATATGATTGAAAGACAAAATAAGCCTTATTTTGCAAATTATGCAGGGAGTGAATGGGATGTATCATGATAATCAATCAGAAAGACAGGAAGCGTTTGCAAGATTAGAGCAGTTGTGTCGGAAAGGAACTGTTACTGATTATGATGCGGAATTAGCTTCTTATAGGGAAGAGAAATTTGATTATACGAAGTGGCAGAAAGAATATTTTGATATAAAGACACCAGAAGAAATCCGTGCTGAGGCATCTGCTTTTGAGCAGACGCCTGCCTTTGCCAGTGATGCGATAATGTTTTAACAAGCAAACTGGTACAAAATACAATTAACTTATTTTTGTAATATAATATAGTTCAAATACATTGAAAAGGATTATAATAGGGCTTTATAAAATATTACACTTTCGTTACACTCAAATGTGGGAATGTGGCGCAAACTCCTTTCTTTACTGGATTTGCGGCGTATTTGAGGTTAGCTTCGAATCCCCTCATTTTTTCTATTTCATTTTGTTTCATTTTTTAATACCAATCATGTTTTTCATTTCTATCAAGCGCATTGATACGCTCCATTTCATCTGCGCTTAATTCAAAATCAAACAATTCCGTATTCTCCTGAATATGCTCAGGATTACTTGAGCCCGGTATCACAACGACTCCTTTTTGCAAGTTCCATCGAAGGATTACCTGTGCTGACGATTTCCCATGCGCTTTAGCAATCTCTGAAATCACTTTATCACCCAAAAGCTCCGCGGTATAGCCTCTGCCGCCAAGCGGATACCAACCCTGCACTACGATGCCCAGACTTTGAATGTAAGGGATTACATCGTTTTCCTGATAGTATGGATGGATTTCATTCTGTACCAAGGCGGGCATAATATTGACTTGCGGCAAAAATTCTTCCAATTCCTCAACATACCAATTTGACAAGCCAATAGAACGAACCTTTCCTTCTTCAACTGCCTTTTCCATCGCATGATAGGCTTCCACATCGCCTGTATCCGGATGGTGCAGCAGCAATAAGTCAATATATCCAATATCCAGTTTATCAAGCGCTTCGTCAATGGCTTCTTCCGGATTGGAATACTGATTAGGATACAGCTTAGTAGTTACGAAAATTTCCTCACGGGGAATACCTGAGTTACGGACTGCCTCTCCCACGCTTTCTTCATTGTGGTACATATATGCCGTATCAATCAGGCGCACGCCTCTTTCCAATGCTGCCGAAACAGAGTCCTCACACACTTCGTCAAGCAGGCTGTAAGTGCCAAGACCATAAATCGGCATTTCATATCCGCTGTTCAGCATTACCGTCTTCGTTTCAAAATTAAAACTTATGTCGTTGGCGCTTTCCACCATATTTTCAGGCTGTTCCAAATCCTTTGTGCTTTCTGTATGCTCTAAATCACCTGTGCTTTCTGCCGGAGTAGTTTCAGACGAAAGGATACCATTCTCACCGGTCTGCTGCTCTTTGTATTGTTCCGTCTGTTCCGTCGTAATTGTAGCGGCAGCCTGCGGAGTTTTTGCGTCATTCGCAGTGTTCGTGGATTGATTACGACTTCCGCAGCCTGTCAGAAACAACAGTCCCGCAACTGCCAATGAAGAAAAAAGCTTTTCGTACATTTTACTACACCTCCACATCTGCTGAAATTAATTTTCACATCTGAGCGCAGTTTCTTTCATTTTGTTTCATTTTCACTTTATTTCAGATATTCTCCGAAAAATTTCTCTAACTTTTCAAAAGGTATCGCGTTCTTGCCGCCGCCATCATATAAATCAGTATGGACGGCATCGGGAATAATAAGCAGCTCTTTATTATCCGCATAGGGATTATCTTTTACCATATCAGCGTATGCGTCACGGCTGAAATAACAGGAATGTGCCTTTTCACCGTGCATGATAAGAACTGCGCTGCGGATTTCATTACTGTACTTCAAAATAGGCTGGTTCATAAAAGACATACAGCCGGTCACATTCCAGCCGCCGTTGGAGTTTAATGAGCGTTTATGGTAGCCACGATCCGTTTTATAATAATTATGATAATCAGCCACAAAGAACGGTGCATCTTCCGGCAGCGGATCAACAACGCCGCCGCCCAGCGCATAAGTCCCATTCTTATAATCTTCAATCCGCTGTGCGTTCATAGCCTTCTTTTTCTCATATCTCGCCTCAGCAGAAGCCTCTGAATCGAAATATCCATTCGCATTGACGCGCGTCATATCATACATAGTTGACGCCACCGTTGCTTTAATGCGGGTATCCAGCGCTGCCGCATTAAGCGCCATGCCGCCCCAGCCGCAGATGCCGATAATGCCGATTTTTTCTGCATCAACATTATCCTTCACGGAAAGAAAATCTACTGCCGCCTGAAAATCTTCGGTATTGATATCAGGAGACGCCATATAGCGCGGCTCGCCGCCACTCTCGCCGGTATATGACGGATCAAACGCAATCGTTAAAAATCCGCGCTCAGCCATAGTCTGAGCATAAAGCCCCGCCGCCTGCTCTTTTACTGCGCCAAAAGGACCGCATACCGCGATAGCCGCCATCTTGCCGGAAACATTTTTCGGCTCATACATATCAGCCGCAAGCGTAATGCCGTAACGGTTGTGGAAAGTTACTTTTCTGTGGTTTACTTTGTCGCTTTTAGGGAAAGTTTTATCCCATTCCGTTGCTAATTTCAGATTTTCCATGATAGTTCCATCCTTTCTAAAATAATCCATTTTTTTTCTTTAAATTTTTACACTTATTTATTCTTAATTTTATCTCATTGACTTTTGTTTCGCTAATGGTTATAATCTATATCATGTTATTCCAAAATTGAATATTAGGAGCTTATCAAATGGAAATACGGACTTTACGTTATTTTCTGGCAGTAGCCAGAGAAGAAAATATGACTCGTGCCGCCGAAATACTTCATGTCACGCAGCCAACCCTTTCAAAACAGCTAAAATCTTTAGAAAATGAGTTAGGGAAAAAACTATTCATACGGCATAGCTTCAGTATTCAGCTTACTGAAGAAGGCAGCCTTTTGCGCAAACGTGCCGAGGATTTAGTAGATATGGCGGACAAAATCATTACCGAATTTATTACTCTTGATGACATTACAGGCGGCGATATCTATCTGGGACTTGCGGAATCCTATCAAATCCGCTTTCTTGCAAGAGAAATCAATCATTTTAAAAAATCATACCCCGGACTTCACTATCATATTACCAGCGGTGATACGGAGCAAGTCATAGAAAAATTAGATAAAGGCGTTATAGACTTTGCCGTACTTGTTGAAGAACCCAATCTTACAAAATACAATTACTTATGTTTTCCGGAAGCTGATATTTGGGGCGTTGTTATGCCAAAAGACTGCTCTCTTGCCGAAAAAGAAAACATAACGGTTACGGATTTGATTGGTCTGCCCTTATTTTGTTCCGAGCAGGGTTGGAACAAAGATATAACCCATTGGTGCGGCGGACAAATTGATAAACTGCATTTAGAAGGTTCTTTCCGGCTTTCCTACAATGCCTCCCTTTTTGTCAAAGAACGGCTTGGCTATCTCTTAACCTTTGACCGGCTGATTGACACCAGTTTAGAAAGCGGTCTGGTATTCCGCCCCTTATATCCCAAACTGGAAGCTAAGATGTATCTCGTATGGAAAAAATATCAGGTTTTTACCCCTATTGCAGAACATCTTCTGAATAATTTGAAAACAAAGATGGAATAAACAGAAATTACCATTTAAATCAAGCAGGAGTACCATTTATGTGTTATAATAATCTCAGCCTCTACAAATACTTCTTATCGCATGATTTATAAAAGGAGCAAAAAATGAGCGCCATAGAAGTCCGCAACGGTACACAAATAGAAAAATACGAATACTTTCGCGAAGATTTTGATACATTTATCGTCCACTCTGATGATATAGACTTATCACAGGAAGGCTTTACTCTCAAGACAAAGGAAACATACCGCAATACGGTTATAAGCAAAGATGTATACACAGGTATTCCAACGTATCAATATGAATATAAGAGCAATATTGTTGAGAAAAAATACAAACTTGTAAAGAAAGAAAACGTTATAAGACATTATCACGATTGGAGTACGTCAAGTTCTTATTTTTATGGAGAATATTGTTCATATGAAGAACGAGACGGCTTCATTCATTTAGAAATGTTCTCCCCACCAAAATGGCTTAAAAGCAAGCTCAAATTTTATGATTATTATGCAGAACGTGGAGAGTACCATTTCGATAAACACAGACAGTATTACATAGATATTCCTTATGATGATGTGAGGTTTCAAAGAGATGTGATTCGGAAATTCCATGATGATTATGAGATAAATACACAGGAAATAGCAAAAGCAACGAACGACGAAGCGCGAAAACAACTAATCATCGAATATGTTGTTAATAAATTCCTACGTTCACACTCGATAAGAGAGCTAGATTTTAGTCCGTTGTTTTTGGGGACTTATGGCTATAAAATTCCCGATAAATTATATTCAACGGATATAGATTTAGTTTTTGATAAAATAATTCCGCGTATATACGAAATAGAGTTAGCAGATAAAGATTATGACGACCGTTACTTTTCACGCGGTCTTAGTTACGGCATTGGGAGCTATGGTTCTGCTTATAAAAGTGAAGACTACTTCAGGGGCAAGATATGGTTCGAGGACGGAAAGCGCGTTTATCCAAGTGAAGATTACTCATTTTATATGTATATAAAGGTTCTCTTAAAACTAATGGAGAAACATAAGAATCTGGAATATCCATATATTTTAACGGATTTGGAATATACTTATCATCATCTGAAATCCAACTCCGAAACGTTCCTGACAAGGCATAATCCGGTTTATTGGAATGATAAAGTAGTTTGTGATGATTTGGGTAATTATGTAGAAGAGGCGCTTAAGGAATTAATTTATTTTAAACGCTTCGATGGATTTTTGGCTATGCGGAGATTTAGAAAAAATGTAGTCGATAAGCTCGCAAAATAGGTGATTAAGAATGAACAACATCTGGTCCGACAATATTCAGGGAATACAGACTCTGTACTTAAGTAGAAGGCTTAAATGTCTTAAGGCAACCGCGGTGGAACAGGAATTTGGGGACAGTATTTCAGACGAAGAAAATATCCTTGAAAAATATGATTCCCATATAGAATTGTATAAAAAAAGCATTAAGCAATGGGATACAAACACTATAATAACGATGATTATCCGCGGAATCAGCAAAAAATGACAGGGGCGTCAGTTTATGTGATTGTTTCTGAACATTAAACTGAATATAAAATTGAACTTTGCACATAATTCTGTTATAATTATATACAAATCAGAAAGGAGGCGTTTTGGATGCCGCAGATTAGACCGATTACAGACTTACGAAACACCAATGAAATTTCCGAAATCTGCCATGCAAAGAAAGAGCCTGTTTTTATTACAAAAAATGGGTATGGAGATCTTGTTGTCATGAGCATGGAAACATATGAGTCCATATTGGAAACCGCTGAAACGGATGCTGCGATTATGGAAGCAGAAACCGAATATGCCCTGAACGGAAAACTCCATGATGCCAGAAGTGCATTTGATTCTTTAAGGAGGAAACATTTTGGATAAATACAATCTCGCTCTTACAAGCCGGGCATTACAGGATCTGGATGATATCTATACTTACATTGCCCAGACTTTGCTGGTTCCCGAAACGGCTTTGACGCTTGTGGATAAAATAGAAAAAGAAATCCTTTCCTTAGAAGAAATGCCTTACCGCTTTCCTGAGCGGAAAACAGGAACATACGCTAACAAGGGATACCGACAGCTTTTTGTCGGCAACTATACTGTTATTTACCGGGTGGACGAAAATCATCGGCAGGTCATTATCGTAACTATCCGATACTCTCCCAGCCAATTTTAATATAAGTAAACAATATGTAATATTTTCATTTGACTAAGCATATATATTATAATTGGGGGCTGTCGTGACAGCCCTCACTTTTTTATCATTTTTACGCCTGCTTACCCCACGTTCTTACGGCTCTTTTCCACACTGTCAAAGTAACCGTCTATAACATTCTTAACATCGTCAGGCTTCATTGTCTTTAACAAATATCCCGCCGGTTTCAGCGCCATGACATTTTTTACGCTCTCGGCGTCTCCTCTTCCCGTAAGGAAGATAACCGGAATATCCGCCATCGCTTTCTCGGCGCGAATCATTTCCAATACCTGCTTGCCGTCGCATACCGGCATTTCATAATCCAACAGAATTAAATCCGGTCTGTCCAGAATAATGCTTCTTATCGCAGACATTCCCGATTCCGCCGACGCGACATCATAATCTTTGCCCAGCAGCTTACTCATGCTCTCTCTGATAACGCTTGAATCGTCTACGACAAGGATTTTTTTCTTATTCTTTGTCTTGGTTTTCTCAAGGTATTTCTTGATTTCAACCATGGCATTCTGCGCCTTAATGTCAGCCCCTGCCTTGCTGCTGTTATGCAGATAGGGCGCAATCGCGCAGTACGCAAAGTACCCTTCCCCTGTATTGCACAACAGGCTGATTTGCGGTTTTTCCCTATGTAATACTTTCTGGAACTGCTCATATGTAAGTAAGTTTTCCGATTTTAATTCAAATGAATCTACAGGCGGAAAATGCTCCATAACTCTGTTTACAATCTGGCGAGCCGTATATCTTGCCGCGTTGATAGTCATGATGCTTAACTTATTGGTTTTCTCTCCCAGCATCTTACCGGTCGTATTTATCAGCAGTCTGTCCTCAAGAACCAGAATCGTCTCACATCTTTCACCCTTATCATTACCGTGAATCAGTCGATAATATACTCCGTTTCCGAATTTCTCACCACCATAACTCTCGCTGATTACCTGTGTATCAAGTCTGAATATATCATATACAAGTTGAACTATGGTGTCCTTCATAGCTTCATGCTGTTCTGCCGGCAGAAGGTCGCCCCACCTGTTCATGCTCTTGCCCGTAATAGCCTGGTCTTCCGACAAAGTATGTGCCACAAGCCAGCCGACACAGACTCCGAGGAAATGGCTGACTGACTCCGACGAGAATTTCGTATCCTTCAATTCCTGCTCAAGCGCCGGAAGAATCTTTTGCCTAAAATCCGTGTGTATACGTTTATGAACCTCAAGCCCCGGATAATTAATGGATTTCATGTACTCTTCCTCGTCTTTAAAATGACCGAGCGCATGGTCCTTGAAGTATTTTATTCCCTCTTGGCATACCCACTGCTCCTTAGCCTCATCTTCTTCAAATGCAAAGAGCTTATTTATTATTTTAAAGAGCTTCTTATGCTCCTTGTCAATAATGTCTACGCCAATATTAAACCGTTCTTCCCATTTTATTTGATTCGCCACGATTTTTCTCCTTTATCAGCAAAGTGTATCTTTTATATATACCATATCATATCACGAATTTAATTCTTTTTCTACCAAAAAATTCAACAATAACATAAAATCATAAGCCCCATATCCTTTATATAAGTCATGGGGTTTATGATATTCATTACGCCGCGGCATTTTGAAATTCAATTTTTAGCAAAACCAGTCAGAAAGAAAAAACTCCATTCTTCGCTGCTTTTTAGCGCCAGTTTCACGCCTATCTCCCGCATACGGTCGTTTAACCTATGGTACATAATGTTACGCTCCCAGCGTATACCCAGAATATACTCCCGCTCCCTGACGCTCAAGACAGACATTGCCTGCTGCAATTTATCTTCGTTATTATTAATCCATATCCCGAAAGGACACTCCATATATGAGTTCTCATTTCCATATGTTTCAATATTTTTAACCAGTTCGTCAACAAATTTATTCTTATCTTTATAGCTGCCGGATTTTAAATGACGTATGTGCGACTTCTCATTTTCTTCCGGCAGCTTAGACATTAAAATACCAGATTCCACAAGATATCTGTACACTGCCTTCTCAACTTTGGAGCGCGCAACGGGGTAATCAAGCTCCTTCATAATCTGCTCTACAGAATGTCCCCTGTCAGCCAGATGCCTGATTGCGCCGCCGGCAGCTACGTCGAACATAAAATCCGAAAGCGCTGCTTCAAAATATCCGTTCTTTTGCTCCTCCATCGCCATCTTCACCTTTTCATTTTATTACTTGAATTTTACGGCAGTACCATATGCCATTACCTCTGCCGCACCCTGCAGAACTGCCGATGAGGCGTAGCGTACATTAACAACCGCGTCTGCACCCATTGACGCGGCTTCTTCCACCATACGCTTTGTAGCAAGCGCCCTTGCTTCGTTCATCATTTCATTGTACGCTTTCAGTTCTCCACCTACTAATGTCTTGAACCCTTGCGTAATATCCTTGCCGACATTCTTAGACTGAATCGTGCTGCCTTTTACCAGCCCCAGCATTTCTAATTCCTTTCCGCTAATGTAATCAGTATTGACTAAGATCATCTTCTTCTCCTCCTTTAATCTCTTTTATTCTGCTTATTAATGTGCCAAGCATCACAACCGCCACTATAAACGGCACTACTATCATTACAACTTTGAACACTATCGGAAGCCATGTCACTGTTGCGCAAACTATTGCAATACCTACATAATAGGCAATTATGATAACCGCAATCACAATCGGCGCTATCATTTTCTTTCCATGGTTCATATATGTTCCCCCTTTCCTTATATATTTTATAAATTAATGCGCATGCTGTCCGTTAAATGCGCGCCTGCTTAATCGTCACATTAACGCTTCTATTCTATATCGAACTCCGGCGGCACGTCGATTTCATCGGAAACATACTTGCCATTCTTCTTACGCTGCCGCACACATTCCGTTAAAAGATATTCAATCTGTCCGTTCACGGAACGAAAATCGTCCTCAGCCCATGCAGCGATGGCGTCATATAGCTTGGAAGAAAGCCGCAGCGGAACCTGTTTTTTCCCTGAATCACCCATATTTATTATATCTTCCTTTCGCAACTGTCCTGCGCCTTTACAGTTACAAGCAAAAATCCACGCTAAATCACCTTCAATGATAAATTTTTACTCGCTAAATTTACGTTTGGTACAGTCTACGCGCTTTAATAAAGACTTCCCGAATTAACCACAGGCTGCGCATCATGATTGCCGCACAAAACAACCAGCAGATTAGATACCATTGCTGCCTTGCGCTCCTCGTCCAATACCACAGTATTATTCTCATTCAGACGCTCCAACGCCATCTCTACCATACCGACAGCCCCGTCTACAATCATCTTTCTTGCGTCAATTATTGCCGATGCCTGCTGTCTCTGCAGCATAACCGCTGCTATTTCCGGCGCATAGGCAAGATAAGTAATCCTTGCTTCAATTATCTCGATTCCCGCCTCGTCCACGCGGTTCTGGATTTCATCCCTTATCCTTCCTGCCACAACATCGCTGGAACCACGCAGGCTTCCTTCGTCCGCCACGCCGTCGCCCGTCGTGTCCACATTCGGAGCCACATCATAAGGATATAAACGCACAATATTTCTCAACGCGCTGTCGCACTGCAGGGATAAAAATTCCTTATAATTATCTACGTTGAATACTGCCTTAGCCGTATCCACAATACGCCATGTCACAGCGATTCCGATTTCTATCGGATTACCCAGACAGTCGTTGATTTTCTGCCTGTTATTGCTAAGCGTCATAACCTTTAAGGAAATCTTATTATTTGTAACAATGTCCACCTGATTAGCCTGACCTTGTATCGTCAATATTGACTGCATTCCTCCTACGCCGTGGCTATCCACATCGCCGCTCTGGTTCAATTTCGTTTTTGCCGCCGGATTGATACTGGAGCAAAACGGATTTGTGAAATAAAAGCCGTCCTCTTTCAAAGTGCCGACATATTTTCCGAATAGTGTCAGAACCAAAGCCTCCTGCGGTTTCAGTACATGCAGACCGCACCACGGTATCCAGCCAAGCACCACATAAATTAGGCAGACCACCAATCCCACTATATAATATGCCGGCCGCAATGGTCCTGCTTTTGAACTTAAGCATACCGCACATACCACAATGCCCGCAATCGCCAGTGCATATAATGCCAAAGTTAAGAGCAGCACCGCCATTCCGTTTTTCTTCCCTGTTAAAATTTTCTCTTCCATAATTATCTTACCCCTTCCTCACTTGGTAAATAGTAAATATTTATTTGATATCATTATGATATCACATTGATAGTTTTTGTCAAGCACAAATTTGCAGACTGAAAAAGGAATATGGTTATTTATGAAAAAAATAAATAGTTCTGCTTTTCTTTTAAATAAATTAATGTTATACTAGATACAGACTCATGCAGGATTAGTACATCGGTAGTACATCGGCTTCCCAAGCCGAGGAGGCGGGTTCGACTCCCGTATCCTGCTTTTTCTAATGTCTGCGCCCAACGAATCAATCTGCTGGTCTACATTATTATTTACAGTCTTGGGCGGAATCCAACGCCTTAAGCAGCATATCATAATACTTATACAACTTCTGCACCCCGTTTTCGAGAATATAATAATGGCGTATATAAGGCACAAGCAGTACCACCAACAGCAAAATCAAGACAAACAGCGCAGGCTGCGGTTCAACAATAGTCCCTAATATCGCCAGCATCGTAAGCAAGGCAAAAGTTATCGTCACAATCAAATGCACCAGCCTTTCATGCTGGAAAAATCCAATCTGTATAAGCAAATCTTCCATCTGCTTATTTTCCTTCTGCACACCTTCCGACTCGTTATCCCACGACTCCGACAGCCTTTCCATATATGCAATATAACTTTTCAGACGCTCTTCCATATTATATAACTCCCTTCCGCTACTAACCAAAGTTCAGGCACAATGAACAAAATAAGGGGCGACTTATCTCTTTTCAGGCATGGAGTTCCGTTTTTGTTGTAGATAATTTACGAAGTAAATTTTCTGTTTTATGCCTGAACCCTTGTAAGTATTTAACTATTACAATACATGCCCACCCGCCAAAAGCAGATGGGCATATACCATCACCACATATTTTTCAAAATGCGTTCAATATTTTTTACTTACGATTGCACCACAATTATTTATCCGAGTCATTGCTGTCAATTTTCTTTTCCAATTTCTCATATACATCTGAGGCAAACTTACGTCCACCTACTCCGAATGCGATAGCAAATGCAACTGCGATTGCTGCGATAATCAGAATAAACGTAGTCTCCACAATAGTCGTGGCAACGCCTAACTGACTTAAGCATAGGAATGCAACCAATATGTAGATAACGACTTTTGCCGTAAATGCGCCAGCCTTAGCCGTAGGGAACTTCTTTGCAAGCGCTGATTCAACTGTATTTGCTGCGAAAATTCCCACAGCAAGAATAATTACCGCGCCTAAAACCGCCGGCAGATAAGCTATAATTGCAGCCCCGATTTGTGTGAGGATGTCAAGTTTGAGTACATTTACGCCCTGTACCAGAAAAATTACTACCAATACATACTTGACGATTGCGGCAATGGTCTTGGAAAGAACAAGTTTGCTCTCCTTATTACCAGTAACCTTCTCAATCAACGTATCAGCCCCGATTCCTGCAAGCAGGCTCTCAAGAAGCTTCGCCACAAGTTTTGCAATAAATACGCCCGCAGCGATTATCACTATTGCACAGAATACATTAGGGATGGCATTGAAAATAGTTGTAACAACCGAATTAGCCGGAACGGATATCGCCGCTATTCCAAGCTGGTCCAATGCTGACGTGATAACAACCAGTACGATGATTCCATAAATAATGTTAGCAATAATGTTTGAAAAAGATGTATTTTCAGAAGCCTCAATTCCCGCTTTTTCCTGAAGCGCATCAATCTTAACCGCTTTTAACAGTGGTACAAGCAACTCTTTGACAATATTGGCAACAAAAATACCTACGGCAACAACAATTCCCGCCGCAACAAGCCTGGGTATAAATGATAAGAATGAATATACCATGCTTGTTATCGGTGATGAAACGCTCTGCATGCCAAGCTTATCCAGCACGCCGGGCAAGAATAGCAAGAACGTTACAAAATAAGCCAGTTTAGCTACAAATTCAATGGAACTGTTCATAGCAGTGTCTTTGACTCCTATTTTGGCTAACAGCTTTTCCGCCTTAACAGCCTTAAGAAGCTTAGTTACCAATGATTTAACAATATTCGCCGCTACAAAAGCAATAACCAGCAGAATGATTGCCATAACCATGTTAGGTATAGCCATTAAAATAGAAGATAAAAAGTTTTGGATAGAACTCATTTAGTGTATCCTCCTTTGATTTATATAAATACTTAATCAGTATATAATATAATACGAGCAATTTCAACATTTTTCGGTTATATATTTTATCAATTTATCAAAATACAAAGGAGCTTATGTCTATGGAAACATTAAAAGAAAGCATCAACAACTACTTGGAATACTGCAAAACGCAGAAACGCCTTGATGAAAAAACGCTGAAAGCGTACCGCATCGACCTATGGCAGTTTAATGAAACGCTTGACAGCGCCAATGCCGCAGAAATCACGCCTGAAAAATTGGAACATTATATCGCCGGACTCCACGCGCAATATAAGCCCAAAACCGTAAAGCGCAAAATAGCCTCGGTTAAAGCGCTGTTCCACTACTTAGAGTATAAGGATGTCATTAATAAAAACCCGTTCAATAAAATACAGATACATTTTCGCGAACCGGTAATACTCCCTAAAACCATACCCTTAAGCACAGTGGAAATATTTCTCTCCACGATATATAAGCAGCGTGAAAACGCCCAAACGCCCTACCGGAAAAGAAACGCCCTCAGGGACGCGGCGGTTGCGGAACTGCTGTTTGCAA
>JAMPEU010000030.1 GCA_023664865.1 Butyrivibrio sp. | reverse complement strand
GGAAGGAATAAAGAAAGGTAAACAGGAAGGTATAAAAGAGGGAATAAGAGAAGGTATAAAAGAAGGTGAAAGTCTGCTTGCATCGCTGTTAAATCTGCTCTTTGCCGATGGCAGGACAGAAGACGCAAAGAAGGCAGCGGCAGACGCTGCAGAGAGAAATAAGCTCTACAAAGAATACGGAATTGTGTAAAGGGAGAACAACATGACTCGAAAGGGAATGTCATAAATATGGAAAGACTAAACCGAAGAGATAAAAATGGAGCGCACAGAGATAAGATAGTCTTAGCAGTATGTATTTTGCTGTTGGTTGTTTTCCTTGTGTATAATTTTGTGGATAGCGGTCTTAACTTGAAAAGAACAACTTTTTTCTCGCTAGAGGAATTAGAGGTTTATGAGCCGCCTGTTATATTTTTAGAATCGGAGGAAGGGGAGACTTATTTTATTTCCTTAGATGCCCCGGATAATAAACATATTTTAGATAAGAACTTTTGGCTTTCTGATTATAACCCTGTTGCGAGGACTTTCATTTATAGTAATAATGACGGGGCAATATACGAGTATGACCTGAAAACTGATAGAACTACATGCCTAATAGATAAGGATGCCGTATGCAGATGCTTGAATCTGCCGCCTGATTTTGCGTTTGGATTGGCGCATTATTACTTTGAAAAGGATAAGATAAGTTTTGTGTATGGGGAATATCTGGTTATCTATGATGTCGATAACGAAGAATTTATCTATAGTGTTCCGGGCATCTCAAAAGAAAATGGAATAGCATACATATATGGCTGGTCAGCCCCCGAAACATTAATTGTATCCGGGGATATTGCAGATAATTTCTATGAAACAGTATACTATGAATATGATGTATTTACGGGTGAAAAAACAGAAATATCCGATGCTTTAGGAACCGGGATTACACTTGCGTGGGATAAGTCTCTGGGCAGCAGCGTAGGATACAAAGATGCCTTTGGATTAAATTTTTTTCCTGTTCTTATATGGGATACACAGAATTATAAAATAAAACAACTCAATCATGGAACTGATACAAAAGCATATTTATCAAATGATAATAAGTATGCGATGCTTACATGGTATGGTGAGATATCGTGTATAAGAATAGAAGATGAAAGCATATGTGAAGTATATGAAGCGGAAGACAGAATATTGGATATTATATGGTGACTAATACGTGTTGGAACTTAACGGACAGAAGGGGAATAAAATGAATATTACAAAAAAGATTAGGCTTATATGTATAATGTTTTGTGCTGCAGGTGCGATTATCTTTATGTATTGCATACACAATACCGGGTGTGTGATACACGAAGGAATTGAGAGAAAAATTGCGGTAGAAAAATGCTCAGAGAATGAAAATTATCATTTGGTAAAATTATCAGGCTATAATACCGGATTGAGATATATTATATCTGAAGGTGAAGATGAGGGAATCGAAGTGAAACTGGAAGGTATCACTCCAATGACGGGTTTAAGCGATGTTTTTGATTGTTCTGATAATGAATTTTTAGTATATGGATTGGAAAAAAATATAGAGAAAAAGACAACTAATGCAGGCAGCATGGAGTATATAACAGAACCGTATACAATAGTTGTTGAAGGATGGGAAATAGTTACGCCAATTTACAGGGATTATACATATAGCCAACATGAAAGAATTTTTTATCCCAAAAAGTATATTGACAATTATGATTTGGAGCATGGAGATTATAAGATAATAAACTAGAAGATACTGGAAGAAGAGTTCGGCATAGAAATGACAAGGGAGATAGAGAAGGAGGAAGACGAGATGTTTGATTATGGTGATTATATTGAAGAAATGGGAATACAGAAAGGAAGACTCGAAGGAAAACGTGAAGGAAGACTCGAAGGAAGACGAGAAGGAAAACGTGAAGGCGAAACCATGCTTGCAACCTTGCTAAACCTGCTCTTTGCCGACGGCAGGACAGAAGACGCCAAGAAGGCAGCAGCAGACACTGCAGAGAGAAATAAGCTCTACAAAGAATATGGAATTGTGTAAAGGGAGAACAATATGACTCGAAAGAAAACCCGCTTGAGTAAAAGGAGATAAATTTTATAAAAACTCCTTGCATTTACCCAAATCCTATGATATTATAGACGAAATAAAACAAATCTTGACTCTTATACATGATAACTGCGGTATATGGTGGCATCATAACCTATTAACACTCGCAGTTGCATGATTCCGGCAGTTCTGCCAGAGATTCAATTTTGTTTGGCAGGATTGCGGTAAATGGTTCTTCTAATATTATCATATAATGTTATTATTGCACTCCTGCAAAATTATAACCAAGAGAAAGGCAGGAGTATCAAATGGAAAAAGAAACAATACTAAAGACCTATGAGGAAAAAAGAAAACAGGCAGGAGAATTTAATTTAACGAGCGACTTATTTGCTGGAAAGGTGTTTGAAGACAGGGCGGCGTGTCAGGAGTTATGCCGTATACTGCTGCAGGATGACAAAATCGTCATTAAGGACGTAAAGACCAAATACGCCATCCGCAACCTTGAAAACCATTCTGTGGAGCTGGACATTTTTGCGGAAGACATAAGCAGTAGGCTTATCAACGTCGAAATACAGATGTATGAAGAGAAGTCGCCGTTTAGAAGAGTGCGTTATTACTTGTCGAGCATAGACATGAGCATACTGGAAAAAGGAAAGCCATATAGTGAATTGCCTGATGTGACGCTGGTATACATATCCAAAGGCGATTTCATAGGAGCTGAAAGAGGTCATTATAAACCACCCAGAAAAGCAGATGGACAGGACGTTACAATGTCGTTTGATAATGGATTGCAGGAGATATATTTTAATCTTGAATATTACACGGACGATGCAAAGATAAACGAGCTGCTTGAATATTTCAAGGACTCGAAACCTGACTACGCCACAGAGAATTTTCCGAGGATAGTGGAACGTGTAAAATATTTCAAAGTACAGAAGGAAGGGATAAATATTATGTGTGAGATAGCTGATAGAATTAGAAGAGAAGGGGAGCAGGAAGGAATAAAGAAAGGTAAACAGGAAGGTATAAAAGAGGGAATAAGAGAAGGTGAAAGTCTGCTTGCATCGCTGTTAAACCTGCTCTTTGCCGACGGCAGAACAGAAGACGCAAAGAAGGCAGCGGCAGACGCGACAGAGAGGAATAAACTCTACAAAGAATATGGAATTGTGTAAAAGGAGAACAATATGACTCGAAAGAAAACCCGCCTAAACCGGCGCGCGGAAGAAAGCGGATTCATCACTGAAACAATCAGGAAGTCCAAACTTACAGCCTCTAATGGGTTTGAACTAAAGAAACTGGCAAGGGCGCAGGACGGATTTTTAAACTGCTCTATTGAGGAAGAAAAAGAGAGCCTGATAATTACTTATGAGATTGGGAACTTGCGTCCATGGACTGATATAAGGCGTGAAAAGAAGGAATTGATGTTTTCCGCTTTGATAGATGCGGGCAGGCTGGAGCGTATGGCGCAGATGTACCGTTTCACCCTTGCTCCGGAGAATCTCTACTATGACATCCAGGGCAGGGCATATGTGAAGACGAGGGATGTTTACAGCGCAGACAGCGGATACTCGCAGGAGCGGTTTATGCGTGAGTACAAATCCCTGATTGGCTGCACTTTGGTAAAGAAATATAAGTTTGAGGATTATGACAACGGCGGGCAGGAACTTCTTGCCGAGGACAGGTTTCTTGGCGGAATTATGGAGTGTACTGACGTAGGGCAGATTTTGGACAGGCTGCATGATGAATATTTTCATTATAAGAAGGTCCATGAAGAAAGGTATGTGGAAGTTTCCAAGTCAGGCAAGCGTGGCAGCAGGATTGCTTTAGGCATAATGGGCGTGCTGTCTGCGGCGGGGCTGGCTTTCATGGGCTGGCTGTTCCTGTGGGAGCGGCCGTACAAGGATGCAGTCATTGCCGCCGGTGAAGCATATCTGCAATCGGACTATGACGGAACGGTAGAAGCGATGGAGCCTGTCGGAGTGGAGAGAATGGATGTATCCCAGAAGTACATTCTGGCATATTCGTGCGTCAGGTGCGAGAGTTTCAGCGATGAAAACATGCGCAACATTCTTAGCACGATTTCCCTAAACGGCGATGAGAAGATAATGGAATACTGGATATATATCAACCGGCTTGATACGGAGAAGGCAGCGGATATCGCGATGCTTATGTCAAGCGACCAGCTTCTTTTCTACGCATACTTAAAGGAAAAGGCGGTCGTAGAGAATGACGCCTCCTTATCAGGGCAGGAGAAGAATGAGCGTTTATCGGATATTGATAATAAATTGAAACCATTGAAAGAAGAATTTTCAACATTGACAGGGGATAACTAGATGGAATATGTATTGAAGACAACGCAAAACGGTTATGAGCAGTTTACCCATGGGGAAGGGGGTACGCCTCGCTGTTTTGAACACGAGGGAAAAATCGCCGTTATGGGAAAAGGCGGTGATATAAATATACCGGACATGGATTATATTGTATCCATGGAAGAAGGAAGGCTGGCAGTGTATGGAAACGCCTCGGGGAGCAGTCTGTTTTTGAACAGGAAAAAGCTTAATGATGTGGCAGAAGGTTCGGAGTATGGGTTATCAGACGGAGACCATATACTTATAGAAAATGTGTTTATTATCTATCATGACAGTTTCATTGAAATTTACGCCGATATGGATAAAACGGAAGTCCTGCTGCCTGAGTGTGATTCCGTGAGGACGCCGTTCGAGGGGTTTCCGCATTTTACAAGGTCGCCTCGCCTGATTATGCACGTCTCGGATAAGAAAGTGGAAATCAACCACCCTCCGGCAGATGCATCCATGCCTAAGGGCAGCCTGATTCAGACTATTGTGCCTCCGGTCATTATGCTGTGTATCACGATAGTGATTGCCATTGTAATGAACAGAGGCATTTTTGTACTCATGTCTATTGCGTCAACCCTAATGATGCTGTTTTTTACCGTTACCGGCTATATCAGGGATAAGAAAGAGTGCAGGGAGAAAAATGAGGCGCGCTCTAAGGTGTATATGGACTATCTGCTTAGAAAGCGCAAGGAGTTAAATAAGCTGTATCAGGAAGAGGCAGGGGCATACCGTTATAATTATCCTGATATTGAGGATATTGAAAGAATGACGGGAAACTATAGCAGCCGCATCTATGAGCGGAGTGCGGAAGATGATGATTTCCTTGAGGTATCATTAGGGAAGCGCAGGGAAAAGGCGGCGTTTTCTGTCAGCTATCAGTATGACGAATTAAAGATGGAAGAAGATGAGTTGGATAAAAAAGCGAAGCTTTTAGGGGAGAAATTTGCCTATATTGATGATAAGGCGGTAACGGTAAGCCTTAAAAATGCACATCTTGGTTTAGTGGGCGAGAAGGATGTCATTATTGATCAGTTGAAGCTGATTGTGGCGCAGCTGGCTTTCTGGCAGAGCTACCATGATTTGCAGATTATACTGATACATAATAAAAAGTACCATGATGAATTCTGCTGGATGCGATGGTATCCGCATCTGACAATCAGAAGCCTCAATATGTCCGGATATATTGATTCCGAGCAGATGCGCGACCAGGTGCTCGGAAGCCTGTTCCAGATATTGAAGGAGAGGAAGCTTAAGGTGGAGGAGAGCAATAAACAGTCGCGTTTCCTGCCGCATTTCGTGTTTATCATTGACGAGCCTAAGCTGATTATGGATCATTCCATTATGGAATATTTGAATAAATCCGGCAAAGACCTTGGATTTTCCGTGATTTATACCAGCTACTTAAGGGGGAATCTGCCTGAAATTATCGGCACTGTGGTAGAAATACATGATTCGGAAGAGGCAGTGTTATTATTGAATGAGAACCAGGTGGTAAATAAGTGTTTCCGCTTAAACCATGTGGGAGGCTGCAGCTTAGAGTGGATGGCAAGAAACTTAAGCGCGCTGATTCACGAGCAGGGCGTTACGTCAAAGATACCGGAGAGCATTACTTTCTTTGAAATGTATGGTGTGAAGAAACCGGAAGAATTTCATGCAAAAGAACGTTGGAAGAAGAACCAGTCGCATAAATCCCTAGCCGTCCCTTTAGGCGTGAGGGCTGATAATGATATCGTCTATCTGAATCTGCATGAAAAGGCGCACGGTCCGCATGGGCTTGTGGCAGGAACCACAGGCTCCGGCAAGTCGGAAATCATCCAGTCGTATATCTTATCGCTTGCCCTCAATTTTCATCCCTACGAAGTGGGATTTCTGCTGATTGATTATAAAGGCGGCGGAATGGCAGGGTTATTCAGGGATCTGCCGCATCTGCTGGGGACGATTACGAATCTGGACGGAAGCGAGAGCAAAAGGGCAATGGCTTCCATAAAAAGCGAACTTGCAAGGCGGCAGAGGATTTTCGGGCAGTATAATGTGAATCACATCAACGCCTATAATAAACTGTATAAGAGCGGACAGGTGAATGAGCCGATACCGCATCTTTTCCTGATAAGTGATGAGTTTGCCGAATTAAAGAAAGAGCAGCCTGATTTCATGACGGAGCTTGTTTCCACGGCGAGAATCGGGCGCAGCCTCGGTATTCATCTGATTCTTGCCACGCAGAAGCCTACGGGCGTGGTAAACGACCAGATATGGACGAACTCCAAGTTTAAGCTGGCGTTGAAAGTTCAGGATGAGGCGGACAGCCGGGAGATTATCAAGACGCCGGATGCAGCGTATATCACGCAGGCGGGACGTGCTTTCCTTCAGGTGGGGAACAATGAAATCTATGAATTGTTCCAGTCCGCATGGAGCGGCGCGGAGTTTGGTGAAGATGGAGCAGGGAAGACCAGGGATAACAGGGTATACCTGATAAATGACTTAGGACAGGGGGAACTTTTAAACGAAGATTTAAGCAGTGACGGGGAAGAGGGCGGCATTAAGGCGACGCAGCTTGACGTGACTATTGATTATTTAAAGAAACTCTTTGAGGCAGAAGGCGTGGAGAAGGTTAAGAGACCGTGGCTTCCACCTTTGCCGCAGATTCTGGTAAGCCCTTTAGGCGCTGCTATGGAAGATGAAGACTCGAAGACTGTTATGCCGTATGATAAGACCATGCGCGTCAAACTTAAGATTCCCATAGGCATGATTGACATTCCCGAAGAACAGCTGCAGAAGGAATATTCCGTTAATCTGGCAAAAGAGGGGAATGTTGTATTTATGTCTTCTGCAGGGTACGGAAAGACCGTGTTTTTAATGACGGTGGTTATCAGCCTTGCGCTGCAGAATCAGGTGGAGAGTCTGAATTTCTATATCATTGACTTTGGCAACAGCGCGCTGATACCGTTAAATGCCATGCCGCATACTGCGGACTATATCTTATATGACGACATGGAGAAACTTGGCAAATTCATCAATATCATACAGGACGAAATCGCATTGCGGAAGAGGCTCTTTGCCGAGAAAATGGTGCAGAATTTTACCGTATATAATCAGACAAACGAAGAACCGCTTAAGGCAGTGGTGGTTGTCGTGGACAATTTTGACGTGGTGCGGGAACTGGGACCGGATGCAGAGGACTTTTTTACCAAACTTTCAAGGGACGGCGCGGGACTCGGAATATTCATGATAATTACGGCGACAAGGGTAAGCGGGGTAAAGTATTCCATTCTGAATAACTTTAAGATAAAGATAGCGGGTTATCTTTTTGACAATACGGAAGCCGGTACGCTTGTAGGCAAGAGCGATTATAAACTGCCGGAGATAAGGGGAAGGGCGCTGGTAAAGACGCTCAATGTAAATATCATGCAGATTTATACCATGGTAAAATTTGGCAGCGAGGTAGAATATAACAGAAATATAAAGGAACTTATTCAGATGATATCCGACAAATATCCGGACAGACGCGCGCCGAGGATACCCGTGCTGCCGGAGCAGTTTCAGTATGATATGCTGGCGGATTTCGCAGCAGGAGAAGAGCCTTTCGACCTTGCTGTCGGTCTTGAAGTTGAATCCGTTACCAAGGCGGGCTTTACCTGTATGCAGTCTCCGTTCGTAATTATCGGAGAGACTGGAAAAGGAAAGACCAACATGGTTAAGGTTTTGTTAAATCAGATTTTGGCGATAGGGAACGCCTATGTGTTTGATTCTTCGTCCATGGGATTATATTCTTACCAGGACAAAGAGGGAATAACCTATGTTCAAAACGAGGAAGAACTTGAGGATTTTATAGACTGCATGAAGCAGCTTACCGCAGACAGAAAGCTTTGCTGCAAGCAGGAACTGGATAAAAACAATACGATTACGCCGTCTGATTACTACAGGACGCAGGAATCGGTTTATATCGTAATTGACGATATGGATAAGTTTATGGCTTTTGTCGGCGTTTCTGCGGAAGAGCTGTATGCCGTTATGACGGATGCCGCCGAGTGCGGCGTAGGCATTATTATTACCGTACATTCAGCGAAGCTTAAAGGTTTTGACGTGCTGTCGAAATGGGTAAAAGCGGCATCCCACGGTCTTGTACTTAGCCCGCAGGGGACTCTGAATATCTTCCCTGTCAGGACGCAGCGCGAGTATCCGCCAATGGGAAGAGGCTTGTTGTTCCATAATGGAGAATATACCATAGTACGGCTGCCAGAATGTAAGGGGTGAATATAAACATAAAAAAATAGTTGACAACTTCAATTAAATTGTGTACAATCTAAATAAAGTTGTACACAATTTAATTTTACAAGATTAAAAGGAGGGCTATTTCTTGAGTATTTATGATTATTCAGTAAAAGCACAGGATGGCAGCGATGTTGCGCTTAAAGATTATCAGGGGAAGGTTCTGTTGATTGTCAACACGGCGACAGGCTGCGGATTTACGCCACAGTATGAGGGCTTGCAGGATTTATATGAGAAGTATCAGGCGCAGGGGTTGGAGATTTTGGATTTTCCCTGCAACCAGTTCGGCAATCAAGCTCCCGGCAGCGACGAAGAAATCACGGACTTCTGCCAGTCCAGATACGGCGTCACTTTCAGGCAGCTTAAGAAGATTAAAGTAAACGGCGAGGGCGAGGAGCCTTTATATACTTTTCTTAAATCGCAGAAGAAGGGCGTAATGGGCAATAATATCAAATGGAATTTTACGAAGTTTCTGGTGGACAGGGACGGAAACGTAATCGAGCGTTTTGCACCCACGGTCACGCCGGAGAAGCTGGAAGAGCAGATTAAAAGTTTGTTATAATAAGACAGATAACGAGCCGGACGGCATGGCAGAAGTATGACATATGACAACATTTACAGGAAAGGAAGGTTTATTCGATGAATATTTATGATTTTACGATGGAAGATGTAAACGGAAACGAGGTATCTTTAAAGGATTATGCGGGGAAAGTAATCTTGCTTATCAACTCCGCGACAGAGTGCGGTTTTACGCCGCAGTACGATACTTTGCAGGATATTTATGAAAAGCATGAAAGCGAAGGATTTGTTATTCTGGATTTCCCCTGCAATCAGTTCGGGCATCAGGCGCCGGGAACAAATGAAGAAATCGCAAGTTTCTGCGATTCCCGCTACGGAATCACGTTCCCGATATTTTCCAAAATCGAAGTAAACGGCGACGGCGAAGCGCCATTATACACATACCTGAAATCACAGAAGGGATTTGAAGGGTTCGACGCGGAACACCCTTTAACGCCGATGCTTGAGAGCATACTGGAAAGGACGGATAAGGACTACGCGGAGAAGAGCGATATCAAGTGGAATTTTACCAAGTTTTTAATTGATAAGAACGGAGAAGTCGTGGAACGCTTCGAGCCGACTGCGGACATGGAGATGGTGGAAGGGCGGATTAAGGGACTTCTTGAGAAAAAAGTCGCAAAAGAATACATCTATAAGACGCAAAATACCTGTTCCAGTGAAATCAAGCTCAATATTGACGGCAACGTGGTTACGAATATTTCTTTTACGGGCGGCTGCAACGGCAACTTAAAGGCGATACCGCTTCTGGTAGACGGCTGGACTGTGGAAGAGATTGAGAAAAAGCTCTCAGGCGTAATCTGCGGGCGCAGACAGACTTCCTGCGCAGACCAGCTTGCAAAGGCGTGCCGTGCGGCGTATGAAGCCCAGAAAGAAGCGGCAGTATAAGAAAGCTACATACATTTGTAAGTAAGGCTCGCTTGTAAGAAAATGTCAGCCGTGATAAAATATGCAGTGTGATAATACACAAGGAGTTATGATGTTATGCCGAATAACAAATATGATTGTTTGAAACTTGAAAACCAGCTATGCTTTCCGCTTTACGCCTGCTCCAAAGAGGTAATCAGACGCTATAAGCCCTACCTTGACAGGCTCGATTTGACCTATACACAGTATATAGCGATGATGGTGATGTGGGAGAAAAAAGAGGTAAATGTCAAGGAACTCGGGGAATATCTGTATCTAGACTCAGGAACGCTTACGCCGCTTTTAAAGAAGCTGGAAGAGAAAAATTATGTAATGCGTAAACGCTCCAAAGAAGACGAGCGCAGCCTGATTGTCTCAATCACTAAAGAAGGCGAGGCGCTAAAGGAGCAGGCTGTAAGCGTACCCGCGGAATTAAGCGCATGCGTCAATATGGAGCCGCAGGAGGCGCAGCAGCTATATCAGCTTTTGTATAAGCTGCTTGGCGGATTATCTTAAGATATCCCGGTTATGAAAATCTCAATACCGATGATAATCAAAATGCTCCCGCCTAGTATCGCGGCTTTATGTGAGAAACGGGTTCCGAACTTTTTACCAATAATAAGTCCCGCCATGCAGATTATGAAGGTGACGGCTGAAATAATCAGCGCGCACACGATTGCCATAATAAGACCGTATTCTGCAATGGCGAACCCGACTGACAGGGCGTCTATCGAAGTGGCGACACCCTGTAATAAAAGAGCCACAATGCCTACCTTATTGTTTTCCATATCCTCATCATTTTTCTTTATGCCGTCAATGAGCATTTTTCCGCCGATAAAAAGCAGCAAAATCAGGGCAATCCACGGTATGAACTTTCGAAACGCCTGAAAATATTGGACAATCGTATGAACGCATATCCAGCCAATCATCGGCATTGCCGCCTGAAAAAAGGCGAATACGCCTGCTATCTCACACATCCTGTTCTTTTTCATGTCAGGCTCATTCAGCCCATTGGCAAGCGATACCGAAAAGGCATCCATGGCAAGCCCTACGCCGAGAAGCGCGCTGTTAAAGAAAAACAGTAAACTCCATTCCATCTTTTGTCCCCCTTTGAAAATAAAACCTAAGTGTGCTGATGCGTGCTTTTTAATAATAAAAAACCAAGTACAGTTATGTAAACTATACTTGGTGCATCTCTGAAAAAAATATAGACTCCATGCATAGTTTTTTCTATACATGAGTCTCGCAATTTAAAACAAGCCAGACCAAAAGGCCAGTATGTTGACTTGCTACGATATACGCTTGCTACTCCCCCATGGGATTTTGTTGATGTTAAAAAAATTTTATCATTAGCAGGGGGATATGTCAATGGAAAATTAAATGTCAGATGGAGCAAAAAAAGCTGGTTGGTGATAGAAAATAAGGATAAAATATGTATAATGGTTAGTGCATGCTAACCAAAGATAGAAATGTCTAAAGAAAAGAAGGACAAAAATTGAAGGCAGATATATAGTAATCAAAACCGACTAAAACATAAATAATAGGGGGTGTGTGAAATGCCGGACAACATATCCGGGACGGCAGCGGCTTTTGCCCATTCCATGTATAAGCAGTCTGCGTTAAGCAAAAGCGTGTCGTGCGTTGCGATAAAGGATACAAACAGCCGAATGTTCGCCTGTTGCCCGTGGAATGGGCTTTTATTATGGGCGAATAAGATTGAGGATAAGCATCTGCCTTATATCAGCGTAGAAACCGGACATCATTATGTAACGCTGAATTATTGCATCGGCGGGCGCTGCGAAGTCTGTCTGCCAGATAATACTTATATTTATATGGAACAGGGAATGTTGTGCCTTGACGAGCATGAGCCGAAGGGCGGTTATTGGTATCCTAATCGGAATTATACGGGTTTGGAGTTGGTTTTTGATTTGGACCTGCTTGCCGGACAGCCGATTGTGGCAATGTCTGACTATTGTAATTATGACGGCTGGATTAGGGAGCTGCTTTCTGCACATAACGGTACTTATCTTGGCGGGGTGGCAAACGAGTGTGACAGGCTTATGAACCTGCTGTACTCACATCTGACGGCGGCGGACTGGGAGCTTGCGGATTACCGCCTACACCTTATGCTTTTGCTCTATGCGCTGATAAATGGCGGCACTATACCGATTGTTGACAGATTTTATATCACTAAGGGACAGAAGCGCATTGCCGATGAAGTAGAACAGATGATTACCCAAAATCTCAGCCGCCATTATACGATTACGGATATGGCGAAGAAATATGGAGTAAGCCCGTCTGCGTTAAAGAAATATTTTGAAGCGGTCTATGGACAGCCTATTTCATTTTATCTTAGGGAAAAGAGAATTTTGCTTGCCAAGCGGCAGTTGTCGAAAACAAAAGAAAGCGTGGGAGCGATTGCGGCTGCGTGCGGATACGCCAATCAGGGAAAGTTCGGGGCAGTGTTCAAAGAATGCACGGGGCTGTCGCCCTTGGAGTACCGCAGGATAAATTATCAGGAATAGAGTGAAGAAAAATTTGTAAGTGATTGATTTCATGCCATATAGGCTGTGAATGGCAACAAAAGTTATACATTAAGGAGGAAACAGAGATGGTTTTGAGTGAAGTAAAGGAAGGAAAGTCAGGCAGGGTGCTGTCTGTAGCCGGAAAATCGGATTTTCAGCGAAGAATTACCGCCGTAGGCGTGACGCCGGGCAGCAGTTTTTCCGTAGTACAGAATGAGAAGAAATATCCTGTGCTTTTGGATATACGCAGCACGCTTCTTGCGGTGGATAGGGAAGACTGCACAGGAATTATGGTGGAGGTAGTTGGAAATGAATGAGATAATGACTATTGCTCTTTTAGGACAGCCTAATTCGGGAAAGTCAACTTTTTATAATGCCCTGACGGGTTCGCACCAGCATGTCGGCAACTGGCCCGGCAAAACGGTGGAGCAAAATTCAGGTACTTTCAAATATGCCGGAAATACATACAATGTGGTAGACCTGCCCGGAACATATAGTCTTGCGGCAAACTCGGAAGAAGAGATTGTCACAAGGGATTATATTGCAAGCGGCGGTGCCGACCTTGTCTGTATACTTGCGGATGCGTCGCAGTTGGAGCGGAGTCTTTTTATGCTGGCGGATTATACAGGTATCAAAGTTCCTGTCATACTTTTACTTAATATGATGGACGTAGCCAAAGCGCAAGGGAAAAAGATTGACGCTTCCGCTATTGAGAAAAAGCTCGGCATTCCCGTGCTGCCTTTTACTGCGTCTGAAAAAAAGGATTATGCAGAATTTTATAAACTGCTTGAACGAAGCGGAAAAGAAAACTGGATTCCCGATTCAGCGGCGTTGTTTGAATTATATGAGTCTGAGTTTGGCAAAACTTATCAAAATGTCATGGAGCTGCTTGCGGACGGCGGCATCTCGGTGTATGAAAACGGCTGGATTTTTGCTAAATTGGCAGAAAACGATGCGGTGGCGGAGAATATAGTAGAAAATTCAATCGGAAAAGAGCGCCTTTTAACAATCAAAAAAGAGCTTAGCGGCGTACAAAACGGCGCGTCGCATACCGGAGAATGTAAATTCCGCTGGATTGACAGTATCCTTATAGACAGCGTAAGCAAGGGGCAGGAGAAAAATAAGCTGGGAAAATTCGACCGTCTGGCTGTTTCTAAAGGTAAGGGAAAATGGCTAGCCGCAGGGGTTATCCTTTTAGGGCTTATGGCGTCAATGGTGCTTGCCGCCCCGGTAATGTATCTGGGGAGTATGCTGCCGATGCTCGCCGTTCCTGTGTCGGAATGGCTGCTTAGCATTAATACCGCTCCGATTTTGGTTTCGCTGCTGTGCGATGGAATTTGGACGGCTTTTTCATTCACAGTTATGATGTGCGGCTTTGTATTCGGAACGACTTTTGCATTCGGATTTTTGGAAGAAATCGGTTATATGGCGCGTATTTCCTATGTGTTTGATGGGACTATGCGGCGGCTTGGACTTCATGGGAAAGCAATTATGCCGTTTCTTGTGAGTTTTGGCTGTAATATTGCCGGAGCCACCGGCGCGCGTGTGCTGGACACATGGGGACAGAGAATGGCGGCAATCTCGATGTCATGGGTAGTGCCGTGCGGTTCTACATGGGCGGTTGTAGGTCTGGTTTCCACTGTGTTTTTCGGACCGGGCGCGGCGCTTATCGTATTTCTGCTGTTTGTTGTTTCAGTACTGCATCTGCAGATTACGGCGCGTGTATTCGGTAAACGTTTCTTAAAAGAATCGGATAAGACAGGGCTTATTATGGAGCTTCCGCCATACCATAAGGCGCGGTGGGGAAGTCTGTTCCGCAGGTCTATCGACAAGATGGCGTCGGCGTTTAAGCGGGCAATCCATCTCGTGACAATCGTGCTTGTCATCATGTGGGCGCTTTCCTATACGTCAGATGGGAATCTGACCGGAAGCTTATTATACCGGGTGGGAAGCGTGATTGAACCTGTGACTATGTGGTTTGGCTTGCGCTGGCAGACATTTATTGCCTGGCTTGCGTCCATGATGGGAAAGGAAGGCTCTCTTGGTGTTTTAGGCGCTGTGTTCAGCAACGCCAATAATGGCAATGTCCTGCAGACGATAGCCATGCAGAAGATGGAAACCGCAAATTCCGCGACGGTGGCGGCGAGCCTTTCCGCTGCCTTGACAAAGCCGGAGGCGTTGGCGTTTATATTCGCATTTTATTTTAATATGCCCTGCCTTATGACAATGAGCGCGACCGTGCATGAAACCCATTCGCTGAAGTGGACGTTGTGCGTGGCAGGCTATTATATCGCCATGTCGCTGCTTTTGGCGGCTATTGCGTATCATGTCGGCTGTCTGGTTTTCTGAGGAATGGAAAATGCTGATTCCGGTTATGGCTGGCAAATATTTTCAAAAATCTACCTTGTTTTTTGATGATATATTGCATATAATAAATATGAACAAGAATTGAAATATAGCAATATATATTTACAAGGAGGTGTTTTTATGGCAACGTCAAGTATTTTTGCAAATGTAAAGATTACTGATCCCCAAAAAGCCGAAGTCTTTGCGGAAGCGTTGGATCAATCTGCCAGAGAACCGAAAAGAATGCCATCTGCACCTGTTATTCCGCTTGTGACAAATATAGAAGATATACGAAAGTTTATGACAGTGAGGACAGGAAAAGATGAGTCAGTGTATAACTGTTAATATTCAGGATATGTTGAAGGCAATCGGAGAGGAAGAACTGCAAAGGCTTCTCTCCGATTTTTCTTCTCCATTGAATGAGGAAGTGGAAGATTTTGTCCATAATAAAGCTATTGAATTTGCTAAAAAGAAATTATCTATTACATATCTGGTTATAAGACAAATTGATAGTGGTGAAAATTTATTAGTAGGGATTTTTACGTTGGCGCATAAAGCCGTTGAAGTAACAAATGTTGATATCAGCAATACAGCTCGCCGGAAATTAGAAAGATATGCAAAACTTGATGAGGAAACAAATAGATATAATGTGTCGGCATTTTTGATAGCTCAGTTTGGAAAAAACAGTTCAATATCTGATAAATGGGAAATCAGCGGTAATGAATTAATGGATATAACTTTTAATATATTAGAACATGTTCAATATTATGTTGGAGGCGGAGTAGTATATTTGGATTGCGAGGACATAGATAAGGTGCTGGAGTTTTATCAGAGTGATTACAATCGATTTAAGATATTTGGTGAAAGAAAATCAAAGAGTGAAGGAAAGAAGTATTTACAATTGTTAAGATTTTTTTAGATATCCAATTCTTTAATGATAGAGATGAAGAAGGATTTGAGCCATCGGGAGAAGAAGGACAGAAAATTGCTTTAGCACACGCCTTATATAAAGACGCGCCTGTCATGCTGTTAGACGAACCGACCGTAGCTATGGCTCCTAAAGCCGAGTACGAGCTGTTCCAAAGATTTAATGAAATGGTACGCAGTATATCCGTTTTCTGTTTCTGTATTAAACTTTGGTTATGATTTAAAATATAAATTGACATAACAACAAATTTGATGTATTGTTAAATTGTAAAGTAGATACTAATTAAGGAGAAAATAATAAATGACAAGGACTTTTAAGGAAGTACCAATGTTTACTAAGAAATGGAAAGAACTTGGATTAAATGATGATGATTTAAGGGTATTAGAAAATATATTATTAGATAATCCTAAAGCCGGAAAAGCTATTCAAGGAACAGGTGGATTAAGAAAAATCCGCATTCCATTAGAATATATTGGTAAGCGTGGTGGAGGACGTGTATTATATGTTGATGTAGAGATGAAAGAAACTATTTATTTTGTAAATGTATATACTAAAAATGAAAAAGATGATTTAACCGAAGATGAAAAGAAGGCGTTAAAGGCTGTAGTGAGAATTTTGCAGGAGGAATAATCATGAGTAAATTTTTTGATGATACAATGCAAGGGCTATTAGAGGCAGTTGAGATTGAGAAAGGGAATATATCTGTTGCGGAACGGAAAGAAATGCCGGCAAAAACGTATTATGTATCTGATAATGATAAAGAACTGATTGAAAAATTAATTGAGATACGCAAGAAAGAAAATATTTCCCAATCGGAACTTGCAGAAATGACCGGAAATACGCAGCAATCCATATCGCGATTGGAGAAAAAGAGCCATAGTCCATCATTACAGACATTTTGTAATATTTTAAGCGCATTAGGATATGGGATTGTAATAGAAAAGAAAACTGCTATATAAAAAGATAATCTATTGTTATTTTTAATGGCATCAGCTATACTTATCTTGCAATATATTCAAATGGGAGACGTCTCATATTTATGAATGAAAGCAGTTATGGAGAATACAAAAGAAACCTGTTTCGTGAAAAAAAGAAACGCAATGGTCTTTGTGACGGAAAAATCCAGTTTGCGCTTGGAATATGCCTTTTACTATATACTTTATGGATACTTCCGTTTCATGCGGACAATGTTCGTGACATCCGCGGAAATGAAATGACAGCCGGAAAAAATTATTATCCCGAAAAGGTTTGTGCCATCGAAGAACTTCAGCTTTTGTGCGCCAAGATAGATGACGACCAGATTTATTGTATCGCAAAACTTCTTGATTGTGACCGGAACGATTGGGTTGTTTCTTTTACTCCGGGCAGAAATGAAGAACTGGCATCCCATATCATATTGTTGATAAATAATCCGGGTGATGAATTGGATTTAACGGTCGGCGGATATTTTCTTCTGGAATCGCTGGAAGATTTGCCATTTGTGGCAGACTCTTTCTATTCTGTATATGGCAGGAAATACGCTGATGCTGATGGACAGAATATGCTCAGCATGAATGCAGAATATCTGTGCGGGGTGGACGACGACTATACCCTGTCGGCACTTTTTCGTCCGGGAATACCGCTGATTAGCCTGATAGTCGGCGTGGTCGGAGTCGCATACGGCGGGATTCTGCTGCTCCGAACCCATTTCTGTAAATCCAACTGAATTAAAGGTAAAAATGGCTATTATAAATAATATAAAATACAATGTTGCTTACGCAGCGGAATGGAGAAAGATATGATTGCATCTGCAGAACACAAAGATTATCAGGCATTATTAAAAAAGGGAAACGGAAGCATTTTGAAGGCTTTGCGTGCAGATAAGGGCGGAGGAAAAGGTTTGATTGCGGGGGGAATTATTCTTCTAGCTGCCGCAATATTGCTTAGTCTTTTGGGAATGTTTTTAATCTTTGGGATTCCCGGTCTTATACTGCTGGTAGTTGGCATTATACAGAAAAATAAAAGAAAGTCTTCATGGATTTCTTATTACAGGGAAACGACCGGTTATTCGGAAGGGGAAATTCAGCAGATTGACAGAGAATTAGCCTCGCCATCCGTTACGCTTATAGTAACGCCCAGCGCATCGGTAAATAACTGTATTTCCTGCTTTTTCACGGAACACTATATGGTTATGAATGGTATGGAGCCTTATGTTCGTCGTTTGGATGATTTCATTGCAGTTGCTTTCTCTGATAGTACGGACTATTGGAATATGTCCAGTTTGACTAGGCAGGATAAAGAGACTAAAGCGGTTGCACTTTTTACTGATACTGACAAGAAACCTGCTCTCTGCAGTGAAATCATGCAGGAATTGTCCAGGCGTAATCCCAATGTTCTCTGTAGCCAGAAAATCGTATGTGAGGGAAGAAATTACATACTGGAGCGTGATGGCACGCAGATTCTGCGTTTATATCAGGAAGGGCGCATATCTCAAGCAAAAATATATTAGACTTTGTACTCTGCTTATGGTATACTGCTTGTGAAAAAAATTCAGATGGTTATAAACTTATGAAAGACCGCTATGTCATAAAAATTTTTTACAGAGTGCCATTTATGTTAATCGGCTGAAACGATATATACATTTTTGACGATATCGGAACTGTCCTTCAAAAACATTGTGTATATGTCTTTATCATATTTCAATTTTATATTCCGATTATTGTTCCTTGTATTGATAGCGTAATCAATTCTATTGTTAAAAACTAATGATCCAAATATAAGGTCACATTTAATGTTTTGATTGGGAGCGAGAATGACGATGAAATTATGTATGGCTAATGTCCCTTCTGCCCCTTTCAGCAAAATACTGGGGATACTGTAAACATCGTGGTATCCGCCGCATCCTCCGAAGCCTGAAAGCCAAGTTCTCTTGTCTAGTTTTTTTACGTCAAAACATTTTTTTAATAATTTTTCAGTACCACACCAGACAGGGACAGCAGCGCCGCTGTCCACCAGACATCTGATCTGTTCGCTACCGCTAATTTCAAGGTAAAAGATCGGCTTTTCTCTGTTCCTATCTAATTCCAACTGTAAAGTTTTCTCCATATGTTACCCCGCTTATGACCGGTTCTGTCGTGTACCTGTACCGATAACCTTTTCCCATGTTGTCTATGCGAAAGTTTTCATATTCATCGTCAGAATCGAATACTTTATAGATTGCTGCTTTAATTATGGTTGTTTCACTGCTATCATAGTATTCACAATCGGATAAGGCTAGCCATTTGTCAGGATATTTCTGTACCATCTGCGTCCATGTCAATCTCTCTGGCATACCAAAACCTCCTACCGCGATAATTTGTTTCACTATATTTTTATTATACGCTGAATGCATTTGTTTGAAAAGTTAAAATTTCATCAAATCTTGGATAATCTTGGATAAGTAAGAAAATGATACTATTCACAGTTGTCGAGGGCATGAACTCATATGTTTTCATGCCATATAGGCTGTGAATAGCAACAAGAAAATATTTCACAGACTGTCACACTGTTGACAAACACAGGACAAAAGGAGTATACTTGATAAAGGTTAGCGGCTGCTAACAAATAGTAGTCGCATATATTAAAAATAATGGTTAGATAATACTAATTAATATTAGTGACTACTGAAAAAGACGCTTTTAAGCAAGTTGCATGCGGATTCAATTAGTTTACATAACATAGATAAGAAATGGAGATAAGCAGATATGAAATTCTATGAATTTGGAGAGAGCAGTTCTCCAGCGATATTATTACTTCCGGGCACATGCTGCCATTGGAAGTCTAATTTTGAGGCAGTCATAAAGCTTCTTGAGCCGGACTTTAGGGTGGTCTGCGTATCGTATGACGGTTTTGACGAAACCGAGGACGCAATTTTTCCCGATATGCTGACGGAAACGGAGAAGATTGAAGGCTATGTCAAAGAAAAATTCGGCGGTCAAATCCATGCCGCTTACGGTTGTTCTTTAGGCGGGAGTTTTGTAGGGCTGCTGGTGCAGCGTAAGAAAATACATATCAGCCATGCTATAATAGGCAGCTCCGATATGGATCAGGATAGCGGGCTGTCTGCAAAATTTAAGGCTTGGTTGATTGGTAAAATGCTGCACGGTATGTTTAAGAAGGGCAGAGTGCCGGGATTTATGCAGAAACGCCTTGAGAAACAGCCGGAAGGCGAAAGACAGTATTATGAGAAAATGATGGATATGTTCGGTATGAGCAATACCCGCATGTCCTTTGTCAGACGGGAAAGCATTCGCAATCAATTCTATTCGGATTTGGTTACACCGATTGAAAATGATATTTCCGTACCCGGCACGACGATACATGTCTTTTACGCTGTAAAAATGGGGGAAATGTATCTGGAGCGGTATCATATGCACTTTAAAAATCCGGATATCCGCCGTCATGAGCTGCAGCATGAGGAACTTCTAATCTGCTACCCGAAAGAATGGGCGCAGGAAATCAGAAACTGCTGCGGGATAGAGTGAGGCAGCTGAAAGGAGTAGGTCATGGTTTTTATTTTGCAGATTATTTTATATTTGATTTTTTTCACGGTATGTATAAAGCTGTTGGTTCTGGATAATCCGGTACGGGGCATTTTCTTCTATCCGAAACCGATTCAGGAGCAGGTGTATGAGATGGGGCTGACGACAAAAGAAGAAGCAAAACGTCGCAAAATCATATTTTTTACTGCGCTTGTTCTGGGTTCGGTGATACTGCCTGTAGTATTTATCGGCTGTTGGAGCGGCATTTCCGACTTTAAGACTGCGTTTGTCCACGCTGTCATTTTACTTGAAGTGATGAACTGGTACGACGGTATCGTGGTAGATAAAATCTGGGTGCGGTTCAGTAAATTCTGGGTGATAAAAGGTACGGAAGATATGAATCATGTAAAATCGAATAAGATGGTGTTAGTGGAAAGAGCGATTATGTCTGTGGTCTATATTCCAGCGGCGGCGCTGCTGGCAGAACTTGCAATTATAATCTGAGAAAGTAAGGCGGAAAATACAAGGAGAGGGCGCAATGGACTGGGTGCGTTTTGAATTGCAAAAAGACGGATTTAGGGCGTATTTCCATAGGGGACATAAAAAAGCGGGAAAAGCGGTCTTATTTGTTGGCGGCGCGGGCTGTAATGAAGAAACATGCATAAAAATGGGCGAAGAAATAGCGGCGCAGGGATATTCTGTGATGGTTCTGGGATTTTATCTCTGGAAAGGGCTTCCGCGCGAACTGATACATATTCCAGTGGATTTTGCAAAGAAAGCGTGTAAATGGCTGAATGAGAACGGATACGGAGAAATCTGCATGATGGGAACTTCTACGGGCGCGGGATATACGCTCCTTTGTGCATCGCTTATCCCGCAGATTACGAAGGTTATTGCGGTAGTTCCTTTTGATTATGTGATGGAAGCGATGAAAAATATGATAAAGCCCCTTGGATTTTCAGTATATGAGTATCAGGGTGAAAATCTGCCGTATACGCCTTTTTCCATTCTCGACGATGGTTTGTGGAAGGGCTTGCAAAAGTTCCATAAAACGCCGGAGTACGGTTTCAAATATTTTATGAGGGCGGCTTATGAGACGGCGCGGCTGAATCCGGAATCGCGCATTAAGGTGGAGAATATCAATGGCGATATTCTTTTCCTGCATCCGACATGGGACGATGTATGGCCGTCAGACGCAGCGACGGCGAGAATGATAAAAGTTCTGCAGGAATGTGGTTTTGCGCATGAAGTCAGGGAAATCGCATACGAAAATGCAAGCCATGCTATCGGCATTTGCCCTAAAGGCGACAAACGAATGATGAGAATGTTTAAACGGAGCTGCCCCAATGAAAAGAAATATCCGCAGGCTTGTGAGGCGGCGAGAAAGAAGAGTAGTGAAGATATTTTCAATGCTCTTGGTGAATGGTGATAAGGGGGGGATTAATATGGTGATAAAAATGCTGATTTTAATGGCGTTTGCCGGACACGCGCTTTGCTGGGCGTGCGATATGCTCTTAATATATGCGCCGGGCGGAAAATTCAGTTTTGAATGTTTAAAAGATAATCAAAAGATGGCGAAAGTTTTTGCAGGAATGTCGTTAAAAAAGCCGCTTGCGTCCATGATGCTCGGGCTGCTTGCGCTGATGATGTCTTTTGGCGGATATTTTGCTTTATATGAGTGGATGAAGCAGTTTTCCGTTGTTTATGCCGTAATCATGATAACGGCGGCGGTAGTGTTTTTTATTTCAGGAGCGGCGCACCATGTATTCTGCGGCGCGGTGGAATGGTTTTACATACGGCTGGGAAGGACGGAAGAGGCGCGGGAAACGGCTCTGGATTTTTTTAAAGCAACCTTATCCACCATGTATGTCTGCTATTTGGGACAGGCGGTTTCGGTAATAACCCTTTTTATAGCCGTCGTTATGGGGAATACATCTCTTCCGCGCTGGGGCTGTATATTCAACGTCGCCCCGCTTTACCTTATACTTATGCTGCTTAAAGCGCCGGGGGCGGGGAATCTGGCGGGAATGATTATGTTTTTAGGGCTTTTTCTGTTAATGTAATAGTGTGGTAGGATTATGAAATTTTCATATTTTTGCACTGATGGACAAAGTAAATCTGAAATAAAGACAGGAGTGGAGTGATATGAAATATGTAGGTATGCCTATGGGTATGTGGATGCTGTTTTGCGCATCTTTTAAAAAGCAGTTGTCTGTGACTTTAGACTTTGATGCGGGTACGGCAAAAGAAGTTAAGAGGCGGGCAAAAACAAAGTATCAGGAGATTATAAGGGAACTGCCTGAATTTGAAAAGGAAGACCGCTTTAAAATGAACATCGTCAACGCCTCGATGCTGGCGGCGTTTTATCTCAATATGCCGCAAAAGCCTTCTGTGGAGCAGATGACGGATTATTATGCTAACGCCATGACGATAAAGCCGATGAAATGGTTTTGCGCCCAGTCCGGCAAAAAGAAATTCACGCCGAAGGACATAGCGGGGCTTAAACAAACGGAAGCTTTTCGCGCCGGCGACAGGAATCCGTATTCGTGGAATATGAAATTTCTGCCTTATCCTGACGGAAGCGGCTATGAGGCAAGGTTTGAGTGCTGCGGCATCTGCGCTTTAATGAAGAAATTAGGAATCTTTGATATTACTCCGGCGTTGTGCCACTTGGATTATACGATGTCGGACGCAGGAGGGACGACGGAATTTGTGCGGGAGTACACGCTGGCGTCCGGCGGACCGTACTGCGACTGCGGGTATAAGAAGAAATAAGGACTTGGAAAAATCAGCCCGCAAATCCCGCCATTTCTTTTAACATTCCCGGCCATGTTTCTGTGGTCGGGATACATTTTGCGGACTGCATCAACTAAATCCACAGCCATTTTTGCAAAATCTTCAACGACAAGTCCTTCGGGATTTTTAACATAGTTTTTACCGCAGCCGTATTGGTCCCACCACACGAGAATATATTTCGCGGAAAGCTCCGGATAATATCCGCGGTATGCCTCCCCATAGATTACAGATCCCCACGGACCGCCGTGGAACATAATCATCACGGGCGCGTCTGCGGATTTTCCTTCTAAAAGAATGGTTTGCCGCTTTCCTTGTAAAACGACTTCTTGGCTTTCATAAATCATGGTTGTTAGCCTCCTTTGGGGGTGCTATTTAAATGCAGGTCAATATCTCGACCACCGTACATTACACGAACAACCGTAACAACTTTTTCTTCATTGTCAGGTATGTAGAAAACAAGATAATTGTCTACCGGAAGGATACGCAGATTGCGGCTGAACCACGGCTCTTTGTCATATACACGGCAGCGTTCTGGCATTTCGTTTAGAGATGCAATGTGTTTTTCAAGTCGGTCAAGTTGACCTGCCGCATTCTGAGGAGACTGCAAATCAAATGCAATATACTCAAATATGCTGCGTAGGTCGTTTTTTGCCTGTGGCGTCATACTGATTTCATAGTTCATATACCATATTCCTTACGGATTTCTGCAAATGCCTGTCTTGCCGGAATAGTACGTCCGGCTTGAATATCCGCATATCCTTTCTCTAGTTCCGTATCAAGCTGCTTAGCAGTCATGTGGCTGATATTCAGAGGATGCTCCGGCAGTTTTACTTCAAAAGGCAGTCCTTTTTGAAGTATAATTTGTTTGTAAAACATATTGATAGCATTAGATGCCGGAATGCCAAGAGCGCTTAAAATGCTTTCTGCCTGTTCTTTTACGTCCGGCTCGATTCGTGCATATAAATTTGCTGATTTTGCCATATCAAAAACTCCCTTCAAGAGATAACTTTCCCATCTGCTTTTTTATTATACACGTTTGTACGCACAAAAGCAATACTTATTGTCTTTGCTTGCCTGATATAAATATAGAGCTTGACATCTGGCGTACAGAATGTTATCTTGTAAGTGGAGTACAAAATGTAATCCACACAAGGAGGATAACAATGCAGCAAATATCGGATTATGAATTGGAGCTTATGAAAATTGTATGGGCTAACGGCGGCATGGCTTTATATGCGGAAATTGTCAAGGCGTTAGAAGATAAAGGGACTCCGTGGACTAAAAACACGATTATAACTTTGCTTTCGCGCCTGACTAATAAAGGCTTTTTAAAAGCAAGTAAAACAGGTTTCCGTAATCAATATACGGCGACTGTTTTAGAAGTGGATTATCAAGAGGCGCAGACCAAAACCCTGCTTGATAAACTCTATGAAGGCAGTGCAAAAGGGCTTGTTTCCACGCTTATCCAAAAAGACTTGCTTTCGTCTAAGGATTATGAAGATTTAAGAAAGTATTGGAAGGGCGGTGAAGGCAATAAATGAATGAAATACTGAAAGTCGTTTTGTCGCTTTCTATCTCCGGCACTCTGCTGATTATCTTGCTTTTGCTGCTTCGCTCTGTGTTCAAAGAGCGGCTTAGCAAACGGTGGCAATATTATATTTGGCTCGTGGTGGTTGCTCGTCTGCTGTTCCCATTTGCAGCGGAAACGAACTTGATGACGATGCTTTTTCAAGGCTTTGACAGGGCTGCGGAACAAAGCGGGATAGGTTTCGCTTATATGCAGCAAGACGGCGCAGCGGATACCGCTGATATCTCCCAAACTGATAATGCAGGACGGAAAGACGCAAAAACGGTGAAAAAAGCCGATAACCCTGCGGAAAATGCGGTAACAACGGAGACAATTAATAATTCCGCAGATAATGCGGCAACAGCGGGAACTGTCAATAATTTCGTAAGAAACGCAGCAGCGGCGGTATGGAATAATCTCTGGTTAGTCTGGCTGCTGGCGGCGCTTGTTTTGTTTATCAGGAAAATCACGGTTTACCAAGACTTTGTTAAATATATCAGAGCTGGCTGCGTGGAAGTGGCGGATATTGACTTATTGGAACGCTTTGGAAGGCTGGTTGAGAGGAACGGCATAAAAACCACTGTGGAGCTATACACAAATAAGTTGGTTTCATCGCCGCTGCTGATTGGTTTTTTTAAGCCTTGTATCATACTCCCTACCACGGAAATGCCACTTGCGGATTTTGATTATACAATCATGCACGAGCTGACGCATTTCAAACGGCGGGATATGTTTTATAAATGGCTGGTGCAGTTTAGCGTCTGCGTACATTGGTTTAATCCGTTTGTTTACCTGATGAGCCGTGAAATAAGCAGGGCTTGTGAGCTTTCCTGTGATGAAGCCGTTATATGGGGGCTTAATGCACAGGGGCGGCACGCCTATGGAGATACCCTGATAAATGCGATTGGACTTGGCGGAAATTATAAGGACGCTTTTGTTTCTCTCACGCTGAATGAAAGTAGGGAATTATTGAAAGAAAGGCTGGATGCGATTATGAATTTTAAGAAAATGTCTAAATGGGGGATTTTAATATCTCTGCTGCTTACGGTTATGTTTGTCTGTGGGTTTAACTTTTTAGGAGCGTATGCGGCTAATGCGCATAATCAGGCGGACTCTGCTGCCGGGACTAACGCTGTTTCATTATATACCAATTCTGTGGAAATCATCGGATTTAAAGACGGCGAAGAGGCGATAACCAAAGAGATAGCAATTAATATTACGGAGCATAATACGAAAATCCAACTAAATGCGGCCGCCAATGGAAACAGCCATCGGACGCTGGAGGTAATTAATCCCAAAGGTGAAGTGGTACGGACATATACCTTTAATCAAAATGGGTTTATATCAGGCAGCCAGGAGTATCTCATTGCAAGTGATATGATTATGGTAACAGACGCCGTATACCCCGGCACTTGGTATGTACGGTTAAGCACAAATCAAACGCCGGCTGAAAAAACGGTCGTAAGCGCAAAGCTGATTGATTTGTTCGTATGGGGATTTGCGTCTGATGATGAAGATGTCATAGATATTGAGGACACTTCAAATGCTGAGGACAACTCGATTGTTGATGAGCAGTTGTCCGCCCGGATATACGACTATTACAGAACCTACGAGCAAACGAAGAATGATATTCAAAATGGATATATTGTTAATACGGGCGTTTCTTTTTCGGAACGAATGATGCCTGTTGTAACAGCCGGTGGCGGAACTTATTTTTATGTAAACCATGACAACAGCATAGATATTTCAATTACCTTAGAAAACCTGATAGATGGTTCGGGACGCCATTTCTGGCGGCCTATTACCGACGTATCTTTTATAAGCTTTGAAGTATTCAACCCATCAGGCGACGTTGCTTATTCTTTTTACAGAGAAGGAAAAGACATAGAAAATGCGGTTGACATAAATACGACATTAGATGTATATCCGGGGCAATGGCGGTATAGGATTTCTTTTGCATATACCACTAATGGAGTCGATACCTCGGACATGAAGTTTTCATTAAAATATCAAACCATATATGAAGACGATATTCAGTGGCTTATTGATAATAAGCTTAATAGGGAGTATTAGGTTTATAGTGATTTGAACAAGTTCAAAAGCTGCATAAATTTCAGAATAGCAGGCGGTAGCATTTTTAAATTCCTATTATGCCACTGCCTGTTGTATTATTGATTTTTGAAATTTGCGCTGTGCATGAATCATTAATTGACAGAGTAAAGAAGATGGAGTATACTAATAACAGTTAGCGGCTACTAACAAACGGGGCCGCTTTTTATTTGATGGTTGGTTAGCTTATACTAACTTTATTATGAAAAGCCGATGCTAATTTCGGCAGTTATGGCATTGTTGATGAATTAGGAGGAAAGCAATGAAAAAGACAGAAAATCATTTTAACAATATCGGCATCAGCAGCGAGCTGGATATGCCGAGGATACGGCACCTTATGAAAATCGGGCTTGTAGCGGCGTTCATGGTTCTTGCCGGTGATATGCTGCTGGGCTATGGGGCGGCTAAGACGGAAGTTTACGGTATTCCCGTGACTTTTGCAAGATATCTGGACGTATCGGATATAAGAATATTCTGGTCGGCGCTTTTAGGCATGATAGGGATTCCGTTGGAATGTCTGTGTTATTTTGCGATTTATCGGCTGATAGCCGGTAAAAGCGAAAAATATGCGCATACATACCGTGCGGGGATATTCGGCTGCCTGATTTTTGGCGGATGCGGGGTTCATGTGCCTTGCTGCATGATGGTTTATTTTATGAAGAAAATGGCTGCACTCAGTCCGGATACAGCATATGAAATGACCGTAAAATTTTTAACTTATTTCCTTGCTCCTGCGACGCTTGTGTTTTTAATTTTCTTTTTCATATTATTCGTGACGCAGATAATGGCTTTTGCAAAGGGGTTTACGCCGCTTCCGAAATGGACATGGATATTTTCGGTTTTGTTCGGCATACTGGCAGCGGCAGTATTAAAGATTCCGAATCTGCCTTTGACGAATGCCTTTGCGACAGGCTGGATCAGCCTCGGGAATCTCTGGATGTTCGGCGGGCTGCTTTTTGTAACGAAAAAAGGAGAATGGTCATGAAGAAACAACATCTCCCGATGATTGGGGTAGGTCCGGTTTATGTCGCGGTAATCATTGCGGCGACGGTAATCGCGGTTATTTTGGGAAGGAATGCCATATTTGAAAAAGGAGTGGTTGATTTCCTTAAAGTCCCGCTGTGTATCATAGGAATACTGCTGATTTTGCTTGGTATTTATCTGTGGGCAGGGGCAATGTTTAAATCAAAGATAGACAAGCATATTGCGGAGAATAGTCTGGCAACAACCGGCGTATATGCGTTGGTGCGCAATCCGATTTATTCGGCGTTTATGTTTTTGTGTACGGGTGCGCTTATGATTGAGGGGAATCTGTTTTTTATGCCGTTGTTCTTTTTCTATTGGATATTTATGACAGCGCTTATGAAATGCACGGAAGAAAAATGGCTGAAAAACCTATACGGCAGGGAATATGAAGAATATTGCAAGAAGGTAAACCGGTGTATTCCGTGGATATCACGTTCTGCGTAAAGCAATATGGATAAGCAATGGGTTGAAGTTGGGTTAGTTTGTGCTAACTGTAATTATGAAATACCGGAGGCAGTTTCTGTGATTAAAGTTTTTCAGGGCGTTATGATACCATTCGTTGGCACGGCGCTTGGGGCGGCATGTGTGCTTTTTATGAAGAATAAGTTAAATCCCTTGCTGCAGAGGGCGTTGACCGGATTTGCGGCGGGGGTTATGGTGGCGGCTTCCATCTGGAGCCTGCTGGTTCCTGCAATGGAGCAGGCGGAAAATATGGGAAAGTGGGCGTTTATTCCTGCTGTAGCCGGCTTTTGGATAGGCATTCTGTTTCTGCTTATTTTGGACCGGACAGTTCCACATCTGCATATGAACAGCAGTAAGGCGGAAGGTCCTAAGAGCAATCTGCAGAAAACAACCATGCTGGTGCTCGCAGTGACGCTTCACAATCTGCCGGAAGGTATGGCGGTTGGCGTGGTCTATGCCGGTTGGCTTTCAAAAGATGCAGGGATTACGGCAATGGGCGCGTTAGCGCTTTCTTTAGGGATTGCCATACAGAACTTCCCGGAAGGCGCAATCATTTCCATGCCATTGCGCGCAGAAGGCGTAAGCAAAGGAAAGGCATTTCTTTATGGCGCACTTTCAGGCGCAGTGGAGCCGATCGGAGCGGCGCTTACTATTCTGGCGGCAGGTCTCGTTGTTCCGCTTTTGCCGTATCTTTTGAGTTTTGCCGCAGGCGCGATGGTCTATGTGGTAGTAGAAGAGTTGATACCGGAGATGTCGGAAGGAAACCACTCCAATGTGGGAACGGTTCTTTTTGCAGCGGGATTTACCGTCATGATGGCGTTAGATGTGGCATTAGGATAAAAAGGAATGGAGGAAACTTGAAAATGAAAAAAATACAAATGCAGGGCGTACCGGAAACCATGCTGCAGACATTATATGCGCGTGCGGCATATTCCGGAGGAAAAGATGCAAAATTTCACGATGATAAAGCGGTAGAGATTGTATCCCGCATGGATTATGATTTTTCTTCAGCAGGAAAGGACGCCATGATGTCAAAAGGCGTGATTGCCAGAACAATACTGCTTGATGGCATGGTAGGAGATTTTCTTAAGGAAAACCCGCGGGGAACGGTAGTTAATATCGCCTGCGGGCTGGATACAAGAGCATACCGTCTGAACATAAGCGAGTCTGTCCGCTGGTATAATCTGGACCTTCCGGAGACGATAGAAGTCCGTCGGCTTTTTCTGCAGGAAGACGGGCATATTTCCATGATTGCAAAATCCGCTATGGACGAGGGCTGGGCGGAAGAGATAGAAGAAACGGGCGGCAGGGTACTGGTTATCATAGAAGGTTTATCTATGTATTTGTTAGAACAGGATGTGAAAAAAATCCTTGCGATTATCAGCGGACGGTTTAATTCGGCAGAAGTTATCATGGAAGTCATGAGTCCGTGGGTTGTAAGAAATGTCAAAGAAAAGTCCATTGAGAAAACACAGGCAAAATTTACATGGGGCGTTAAATCAGGCAGGGAGCTTATCGGCATTGCGCCGTCATATAGATGGATTCGCGACGTCAGTCTTGCAGAGGGCATGAAAATCATTATGCCCATATATCGTCTGGTCGGCTGGATACCGATGGTAAAAAATATTTCTAATAAACTGGTGGTACTGAAAAAGAACTGAAATAACTATTCAGCAGGTCTGCATATTTATTGAAAAGTTATGAAGTGAAATGTGGAAAGGAGGATATGTATGGTGACAATTTTACTTTCACTACTTGTAATAGGTGCGATTACCCTTATGCTGTATTCGGCGGTAGCGCTGGTGCAGGATAAGCGTTTTTTCGGCTCTGCACCCAAAGACGCCCAAGAGCTGATACAGCCCAAACCGGAACGGTTCAAAGGACAGCATCTGCTTGGCTGGGCGCTTTTAATCATAAGCCTGCTGATACTTATAGCAACTGCGGTTTTCGCTGTATGGGACGGCGTGCAGAGCAATTTTGGTTTCCGGCAGTTTTTTGTAAGATTTTTGACTATACTGTATGCTTATAAGGCGTATGATATGATTTGCTTTGACTTTTTACTGGTGACTCGGACACGATTCTTTCAGCACTATTATCCGGAAGTAGATGTATGTGAGAGCTTTCACAAATACGGTTTTAACTTAAAGAGCCAGATAATCCGTATTATCGTTTATCCGTTTGTTTGCGCATTTATTGCATGGATATGTACGCTGGCATGGTAGACATATCTGCTCTTGGCTGTAAATAAATAATTACGAAACTGCTTAGTTGATAACCAGAAATTGTGCAATTTCGTTCCTCTGGATAAGATTTTCGCAATTGCCTAAAAAAGTGCGATATAGAGAAAATTACGGTAAACTTAATCATAGGAAAGACAAATCGGCTTGATAAAGGAGAAGGATTTAATGAGGGCATCTGAATTGGATATCGACCTGAACAAACATATTTTGTATTCGCCTGAAATAGAGAAGGTCATTCGGGAAAAGTTATCCGAAAGATACGATTCAGACTGTGTAAATGAAGTCTGGAACAAGATTCAACTGCAATATGCAGCTTTTCTCAAGGAACTTCCATATCTTGGTGGAAAAAAGAGCACGCACAACGGCGTGGGCGGAACATATGACTGCATTATGATTTTCGCATATTATGAAGTCCTTAATCCAAAGCCGTCTATTGATGAACTTTATGAGATGAATGTAGCAGTATTCCTTCCGGCTTTTCAGAAATTAGCCGGAGTAGTCAATCCAAATAAGCCGTTGCTTTTAAGGCTTCTGCATCTGGCTTTTGTGATAATAGCAAAAAAGGATAAGAAATCGCCCAAGCAGCCGACAGGCTACATCATGAATGTAGAGCCATACAGTAAGACCGAAGGCGTGAGATACCAATTTCACCGCTGTCCGATTGCAGAATTTGCAAAAGAACATGGTTATCTGGATATTATGCCTGCATTCTGCAACAGCGATTATCCGGCGATGGATATGATAAACGGCGCATTGATTCGCAGGCACACCTGTGCCAACAGCGATATATGCGATTATTGGATTGTGGGCGGCCAAAGCGGCATAGCGAAAGAACACCCGCGCAAAATTGATGAAAAGGGGTATTGGTATAATGATTAAAATTATACAGATAACTCCGGAAATGGGAAAAGGGTTCAGCCCACCGACGCATGGCTACATATGATTCCCTTTGAGACATGCTCTCGCTCCGTAAAAAACGTAACGGTACTAAGTTCAAAAGCTAAAAAACAGCTTTTTCACTAAGTGCCGACGTTTTTTAAGAGTCTCTGCAGGGAATCATATGTAGCCATGCGCCGGTGGGCTGAACTGTTAAAATTTGTATTGAAATAAGTTAAAATCTACTTGACAAACGGGTTAGTCTATACTAACATATATCTATGAACAAATCATAAAATGTTCACAGGAGATGGCGTAATGGGAAAAGCATTTTCGGACGAAGAAAAACAGGCGATACGCGAAAAGCTGCTGGAAACAGGCACGGAAATGTTTCACGACAATTCGGTAAAAGCGATAAACATAAGGGACCTTACCGCAAGAGCGGGCATTTCACAGGGCGGATTTTATACTTTTTATAAGGATAAAGATGAGTTCGTGCTGGACGTAATGAGATACCGTGCGGAGCAGAAAATAGCTGATGCAGAGAGCTTGTTTTTGCAGCCGACGGACAATCCCGCAGCCTTGATGAGCAAGGTTTTGTTTGATTACCTTATTGACATGAAGCATAAGACCGACACACGCGAGACTTACTCCGAGGTGTTCAAAATGCTAGTGAAGCAGCAGGAGAAGCTCGGAGCGCGGGGGATAACGTTGTTCCGCGGGTTCATGGAGCGGATAGCGGCTTGTTGGAGAAGGCAAAATCTCCCTGTCGAAGTCGATATTGAAGGAATGTGCGGCATTATGGCGGGGGCGTTTATACTGTTTTTCCATAGCGGCATGATAGATGGGGCTTACTTTGATGAAATATTCAGAGCGTACCTGGACGCCGGCGCGAAGAAGTACATAAAGAAATTCTGATTAAATCAGTGTTTTCAGGAAATATGGAGGTAAAACAATGATTCGTAAATTTAATGAAATTGGCAAAGATGATGTAATGACTGCAGGCGGTAAAGGCGCGAACCTCGGCGAGATGACGCGGGCGGGGCTGCCGGTTCCGGCAGGATTCGTGGTGACGGCGGACGCATACCGCAGTTTCCTTAGGGAAAATCATATTGATGAAGAAATAGACGCATTACTTGATGATGCGGGTTCAGACGAACAGAAACTTTTCGCAGCGGCGCAGAAAATCCGCTCGCTTATTACGGCGGGGAGTATGCCTGTTTCTTTGCGTGAGGCGGTTAGTCAAAACTACCTTAATCTGGGTGAACACAAGCGTGTTGCCGTGCGTTCTTCCGCAACTGCGGAAGATTTGCCTGACGCGAGTTTTGCGGGGCAGCAGGAAACGTACCTTAATGTTGTCGGAATCGATGCGCTTTGTGAAAACATAATCTGCTGCTATGCTTCGCTTTGGGGAAACCGTGCGGTAAGTTACAGGCAGACGCAGGGGTACGACCAGAAAAGCGTCGCACTTGCCGTTGTTGTGCAGGAAATGGTAGAGAGTGAAAAAGCGGGCGTGCTTTTTACGGTAAACCCTGTGAATAATAATCGCGATGAAATGCAGCTTAACGCCTCATATGGACTCGGCGAGGCTGTGGTTTCCGGCAAGGTGACGGCAGACACGTTTATCTGCAGCAAAGATGGCAGTATCCGCTCAAGCGTTGTTGGAAGTAAAGAAATAGAAATCATATACGCCCAAAACGCAGAAAAGGAAGAGTCCGGCGTTTCCCAGAATATTACAAAGGAAATATCTGACACTTTAGAAAACGTCGCAAATGGAACATCTACTGTTCTCCAGAGCGGCACAAAGGAAGTGCCTGTTGCGCCTGAAAGAAGAAACGTGCTGTGCCTGTCGGAAGAAGAAGTCAAGGCACTGTGTAAGGCGGCTGTCGATGTGGAGAATTACTACGGCTGTCCGATGGACATTGAATGGGCGATACGCGGCGGAAACGCATATATTTTGCAGGCAAGGGCAATTACCACGCTTAACGACAATATCGATGAGGCTGAAATAGAAAAATATATCAGCAAAAACAAGATAACCGGCGCTCTGCGGGAGAACTTTGCCTTCCTTCTTGAAAAAATGCCTGTTGCGCAGCTGCCGCTCGATCATAGTTTCTGTGGTTCGGTGAATAATCAGAAAGCGCAGATTTTTTCGGAGGTCGGTCTGATTATTT
>JAMPEU010000002.1 GCA_023664865.1 Butyrivibrio sp. | reverse complement strand
ACGAGGTGTCGGGCGGACAGCTTCAGAGGGCTTGTATCTGCCGCAGTATGATAAATAATCCTAAGATGATCTTTGCCGATGAGCCGACAGGCGCCCTTAACCGTAAAAGCTCCGATGAGGTCATGAATGAGCTACTTTCCTTAAACCGTGACGGTACGACAATCATGTGCGTAACCCACGACCCGAAAGTTGCCGCCAAGTGCAGCCGGGTGCTTTACCTTGTGGACGGCGGGATTGTCGGTGAAAAAGAAATGGGACACTTTGACGGCGGCGATAAGGAGCTTCGTGACCGTGAAAGAGAACTGAATAACTGGCTTATGGAACAAGGCTGGTAATACTTGCTAAATCTTAGATGATATGGTACAAGACTTGTAGGAGGTAATCTTATGACCGATATTCTGATAGTAGAAGACGATAAGGAACTAGCAAGCTTGCTGACCGACTTCCTGCGTAACGAGGGCTATATTGTATCAAGCGTGGACAGTGGTGAGCGTGCCGTGCAGCTCTTTGAACGATATGGTGCAAGGCTTGTGGTGCTTGACATCAATCTCCCCGATGTGAACGGATTTGCGGTCTGCTCTAAACTTCGGGAAAATGCGGATACTCCTATACTGATTGTAAGTTCAAGGACAGACAAGGAGGATAAGATAAACGGCTTTGACCTCGGCGCTGACGATTATATTGAAAAGCCCTATGATATTGATATTCTTATCGCTAAAATCAAGGGGATATTCAAACGGCGGTATCAGCGCGATATATTGTCAGCGGACGGTGTGACACTTAATCTTGTAGATAAAACAGCGCTAATCGACGGAAAAGATGTGGAACTGCCTGCAAAGGAATTTGACTTGTTAGCGCTTCTGCTTGAGAATCAGGGCAAAACTCTAAAAAAGGAATATCTGTTTAACACTGTCTGGGGCAGCGACAGCGATTCGGAACTGCAAACGCTTCATGTGCATATCAACCGCCTTCGCCAGAAGTTAGGTGATGATCCTAAAAATGCAAAGCGTTTGCTTACTATTTGGGGCGTGGGGTATAAGTTTGTATGAGGACTTTCAGAAAACTGTGCATTGTAGTGATAACTGTATTTCTTTTGCTGACGGCGATATTGAATATATATCTTTTAGGAGTGAAAGATAGTAGTGAAGGAATGTATCGTGTTGAAGCCAAACGGCTTGCAGATGAAATATCAGAAACAGGCAATTATGATCTTGAAAAATATCCTCATATTACGGGGGTGTCGGGGGCTGATGATGGTGAACTGTACATCTCCGATGAGCATTATCTGATTATAGAAGCAGACAGTACGCTCTATCGTGTGGAGTATACTGTCGGAAGCGGACAGCACAGCCTTGTGATTATAAACTGTGTATTTGGTGCGCTATTTATGCTGATAATCAGTCTTTTGTATTATATCCGGAGACATATAATCGTGCCATTCGGCAGATTGAACGATGTTCCACAGGAGCTTGCAAGAGGCAATCTTGCTGTTCCGATACCGGAGGAAAAAAGCCGTTTCTTCGGAAAATTTACATGGGGTGTGAATCTTTTGCGTGAGAGTATCGAGGAGAGTCGCAAAAAAGAAATCACGCTGCAGAGGGATAAAAAACTCTTGCTGCTCTCCCTTTCCCATGACATTAAAACGCCTTTGTCGGCGATTAAGCTCAATGCAAAAGCACTTGCCAAAGGATTATATAAGGACGAAGAAAAACAACGTGCTGCTGCCTTGAGTATCAATACCCGCGCAGATGAGATAGAGCGTTTTGTCAGTGAGATTACAAAGGCGGCAAGCGAGGACTTTATGAATTTTGAGGTCACACAGGGCGAAGCTTTCTTAAGCGTTATTATCGCAAAAATAGATGCGAGATATGCTCCCCAGCTTGCCATGTCGGGAACGGAGCTTGTGATTCAGAAATATGACGACTGCATTCTTTCCTGCGATCCCGACCGTCTTGCAGAGTGTCTGCAAAATTTGATTGAAAATGCGATTAAATACGGTGACGGCAGACGAATTGAAATTAGCTTTGATAAAATGGACGGCTGTGAGCTTATTACGGTATCAAATACAGGCTGTACTCTTGAAATGAAAGAGCTGCCGCAGATATTCGAGAGCTTTCATCGTGGAAATAATGCGGACAAGGTGCAGGGCAACGGGCTTGGGCTTTTCATATGCAAAAGGCTGATGGGGCTTATGAACGGAGAGGTATATGCTGATATTCGTGATGAATGTTTCTATATAACGCTTGTTGTAAAAATGGCGTAAAGTGATAGTATTATATTACATATCACAACGAACCCGGAGGAGCTTATGTGTCAAATACTTATAATTGATGACGACGTAGATTTATGTAATTTATTAAAAAACAATTTAGAAAGGGAAGGCTACTTGGTGCAATGCTGCGGCAATGGCAGCGCGGGCTTAATGAAAATGCAAAGCGATACTTACCAGCTTGTTATTTTAGATATTATGCTGCCATTAAAAAACGGATATGAAGTCTTAACTGAAATCAGAAAAAACAGTAATGTCCCGATACTTATGCTGACGGCAAAAGACGAAGAAGGGGATAAAGTTTCCTGCCTTCGCATGGGCGCGGACGATTACTTAACCAAGCCTTTCAGCAATAGTGAGCTGTTGGCGCGCGTTCTCTCCCTTTTACGCCGTTATATGCAGTTTGCTCCCGAAAATAAAACCGATGGCGAAATCCTGCTGGGAGAGTTATCTATCAATCCCTTAAAACGTGAAGTATATAAAAATACGCAAAAAATAGAATTAACTACGAAGGAATTTGACGTACTTATGTTTCTTGCCAGAAATAAAGGTCAGGTTTTTACCAAGAAGCAGATATATAATGCAGTATGGAATGATGAATACGCTTTTGACGATAATAATATTATGGTATGTATCAGAAGGCTCAGAAAAAAGATTGAAGATAATCCGGAGAACCCTGTGTATATTATTACCGTATGGGGCGTCGGATACAAGGCGGGTGATTGATGATGGCTGTATGGATATTGATTTTTTTATTATTGATATGCTCTTTCCAGTTTTTCTATATAGTGCATACCCGTAAGCAGACAGTGTTGCTGCTTCAGGACTTGCGGGATCTTAACGACGGTTCGGCGCAAAAATTATTTACCAGAGAAAATAAAATCTTTGCAGAAATATATTACGAAATCAACAGTATATTATCCAAAACGCAAAAACAGCTTTTGCGCTCCAAAAGAGCCGATGATGCAAATAAGCAAATGCTGACAAACTTATCCCATGATATCCGTACACCGTTAGCGTCTTTAATTGGATATTTAGAGGCGCTTAACGATAATAATACCGACGATTTTGAAGAATATATTCAGATATCTTATAATAAATCCCTTGCGCTGAAATCGCTTATTGATATGTTGTTTGAATGGTGTAAATTAAATTCCCACGAGTACCAATATCAAATAAAATCTTACGATATAAATGAAATTACCCGCGAGGTTATCATTGACTGGCTGCCTTTGTTTGACAAAAAAACTATTTCTATTAAAGTGGATATTCCCGATGAAGAGTGGTTTATGATGTTAGATAACACAGCATATAAAAGAATAATTAATAATCTTATTCAAAATGCGGTTTATCATGGACAGTGTTCTGACATTGCTGTCAGTATACGGAAAATGGAAATTTATAAAACGGAAGAAAAGATGCATAAAGCGGATGAAAAGATACATAAAACAGAAGAAAAGTTGCAAAAAACGGACGAGAAAATAGTGGTTGATATTGCTAATAATGGAAATATTATACCGCCCGATAAGCTTCAATATATTTTTAACAGATTATACAAGTGCGACTTATCCCGCTCTGAATCAGGCAACGGTTTAGGGCTTGCCATTACCAAAGAACTTGTTACGGCTCTGAAAGGCACTATTGACGTTTCAAGCACTGTAGAGGATGGGACGCATTTTACGATTCTTTTTTCACCATAGTAAGAAAAAAGTAAGATTTAAGAAAGAGTATAGTCAGAACTTAGTGATATATTTATTATAATTATTCAGCAGAGCCATTGTGAAAGTATTGAATAGTTACTATTTGTATATCAGGAGGTGGTTCCGTGGGCGATTATGTAATAGAGACAAGTCAACTGACCAAAATGTATCAAGGGCATACATGCGTGGACGAAGTGAATATCCATGTTCCAAAAGGCAGGATTTACGGTCTTTTGGGGCGAAACGGAGCGGGCAAAACAACAACCATGAAAATGCTGTTAAACCTTGTCAAACCAACGAGCGGCAGCATCTCGATCTTCAATAAAGACTATTTAGAATGCCCTTTAAAGACTTATCGTAAAATCGGAGCCTTAATTGAAAATCCATGTTTTTATGAAAATTTAACCGGAGCTGAGAATTTGAAAATTCTTGCAAAGCTGCGTGGACAGCATCGTAAGGACACAATCGAAAAAGCACTGTCGGTTGTCGGTCTTGATAAGGAAACACATAAAACTTTCGGGAAATACTCTTTAGGCATGAAGCAGCGTCTGGGGATTGCCGCCGCAATTATGCACGAACCGGAAATTTTGATTTTAGACGAACCGATAAACGGACTTGATCCTATCGGTATACATGAAATCCGCAATTACTTATTACGCTCCTGTAATGAAAACGGCACTACGATTTTTATATCCAGCCATGTACTTAGTGAAATCGAGCAAATAGCGGACATTATCGGAGTGATGCACGAAGGTCACTTGCTTGAAGAAACGAATATGAACGATTTGCATAAACGTATGCGGAAGTATGTGGAGTATGAAGTTTCAGACGTTCATAAGGCGGCGCTTGTTTTGGAGAGTAAACTTGGTTTAAATGATTATACAGTAGTGGATAAACGATTTATACGCTTGTTTCCACAGGCAATGGACCAAAGCGGCTGCCGTGATAGTCAAATGCCCCGCAGCCTGTCGCATGGTAAGTTTGATGCTGATGCTCAGTCAACCTACAGAGCTGTATCTGACCTGACAACGCTCTCGGCAGAGGTAAACAGTTGTTTTATTGAAAATGGAATAGCTGTTGCGCAGGTAAATATTAGGGAAGAAAAGCTGGAAGATTATTTTTCAAATCTGATAGGAGGCGGTAAAATTGGCTGATATGATTTATTGCGAATTTCTTAAACTCAAACGCTCGAAAGTATGTATGGTTGCCGTTTTGGGTACGTTTGCCACACCTTTGCTGGCAGTGACAAACAGTATTAGAAGCCATTTTACATATGGCAGTACAGTATCATTATTTGCAGTATACGACACAGCATTTATGTTTTTAATGCTGCTATTCGGACCACTTATTTTTTCCATTATAGCTTCATATTTATTCAGCAGGGAATATACGGAAAAAACCTTAAAGACAATATTTGTGGTTCCCATATCCAAGAAGAAATTTATATCCGGTAAATTTATTACGCTGTGTATTTGCGTTATGATTTTAATGTTAATCTCATGGGCGGAAATTTTTGTTTTGGGCGGAATCTGCGAGATAGTCTGGGGAACAGGAAAGATTGATTTTTCGGCAGCAGTATACTTTCTTATTAAAATGATACAGGGAGCGGTATTATTGTATTTTACGATAACGCCCTTTGCCTTTTTGGCAATGTATGCCAAAGGATTCATTATCCCTATGATAGCGGCGGCAATAATTGCCTTGGGGAATGTAGTGCTAAGTGGTTCGTCAATAGCAGGTTTCGTCCCGTGGAGCGCGTCTTACCTGATAGTTAGGCGGATTAACCAAAGCGCCTGCCCCACCTTTGTAAGTATGATAATTATATTAGTGCTTTTTCTGCTTAGTTATATATGCAGCATATTGCTTTTTGAAAAGGAAGATGTTGCTTAGAATAACTTCAACTGAAAAAATAGTTGTTATAACGATAGACATATAAATATAAATTTCATAAAATATTTATTGCAAAAACCAATATAACATCATAAAATGTAAGTAGAAAAGTTTGAGCAGACAAACTATATAAATCGTTGTTATGCGGCTATGTATAACGATGATTGGAATGAGCCATACTGACAAAGGAGGTGTGTTATATGGCAACTTCAAGCATCACGAAAAATTTTGTCATTTCCGGTAAGGAGCAGGTTGAAATGTTTGCCGATGCGATTGAGGCATCTGCCAATGACCGCCCGAACCGTATTCCTGTAGCTGCTCGGCAGTTAAAAGGGAAAGATGACTTAATGTTTTTAAGAATAAAAAGGGAGAAGGCGAATGGAAGCAAGTGACAAGTTTATGTTTGTCAACATTCGTGAGTATTTGGCGCAAGGTGATAATGAAAAAGTCGGAGAGCCGGAACTGCTAAGAATGATCTCCGACTTTTCTTGTCCTAAGAATCCGGATGTTGAGAGTTTTTTGAAGAAAAGTTCTGTGGAATTTACTAAAAAGAACCAATCAGTTACATATTTAGTGCTTGATATGGAAGATGGTGAATTAGTAGCTTATTTTACGATAGCGCTAAAACCTTTAACGGTTCGGGACGAAACTGTAAGCAATACGGTAAAGAGAAAAATAAAAAGGATTAGCGAGTTTGATGAACAAACAAAGTCTTATACAATGTCAGCATTTCTAATAGCACAGCTTGGAAAAAACTATACGAATAATGCCTGTAAGCGCATTACAGGAGTAGAACTACTTGAATTGGCTTGGAGTGTTATTGAGGATATGCAGTATATGGGCGGCGGCATGGTAGTCTTTTTGGAAGCGAATAATGAGGAAAAATTATTGTCATTCTATAAAGAGAATAAATTCAGGCAGTTTGATACTAGGCAGACCATATCAGATACAAATGAACCACATGAACTCGTGCAGCTTTTAAGGTTGCTTTAAGGCAATATCACAATTCATGATAAATGAACCTATTTTTCCAAAGCCCTCTTCAAATCCTGAATATATGCGGTCTGCTGCTTTTTTAAATATATTTTTACAAAAGGTTTCATAAACAATTTTTTGGCGGGTACATTTTCGGTAAAGTCGATAGTCGTCAAAGCATCGTGGGCTGAAAATACGCCGCTCCAATGCCCCTTCATATTATCATTTTCCATATCAAATTCCCATCGCTTGTATTCCTCCATACAGGTTACTGTAAAGGTGGTCTCAAAGCCGTCCTTTGTATGCTCTATAAATTGCTTTTCATTTAGACGGGTAATCTTGCTTAAATCGCTTCTCCATGAATAGTTGTCAAGGGAAGTCACAATATCCCAGACGGTTTTTATATCGCATGAAAATGTTGCCTGCACATTTGAAACTGCCATAATGTTATTCTCCGTAAAATTGTTAAGTATTATTTTTATAGAATTAAAATTATGCGCAAAGTATAATATAGAAAAGCCGCCTTGTCAATCGCATAATTGAAAAAATACTCGCTGTTACTATTTGCAGCCTATGCAGCTGAATTTTAATAATGTAAAACACATTTGACACGAGGTTTAAGCAAATGTCAAATCCTTTTGGTAGAAATAATATTTTCTTGCTGCTAATGTTTTAGTGGTTCAAGAGAGCATTATTTGCATGGTGTGATGAAAGGGGGAGCGGAAGTGGAAGTCGGTACACAAATAAAAAAGTATCGCAGCAATATGGGAATCTCACAAGAAGAACTTGCCGAAAAAGTGTATGTAAGCAGACAGACGGTTTCTAATTGGGAGACGGGGAAGAACTATCCCGACATTCATAGTTTATTGCTGCTTAGCGCATTGTTCAACGTATCTCTTGACCAATTAATAAAAGGAGATGTTGAAATCATGAAAAAAGAGGTTAAAGAAACAGAAATCAATAAGTTAAACAGGTATGGAAATATTTTTACTGTGCTTTTGATTTTACTGGTAGTCTCGGCGGTTCCGCTTGCCGTATGGATAGGCTGGTATGCGTTCATTCCGTGGGGGCTGTTGTTTATAGTGACAATGTATTTTGCCCTGAAAGTTGAAAAAGTAAAAAAGGATAATAATATTTTTACTTATAAAGAAATAGTTGCTTTTACGGAAGGCAGAAGATTAGATGAAATGCAAAGCCAGCAGGAACTTGGGAAACGTCCATATCAAAGAGTGCTGTCAGCTTTTGTAAGCGCTGTGATTGGTTATGTTGTATGTTATTTGATGATGAAGCTGTTTAGTTAATAAATAAGTATGCAATAATTTAATTTCAACTGTGCCGAAGCACGATGCGGGCATATAGCTTGTTAATAAACAGGCATACAATAATTTACTCCCTAATGGCGAATTGTTTTTATGAGCAATTCTACATTAGGGAGTATAATTTTATTTTAACTTATCCATTATAAAACTTTCAGTTATCTCAAGAACCTTCTTACAGTTTTCAGGCGCAAAGCCGTGTCTCTCTCCATCAATTATCGTAATCTCTGCATTGCTGTAAATCTGCGCTGCCTTCTCACTGTATGAGACAGGTACAATGTCGTCACTCGTGCCGTGAATAATATGCACGAGACCGGAGTATTCCTTAATATGTGAAAAAACGTCAAAGCCCTGTATTGTGGCAATATATTCTCTTCCGAGCCTCATTTCCCAAAATTCCAATATTTCAGGAATATCAGATGACTTCGGGTACTTTTTAGTCCAGTCGTCAGGAATACACAATGCAGGATATAATAATATCATACCGCAGATTTTTTCTTTAAGTTCTGCCGCTGCCAAAGCGCTTACGAGCCCGCCCTGACTCTCCCCAAAAAGAAAAATATGCTCTGTATCCACGCCATTCCAACCGCTCACTTCTTCAAATACTGCAAACAAATCTTCTTTTTCAGTAAATATCGTCATTTGGGAAGTGTCCATACTGCTTTTTGAATTTACCGAACCGCCGCAAAAATCATAGCAGATACAGCCGATGCCTCTTTGCGCAAGAGGCTCGGCGTATTCATCCAAATCTTTCCATGTTCCGTTATATCCGTGGCTGAAAATTACCATCGGATATTTATCTGCTCCGTCAGGTTTATAATATATGCCAAAAATTTCCCTGTCATGATGTTTGATTATTACTTCCGTTTTTTTCATATATAATCTGCCTTTCAGTTCATAACTGCACCGTCCACATGGAGAATTTCTCCCGTCACATAAGAAGCCATATCGCTTGCCAGATACAGAAATGCGTTTGCAACATCTTCCGGCTCTCCGGGGCGTCCTAACGGGATTCCCGCAGAAATCCGTTCTACCATTTCTTTAGGCAGCGCTGCCACCATATCTGTATTGGTGACTCCGGGCGCTACTGCGTTTACGCGGATTTTGTCTTTTGCCAGCTCTCTTGCTAACGATTTCGTCATGCCGTTTACGGCAAACTTGGTTGCAGGATAGCCGCAGCCTGAAGGCTGACCGTAATTAGCAACCATAGAGCTGGTATTGATAATAACGCCTCCGCCGCAGTCTTTCATGATTCTCGCCGCCGCTTGTGAGCAGACAAAAACTGCCTTTAAATTAAGGTCCAGAATTTGTGAAAATTCTTCTAATGTGTAATCATACAAAGGAGTCCTTGAAGAAACTCCGGCATTATTTACCATGATATCAAACGAGCCAAACCGTTCTTTAACAGACGCGAACTCCTTAGCGACCTCATCGGGATCGCAAAGTGAAGGACAGATTCCCATAATGCGTTCTTTGTATTCCTCAAGCTGCGATAAAGCTTTTTCTACGGTTTCTTGTCTGGAACCCGCAATCGCCACATTTGCCCCATTCTCCAAATATTTTTTTACAATAGCGAAGCCAATGCCTCGTGTGCCACCGGTTACGACGGCGGTTTTAGCTTTTAACATAGAAATCTCCTTTCCCGGCTGCATGCCATTTGCTGATTGTTAAATTATAATAAGTTCAAAATGTTGAACTTGAATTTATTATAGCATTAATGTTTTTTTCATGCAATTTTGTATTCAAATCGAAATTATTTTTGTAGCTTTTTCCACAGTCAAATTGTAATATCAATGGAGGGTGGTGATAAAATGTCTGAATTATTGCGCGCAGATGATTTGGAGACAATAAAGAAATATTCCGATGCTGTGTACCGCATGGCGTACTCGCTGGTGAAAAATAAATATGATGCAGATGATATACATCAGGAAGTTTTTGCCATATATATTGTCAAAAAACCTAAGTTTGAAAACGCCGCACATGAAAAGGCTTGGTTTATGCGGGTGACTGTCAATTTGTGCAAAAATCTGTACAAAACGGCATGGAGACGTAAAGTTGTAAGCCTGGGTGATGGTTTTGAAGAAACTGCAGATGAAGCGAAAGACGTGGAAGTAGTAGAAACTGTAGAAACGGCAGAAACAGTGGAAGACTACGGAATTATTGAAGTGGTTAAAAAGCTGCCTTTTAAGTACAGGAGCGTCATTCATTTATTTTACTACGAAGAGCTTTCCGTAAAAGAGATTGCGAATATTCTCAAAATAAAGCCTTCTACCGTGCGCACTCATTTGACTAGGGCAAGGACGAAATTAAAAGAACTGTTGGAAAATAGTAATTAATAGCAGCTGAATAGTAAATGAAAAATAAATAGTAGCTGAGAAGTAAAGATGTGGTAAATAAAATGGCAGCTGAATAGTAGATGGAGGATTAGACATGGAAAATTTTAAAGTTAATTATAAAAAAGCATATGAACATATTTCACCAAGTTCTGATTATATCAAAGGCATTATTGATAAGGTTAATGATAAAAAGAGGGCGAAAAAGGCGGCGCATATCTTAACTGCACGCTATGTCATGGCGGCAGGGGTTATTGTAATACTGCTGTTTGTTTCGGTTCTTCCGGCTGCGGCGAGAACATTTCCTGCGGTATACAATATTATTGAAAAATATGCCCCCATGCTGGCGGATTTTGTTGTCCCGATAGATGTGGAAAGCACAAGCCGCGGCATCACCATGCAGGTAGAAGCTATAGACATTAAGGATAATGCGGCGGAGATTATAGTTGCATTCCGTGATGCACAAGGGAGTGGAAAGGATTTAATCAAAGGCAGTATTGATATGTATGACAGCTATTATCTGCAAAGCTACGGCGCATCATATGATATCGGCGGCTGTTTTTTCTTAGAGTATGACGAGCAGGAAGATAAGGCATATTTTAAAATCAGTTTATCTACCGATGGCAAATATGATAACGGAAAAGCAAGCTTCGGCGTCAGGCAGTTATTGACAACGGCGGCAAAAGAGGAACGCCCGATTGACTTAAGCAATATTATTAAAAACCCGCAAACCAAAGCGGTATCTTTAAATGGACGAAGCGGAATGAACGACAGCGACGCTTTTAATAAATATGAGACAGAACCCGTGGACGGTTCGCCGCTTAAAGGCTGGACGGTTATGGATATTACAGAAATAGATGAAAGCATGATAGAGTCGCTTACAGTTACCGGAGTGGGTTACGCTGATGGTATACTGCGGGTACAGGTATGCCGCGGCAATTTTAAAGATGCTGACAGGCACGCCCGGCTTTTTTTGATAGACAGCAGGGGAGAAGAGCAGTGCAGTGACGTTTCGTTTATGTGGCATGAAGAAGTAAATGGAGAAACGGTTATAGTGAATGAGGACTGGTTTGTCGTGGACGAAGGCGAGCTGGATAAGATTCAGATGTACGGCGTCTTTTATGCAAAAGAGAACAGCGTGAATGGCAACTGGAAGGTTACGTTTGATTTAGAGTTCATTTCTGAATAACATTGGGTTATGAAACTATTATAGATATTTTATATTTTATATGTTATCATATTAATATAGCAGATAAGCGGGCGCGGCTTTAGGGAAAAGAGGTTTCTACAGTCTGTGAATACCAGAATAATTAAAGTGGACAAACAGAATATAGAAGCAGACGTGGTGAAACTTGCGGGAGATATTATAAAAGACGGCGGGCTGGTCGCTTTTCCCACGGAAACGGTCTACGGTCTTGGCGGAGACGCATTAAACCCCGATTCTTCCAGAAAAATATACGCTGCGAAAGGGCGTCCGTCAGACAACCCGCTCATTGTACATATTTCACGGATTGAAGATTTGCCTAAGATTGTGAAAATGATACCTGAGTCTGCTTCCAAATTAGCGCAGGCGTTTTGGCCCGGTCCGCTCACTATGATTTTTGATAAGTCTGATATTGTACCGTATGAAACAACAGGCGGGCTTGAAACGGTGGCGGTTCGTATGCCGTCGCAGCCTGTGGCAAAAGCGTTTATAGAGGCAGCAGGCGGATATGTCGCAGCGCCCAGCGCCAACCGTTCGGGGCGGCCAAGTCCTACATCTGCAAAGTATGTAATCGAGGATATGGACGGGCGCATTGAGATGATTTTAGACAGCGGCGACGTGGATATTGGTTTAGAGTCTACGATAGTGGATATGACTGTCGAAGAACCGATGATATTAAGACCGGGCTATATTACTAAGGAAATGTTAGAAGAAGTGCTGCAGTCGGTCGGCGAAGATAAAACAATGATGTCCGCTGAGAGTGGACAAACGCCTAAAGCGCCGGGCATGAAATACCGCCATTATGCACCCAAAGGCGATTTGACAATAATTGAAGGCGAAGAAGAGCGCGTAGTGGAATATATAAATGAGCAGGTCTGCCGTTTACGGAAAGAAGGGCATAAGACAGGCGTTATAGGCACGGACGCTACGATTTCGAGATATCTCGGAGATGTCTGTAAAAGCGCAGGAGACCGAGACGATGAGAGGACTGTTGCAAGAAGGCTGTACAGGATTCTGCGAGAATTTGATGATGAAGAAGTGAGTGTGATTTTCTCAGAATCTTTTGATGCCGCAGGAATCGGACAGGCGGTTATGAACAGGCTGCTTAAGGCGGCAGGACATAAGATACTGCATATTGACTGCGAAACTTGATGAGTACAACTGATAAGAAAGGAGTGGCAGATTATGTATATTACGATTACCGGTGAACTTGGAAGCGGAAAAAGCACGGTTGCGAATTTATTATGCGACAAGTACGGATTCACGAAATACTCAACCGGAACAATCCAAAGGGAGATTGCTAAGGAGAAGGGGATAACGACGCTGGAGTTGAATCAGCAGATGTCGAATGATGTTAATAATAAATACGACAGCATGATTGACAATAAGACTGTGGAGATATCGCGTGCAAATATCGGCAAAGACATAGTGTTTGATTCGCGTATGGCGTGGCATTTTGTAGAACAATCGTTTAAAGTGTATGTCACGGTAGACATACATGTGGCGGCAAATCGCGTAATAATGGCGGACAGGGGACAGGAAGAGCATTATGATTCTTTGGAAGAAGCCGCCAAGTCACTGATAAAAAGAAAGCAGCTTGAAGATTCAAGGTTTGCGCAAATCTATTCTGTCAACACCACAGACTTTGATAATTATGATTTGATAGTGGATTCCACAGTGCTTACGCCAAGTGAGCTTGCAGAGTTCATAATGGAGAAAGCAAAAGCGGAAAATTATGTGCATGAGGTGTTTCTATCACCGCAGAGGCTTTATCCTACACGCAGCGTAAGCGGCGTTAAGGGCAGGGCGGCAGACAAGCCGCAGGACGATGCCGGAGAGGCAATAGACGTGGCTGTGCATGAAGGATTTTATTATATTATCAGCGGACATGATATGGTATATAATAAAATAAAAAGCGGCGGGAAACTAATACGCGCCAACGTATACCATGCGGACGACAACGGCATGGTCGTAAAGTTTGGAAAGAATATAGAAGAACTTGTGAAAAGACCGGAAGAAAATTATCGCGAATGGGAAGAATACACGGGGGTAAAGTTTATAGCATATCCATATTAATATCTGTACTGAGAACTGATAACAAAAAATTATGATGCCATACGGCAGGAGGGATTTCGATGCACAGAAAAAAACAAAACAACTATTATGAAGAGGATAGGAATCTTTTGATTTCTTATATGGAAAAGGCGATAGCAGGAGACTTTTCACAAATTGATGTATCGGAATTCTACGATGCCGAGGTTGGCAATAAGTATAACGCAGTATTGGAAGCGTTTTATAAGGCTAATAACAGTTTCGTAATGCGCCTTAACGATTCAATGAAAAGAATCGGTGACAGTTCGTGCGTGAAGGAAATGATTGAGCAGGTAAATTCGCAGACCGAATCCATCAGCGGAATGCGCGGCTCCAGTCAGGAACTTGAAGATTCTATTCAGAATATCCAGAACTCCGTGCAGAATATTCAGGAGAATGCCTACAATATAATAGAGACTTCCCAGAACAGCTTAAAAGATATGGAGTCGAGCGTACAGATTGTAGACGAATCGGCAAGGCAGATTCTGGCAATTAACGAACAGGTAGCAGATTTTAAGGAAAAGGCAATCAGCATCAATAACATAATCGACATGGTTAAAAAGATTGCCAGCAAGAGCGGTCTGCTTGCGCTGAATGCTTCGATAGAGGCGGCGCGTGCAGGAGAGGCGGGAAGGAGTTTCTCGGTTGTTGCCACACAGATAAGGGATTTGTCAGCCAATACGACGGCATCTGCAGAGAGCGTAGTGCAGTATGTCGGAGAATTGATGGGCGGAATTACCGCCCTGTCAGAATCTATCGAGGCGACTACTAATAAGCTCAAAGAAGGCAATGAGAGCGTTCATCAGTCCATAGATAATATTAATGGCATAGTGACACAGTTAGACTCCATGAAAGAGGAAATAGACAGTATCTATGGAGAAATTAATACGCAGTCTTCTCTGACGCAGAATTTCGTGGAGTCGATAGATACGATTGCGGACAGTTATGATACATTGTCAAACGAATGTCAGGGTACGGGCGACCATCTGTACCATATTTCGCGGGATATCGACGGCACCAGAAGCGATATGGCAAGGAAAAATTCTAAGATTACCACGCTTGACTGGATTACGGTATATGAAGTTGACCATCTGATATTTACATGGCGTGTTTATAATAATCTTGCCGATTTTGAGACTTTAAAGATTACACAGCTCAATAATCCTTCAGGCTGTAAGTTCGGCAAGTGGGCGGCAGGATTGAGCGATACAAGAATCACGGGATCGCATGAGTTTAAACAGGCGGTAAGCCTGCATGAAGAACTGCATAAGTATGCCTGCGCTTCGTGGCAGGCAAAAGATAACGGCGACAGGGCAGAGGCGCTTAAACAGTTTAATCTCGCTTACGGCGTATACGGACAATTCCAGAAAGCTTTGGACGGCGTTCGCAGGGTAATTCGTTCTACAGGCGATAAAGAAGAGACGAAATACTAATTCATGTAATATATAATACGCAATATATAAGGCATAAAGTACGATAAATATAAAGTATATGAAAGGTATGAGCATTGATATGGTGCATATAACAAAAGATAATTTTAATCTTGAGCAAATCTGCCGTTCGGGGCAGTGTTTCCGCATGTTTCATGAAGGCAGCAGCCTGTACAGCGTTATTGCATTGGGAAAATATCTGGAGATAGAGCAGACGGAAACGGAGTGTATTTTCCATTGTGATGAATCGGACTATGATAATTTCTGGAAGTCGTATTTTGATTTGGACGGAGATTACGCCTCGTATATCGGTGCGATTGACGTTAAGGATACATATTTAAGCGAAGCCGCGGCGTTTGGTTCGGGCATAAGGATTCTGCGTCAGGATTTGTGGGAAATGATAGTCACGTTTTTAATTTCGCAGCAGAATAATATCGCGCGCATCCATAAATGTATTAATAATATATGCGAGAGGTACGGCGAGAAGAGGACGAGTAAAGAGGGTAAAGATTTTTATACATTCCCGACGCCGGAGTCTTTATCAGGGCTTGAGGAAGACGCCCTGATGGAATGTAACCTTGGATACCGCAGCAAGTATGTGGTGCGTACGGCAAAAAGCGTAGTGAATAAAGACGCGGATTTGGCTGCTATTCAGAAGATGCCGTATGAAGAGGCAAGAGCCGAACTGTTGAAATTATACGGGGTCGGGGCGAAGGTGGCAGACTGTATATGCCTTTTTGCACTTCATCATTTACAGGCATTTCCCATAGACACGCATATCAATCAGGCACTATCAGGTCATTATCAGGCGGGCTTTCCCTGGGAGCGGTATGCAGGATATCAGGGCGTGTTGCAGCAGTACATATTCTTTTATGAGTTGTTTGGAGAAAAAGTGCGGAGGCAGGGAGATTATGAATAGTAAAAATTGTGAAAATTCAGAAGATGTAAAGGCAGAGAATAAATTAAAGGCGATAAACAGTAAGCAGACTCGAAAACAGGACACCTTAAATTCACGGGGGCTGGAACTATTTGAACAGCTTCGCGACCTCCGCGCGGTACTGGCAAAAGAAGAAAAAGTTCCGTCATATATCGTATTTCCAGATAAGTCTTTGATGGATATGTGCATCAAAGTCCCTCTTGATAAGGAAGAGATGCTAAAAGTATCCGGAGTGGGTGAGAACAAGTACGAAATGTATGGAGAGCAGTTTCTTAGGGTTATATGTGAGTACACAGGGGGAGTACATGAGAAATTATATTGTGATGAATGAGACAGCGCATGGTGAATGTGTGTTAAGGCAAAATATCACTAAAAAGCATATAGTATGGATTTCTCTTATGCTGGTTCTACTGCTTGGTGGTTGCGGCAGCGCAGGGCAGCAGGCACAGTATGGTGATGAAAACGGAAACGAAGCAGGTTCAGGAGGACTTCAGCAGGCAGATGGCAGCGGAACAGATTCAGGACAGATTCAGCAGAACGACAATAGTAGCATAGATGAAACTCTGGATTCCGCACCTATATGGACAGGATACATAGCGGACTTTGACGATTTAGACAGTATGGGTGAATATTTTCGGATTGACTGGGAAAGTCAATTGAGCGAACGGACTTTTGCCTACGGCGGCTGCCGCAGCGACGCTAAGGAATATATGGATTCTTCTATAAATTCAAATGACGAAAGAGAGTTTACCTTCTATTTTTACACTTTAGACGAGTTCTCAATCCCAACTTTTCACAAAACAACGGCATATGGCTATATATCTGATAGAAGGGCTTATATCATGAGCATGGATAAAGAGTCCTTTGAGGAGATTACAAGTTCGGAGACGGCGATGGAACTTGCTGAAATCATACAGAATATGTTTTTATACAGAGTCAGTGCGGAGGATTATGAACAAGAAGAGCTTGCAACCATGATAAGCAGCATTGAATATATAAATCTTGCAACCGTAATAAGCTATCTCGGTCTGGCTGACGGGCGCATGTTTGATGGGAAGGTTGACCTTTCAACTTCGGGAACTGCTGCCGTTGCATTACTGCACTATGCGGGTGGCGCTGTGACGAGCATACCGTATGATATTTACGGTAATTACAGAATAGCCACATATACTTTTGCGGACGGCGGCAGTATTAGCTGGTACATGACGCAGTATTATGAGAATAGGGCAAGCAATGGAATGGGGACGTTCTGGTTTCCGCATAAACCTTGTAGTGAAGAAGATTTAGAAAAGGCGCTTACGATACAACAATATATGACAAATGTGTCGGTAGATTCTCTTAAAGAGATTACAAAAGAAGCGGATTCTTCTGACAGAGACTGGATGACGCTGCCGGAAAATGAAGATGGGGATATGTTTGTAATTATATATACTGACGAGAAGGAAGATATTACACTTTATGGACTATATGGCGGCAGCGGAATGGCGCTGCGCGACGGTTCAGATATTTATCTGATTTATGGGGAATGGCTAAATCGGCATGTAGAATTGCCATATGTGAAAAAGGCTGATTATGATAATGATGGAACACCAGAATATGCGTTATGGATGCTCGGCGAGACAGGGCACAGCTACCATCTGGAGGACTTATTCATGCTTGAGCCGGATGCAGAACAGGAGACAGGGCTTCGGGTTCACCAATTTACGATTGGCGATATGATGTATCAGTTTGCCAATATTAACTATACCTTTGATGAAGAAACGAATATATTACAGGTAGATACAGGCACGCAAAGCATGGAAATGGATTTGACGCAGTATCTGACGGACAAAGGGGGAGAATTTTCCAGCTTAAGCTGGGGAGATATAATTTATCTTGAAGAAAAGAACGGGCAATGGCATATTACTATGGACGTTGGGGTTATGCTGTCAAATTATGCCACGCCTTTACATGATTGTGGAATAAGTTTTACCGCCCCGATAGAATATATGGAAAATGGGTATTTTCAGACAGGGAAAATTACAGTAAATATATAGTTGGATGTGACATGGACTCATATGAGTCCATGTCGTTCAAGGCTGTGAAAAAGAAACTATAAGCAATAAAAATACATATTGACAAATATATCGCAAGACGATATATTATAAGTATATATATCGGGCGACGATATATCGGCGGACAAATATGTAGCTTACTATTAGATAAGGAGATGATTATTTGTCAGAAAAAGATAATCCGTTGACGGAAGCGTTCTTCTATATTTTGCTGGCGCTCAGGAAGCCAAATCACGGTTACGGAATTATTCAGGAAGTGGAAAATCGTACCGACGGACGTGTAACGCTGGGAGCGGGGACGCTGTATGGCGCGCTGCAGACTATGCTAAAAAGGGGCTGGATTAAGATTTACAGCGTTGATACGGAGTCCAGAAAGAAGAAGGAATATGTTATTACGGAAACAGGCATAAAGGTATTTATGGCGGAAAAACAGCGTTTGCAGGAACTGCTTAAGAATGCGGAATTAATGGAGGGGTTAGGGAATGTTTAAGTTTCGTATGTATTTTGATAAAGACGAGGAAGTGAACTGGTTAAACAGGATGTCGGAAGAAGGCTGGACGCTGACGGGATTCTTTGCCGGATTTTATAACTTTGAAAAGCGTAAGGATGAAAGATGGCTTTATCAGATGGACATGGGTACTAAAATGTTCGAGGTCAGCGATGAATACAGGGAACTGATGGAAGAGATGGGCGTGGAGATTGTGCAGACATGGGGATATTGGATAATACTGCGTAAACCTGCTTCGGAAGGCAAGTTTGAATTATATACGGATATAGATTCAAGCATAGAGCATTATACTAAAATATATAATATGTTCAAAGGAGCAGCGATGATTATACTGGTTTGCTTTGTGATAGAAATTTTTGCAATGTTTGCAGGCGCTGGAATGATGGGCTTTATATTTGCCATTATCGTTGGAATACCGATGATTATGATGTTTGGGGCGGTTAAAAAAACTAAGGATGTAATTGACAAACTAAAGGAAAAGAAGTGACAGTTCAGCCCGCGGACGCATAGACGCATATATTTCCCTGAGCGGCACGTTCTCACTCCGTGGAAAATCGCAGCGGTACTAAGTTCAAAAGCTAAAAAGCAGCTTTTTCACTAAGTGCCGGCGTTTTCCAAGGACCGCTCAGGGAAATATATGCGTCCATGTGTCCGCGGGCTGAACTGTTATGAAAAATGGAATTGCATACTTGTAAAAAACCTATGGGTGCGATATTATAGAAACAATGGTTTACTTATAATATTGTTCTTATGATGGAGAGTCCGACATGGTTTTTTCAAGTGAAATCTTTTTATTTATATTTTTGCCCTGCGTGCTGGTAATATATTATGTGCTGCTGCGTAAGACGAGGAAATTAAAAAATATATTTCTGCTGGCGGCGAGTCTTATTTTTTACGCATGGGGCGAACCCGTGTATGTGCTTTTAATGATTGCCACTATTATCTTTAACTGGATTTTCGGTATTCTGGTGGATAAGCTTCGCGATAGAGGAATGGCTGTGAAGATTGTGCTGGCGCTTATGGTATTAACCAACGTCGGAATACTGGGCTGGTTTAAGTACAGTGTATTTGCCGTATTGCAGATTAACAGGTTTCTCCATATGGAGATTCCAGTGCCGGAAGTATCTCTTCCCATTGGCATATCTTTCTTTACTTTTCAGGCAATGTCATATGTCATCGACGTATACAGAGGGGATGGAAAGGTACAGAAAAATCCACTGTCAGTAGGACTCTATGTTTCATTTTTCCCGCAGCTGATTGCCGGACCTATCGTAAGATATGAGACTATTGCCGAGCAGATAGAAAACAGGGTGGAGAACTTTGAAGATTTTTCTTCGGGAGTGACGAGGTTTTGCATAGGGCTTGGCAAAAAGGTAATCATCGCCAACAATATGGCGGTTATAGCGGATTACGTCTTTGATTTGCTTGTTATAGACGGCAGTTTCCATGCGTCTATGGCGATGGCGTGGCTGGGAATAGTTGCCTATACATTGCAGATATTTTTTGACTTTGCCGGATACTCCGATATGGCTATCGGTCTCGGTTCAATGTTTGGTTTCCATTTTAAAGAGAACTTTAATTATCCCTATACTGCATCAACCGTAACGGATTTATGGCGCAGATGGCATATATCGCTGGCGTCGTGGTTCCGCGATTATGTATATATTCCGCTTGGCGGCAGCAGGGTATCCAAACCGCGGCAGATATTTAATATATTCGTCGTATGGTTTCTTACCGGCTTATGGCATGGGGCGAATTGGACGTTTATAGCCTGGGGGCTGTTGTATTTCGTGGTATTAACTTTTGAAAAAATGACAGGCTTGGCTAAGAAAAAAACATGGTGGGGGCATATTTATACAGTGCTTGTGTTTATGTTCGGGCTTGTTATCTTCCGCTCACCGGGAATCGGTGCAGCCGTCACATATTTTAAGGCGCTGATTGGAGTAGGGACAAAAGGAATTTATGAAAGTGCAGTATCGGCGTACATTGCGCAAAACTGGTTCTATTTTATCGCCGGAATCATGTGCTGCGCACCCATCGTCCCCTGGATGGACAAAAAGTTTGGCAAGTATAAGGCATGGCATGTAATATATGCGGCGGGCATCTTGTCAATACTTATAATATCTGTATCTTTTATCAGCAACAATGCGTATAACCCGTTTATTTATTTTAATTTCTAATGAAGAGGGCATGAAAAGCATGAAAATTCGTGAAAAATATATAGCCGTAATATTTATGATATTTATATTGTTTGTGCCTGCCGCAACGGTAGTAAAAGGCTTCCTTCCGGAAAAAGAAAACGATTCTTCCGATAAGCAGGAAGTGCTTGAAAATAACGGTGCGCTGCGGAGCAATACTGATGATGCCGACGATGATGGGGACAGTGTGGAAGAAACTGCCGCGGAGGTCAATAACAAGAATCTGTATGAGGCAGTGCATGATAATCTTACCGCTTTTACGGAAAGGCTGTTTTTAAGGGACGGCATGATAAAGTTTAACGAAGAACTTACTATGTTTATGACGGGCGGCAGATATATCGGCTCCACGCAGCTTTTGCTTGGCAAGGATAATTGGCTCTTCTATAAGAGGGAGGACGACGGCAGACCTATTTGGGACTATATGGGGATTAATCATTATAGCGGCAATGACCTTGTGGTAATAGCGCTGAATTTGAGCGAAATGAGGAATTATTTTAAAGAGCTGGGAATTGATTTCTATGTAATTACAGTGCCCAATAAGGAAATTGTATATGATGAGTATATGCCTGATACGATTATAAGGGTGGATGAAATCTCAAGGGGAGAGCAGGTAGCGGATTATATTAAAGAAAAGACGGACCTTGTGTATATTTATCCGAAACAGGCGTTTCAGGACGTGAAAGAGGAGCATCAGGTTTATTATACGACGGATACGCATTGGAATCAAAAAGGCGCGTTCGTGGGGCTGCAGGAGATATTCAAGGAAGCGTATGGAACTTATGCTGATCTTGATTCAGTGAATTTTAAAATAGAAACAGACAGCTATGCCGGAGATTTGGCGATGATAGGCAATGTTACGGATAAATACGATATTGATACCGTATATGTATTCGACTCTTCAACTGCGGACGCATCACAGTACCGGGACGAGACTGCAATTATAGTAGGCGACTCGTTTTCGGGCTTCCTTTCCTGGGTAGCGGAAGGATATTATAAAGAAGTATACTGGATTGATATATCACAGTTTACTATGGATATGGTGACAAAATATAACGCAGACGTCATAATATGGGAAACCGGGGAACGGCGCATGGACGTCTTAAGAGATATAAACCTGCTTACAAAATAATTATCTGCGCGAGTTGACTTAGAGCGACTCGCGCAATTTAGAGCAATGCGTCTTTAACCGCTTGAACGACTTGTGCAAGTTCGTCTTCATGCGTGCAGAAGAGCCTCGCAGAGGCTTCTATGGCGATATCCGATACTTCTAAGAGTTTGACGGAGCGGATATCTTCTTCTTTTGCATTTCCCATACGGAAAGAATTAATTAGCTCGTTTAGTTCGTTGAAGTAGTGCATCAGCTCATCAAATTTTTGTATCTTGTCAATGACGCTTGTGTCATATTCCGCCTGTTCAAGTTCGCAGACCGCGATTACCTGCATGGACAGCTTAAGCTCGCCTGTAATGTCCGAGGCTTCCATTAACACGTCAGGGCGTTTTTCCAACTCTCTTAGAAAATATTCTTTTGCGTTCTTTAAGTCTTTTCTTAGGAAAAAATCTGCCAGACGCTCTTTCATCTGTTTGGTTTCATATTTTTCCGTCGTCATGCCGACTTTACATTCATAGGCTTTAAGCCCTTTGGTTTGAACCCAGACAAACAAAAGAAATTCGGAAATAAAGCCGAATACCCGCTTGTGGTAATCGTCATAGCCCTCCGCGTTAATTAATTTTTCCGCTTCATCAAAAATGGAAAACAGCCATGTACAGTATTCGTCGTATAAAGCCTTGTCAGCTGCCATCATATTAGCAAAATATGTGCCGTTTCCATGCACAAGTTTCTCAAAGTTCTTATAATATTCGGGATATTTGCGGCGGATAACTTCTCCCGTGGCCTCCAAATCGTATATATTGTAATCGCTTGCATAGCCGTCGTAATAAGAATAATTCAGCTTAAGCTTTTTGGAAGTAATGATATCGTATTCTTTTAGTATATCCAGATAATCTTTCTCATTAAGAATCCTGCCCTCTTCCGTGCAGAAATATCTCCTGTAATGGCATATGCCGACATAATCCGTGGTTTTCACGTTTTTCCACACCCAGTATACACCGGTAAGCTCTCCGTAAAAACAGTTTTTTAAGGAAATGTTGTCTCCGGTATTATCGCCGGCATATCCTAAATCTTCGCCGCAGGCGCGCCCTACGTGAAGGGGGAGATAAATTTTATCAGATGGTTCTTCAAATTTTTTGTGTGTCATAGTAAAAATTGTAACTGCCATATGCCCTATGCTCCTTTTCTAACACTCTATTTTTATAACCAGAGTTTATGTGACATGAACAAAATAAGGGGTGACTTACCGCTTTTCAGGCATGGAACCCCGTTTTTGTTCATGTCACATAAACTCGTGCCTGAACATGAAAATTCTGTAACTAGCTGTTCCGGCTAAGCCGTCTTTCCATATCCTTACGCGCATATATGTATGCGGGGATTAAGAAAATATCCGCGAATACCCAGGCAAGAGGATTGGCAAAACCGACTGCGGAAAATCCTACAAGGGGGACAATCACAAACCCCATCAGGCTTCTTGCCACCATCTCGAAAAATCCGGCAAAGACGGCAAGCTTGCTGTATCCCATGCCCTGAATAAGAAAGCGCACGATATTAACCAGCGCAAGCGGGAAATAGAAACAGGCGTTCATTAACAGATACCATTGTGCATTGCCTAAAATCGCGATTTCGTCCTGCTCTAAGAAAAGCAGCAGCAGATTTTTCCCGAAAAGTATGACAATGCCTAAAGCAATCACGGAATATGCCGCGCCCAGGATTACGCAGTCTTTCAAACCTTTGCCGATACGCTCAAGCTTACCCGCTCCCACGTTCTGACCGCCGTAGGTAGCCATTGCAGAACCCAGATTGTCGAAAGGACAGACTAAAAACATGCTTAATTTACTTCCGGCGGTAACTGTTGCAACCGCATCCGAACCTATCCCATTGACGGCGCTCTGCAAAATTATACTGCCGATGGCTGTAATGGAATATTGCAGTCCCATCGGCAAACCCATGTTGCACAGCTTAAACATGAAGTTTTTATCTTTTATCCAATCGTCCTTATTAAGATGCAGTATCGGGAATTTCTTCCGCATATAGAGCAGACAGCATATTCCGGCGACAGCCTGCGATACGACTGTTGCGATTGACGCCCCACGCACTCCCCAGTGGAATATCGTGATACATAGACAGTCCAATAGGATATTGAGCAGCGCCGACATGATAAGGAAAATGACAGGGGTTTTGCTGTCTCCTAAAGAACGGATTATTGCCGAGGTCATGTTATAGAGATAGACAATGGGTATGCCCATAAAAATAACTACTATGTAATTGTAAGACTCGTCTATAATATTTGACGGAGTGCGCATTAACTGCAGAATGGGACGGCACAGAAGCACTACTATTATAGTCATGACAATAGCGAAAATCACGGAAAGCCGCACGCTTCCGGCTGCATATTTACGCAGATTTCGTTCATTGCCCGCGCCAAATTCCTGAGCGATGGGAATAGCAAAACCGTTGCATACGCCCAGACAGAAACCTATAATAAGAAAGTTGACAGAGCCGGTAGCGCCTACCGCTGCTAAAGCGTCTACGCCGAGATAATGTCCGACTATAATAGCGTCCACCATGCTGTAAAACTGTTGAAAAAGAGCTCCGAACAATAGCGGAATCGAAAAGCTAAGAATCAGTTTCATCGGACTTCCTTTTGTCATATCTTTTTCCATAATATATAAGCGCCTCCCCTTATTCTTCCGTAGGATTGACATGAACCATACAGTGCTTGCAGGTAGTAAAGTTTTTTTCTATTGTATCATGAACCTGTTCCGCGATTTTGTGAGCATTTCCTAAAGTTAATTCTCTGTCTAACAAGATTTCCAAATCGACATAAATCTTATCGCCAAAAAGCCTTGTCTTTAAATCGTCTATTCCACGCACGCCCGCAACGCCTAACACGGACTCGCGTATCTTCTGTTCGGTTTCACTATCGCAGCTATGGTCTACCATTTTATCAAGACCATCCTTAAATATATCGTAGGAGACCTTGATAATGCACAGGCTTATAATGACTCCTGCGACGGCGTCCATGATGGGATATCCGATTCTGGCAAATAAAATACCTGCAAACGAACCGATTGACGAAAGCGCGTCAGAACGATGATGCCATGCGTCCGCCATAAGCGCGCCGGAATTAATCTTTTTGGCAACAGCTCTGGTATACCAGAACATCCACTCTTTGACTACAATGGAAATCACAGCGGCAGCGAGCGGAAGCAGACCGGGAATGACAAGATTGTCATAATTGCCGGCAGCTATCTTTTTTATACCGGCTAAACCTATTCCGGCGCCTACGATTGCAAGCAGCATGGCGAGAATAATCGCGGCGACGCACTCCATGCGCTCATGTCCGTAGGGGTGGTCGCTGTCTGCCTTTTTACCCGCCATCTTTACGCCAATAATAACTACAATGGTGCTGAATACGTCTGAGGCAGAGTGAATGGCGTCAGAGACCATGGCGTTGGAGTTGCCGATGATTCCGGTTATAAGTTTAATCAGGGAAAGCAAAAGGTTCACGACGATGCTCAATGCGGATGCCTTATATGCCGGATTGTCTTTTATTGCCTTCATATGTATGCCGCCTTGTATGGCGTGTTCTAATGATTTATATTCGTCCAAATATGTACCCTCCGATAATATAGAATAAACTTGGATTATTACAGCTGTTTATTCGTGGTTCAAATAACATAGTATATGCTAATTTTGGGGTTATGTCAAATTTATTTTTCTGGAGTTATGGCTGGAGTTAAAGAAATAAAAATATCTCTATACTATTATTGAGCAAATTTTGGATATATGATATAATAGCCGCAAAAGAAAAGCAAGCGACGCGAAGCGGCATTTGTTTTTCTTGCGGCATTAACGAGCAAACGTCCGATGTAATCGGACATGAAGCGCTGAAAGCGCGAGTTTGCGAGTATAGAATAATAGCCGCAAAAGAAAAACAAGCGATGCGGGAAATATGAGGTATAGCCATGAATTATAATGAAGCGTATGCAAAATTAGAGAAATACGGGCAGCTCCATGTTCTGAAATACTATGATGAGTTGACACAGAATGAACAGTCGGAACTGCTCAAGCAGATAGAAGATACTGATATGGAAGTGCTGGCTTTATGTAAGGACAGGAACGCTCCGGCTCCGCGCGGTAAAATAACGCCGCTTTCAGTAATGCAGCGTTCTGAGATAGAGGCGAAAAAAGATGAATTTACGGCAATCGGCATCGATGCGATTAAGTCCGGAAAAGTGGGGGCAGTGCTTTTGGCAGGCGGCATGGGAACAAGACTCGGCTCCGATGCACCCAAGGGATTATATAATATCGGCGTTACTAAGGATGTCTATATTTTCCAGCGCATTATTGAGAATCTGCTGGATGTGGTGCATCTGACGGACGCTTGGGTTCATCTTTTTATTATGACAAGCGATAAGAACCATCAGGCGACTACGAGCTTTTTGCAAGAAAAAAATTATTTTGGATATAATCCTGAATATATCTCGTTTTTCATTCAGGATATGGCGCCAGCTTCTGATTATAACGGAAAAGTATATATGGAGACTAAGGGAAAGATGTCCACATCGCCAAATGGCAACGGCGGCTGGTTTTCGTCGATGATGAAAGCAGGACTGGTCGATAAGCTGCATAAAGAAGGAATAGAGTGGTTGAATGTATTTGCGGTAGACAACGTATTGCAGCGGATTGCCGATCCGTGCTTCGTTGGAGCGACCATACTTAAAAGTTGTGCAGTTGGCTCTAAAGTAGTGCGTAAAAATGCTCCCGATGAAAGAATCGGCGTGATGTGCTTAGAGGACGGCAGACCGTCAATTGTGGAATATTATGAACTGACCGACGAGCTTATGAATACTAAAGATGCAAACGGAGAGCCGGTGTACAATTTCGGCGTAATCCTTAATTATCTGTTCAGGGAAAAAGATTTGGAAGAAATCGTGGCAAAGAAGCTTCCGCTCCATGTGGTAGAGAAGAAGATTCCTTATCTGAATGAAGCGGGAGAAACAGTGAAGCCCGAAGAACCGAACGGCTGCAAGTATGAACAGCTTGTACTGGATATGGTGTACCAGCTTGAGTCCTGCCTTCCGTTTGAGGTGGTTAGGAATAACGAGTTTGCACCCATTAAAAATAAAACCGGAGTGGACTCAGTAGAGAGCGCAAGAAAATTGTGCGAAGAGAACGGTATAGTATTGTAATATTTTAAAATAAAAATAAGTCAGGAGGCGTTTTTATGGCAATTTTGGTAACTGGCGGAGCCGGATATATCGGTTCCCATACGGTAGTGGAACTGCAGAATGCAGGTTATGATGTTGTGGTAGTTGACAATCTTGTCAATTCCAGTGAGAAATCTTTACAGCGCGTAGAGAAGATTACAGGCAAGCCTGTTAAGTTTTACCGTGCAGATATTCTGGACAGGGCGGCGTTAGAAGAAGTATTTAATAATGAAAAAATAGATTCCTGCATACATTTTGCAGGGCTAAAGGCGGTAGGCGAGTCCGTAGCGAAGCCGTGGGAATATTATGAGAATAATATCGCGGGAACATTGACATTGGTAGATGTGATGAGAAAACACAATGTAAAGAACATTATTTTCTCTTCGTCGGCTACCGTATATGGAGATCCGGCAATTATACCGATAACAGAGGAATGTCCGAAAGGACAATGCACCAATCCTTATGGCTGGACGAAATCCATGCTGGAGCAGATTCTTACCGATATGCAGAAGGCGGATCCTGAGTGGAACGTAATCCTGCTGCGCTACTTCAATCCAATCGGTGCGCACAAGAGCGGAACCATAGGCGAGAATCCGAACGGCATCCCTAATAATCTTATGCCTTATATCACACAGGTTGCAGTCGGCAAATTGAAAGAACTTGGAGTATTCGGCAACGATTATGACACTCCTGACGGAACCGGAGTGCGCGATTATATCCATGTCGTAGACTTAGCGGTAGGACATGTTAAGGCGTTAAAGAAAATAGAAGAAAAAGCTGGATTGTGCATTTACAATCTCGGGACTGGAACGGGTTACAGCGTGCTTGATATTGTCAAGAACTTTGAGGAGGCTACCGGGGTTAAGATTCCTTATGTGATAAAAGACAGGCGTCCGGGCGATATAGCGACCTGCTATTCCAATGCGGAAAAGGCGAAAAGAGAGCTTGGCTGGGAAGCGCAGTACGGAATAAAAGATATGTGCGCCGACTCATGGAGATGGCAGAGCAATAATCCGAATGGGTATGAAGATTAAATTATCAATACTGTTACAACTGTCACGAGTTTAGAGCAAAATGAATACAAGAAGGAGTTCCATGCCGGAAAAGCGGTAAGTCACTCCTTCTTGTATTCATTTTGTTCTAAACTCTGGATATTGGAATATGGCTATGTGATTGATTGGCTACTCTTTGATAAGCTCAATCCAGTTTAGCTTAAAGCAGCCGTCATGTACAAATATACGAAGTATCTGTTCGCCTGCGTTTAGTTCGATGGCATCGAGGTTTACAGTATTCCAGCGGCTTTCATTAACTGTGGTTTCAGGCAGAAATGTCTGCATATCAAAATCCGCGCTGATAACGCCGCTGCCTTGAAGACGTAGCTCTAGGCGGTATTTGCCGCTTTCGCATACGTTTATCGTATATTCAAGCCACTCGGATTTTTTAAGGCTTTTAATGTTATAGCCTGCACCAATGTCGTCTGAAAGTTCTATTTCAACGCCGTCTGTTCGATATAGTTCGCAGCTTGCAGTTTCAGTTTTATGGAACGCAATGCCTTCGCCGCCTCTGTCAAAATTTTCACAGTTTATCCTGCATGGAATGGAAGCGGGCGGAAGAATAAAAGGCATCTGTCCGCTTACAGTTTCAGCGGTTGTATTTTCAATCGGCTTTCGGATTGCTTCACTATTTGATATGACAATAGTGTCAGGTTTTGCTAAAGCCGATTTGATTTTGATATAAAGCACACTGTTGAACTCGTCAAAATACCACCCCGATTCCATTTTCTTAAGCATATTCTTATAACCGCAGCGCGCAAGTTCCATATCGCCGGATTTAACATTGACGGGTTTGGCATTAACATGGATTTCAAATGTGTATTCTTCCGGAGAGTACAGAATGTTGGAGTTGGTGATATTTATGGTTGTACTGTGTTCATTGTCCAAACATTCGATAAGCGTTTCTGTGAAGTCACCCTTTTCAAATCCGTAAGATATTCCGTCGTCGGCAAAAAGCTTAAAACTGCACACATCTTTTGGATAGATTATAAGATTAATTTTTTTACGGTTAATATACTTTGTATTGTAAACTTGTTCCGTCATGGGAATAATCGAGCCGCCTTTTACAAATATGGGGATTCTGTTTTGCGGCGCATAAACAGTATAGCTTTTTCCCCCTTCGTATTTATAGCTGTAATCCCAATCGTACCAGTCACCATCCGGAAAATAAACGGTTCTTTCGCTAACTCTTTCTTTGGTCACGGGGGCGACAAGAATTTCTCTGCCAAATAAAAATTCGTCTTTTATATCGATGACATTTTTATCGTTGGGATAGTCGAAAATAAGCGCACGCATAAGCGGCTCGCCCGTGCTATGCGTAATAAAAGCATATGAATAAATATATGGGATAAGCCTGTAGCGCAGCCGTACATAATGAGCGATGCTGTCGGTGAGCATCTCGCCGAAAACAAAGGGCGAGGACTGCCCTGCATGGTGGACGCGCATAACGGGACAAAACGCAGCGAATTGCAGCCAGCGTTCATACAGGGCGGCATGAGCTGCAGCGTCGTTTTTATAAATGTTACGGTTGTCCGCACTGTTGCTTGTTGAGGACATAAATCCGCCGCTGTCACTGGTCCACATGTGTATTCCCGACATGGTGGTGTTCAGCGCTTCGGGAATATGGGCGGCAAATGTTTTGTAATCGGAAAAAACATCTCCCGACCATATGGAAACGTTATATTTCTGAATGCCCGCCGTACCGGTCCTCGTAAGTATAAAAGGGCGCTTATCGGGAGCGTGTTCAAGGGTTATTTCGTTGTAAAGCTTGGTGTTCATAAGAGAGAAAATATTATGCACTTTTGCTTTATCTCCGGCATAATACTGCGTTCCGTCGGGATCGCCTTCCGGCTCGGTAAGGTCGAGCCACCAGCTTTCAACGCCCTCGTCAATGAGATTTTCAAGCTTATCTTTTATCCAGTCTTTCATATCAGGGTTGGTAAAATCCATAAGCTCGCCGCCGTAATGCCCACATGTAACCGTATTGCCGTCCTTATCCTTTGCAAGTATCCCAGCGTCGAGCGCGCTTTGAAAAACATCGCTGTCTTTTCGTATCATAGGACCGGAATTTGACACCATAAAGTGAAGCCCTTCTTTTCTATACTCGGAAATTTTCTGCGGGCTCATGCCTTTCCAGCGTTTGTTCCACTTAAAATTATGAAAATTTTCCGCCCAGTCGAAATCAAAAACAATACAGTCGAGGGGAATCCTTTTTTCCCTAAAGGTTTCAATAATCTCATCAATCTCGTCCCAGCACCAATAAGAGCATTTGCACTGAATATATCCAAACGTCCATAACGGCGGCAGAGACGGTTTCCCTGTAAGGTTTGTATATTCATTCAATATATCTTTGAAATCATCGCCGCCAAAAAGATAATACACAAAGCTTCCGCCGTCATTTTTCCATGAATATTCAGAGGTATTGTTTTTACCCATATCAAAGTTTATACGGTAACTGCTATCGACAAAAATTCCGTATGGCGAATTTTCACCTGTACTCATAAAAAATGAGACGGGAATATCGGCGGTTACATGTCCTATATTGATGCGCTGACCTGTTACAAGTTCGCGCGTAGTGTCGCGTCTGTCCATGCTGCCCAGATATGCGTCGTTGTCTTCTCCGAGACCATAAAAATGTTCGTTTTCGCTCATATCATGGATACAGTAAACCTGTTCGTTGTCTTTGCCTATTTCTTTTACCGAAGTAATAATGCCGTCGTCTCTTATGTATTCTATTTTTAGATTTGATTTGTCGATCTTTACGGAAATGCATTTAGAGTTTATCATGTAAAAATTGTTGTTTTCTTCAATAGTGGTATCAATGTCTTTGTAATGAATTTCTTCTATGGCATAGGATTTGTCAAAGTCGTCATTCTTATTAAACCGTACCGCCGTGCGTATGGTCTTTTCGGAAACATAATCTATTATAAGTTCCGCACCGTTATCGGTAAAAAATGAGTAACTGCTATTATTGCGTTTTGCGTTGATTATTTTTTGACCTGTAATTTTCATATAAATAACCCTGCCTCTTTCACTGGTTTTATTTTAATGTGCCGTGGCTGACACAAGCACATTAAATTATAACCAATTTTACCATTACATTCAAAAAATTTCTACGCTGTCAAGTTATTCAATTTACTTTTCTACGCCACATATATATACATAAATATAAAATGACAGATACTTCCGCCCATCACGAACAAATGAAAAATCTCATGTGAGCCGAAGCCTTTATGAAGTTTATCAAACAACGGCAGTTTCAGCGCATAAATCACGCCGCCGATAGTGTAAATGACGCCGCCGGCAAGAAGCCAGAGAAATGCGCTGCGCGGCAGTATATTCCATAACGGTCTGAACACGCCTAAACATACCCAGCCCATGGAAATATATATAACCGAAGAAAACCATTTCGGGCATGTAATCCACAGCATCTTGACTAACATACCGATTATTGCGATAGCCCAGACTACGGCAAGCAGGGTATATCCGATTTTATCGTTAAGAACAATCAGACAGACCGGAGTGTATGAACCGGCAATCAATACGAAAATCATCATGTGGTCAATTTTACGAAAAACCTTAAGGATTTGGTCTTTTACCGTAATGCTGTGGTAGATGGTGCTGGCTGCATATAATAAAATCATACTTAAGATAAACACAGACATTGCCTTAAATGCCGTGGAATCGGCGGTAACGGCTGTCTTAACCAAAAGCGGGGTAGCTGCAAATACCGCCATCATCATAGCGATGAAGTGGGTAATAGCGCTTCCAGGCTCACGAATTGTTATTTTCATAATAAAAATCAAACTCCTTCCTCGACAAACATATCAATAATACATGATGTAGTTTTGAAAACTACGTCTGAACTATTACAATACTACTTCATAAGATGTACAAAGTCAAGGGAAATATACAAATTTTTGGATTTTAATTAATCCTCTTCAATTATCTGGATTTCAAGATAGTCAAACCCGATGTTTTCTATAAAATTATCCTGTGAAAATCGGGTTTTGTTGTGCCTTTGAAAATCGTGAATATTAGATTCAAGCCAGATTGGCTTGCCTAAATCGAATTGATAGCAGACTTCGTCAAGGGCGTTAAAAATCTTATGTGTCCGTGTATCATTTTCTTCATTGCATATAACGGTATCCTCAAGCATATGATTGTTTTGGAATTTTTTTGCCCATAATCTGAACATGACGCCGCTCCTTTTTAACAAATCAAGACTGTCTATGAACACTATACAGAGCATTCGCTGAAAAGTAAATACCATTTTAAATTTATTTTGGTAAAATAGACAATAAAAATTAAAATTTTGTAAAAAAATTGTGAAATATATACATTTTTAATTGAATAGGTATATTTGTTATGGTATAATATACGCGATGGCAACCGCAGGTTTTCCGAGTGGACACTGCAGATAAGATATCTTAACCGTTAAGATACTGAACAGATATAACTAACGGTGTATAAGCAGGCGCTTAACTAGTGAATTATTAACGAAAAAGGCGTATCCTGCATATACTAATTGTAATATCGGGGGAATCGGAATGGAAATAGATATAGAAAGAAATGATATAGACAGTTGGAAAGAAGTTACACTTATTTATAATTCTGCATTAAAGCAGATATCTACAAAATTGGAGATACTGAACGATGAGTTTCAGCATGTACATAGGTATAATCCGATAGAGCATATTAAGTCGCGTATCAAGACGCCGGAGAGCATCGTTAAGAAACTCAAGAAACACGGTCATGACTCCACCATTAATAATATGGTAAGGTATGTGAATGATATTGCGGGCATCCGCGTTATCTGCTCATTTACTTCCGATATCTATCAGATAGCGGAGATGATAAGCAACCAGAGCGATATTAATGTGATTTCGGTTAAGGATTACATCGTGAATCCCAAGGCAAGCGGATATAAGAGCTACCATATGCTTGTTACGGTTCCGGTATACTTATCGGATAGGATTGAGAATACCAAAGTCGAGATACAGATACGGACGGTTGCAATGGATTTCTGGGCGAGCCTGGAGCATAAAATCCATTATAAATTTGAGGGCAATGCGCCGGACCATATCAGGGAACAGTTAGTAGAGTGTTCTAAAATTGTATCGGATTTGGATACGAGAATGTTGAACCTGAACAGGGAAATACAGCAAATAGAAGAGGAATAGACATTCTGTTCCTCTTTTGTTTATGCTTTATTTTACCCTATAAAATGAGGAGTGCCCAGACACCTTTCGATGCCCGGGCTATTATGAAAAAAATTTATTATTTATCACCAGCAAGTAGTTTGTTATTTGATAAATACATTGTATCCGATAAATATGAACAAATTATGAACACAGTGTAAATCTATCGTTAATTTTTATAAAAAAGTGAGTATGGCGCAGACAAATTTATATAAAATGCACAAAAAACGGCATATTGCCTTATGGTTCGGAAAAGAGTATTATAAATTGACAAATCACAAACCACAGATAAGAATGGGAGATAATTATGAGGAGAAAAAGCGTAATTGCATTTTTGCTTGCGGCAGTTTTGGCGCTGGCTTCGTGTGGCAGCGTGCCGCAGACTGAGACTGATACAGAGACAACTGTACCGCAGACGCAAGAGCAGACGGATATACAGCAGGCGCAAGAGACAGGGGTACAGGATACGGAACCGCAGCAGGAGAATATCGTTATTGCATCGCCGCCTACTGATTATGTGAGCGATGAGGAAATGCAGCTTGCCGATATGTGGCAGAAAACTGATGAAAGCGCAATTGCCAAGGTTATGAAAAAGGCGGCAGAAGGCGAGAAGGTGACGGTTGCGGTTATCGGCGGTTCCATTACGCAGGGAACGATATCTTCCGGCAGCAGTGATTCTTCTGTTAATGAAAAAAGATGTTATGCGGATATTTTCTTTTCGTGGTGGAAAGAAACTTTTCCGCAGACCGAGTTTGAATGTATTAACGCCGGAATCGGCGCGACAGATTCATATATAGGCGTTCACAGGCTGCAGTCCGATGTGCTTGATTATAAGCCTGATATCGTACTGGTGGAATTTGCCGTCAACGACTCTAATACCATATTTTATAAAAAGACTTATGACAACCTTGTCAGAATGATTGCCAAAGCGGAGAACGAGCCGGCAGTCCTGCTTTTATTCATGGCGCAGACCAACGGCGCGACAGCGCAGGAAAACCAAGCTATAATCGGAGCGTCTTATGGTATGCCGATGCTTAGTTATGGCAATGTAATGAAAGAAATGATTAATTCAGGCAAGTACAGCGACAGTGAATTATCAGGCGATGTGGTGCATCCGTCGGCACTCGGACATGCTATAGCAGGAGAGATTATTTGGAAATACCTGAATTCCATATATGAGCATATGGACGAATACAAAGAGCCGGAATCGTTGGAAACGGCGGCGTTGACAAAGGACTGCTACGCAAATGCAAGAATTGTGGATTCGACACAGATAGAGCCTGCAGGCAGCAGCGGGTTTGAGAAAAAGGACGTATTTTATGTATTTCCTAATAATTGGACATGCGAAGAGGGCAGTGGAGAGATATGTTTTACGGCGGAATTTGCCAACCTCGGAGTCCTGTATTACCGTCAGGTTGATGGGAACGGCGGACAGTACGAGGTCTATGTGGACGGAAATATGGAGGCGGTTCTGGATGCTGATTTTAAAGACGGCTGGGGAAACTGCGCCGAGGCGCAGTCATGCTATTCATCCGATGAAGTGAAGGAGCATGAAATCATAATCAGAGCAAAAGAAGATTCCACGGGAAACGCATTTACCATACTTGGATTGATGCTTTCGGACGGTGCTGAGTAATGGAGCATTTTGTTAAACTATTGTCATAATCCACGAAAAATGTTAAACTATACAAAGCTGAAAGAATTACATTCTTTCAACCACAGATTTGGGAAGATATCTTGCATGCACAAATCTGCAAGCTGAGAAAGGGGCATAAATATACAATATGGATACTTTTTTTAATAAACTTTCACAGAGGGCTAATGCACAGGAACTGATTAAGGCAAACTCTGCAGCGGATGCCGCCAAGATGGAGCAGATGCAGGAACAGATGGACAAGTATGATAATTTGATTAAAGAACAGATAAATAAGCACGATGGTCTGCTTAAAGACCAGATGAGTAAGTACGACGGCATGCTTAAAGAACAGATGGGTAAGTACGATGGCATGTTTAAAGAGCAGACAAATAAGTATGATAGTCTGCTGCAGGAAATGCGCAAGGTAAATCTGAAAACCATAGAAAATATGGAGCAGATGCAGAAGGTGATGAATGAAAGCCTGCAGAAAGTCGAGGCGATTCAGGAGAGCAGCGATATCAAGGACGATATCCTGCCGGAAATGAAGAAACAGATGGAAGAGGCTATTCACCAGTCTGATGATTTTCTCCATAAAGAGAACGTCAAAGTGTACCGTAACGTGCAGGCGGCAATGACCGAGGAACTCGATAAGCAGACCGAGAAGTTGTCGGCTGGTCAGCAGGAGAGTACAAAGGGACAGAAGGTTCTTATACCGCTTTCTATCGTGACGATAATTCTGCTTATTGCGGATATCGTGGTTAATCTGTTAAATATTACCATATCATTTTAGAAAAATTATTTATTCAGGTCGGACTGTTTTGTCCGGCCTGTATTTTTTTTAAGCAGGCTGCCGCGCACAACGGCATCAGAACCGTATTTTTTGCGTATGGAGTCGAGCGACTTTTCAAGCATCGCTTCTTTTTGCGCAGAAATTCGTCGATGCCTCGAAGTGTCAGGACTGCTCACTGCGGGCATGTCGAACAGGTTGAGCTGAACGGGTTCTTCTTCTGAGACAAGCTTGGAAGAGCGGATTCCCAGCAGCCTTATCGGCGTATTGTCCCAAAGCTCGTCAAATAAAGCGCATGCGGTACGGTATATGGTATCGCTGCCGGAAGTCGGGGTGTCCAGAGTGGTCTGATGGGATACCTTTTTGAAATTGTTGTATTTGATTTCCACACTCACCATTTCCGCGCTCATGCCGGACTCACGCAATCTTCCCGCGACAGATTCAGATAGTTGTAAAAGAATATTACAGGCTTCCTGTCTGTTTGTAACGTCATGGGAGAGGGTGGTGGAATTGCCGATGCCTTTTGCCTCGGATTGCGCCACCTCAACCACGGAGTCATCTATGCCGTTGGCATATTCCCAAAGCAGTTTGCCGTGGCTTTTTAGATTAGAGGTCAGAATGGAAACATCACTCTTAGCCAAATCACCGATGGTTATTATTCCCAGATTGCGCAATGTATTTACACTGGAGCGTCCGCACATAAATAAAGAAGAAACCGGCAGCTGCCATATTTTTTCCTCAATCTCATATGAGTAGAGCGTGTGCGTAAGGTTTGGCTTTTTAAAATCCGACGCCATCTTGGCAAGGACTTTACGGTCGGAAATCCCGATATTTACGGTAAATCCCAATGTCTCATAGACGCGCGTGCGGATATGCGCGGCAGCGTCTATGGGGGATGAAAACATCCCTTTTATCGGAGTATAATCCATATAGCACTCGTCGATGCTGACCTGTTCGATATCAGGGCATATATCGGACAGAAGTCTCATAAGTTCGGCGCTTCTTTGATGGTACAGCTTATGGTTCGGTTTCTCTATGATAAGTCCGGGACACTTGCGCAGGGCGTTGACAATAGGCTCTCCGGTTGAGATGCCGTAGGATTTGGCGGGAATTGACTTAGCGAGGACTACGCCGTGGCGCGACTCCATATCCCCGCCTATGATGGCGGGGATAGAGCGTAAATCAATATCCGAACCGTGCTGCAATTTATCCAGCGCGCTCCAGCTTAAGAATGCGGAATTTACATCAATATGAAAAATAATCCTATCCATTGTCACCGCTCTCCGCTTCACTATGCCGTATCTGCCTATGAAAAATATATTTTTAGATATACATTATAATAAGTTTATCATAGTTTATGCTAAAATGGAACTGTTGCAGTCAGCCTTACAATTCATTAATCGTTGCAGTAATCGGCATATTGCGAATACGTTTTGCCGGAGCGTAAACTGCTATAACGCATGAAGCAAAAACCAAGAGAAATACGATCCCGATTGCCGCAAGCGGGACTTTCCATACTCCGCCAAAATGTGTAATAAGCAGTTTAACATAAATGAGATAATGGAGAAACAGTCCTATGATAATCCCGACAGTCATACCGCAAAAAGCATACATCGCAGATTCCCCAATAATCATTTTTGTAACCTGTCGGCTCTCCATACCAACCGCACGCATTGCACCATACTGCCTGATTCTCGCAGATACGCTCATAGAAACGCTGTTCATGATATTCAGCACAGTAATGAAAGTGATAATAGCAAGAAAACCGTATGCCGCAATTCGAAATACCCAATAGCTGCTATGCACTTGAAGGTCTTCTTCCCTGCGGTCTGTAAATAAATTATCACCTGCAAGATTGCGGATTTGAGCCACAGCCTCTTCTGATGCGCCTTTATCCAGTATGACATTTATCATCATATATCCTTCTTCTTCCATAATACGCATAAATGTTTCCTCGGAACAGACGACGACAGCAGAACTGCTTATACTTCCAATTCCTTCGGAGGCGACACAGGCAATCTCTATTTTATTATTACCAATTTCTATCTTATCTCCCACATCAAACCGACTGACATTGCTGAAAATCGTTAGTACATAGTCAGTATCCCCATAAACCTTTGACAGGCTTCCGCTCGCTACGGATTTTTTCGTATTTTCCAGCATAAATTCATCGTAGGACATGAAATCAATAACTGTTTCGCTGCCATTTATTTTGGCAGGAATTGCAATCGCGTACATCGTACCAAAGGCGTTTTTTACACCCGGTATTTCGGAAATCAAGGCGGCAAGATTTTTGTCTATAGAGTTAGTATTCTCCTCGCTTGAAATCGTAATATCCGGAGCAAAATTACTTTCGGACGGAAGCAGTTTGCGTACAATATCAAAACATGCGCAAAAAGCTAAAAACAAAATAATTGTAAGGGCGAAAGAACCTGTCATAAGAAAAAGATTTTTCTTAGCTGCTGTCGCATGGTGAATGCCTAAAGCTGTTTCCACTTTGAAAAGACGCGTGTTTGCAGCATGGCGGATTGTTTTTTTATTTTCTGTATTGCCGGACACTGCCGCTATGGGAGATGCTTTAGCCGCCTGCTTTGCAGGAGAATGTGCTGCAATAAATACGGTAATAATGCCGACAGCTATTCCGCAGACTATACCACTCACGCTTACCCCAAAAAGTGGAAGGTCTGCAAACTCACCTTTAACAAGGAAGTGAAGGATTGCACACAAAATCCAACAGACTATTATACCAAGCAGACAGCCCGCAGGAATGGCTGTTTTGCACCAGTTAAGCGCTTCAAGTCTTACAAAACGTATTATTTGCTGTTTGCTTGCACCGATACATCTCATCATGCCAAAGAAACTTGTCCTTTGTGCTACCGTACTGTTCATACAGCTTGAAATCATGAAAATACCGGAAATTAATATCAATATAAAGCAGACAATCGCCAACGGATAAATATTTTTTATTGTTTCATTATTGCTTGCACCTATCAGTCCTAAAACTGCGGTATTCTCGTCTATATTTTTATCCGTAAGCTCGTATGATTCTTTAATATCGGCAATTGTTTCACGAAGCTTATTTTCTTTGGCAAACCTGATATAATATTTGGGGACTGCTTCTTCTTCGTTCCAAGTACAAACAGATTGAAACGTCGGCAGATTCATATAGGCGCAGCTTCCATCTATAATTGCGTTATATTCGCTATCATCTTCATAAAAGGCAGACACAGTAAAATCAAAATTTCCTGACGGCGTGTTCAAAGTAATAGTATCGCCTATATCTATGCCAAAAAGTTCTTCTGCATCGGCACTGAGCGCAATTTCTTTGGTATTTACAGGATAAGAACCCCTTGTTTGATAATTCATAATATCTGTGAGATATGTTTTTTCTACGCCATATATAACAATATTTTTGCTATTTATATAGCAACCCTTAGTAATATCTGCATCAAACTTTCCAACATCTGTATTAACAGCCCTGTATTCAGCAGAAAGTGCAATATCGTCACGCTGCCGTATTTGCTCTGCTTTATCACTTGGTACATCTTGAAGTACAATATGGTAATCTCCATGCTTATTTATCATGGCTATTTTTTGCGCTCTAATCCACATCTCCGCCATAGAAAAAATAGATGTGACAAGGAATACCGCAAGGATAATGCAAATGCGTGTCATGCGGCTTTGACGTTTGTGAACTTTTGCAGAAATCGGCACAAGACTAAGATAGCTTTTCATTCACTACACCTCCCTAAATCAGTCAGTACGCCATCTGATACATTTAGAACCCTATCCGCCGTCTGTGCGATACTGCGGTTATGGGTAATCATGATAATCGTCTGTTCATACTTTTTAGATGCTTCTTTCAAAAGTGTAATTACTTCACTGCTATTTTGCGTATCAAGATTTCCAGTGGGCTCGTCCGCCAAAATCAGAGATGGGCGTGTAAACAGCGCACGTCCGATTGCCACTCTTTGCTGTTGTCCTCCGGATAACTGGTTAGGCAGGTGACCTCGTCGTTCTTTCAAATTCAGTACCGCAAGCAGTTCTTCCAAATATTTTTTGTCAGGCTTCTGATAATCAAGCAGTACAGGAAAAATAATATTCTGCTCTACCGTAAGTTCCGGAATAAGGTTAAATGCCTGAAAGATAAAACCTATGTTTCTGCGTCTGAAAACAGTAAGTTCACGGTCGTTCATGGAAAAAATGTCCTTGCCGCTAATAGTTACTTTACCGGAAGTAGGCATATCGAGTGCGCCTATCATGTTAAGGAGCGTACTTTTACCCGAACCGGATTCCCCGACAATAGCGACATACTCTCCTTTTGGAACAGAAAAGCTAACCTTGTTAAGCGCTTTAACAGCTGCCTCACCGCTTCCATAAGTTTTACAAATATTGTTGACTTCTAGCAAATTCATTGTGTAAACACCTCTTTCTTGTTTTGATAGTGCCAAATATAACAAAGAAATCCTACGCCAACATTACAATTACCCTACAATTTTGTAGGGAAATACTTTTTAAAGTATGTTTTTCAACGTAGGAAATTTATCGTGAAAGAGGTTCCGCTGCCTAATGTGCTGTCTGCTTCAATTGTCCCGTTATGGGCTTCTACAATCGCCTTAGAAAGCGGCAGTCCAAGACCGATGCCCTGTGCATCTTTAGAATAACGGCTGCGGTAAAACCGCTTGAAAATATGGTGTAAATCTTCCGGATAGATGCCGCTTCCATTATCCTTTATAGTAATTTGGACAATAGAAGCAAACTCCCGCCATTCGATGCGGATACAGCCGCCTTCTTTTGTATGGTCAAGAGCATTTTTCACAAGATTACTGATTGCTTCTATAATCCAGCTGCGGTCACATAGAAGAGTAGTTTCTGTACTGCCCAAGAGACAGATTTTTTTCTCTTCATGTTCGGCGCGGAACAAAAAATGTTTTTTTACACTTTCCATAATTTCCGACACGTTTTCTGTAGACTTTTCCAGCGTAATTGTGCCTGAATCCAGTTTTGTGATTTTCAAAAGGTTTTGCACCAGCCCTTCTATCCGGTCAAGCTCCTGCTCGGATAGTCTGGAAAATTCCTGAATCGTATCCAGTTCCTTTGCCTCGTCTTGTATCAGCCCGTTATAAATATTAAGGGCGGAAAGCGGCGTCTTTAGTTGGTGCGAAATATCAGATATTGTATTGCGTAGGAATTTTTTAGCATTTTTTTCATTCTCGGCATGAGCGTTTAAGATAGCAACTAAAGAATTTACTTCATGGAACAGTCTGTATAATTCGCCTTCATCGTTACACTCGATGATGATATCTTTGTTGCCGGATATATATTCTCTAATCTGCGATATGGCGTTTTCCATGATTTTATGCTGATTACTGAAATACTTAAACAAAAGCGCCATTATTGCAGCGTTCATCAGAAGGAAGCAAATTATTGTGTAAACGGCTGCATTTCTAACTCTAAAACCGATAAGCAATACTGCAATCAATGTAAAAGTCAAAACGCATAATAAAATATTACTAAAGAGTAGTTTGATTTTTTGATTTGCAAATATTTTCATTTTAATAACCATGCTCCTTTTTACACTGTCTCAATCCACAGTGTTCCATTTATATCCCATGCCGCGGACGGTAACAATCCGTTTAGGTTCTCCCGGATTATCCTCGATTTTTGTGCGGAGTCTGCGGATATATACTGTAAGCGAATTGTTGTCAATATAGTTTTCGTTACAGTCCCATAATCTGCTTAAAATCTGTTCTGCGGAAAGTATCTGGTCAGGATTTTCCATAAACAAACATAGCAGCTTATATTCGCTTGCGGTCAGTTCAATCGGTGTGCCATTTTTATATACTTCACCCTTTAAAAGCCGGATATTGATACCGTCTGAATTTAATTCTGTGACAGCGTTGCTGAAATTTTCACTCCTGCGAATCAGTGCGTTGATTCTTGAAAGGAAAACCGCCAACTTGAACGGTTTCGTAATATAATCGTCGCCCCCGATATCAAGCCCCATAATAATATCAGTTTCTTCGTCCGCAGCGGTAAGAAACATGATAGGCACTTTTGACGTCTGACGTATCTTTTTGCAGAAATCAAAGCCGGAGCCGTCAGGCAGCGATACGTCCAAAATAACCAAATCATATTTTCCATCTTCCCATAATGTGTCTGCTTCTAATGTGGTACGGGCAATCACTATCTCATATCCTTGCTTTTTTATAGCAAAGGAAAGCCCGTTAATCAGGCTCAAATCGTCTTCCAGTAAAAAAAGTCTTTTCATATGCTTTCCCTTCCTTATGTTTTTATTATATAAAAAAGTCAACTGTCCGCAATAGATTTTTATGTCAAAGCCAAAAGTAACAGTTCAGCCCTCAGGCACATGGACATATATGTTTCCATGAGTGGTCCTTGAAAGACGCCGGTACTTAGCGAGGTATTTTCGAGCTTAGTACCGCTACGTTTTTCACGGAGCGAGAGCGTGCTACGAAGGGAAACATATATGTCCATGTGCCTGAGGGCTGAACTGCTACAGCCAAAAACGAAATCTTCCCATTTTGTCTTTACATTTGGCATAAATGTTGCTAAAATATAAAATGTTACAATTTTATTACAGACAAACTACAAATGTGTTTATATGATAGAGGAAAAAATTATGAAATTTGTGAGCAGACATTATAAAAAAATGAAAATTGCATATATTAAGGTTGCAGTGGCTGCAGCCTTCGCGGCGATGCTTTTTCTGCCGTATTATCAGGAACTGGAAAGTATTGGTGATAATCAGTTTATTGTATATCTAAACGGCGAGCGCGTCGGTATTGTCGATGATGTGGACAGAATAGATTTGTGCCTTATAAACGCGCGGAAAAAAATTGCCGAAGGCAGCGACGAGATAGTGCTGGCTGACTGCAGTGTTACTTATGAGGGAAGCGAAGTGCTGTGGGGCGAAGTAGATGATGATAGTGTCATAATTGATAATATGGCATCGATTATTGAGCGGAGCATCAAAGATACCCTAAAACGCTCATATACGGTAAAAATCAATGAGTATACCGTGAACCTTGCCAATACGGACGAAGTGTTAGAACTTCTTCAGGCATCGCTTGGCAAGTATGATGTGGAAAACGAGTATTCAATAGGGCTTGTGCTGGATCCGGAACGTGAACTTAACGTCCTTACCACAGCCATTTATGCAAAAGCAGAAGAGTCGGAAGAAGAGCAGGCTGTGATAGTAAGCGCGGGTATAAATTCGGAATTGACTAATATTTTCGATGCCGTGGAGCCGGAAGTCGAGAAGGAATTTTCCGATTATGAACTGGGGCTTAAGGACATAGGTTTTGGAGATTCGGTTGAAGTTGTGGAGGCTTATCTTCAGGATTCCGAGCTTACACCGGTAAATGCAGCTATTGATGAAGTTACTAAAGAACAGGAAAAAGAGCAGATATACGAGGTAGTGGCGGGAGATACCCTGTCTAAAATCGCCATGAACAACGGGCTTGAAATGGACAGGCTCATTGCAATGAACGAAACACTCGAAAGCGAAAACTCCATTATCCGCGTCGGCGATGAGCTGATAATAACTGTGCCGGAGCCTGAACTTTCCGTAGAACGTGTGGAAGAAGTCTATTACGAAGAAGACTATGAGGCGGACATAATATATATCGATAACAACGATTGGTATACTACGCAGACAAAAACTCTGCAAGAACCGTCGGCAGGTCACAGAATAGTTGTTGCGGATGTATTTTACCGGAATAGCGAAGAGGTAGGAAGGGAAATACTTAAAGAAGAAATTACCTATGAAGCAGTTCCTAAACGTGTGGAAAGAGGCACCAAAATTCCGCCGACTTATATTAAACCTATTTCGGGCGGAAGGCAAAGTTCAGGTTTTGGCTACAGAAAAGCTCCGACTAAGGGCGCCTCAAGCTATCATCAGGGTGTGGATTGGGCTACGCCTGTCGGTACTGCGGTCATGGCATCTTCTTCCGGTACTGTTGCAAGAGCAGGCTGGATAGGAAGTTATGGCAATGCAATTTATATCAACCATCCCGACGGAACGCAGACCAGATACGGTCATTTGAGTAAGATATTGGTTTCACCGGGACAGACAGTGTCTCAGGGACAGAAAATCGCCTTGAGTGGAAACACAGGCGTCAGTACAGGACCGCATGTGCATTTTGAAATAGTGATAAACGGTTCAAGAGTCAATCCTTTGAAGTATTTGAACTGATTATAATTTATGTCAGGAACTTTTTTAACGGACTGCCCCATTTACAAATGTGAAAATTATGGTATACTTTTAATAATATGGTTATTTAATTATTATGTCTTGAATTATTTCTGTAAGGGGATTATATATGGAACAATATGCGATTAAAGGCGGAAATCCGCTGGTCGGCGAAGTTGAAATAGGCGGCGCGAAAAATGCGGCGCTGGCGATTTTGGCGGCAGCCGTTATGACGGATGAGGCAGTTGTGATAGAAAATGTTCCGGATGTGCGTGATACCAATGTTTTATTGCAGGCGATGGAAAGCATAGGCGTCATAGTTGCAAAACCGGACAGGCACACAGTAATAATTAATGCGTCGCAGATTAACGACCTTGTAATAGAAGACGATTATATTAAGAAAATCAGAGCGTCATATTATCTTCTGGGCGCGCTGCTTGGAAAATACAAAAAAGCGGAAGTGGCGCTGCCGGGAGGCTGCAATATCGGTCTGCGGCCGATAGACCAGCATATTAAGGGTTTTCGTGCACTTGGCGCAGATGTAAGAATTGAGCATGGACTTATTATTACCGAGGCTGAGAAACTTACCGGCAGCCATATTTATATGGACGTCGTAACGGTAGGGGCTACCATTAATGTGATGATGGCGGCTGCAATGGCGGAAGGTAAAACCATAATCGAGAATGCGGCAAAAGAACCGCATGTGGTAGATTTGGCGAACTTTTTAAACAGCATGGGCGCGAACATTAAAGGCGCGGGTACAGACGTAATCCGAATTAAAGGAGTTTCCAGACTGCACGGAACAGAGTATACAATTATTCCGGACCAGATTGAAGCAGGCACATTTATGTTTGCGGCAGCAGTTACAAAAGGAGACGTGACGGTTAAAAACGTTATTCCTAAGCACTTGGAGTCCATTAGCGCAAAATTAACGGAAATCGGCTGTGAACTGGAAGAGTCCGACGACGCTGTGCGCGTGGTAGCGTCAAAACCGCTTGGGCATACCCACGTAAAAACGCTGCCATATCCGGGATTTCCTACGGACATGCAGCCGCAGATTACTGTCGCGCTTGGGTTGTCGGCAGGGACAAGCATTGTGACTGAGAGTATTTTTGAGAATCGTTTTAAATATATTGATGAGCTTACCAGAATGGGGGCGAATATCAAGGTAGAAGGAAATACCGCTATAATTGACGGTGTAGAGCGTTATACAGGAGCCGGTATCTCAGCCCCTGATTTACGCGCGGGAGCGGCGCTCGTCATTGCAGGGCTTGCCGCGGAAGGAGTCACTACCATTGATGATATCCAGTATATTGAGCGCGGGTATGAGGATTTTGATTTGAAGCTTCAATCTCTTGGCGCGCAGATTGAGAAAGTAAGCACTCCGCGCGATGCCGTTAAGTTTAAATTTAAAGCAGGATAGAATATTTTCAGACTGCCTATTGACAGTAGAACTAAACAGGTGTATGTTAATTAATAGTTAGAAGTGAATATTGGTTGTTCTTTTTAAAGAACCGTTTCTCTCTTATTCAGAGTGGTGGAGATACATAGGATCTGTGAAGCCACGGCAACCCCTGTAAGGAAGGTGCCAACCTGAGCGAATAAGCCTGTTTTATGGCAGAGCGAACAATAAGAGGATTTGATTACCTGATATCAGGTCCGCTTATTTTTATAAGTGGATTTTTTTATTTTTAAATACCAAGATAAAGAAAGGAAGTAGAAGTATGGAAAAGAGATTATTTACTTCAGAATCTGTAACAGAAGGACATCCGGACAAAGTCTGCGACGCCATTTCAGACGCTATTTTGGATGCGTGCATGGAAAAAGATCCCATGAGCCGCGTTGCGTGTGAGACAGCAACCTGTACTGGTTTCGTACTGGTGACCGGAGAGATTACCACAAGCGCTTATGTGGATATTCAGAAGATTGTTCGTGAGACCGTAAAGGAAATCGGCTACACAAAATCTGAATATGGTTTCGACGGCAATACGTGTGCCGTAATGGTAGCGATTGACGAACAGTCGGCTGACATAGCAATGGGCGTTGACAAAGCGCTTGAGGCTAAAGAGAACAAGATGTCAGATGCCGAAATTGAAGCAATCGGCGCAGGCGACCAAGGTATGATGTTTGGTTATGCAACCAATGAGACGCCCGAATATATGCCTTATCCCATATCGCTTGCACATAAGCTGGCATTGCAGTTGACTAAAGTCCGCAAAGACGGTACTTTGAAATATTTAAGACCTGACGGAAAGAGCCAGGTATCCGTAGAATATGATGAAGACGGAAAACCTGTAAGACTGGAAGCTGTAGTTCTTTCTACACAGCATGACGACGACGTAACTCAGGAGCAGATTCATAAAGACATTAAAAAATATGTATTTGATCCTATTCTTCCTGCAGAGCTTATTGATGAAAACACTAAGTTCTTCATCAATCCGACAGGTCGTTTCGTAATCGGCGGACCTCATGGTGATGCAGGCTTGACAGGACGTAAGATTATCGTGGATACATACGGCGGATATGCTCGTCACGGCGGCGGCGCATTTTCAGGAAAAGACTGCACGAAGGTTGACCGTTCCGCAGCTTATGCTGCACGTTATGTGGCTAAGAATATCGTAGCGGCAGGACTTGCCGATAAATGCGAGATTCAGTTGTCATATGCCATCGGCGTAGCGCAGCCTACATCAATTATGGTTGATACTTTCGGCACAGGCAGGGTATCCAATGAAAAGCTGGATGAAATCGTTCGCGATAACTTTGATTTGCGTCCGGCAGGAATCATCAAGATGTTAGACCTCCGTCGTCCGATTTACAAGCAGACCGCAGCCTACGGACATTTTGGACGTAACGATTTGGATTTACCGTGGGAGAAAGTTGATAAGGTAGAGGTATTGAAGAAATACCTGTAATATTGTTAATATTCACAGACTTGGGGCGGCATGAGCTCATATGCTTACTCTTGAGGCCCTTGGAAAACGTCGGTACTTAGTGAAAAAGCTGCTTTTTAGCTTTTGAACTTAGTACCGCTACGATTTTCCACGGAGCGGGAGCGTGCCTCAAGTGTAAGCATATGAGCTCATGCCGCCTTCAGTAACATAGAATAGTAATAAAAACAATAGAAACGAGGTGCCGCATGGCTTTTGCACATCTGCATGTCCATACAGAATACAGTCTTTTGGACGGCTCTAACAAAATCAAAGAATATATCAAGAGAGTCAAAGAGCTTGGCATGGACAGCGCGGCAATTACTGACCATGGCGTCATGTACGGCGTAATTGATTTTTATAAAGAGGCAAAAGCGGCAGGCATTAACCCCATAATTGGCTGCGAAGTTTATGTTGCGCCCAATTCCCGCTTTGACAGGGAAGTGTCGGGGGGCGACGACAGATATTACCATTTGGTGCTTTTGGCGGAAAACAATACAGGCTATGCTAACCTGATGAAGATAGTCAGCCGCGGATTTACCGAAGGCTATTATTACAGGCCTCGTGTAGATATGGAAGTGCTAAATGAGTTCCACGAAGGACTTATTGCGCTTTCTGCATGTCTGGCGGGCGAAGTGCCGCGGTATATACAGAAAGGGCTAATCGACGAGGCGAAAAAGGCGGCGAAAAGATACGAGGACTGCTTTGGCAAGGGCAATTATTTTCTGGAATTACAGGACCATGGGATTCCTGAACAAAAGACGGTAAATACCGCGCTGCTTAACATAAGCAGGGAACTGGATATTCCGTTGGTCGCTACTAACGATGTGCATTATACTTATGCAGAAGATGAAAAATCACATGATATCCTGCTGTGCTTACAGACCGGAAAGAAACTGGCGGATGAGGACAGGCTGCGTTATGTGGGCGGTCAGTATTATGTGAAGAGCGAAGAAGAAATGAAGGGGCTTTTCCCATATGCCTGGGAGGCCGTTGAAAATACACAAAGGATTGCCGACAGATGCCATGTCGAAATTGAGTTCGGCGTCTACAAGGTGCCGCACTATGACGTGCCGGAAGGATATGATTCATGGGGCTATTTGAATGAGCTTTGTATTCAGGGATTAAAATTCCGCTATCCTGAAGACGACGGAACCCTTAAAGAAAAAATGGATTATGAACTCAACATCATAAAAACCATGGGTTTCGTGGATTACTTTCTTATTGTGTGGGACTATATAAATTATTGTCGGGAGAACGGTATAGCGGTCGGACCGGGACGTGGTTCCGCGGCGGGCAGCATTGTTGCTTATTGCCTTAAAATTACCAATATCGATCCCATAAAATATAATCTTTTGTTCGAGCGTTTCCTAAATCCGGAGCGTGTCTCCATGCCCGATATTGATGTGGACTTCTGCTATGAAAGAAGACAGGAAGTAATTGATTATGTCGGCAGGAAATACGGGCAGGATAAGGTAGTGCAGATTGTCACATTCGGAACTATGGGAGCGAAGGCTGTTATCCGCGACGTAGGGCGCGTTATGGATTTGCCCTATGCTTATGTGGATTCTATTGCAAAAATGATTCCGTATGAGTTAAATATTACTATAGATAAAGCGCTGGATATGAATCCCGAATTAAAAAAGTTATATGCGGAAGATGAAAACTTAAAAGTTTTGATTGATATGTCGAAACGTCTGGAAGGTCTTCCCAGACACACTTCCACTCATGCCGCAGGCGTGGTTATCTGCCCTAAGGCGGCGGAAGAATTTGTACCGCTTTCACGAGGCGGGGATAATGCAGTTACCACTCAGTTTACAATGACTACGATTGAAGAGCTGGGACTTCTTAAAATGGATTTTCTGGGGCTCCGTACCCTTACTGTGATTCAGGACGCCGTAGAGATGGCGCAGAAGAAGACGGGTACGTCCATAGATATAGATAATATTGATTATAATGACTCTGAGGTGCTGGCATCTATCGCCTCGGGACATACCGAGGGCATATTCCAGCTTGAAAGCGGCGGGATGAAAAGCTTTATGAAGGAGCTTAAGCCGCAAAGCCTTGAGGATATCATTGCGGGCATATCGCTGTACCGTCCGGGGCCGATGGATTTTATACCGAAATATATTAAGGGTAAAAATGACGCCGGCTCGATTACTTATGACTGTCCGCAGCTTGAACCGATTCTTGCGCCGACTTATGGCTGTATCGTATATCAGGAACAGGTTATGCAGATTGTGCGTGAACTTGGCGGGTATACCATGGGGCGCAGCGATTTGGTGCGCCGCGCCATGAGTAAGAAAAAGCAATATGTTATGGAGCAGGAGCGTAAAAATTTCACATATGGCAATCCGGAAGAAGGCGTGCCGGGCTGTGTGGCAAACGGCATAAGTGCGCAAGTGGCGGACCACATATATGATACCATGATGGATTTTGCCAAATATGCTTTTAATAAATCGCATGCCGCATGTTACGCGGTAGTCGCTTACCAGACTGCTTACCTTAAATATTATTATCCGGTGGAGTTTATGGCGGCGCTGCTTACTTCCGTAATCGATAATTCGGGAAAAGTGTCGGAATATATAATGACATGCAAAAATATGGGCATACAGATTCTGCCGCCGGATATCAACGAGGGCGAAATCAGGTTTTCCGTATCGGGAAATTCCATCCGCTATGCACTGACGGCAATTAAGAGCGTAGGGCGCCCGGTAATCGAAACCGTGGTAGAAGAGAGAAAGCTGCGGGGACCGTATACTAATCTGAAAGATTTTATTACACGTATGGCGGATAAGGACGTCAACAAGCGCGCTATTGAGAATTTTATCAAAGCGGGCGCAATGGACAGCCTCGGCGGGACCAGAAAGCAGTTCATGAGCGTATATGTGCAGATTATGGACAGCATATCGCAGGATAAGAAAAACAATATGGCGGGACAGCTTTCGCTGTTTGACATAGCGGCGGAAGATGAAAAGGAGAACTATGAAATAAAACTTCCTGACGTGGGCGAGTATTCTAAAGACATGAAGCTTGCATTTGAAAAAGAAGTGCTGGGAATATATGTAAGCGGACACCCTTTGGAAGAGTACCAGAAGATATGGCGTGAGAATATCACAAATATGACTTCTGATTTCATACTGGACGAGGAAACCGGCACGACTATCGTAAAAGACGGGCAGTCCGTCACTATTGGCGGCATTATCGCAGATAAGAGGATGAAGTATACGAAGAACGAACAGGTAATGGCGTTTCTTCAGGTAGAAGATTTGGTAGGCTCGATAGATGTGATTGTTTTTCCCAGAGATTATGAGAAGAACTCAGACAAGCTTATAGAGGATAAAAAAGTATTTATCAAAGGCAGGGTTTCCGCTGAAGAAGATAAGGATGCTAAGCTTATATGCGAGAAAATTACTGCGTTTGATGAAATAGCTAAGAAATTATGGATTAAGTTTGCCACAAAAGAGTTATATGAAGAAAAAAATGAAGAACTTATGTCTGCGCTCCATGATTCGGAGGGGCGGGACAGCGTCGTGATTTATGTCGAGAATCCAAAGTCAATGAAACAGCTTTCGGCAAACCAGAACGTTAATGCCGACGGGGCGCTGATTGAGAAACTGGAAAACCTGTTTGGAAAAGAAAATGTCAGGGTTGTTTAAAAAATATTGAAAACATCTTTTGTATAGGGTAAAATTAAAACAATCAGGCGTTTCATGTTTATTAGTGTGAAAGGATGCGAGGATATGGCAAAAGAGATTAAAACAATAGGCGTTTTAACGAGCGGGGGCGACGCGCCGGGTATGAATGCCGCTATTCGTGCGGTTGTCAGGAAAGCTTTAGCTAACGGCGTTAATGTTAAGGGAATCAAAAAAGGCTATCAGGGCCTTATGAATGAAGAAATCATGGATTTGGAGAGATGGTATGTTTCTGACACTATCCAGCGCGGCGGAACCATTCTCGGAACTGCACGCTGCTCGGAAATGCGTACTGAAGAAGGTCAGAAGAAGGCGGCGGACGTATGCCGCAAGTATGGAATAGACGGTCTGGTCGTTATCGGCGGAGACGGTTCATACCGTGGAGCGCAGGCGCTTGCCAAGCAGGGCATCAATACAATCGGTCTGCCGGGAACAATAGATTTGGACATAGCATGTACAGAGTATACCATAGGCTTTGATACCGCAATTAATACGGCTATGGAGGCGATTGACAAGGTGCGTGACACATCATCTTCGCATGAAAGATGCAGCATCATTGAGGTTATGGGCAGGAACGCGGGTTATATCGCTTTGTGGTGCGGTATTGCCAACGGCGCGGAAGACATACTTCTGCCTGAAAAATATGACTATAACGAGCAGGAGATTATCAATAACATAATAGCCAGCAGGAAGAGGGGTAAGACGCACCATATCATTATTAATGCGGAAGGCATCGGACACTCTACTTCTATGGCAAGGAGAATTGAAGCGGCTACCGGTATGGAGACAAGGGCTACCATTCTTGGATATTTGCAGCGTGGCGGAGCGCCAACCTGTAAGGATAGATATTACGCCTCAATAATGGGCGCATATGCAGCGGATATTTTATGTGAGGGTAAATCGAACAGAGTCGTAGGCTATCTGCATGGAGAGTTTATGGATTTTGATATCGAGGAAGCGCTCAATATGCAGAAGAGTATTCCGGAGTATGTATATGAGGTGAGCAAGATTCTGGCATTGTAGTTTGCTGGGACGAGTTTAGGAAATTGTGAGAATGTGATTTGCTGGGACGAGTTTAGTCAATTGTGAAAATGTGATTTACAGGACGAGTTTAATCAACATGAACAAAAACGGGGCTCCATGCCTGAAAAGAGGTAAGTCGCCCCTTATTTTGTTCATGTTGATTAAACTCTGGTTATTGAAATAGCAATTGTAATAATATGTAATAGTAATTGTAATAGCAATTATAATAGTCTGCCATAAAGAATATTAAAGGGAAAGTCTGATATGATAACGAGTAGTGATAATAAAGGGGTAAAGGCAGTCATTCAGCTTGAGCAGAAGGCGAAGGAGCGGCGCGAACAGGGGCTTTTTGTGGCTGAGGGCATAAAAATGTTCCTTGAAGCGCCTGTGGATATGATTGAAAAGGTTTACGTTTCAGAGTCTTTTTTAAAAGAAATGTCCGACGCCTGTAAGGCGAAGCTTGAAACAGAGATTTCTTATTATGAGACAGTTTCTGATGAAATATTTGTAAAAATGTCGGATACGAAGACGCCGCAGGGAATTCTCTGTGTGGTACGGCAAAGTCGGTATACTGAGTCTGCAATGTTCAAAACGCCAAATCCCATGTTTATTATATTAGAAACTATTCAGGATCCGGGAAATCTCGGCACTATTTTTCGCGCTGCGGAGGGTGCAGGAGTAAGCGGGATTATTATGAGCGATGATACGGCGGATATTTATAACCCTAAGGCCATACGCTCTACGATGGGTGCTGTGTATCGGATGCCGTTTCTCTATGTGCAGGATTTAAACATTATAATAGAAGAAATGCAGAAGAAAAATATTACAGTCTATGCTGCGCATCTTGAGGGTGCAAAAGCCTATGATGAATGTAATTACCAATCGGGAACGGCTTTTCTGATAGGGAATGAAGGAAACGGGCTTCGTGAGGAAACTGCGAAAGCGGCGGATGCTGCGATAAAAATTCCCATGTTAGGCAAAGTGGAATCGCTCAATGCGGCGGTAGCGGCTTCTGTGCTGATATATGAGGCGGCGAGACAGAGGAGACAGAAATAACATTTTGGATAGGTTACGTTGTACAATATATACAACTCATGTCATAAAATAATGAATTGGAGGAGACCAGTTATGAAAATCGGATTTATCGGCTTAGGAAATATGGCGGACGCAATGATAGCGGGTATGTTGAAAAAGGAGATAGTAAAGCCAGCAGATATTATCGGTTGTTCTAAGACTGAGGCGACAAAAGAAACCATAAAAACAAAATATGACACATGTGTCAGCAAAACTAATTCTGAAACGGCGGCAATGTCAGATGTACTTATACTTGCAGTTAAACCCCAGGTTATGGAAGAAGTAATATTGGAAATAAAGGATTCAGTAAGGGCTGATGCGCTTATTATCAGTATCGCGGCAGGCAAGACATTGGAATGGATTGAGAATGTTTTTGGCAGACGTATAAAACTTGTGCGCTGCATGCCCAATACTCCGGCGCTTGTGGGCGAAGGCTGTACGGGAGTATGCGTGAACGATAAAGTGTCGCAGGAAGAAACTGAGATGAGCATTAAGCTGATGGAGAGTTTCGGCAAAGCAAGCCTTGTGCCGGAGAAACTTATGGACGCAGTCGGTGCAGTCAGCGGCAGTTCGCCTGCATATGTGTTTATGTTTATTGAGGCGATGGCGGATGCGGGAGTGGCGGCAGGAATGTCGCGGGCGCAGGCGTATGAGTTTGCAGCGCAGACCGTGTATGGCAGCGCCAAATTGGTATTGGAGAGTGGGAAACACCCGGGCGAACTGAAAGACATGGTATGTTCTCCCGGCGGTACGACCATTCAGGGAGTGAGGGTATTAGAAGAAAAGGGCATGCGCGGGGCGGTTATGGATGCCTTGGCAGCGTGTGTTGAAAAGTCAAAAAAATTGTAACAATTTTGTGCATATTTTCCCAAATTTAATATTATTGAAATGCAAACTTGACAAAGGTATAATGTTTTGCTAGAATTATCCAAAACGACTATTTAACAATTTTGTAATAATTTTGCAAATAATAATTAAAAGTGGAGGTATGCATTCATGAAAAGGGGTAAAAGACTGGGGCTTATACTGACGAGTCTTGTTATAAGCCTATATATGATGTGTGGGATAAGTATGGATGCGTCTGCAGTGGGGACTAAGGAATATCTCGATTCCTTAAGTGTGGGAGTATCAAATGCTATTTCGACTAATGATGATGACCTTGATATGACGGCAAAAGAAGGAACGTCGGATAATGAAACATCTGCTAAGAAACCGGAGGAAGAATCAGATTTGGTTATGGCGGATGTTAAGGCAGCGTTAAACGTGCGCGCAGATGCGTCCGAAGATGCAGAGAAGGTCGGACTTTTATACAAGGACTGCGGGGGGCATATCCTTGAGAGAAAGAACGGCTGGACTAAGCTTGAATCGGGAGATTTGGTGGGCTGGGCTAACGACGAATATCTGCTTTTTGGCGCAGACGCGGAAGCTTTGGCAAGTGAAGTCGGCAATATGATTGTTACGATTGAAACAGACGGCTTGAGGGTGCGCAAAGAGCCTGATGAAGGAGCAGAAATTCTGGGCTGGCTGGCGCAGGATGATGCGCTGGAAGTTATCGAGGTTGTAAATGACGACTGGATAAGCGTGTATTTTGAAAATGACGCGGCGTATGTTTCGGCAAAATATGTGAATATGGACTTCCATATTGACGCAGGTGAGACTATGGCGTCAATAAAGAAAAGGGAAGAAGAGGCGGCTGCAGCCAAAAAGAAAGCGATTGCAGACGCTAATCAGGCTGTTATTGCAGATGCAGACGATTTGCGGCTTATGGCGGCTCTTATTCAGTGCGAGGCAGGTTCCGAACCGTATGAAGGAAAGCTGGCGGTTGCATCTGTGGTAATGAACAGAGTAAGGAGCGGAGCTTATCCTAATACGATTTCAGGCGTAATCTATGCGTCAGGCCAATTTACGCCGGCAATGAGCGGCAAGGTTGCCAAGGTATATAATAACGGAAATATACTTGATAGCTGTTATCAGGCGGCGCAGGAAGCTATGGCGGGAGTGAGCAATGTAGGAGATGCGACTCACTTTAGAGTAGCGGGAAATCATGACGGAATGATTATCGGACATCAGGTTTTCTGGTAAAATTGGTATTTTAGAGCCTGAGCAGGTTATAAATCCTTATTCCCGATATAATAATATATACTTGTTTCTATTAAAATAATATAGTAGAATATATAGGGGAAGGGGTGAGTTGTGATGGCAGATATGACAATAGTATGGCTTATACTTATGGTTGTACTGGTTGCGATTGAACTTTTCACTATGGGACTGACGACAATATGGTTTGCAGGAGGCGCGTTAGCGGCGGCGCTTATTTCAATACCGGGATTGCCGCTTCCTTTGCAGATTTTCGTATTTTTGGCGGTATCTGCGGTTCTGCTGTATTTCACAAGACCGGTTGCGGTCAAATATTTTAACCGTGACAGAGTCAGAACCAATATCGAGGGCATGATTGGCAGACAGGCGATTGTTATCAGCGAGATTAATAATACCGAAGGTTTAGGACAGGTGAATACCGGAGGTATGGAGTGGTCTGCGAGGAGCAGCTACAATAATATTAATATTCCAATTGGCGCTGTTGTAACGATATTGGGCGTTGATGGTGTAAAATTAATTGTTGAAGAAAGAAAAGAGGGATAAGAAAGATGCCGGGACTTTTTGTTTTTTTATTAGTTGTTATTTTAATTGTTGTTATTATGTTACTTTCCTGCATAAAGATAGTTCCGCAGGCGTACGCATTTGTTGTTGAACGTTTAGGAGCTTATCAGCAGACTCTGCCGGTCGGATTTCATATAATCATGCCGGTAGTTGACAAGGTTGCAAAAAGGGTTGTTTTGAAAGAGCAGGTTGTAGACTTTGCACCGCAGCCCGTTATTACAAAGGATAACGTAACCATGAGGATTGATACGGTTGTATTCTATCAGATTACAGATCCGAAGTTGTTTGCATACGGCGTGGAAAATCCGATTATGGCGATTGAAAACCTGACGGCGACCACTCTTAGAAATATTATCGGTGAGATGGAACTCGACCAGACGCTTACTTCCAGAGAAGTAATTAATACTAAAATGAGAGCTTCGCTTGATATCGCGACAGATCCGTGGGGTATTAAAGTAAACAGAGTCGAACTGAAAAATATTATTCCGCCGGCAGCGATTCAGGATGCAATGGAGAAACAGATGAAGGCTGAGCGTGAACGTCGTGAAGCTATTCTTCGTGCAGAAGGTGAGAAGAAATCAACTGTCTTAGTTGCAGAAGGTAAGAAGGAATCACTTATTTTGGAAGCAGAGGCGGAGAAGCAGTCGGCAATTCTGCGTGCGGAAGCTGAAAAAGAGAAAATGATTCGCGAGGCAGAAGGTGAGGCAGCAGCAATACTGAAAGTACAGCAGGCTACGGCAGACGGTATCCGCATGATTCGTGAGGCGGGTGCAGACGAGGCGGTACTGAGAATAAAGAGTCTCGAAGCTTTTGAGAAAGCGGCGGACGGTAACGCTACTAAGATTATTATTCCTTCCGAAATTCAGGGAATGGCAGGACTGGCAGCGTCCGTTAAAGAGATATTGAAGTAAAAGGCGGCTGTTAAATCATAGTGTGAGATTATGAAAAATAGAAATAGGACGGTTCTTTTTGGACCGTCCTAATCGATTTATATTTGATAATTGTGAAACTGGATGTTATGGGTTTAGCAGGAATATTTTTCAATTATCTGTGAAAGTATATGAAAACTACATGGAAAGGAAGTTCGAGTATGAATTTACAAGGTCGGAATTTTTTGAAACTTCTGGATTTTTCTCCGGAGGAAATAACATATCTTCTTGATGTGGCAGCGGATTTAAAAGAAAAAAAGAAAAAGGGCATTCTTACGGATTATTATAGAGGGAAAAATGTTGCGCTGATTTTTGAGAAAACAAGTACAAGGACACGCTGCTCATTTGAAGTGGCGGCGCATGATTTAGGGCTTGGAACAACCTATCTGGCTCCCAAAGGCTCGCAGATAGGTAAAAAGGAGAGCATTGCGGATACAGCTAGGGTTTTAGGGCGCATGTACGAAGGCATTGAGTACCGCGGATACGGACAGGAGATAGTGGACGAACTCGCTAAGTATGCCGGTGTGCCTGTGTGGAACGGACTTACTAACGAGTTCCACCCTACCCAGATGTTAGCCGATTTGTTGACAATTAGGGAGCATTTCGGGCATTTACAGGGCATAAAGCTTACATATATGGGCGACGCGCGTTATAACATGGGTAACTCTCTGATGGTGGCGTGCGCCAAAATGGGCATGAATTTCACAGCCTGCACAAGCAAAGAATATTTTCCTGCGAGTGAGCTGATAGAAGAATGTGAGAAGATTGCAGCGCAGACCGGAGGCAGCATACGCATGACGCAGAGCGTCACAGACGGCACGAAGGACGTGGACGTGGTTTATACGGACGTATGGGTGTCTATGGGGGAACCTGATGAAGTCTGGGCGGAACGTATCAAGGCGCTTATGCCATATCAGGTGAATAGCGAAGTTATGAAAAATGCAGGAAAGTCGGCGGTATTTATGCACTGTCTGCCGGCATTCCACGATTTAAGAACCACGATAGGCAAAGAAATCAGCGAAAAATTCGGTATCAACGAAATGGAAGTAACCGACGAGGTGTTTGAATCGCCGCAGTCTATCGTATTTGACGAGGCAGAGAACCGTATGCACACGATTAAGGCGGTAATGGCGGCGACGCTCGGTATGCCGGAGAATTAGAATGAAGACAGATAAAATAAACCCGCCTACCGAATGGGCGGGGCGGAAGCTCTATTATTTTGAGGAAACTGAATCTACCAATCTTGATGCAAAGAGACTGGCTGGAGAAGACGCGCCGCACGGAACTGTTGTAATAGCCGATATGCAGACGGCAGGCAGGGGCAGGAGAGGCAGGACATGGCAGTCTCCGCATGAAAGCTCCGTCTATATGACGATTTTATTAAAGCCGGATTTTGCGCCGGATAAAGCGCCGATGCTGACGCTGGTGATGGCGCTAAGCGTGGCGCAGGCGATATCCGACGCCACAGGTATTAAGGCAGGTATCAAGTGGCCTAATGATATCGTGGTAAATGCTAAAAAGGTCTGCGGCATATTAACGGAGATGAGCGTTGAAACAGGGAGTATTCAGCATGTGGTTATTGGTGTAGGCATCAATGTGAATAATGACAGTCCGGAAGATTTTCCGGAAGAAATCAGGCAGACGGCGACGTCGCTTAAAATAGAATCCGGAAAACATATAAGCAGAAACGAATTGATAGAGCGGGTGCTTTTTAGGTTTGAAAAGAATTATGACACGTTTGTCACAACCCTCGATTTAAGTCTGCTTATGGGAGCCTACGATGAACTGCTTCTGAACCGTGACTCTGAAATCAGGGTGCTTGATCCTAAGGGAGAATATTCAGGAATTGCCAGAGGAATTAGCAGGGCAGGAGAACTTCTGGTAGAGGCGGGAAATGGAGATATAGTACGGGTGGATTCGGGAGAGGTGTCTGTCAGGGGAGTTTACGGTTATGTCTAAGATAGGTGATTCTATGGAAGAGCGCATAGTGCTTTGCGGTGCAAACGCTTATGAGCAGAAATATTATTTTAATGCACAGTTTGCCAATATTCCGGAGTCCATTAAAGAGGAACTGCATATAATATGCGTACTCTTTACCGAAGAAGTGGGCGGAATAATTACTGTGGTATTTGAAGAGGACGGGAACATTTCTTTAGAGACTGACGCAGATAAAGACGACTTGCTTTATGATGAAATCAGCAGCGGGCTTATGGTGCGCGAGATACTCAGGAGCAGGCAGGAGATGTTTGAATCGCTAAGTCTGTATTATCGGGTGTTTGTTTTGCATGAAAGTTTGTGACTATATTACGAGTTTATGCTAAATGAACAAAAACGGAGCTCCATGCCTGAAAAGCGGTAAGTCGCTCCTTATTTTGTTCATTTAACATAAACTCTGGACTATTAGAGGTATACCGAGTGAGATTAAAAATAGGGAATGTAGAGCTTGAGAATAATGTGATACTGGCGCCGATGGCAGGGGTAACTGACCTGCCGTTTCGTTTGCTGTGCAAGGAACAGGGGGCTGCGCTTGTCTGTTCGGAAATGGTAAGCGCTAAGGCAATATTATATAATAATAAAAATACTAAAACCCTGCTTGAGATGCACCCCGATGAAACGCCGGTATCTTTACAGTTATTCGGATCTGAGCCGAAAATAATGAGTGATATAGCGAAACGCATAGAAGAACTTCCATTTTCCATTCTGGATATAAATATGGGCTGTCCTGTGCCAAAAGTAGTTAATAACGGCGAAGGCTCGGCGCTTATAAAGAATCCGAAGCTGGCGGGAGAAATTGTCTCTGCGGTAGTAAAGGCTGTGAAGAAACCTGTGACGGTAAAAATCCGCAGCGGTTTTGATAAAGAGCATATCAATGCAGTTGAAATGGCGAAAATAATCGAAGACGCCGGAGCTGCAGCAGTCGCAGTGCATGGCAGAACCCGAGAACAGTTTTATTCAGGAGCTGCGGATTTAAGCGTTATAGCCCGTGTAAAAGAAAACGTATCCATACCTGTGATAGGAAACGGAGACATTACGGACCATGAGAGCGCGGCAAATATGTTAAAACAGACAGGCTGCGACGGCGTGATGATAGGGCGCGCGGCAAGAGGAAATCCATGGATTTTTAGCCAAATCACAGCTTATTTGGAAGATGGAAAAGTCCTTCCGCCTGTTACGGATGAAGAAAGAAAGGCGATGATGATTAGACACAGCAGACTGCAGCTTGAGTATAAAGGAGAGTATACGGGAGTGCGCGAAATGCGCAAACACGTGTCATGGTATACCGCTGGAATGCCTAATTCCGCCAGGCTTAGGCAGCGTGTAAATGCAGTTGAAAAATTTTCGGAATTGGTGGAATTAATAGAACAGCTTTAGCGTATATTCTCATATGAGAAACGAAACAATATTTTATCGTACCGAGAGAAATCCGCTTATTTATTTTATTACCGAGGAATCGATTACCGGCAGTAAACGCTATGTTAAACCCCGATTTTTTCACAAAATACAGTTTCCGTCTTTTGCTGTGGATGAGGAAGGGCTGCGTATAAATGTTATAATGATTCCTGATTTGCAAAAAGGCTGGAAGAAAGATAAACTTCTTCGCCTCATGTATAAATCTGTGTCTGAAAAAGCGGCGCATTTGGAGGGCGCAGATATAGTCATGCAGAAAGAAGTGCAGCAGCTATTAGGACAAACGGATTTATTTTTGCCTATATCATGGCCACTTGCGCAGAAGTGGATAGAGGACAGACGGCTTGATAGTAACCGTCTTGTGAAGAAAGCGTCTTCAAAAGCATCGTCAAAACGCAGGGGGGTATTTGCGGAAACGGTTGTGCTTTTGCTTGGAAATTCACTTTTCTTAGAAGAACAGATGCAGAAATTCATGGAAATAATGCAGCCCTGCCTTGCGCAGATTAATTACCTTACTATCCTGTATGAACCTGATGAAGAAGATTCCGGTACAGAAGCTGAACAAGAGCAGGATATTCGACGGCATAACCAATCAGAACAAAGCATACACGAACAGGACAGATGGCAACAGGACGAACATGGACAGAATAAGCAGGAAGAAATAATATCCGAGTACACGGAAGAGTTATATTACGAATATGGGCTTGCCGCCATGATACAGCGGGGAAGTGAAGTGCGAATTAACCGAAATAATATAGCCGGCGGACAAGGCAGCGTGCTTTTTCTGGATTTTGGATACTCAGGAGATATACCCTTGCGCGCACTAAAAACAGGGGATATATATATGGATATATTTTCATCTGCCGAAAAAGAAACGCTGCTTAAACGAAAATACATGGAAATTTACTACATCTCTCCGCGAAAATACCTTGACACTCTGGTAAAAAGTGGTTATGATAAATTAGTTAATCAGACAATGCGGTAATGAAACATATGTCGGGTTATAATTGACATCTAGTGTGATTTGACAGAAGAAAAAGAGAAAAATATAGACAGGAAAGGCGATTGTCATGGAAGAAAAGAAGAACATTTTAACTTATGAGGGCTTGAGAAAGTATGAGAACGAACTGCATGAACTCAAGGTTGTGAAGAGACAGGAAGTTGCTCAGAAAATCAAAGAAGCAAGAGAACAAGGCGACTTATCGGAGAACGCGGAATATGACGCTGCCAAAGACGAGCAGCGCGACATAGAGGCAAGGATTGAAGAATTAGAGAAGATTCTGAAAAATGCCGAAGTAGTTGTGGAAGATGAGGTTGATTTGGATAAAATCAATATCGGCTGCCAAGTTATAATTCTGGATATGGAATATGCGGAAGAACTGGAATACAAGATTGTAGGCTCGACTGAAGCAAACAGCTTAAAAGGTAAGATTTCTAATGAATCCCCGGTAGGCAAGGCTTTAATCGGCAGCAAAATAGGTGAAGTCGTAGAAGTGGAAACCCAGGCAGGTACTTTACAGTATAAGGTATTGGCGATTAAGAGGTCTAACTAAATGACCGCGTACTTACAATACTATAAGTAAAAGTGGGCGTTTAGTCAGCAGTATAGTATACGCATAATTAAAGGAGATTTTAGGATATGCACTGGTCAGATTCGATTGCAGATGAAATCATAAAGAGAAACCCGGATAAAGAAGAATATGTCTGCGCGGCAGGAATCAGCCCTTCGGGTTCTATTCATATCGGTAATTTCAGGGATATTGCTACAAGTTTGTTTGTCGTAAGGGCTTTGGAAAGAAAAGGAAAGAAGGCAAAGCTGCTTTTCTCATGGGACGAATATGACAGGATGCGCAAAGTGCCTGTAAATGTAGCGAATATCACGGAAGGCTTTGAAAAATATATAGGATATCCGTATGTAGACGTGCCGAATCCTTTCGATACGGAACATGCCACATATGCTGAATATTTTGAGAAAGAATTTGAAGAGTCCATTGATAAATTCAGCATCAAATTAGACTACCGCCATCAGGCGGAAATGTACCGTTCAGGCTGTTATCGTGAAAATATTATTACGGCGCTTGATAAGAGGGCGGAAATTTTCGATATTTTGGACAGCTTCCGCACCCAAGACGCAGTAGAGGGAGAAAAGGAAGCTTATTATCCCATAAGCATATATTGCAGCGAGTGCCATAGGGATACCACGAAGATAGTAGCTTATTCCGATGTAGAGAAAAAAGCCGAATATGAGTGCAAATGCGGTCATCATGGGACGTTTGATTTTAATACGGATACCGACTGTAAGCTGGCATGGAAGATTGACTGGCCGATGCGGTGGATGTACGAGCATGTGGATTTTGAACCCGGCGGAAAAGACCATGCCGCGCCGAGAGGCTCATATGATACAAGCAGGGTTATTGCGGAAAAGATTTTCGGTTTCAAAGCGCCGATTTTCAAAGGCTATGAGTTTATCGGCATCAAAGGAACGACAGGAAAAATGTCAGGTTCGTCAGGACTAAATATGACTCCCGATACCCTTTTGAAGATTTACCAGCCGGAAATCCTGTTATGGTTATATGCAAGAGTTGAAGCAAACAAGGCGTTTGATTTGTGTTTTGACGATGGCATATTGCGTCAGTATTTCGAGTTTGATAAACAGTACGACCAGTATATAAAGGGGGAGGCTGACGACCATGTGAAGTCCATTATGGAGAGCTGCCTGCTCACGGATAAGCCGGTTAAGACTGTGCCGATGTCCCTGCTTGTTCAGTTAGGCTCAATAGTTGATTTTAATGTGCCGATGCTTGAAACTGTGTTTGAAAAGATTGGACAGCCCTATAAATATGCAGATTTTGAAGAGCGGCTTGAGCTGGCAAAATACTGGCTGGAAAACTGCGCGCCTGAGAACGCCAATAAGCTTGTTCCATATCGTAATTGGGAAGTATACGAGCAGTTAAACGACGAACAGAAGAAGGAAATTTCCCTGCTGCATGACTATCTGGTGAATGAAAATTATACATTGGACGAGTTGAATTTTAAATTGTATGAAATCAGCAAGATTGTATATGGAGCGGATTCGCCTGAACTTAAGAAGATTCAAGGGGAATTTTTCAAAACTGTGTATAAGTTATTGCTTAATAAAGAAAAAGGACCTAGGCTCTATCTGTTCCTGTATGCAATAGATAAAGAGCGTTTTGTTCATCTGCTTGACTTTTCAAGCGAAAAGACGGAAGAAGAAAAGACTCCTTTGTCGGAACTAAATAAAGCGCCTGAAAAAGAAGAGAAGAAAATAGAATACGGCGAGCCTGATCCGGTAGAGCCTGTTAAAGGGCAGATTGGTCTGGATACTTTTAATCAGCTTGATTTGCGGGTATGCAAGGTCTTAAAATGTCAGGAGATTAGAAAATCACATAGCTGTTATAAACTGACTCTGTTTGACGGAATCAAGGAACGTACAATTGTTTCTTCCATCAAAGCATATTATACGCCGGAAGAATTAGTCGGTAAGAAGATTATCGTAATTGCGAATCTTGAGCCAGCCAGAATAACAGGCGTAACCAGCGAAGGAATGTTGCTTGCAGCGACTAATAACGCATGCGGCTGTCAGGTAATCTTTGTAGACGATATCGTGCCGGAAGGGACTATGATTCGGTGATGGGAAAGAAGATTTTAAAAGCAGTAAGTGAAATATAACTTCATAATTAATTAAAATTATTTCCAGCCGCGAACGATAATTTTTGTTGTTCGCGGCTGAAAATAATTTATGCTATAATAAAGACACAAGAATATTATCGGAGGTTACAATTATGATATTTGGCACTTGCTATTACCCTGAACATTGGGATAAGAACGAATGGAAAGACCACGCCATACTTATGCGCGAGGCGGGATTTAACACCGTGCGAATGGGAGATTTCGCGTGGGGCTGTATTGAAAAAGAAGAAGGAAAATTTGATTTTTTACTTTTTGACGAAGCTATTAAGATACTTGCAAACGAGGGTGTAAAAACTATCCTATGTACCCCTACCGCCGCGCCCCCGAAATGGCTTGTCAATAAATATGATATTTTGCAGCGCGACCGTTACGGACATACGGAAAATTGGGGAACAAGACGCGAGGGCTGTGCAAACAGCGATGAATACAGGAAAAGAAGCGTAATTATAGCAGAGAAAATGGCAGAACACTTTGCCGACAATGAAAATGTAATCGCATGGCAGATAGATAACGAGTTCGGCTGCCATGAGTCTACAAGATGTTATTGCGAGAACTGCCGCAAGGCTTTTTCAAAATGGCTTGAGAAGAAATACGACACTATTGAAAATCTCAATAAATTGTGGGGTACGGTTTTCTGGAGTTTACAGTATTCATCATTTGACGATATAATTCTTCCCGTATATAATTCCTGCGAGCCTGAAAATGCTCACGGTTGGTCGCATAATCCGTCGCTTGATTTGGAATACCGTCGTTTTGCATCTGACTCGTGGGTTGAATATCAAAGATTGCAGGTTGACGCTATTAAAAAATATACGGACAAGCCTGTGACGCATAATTTCATGGGGCATTTTTCTGATATCGACTATTATGACCTTGCGCACGATTTGGACTTTGTTGCATGGGATAATTATCCTGATAACCAATGGGGCGGTTCGGAATATGAATATGTGTCGATGGCGCACGAAAATATGCGGGGACTTAAGGATAAAAATTTCATTGTAGCCGAAGAACAGTCAGGTCCGTGCGGCTGGGATATTATGGGCGCGACGCCGGAACCGGGGCAGCTTAGATTATGGACATATCAGGCGTTGGCGCATGGCGGCGAGGGCATGGTTTACTTCCGTTTCAAAGTGCTTCCTTACGGAATGGAGCAGTATTGGTATGGAGTGCTTGACCACGACGGAGTGCCCCGCAGACGTTATTACGAGCTTCAGAAAACAGGCGCGGAACTTAAAAAACTGGAACAATATATTGTCGGGGCAAAAAATAAATATGACGCGCTTGTCGTAAAAACTTATGATAATGTATGGGCGCACCAGATAAAGCAGCACACACGGGATTTTGATTACAGAAATCTGTTGTACGCATACTATAAGGCAAACGCAGATTTAAACATAAATACCGCTGTATCTGTCGGCAATTATGAGGACTACAAAGTGGTATATATGCCGGCGTATAATATTATTCATAATGATGAAATTGAAAAAGTAACCGAATATGTAGAAAACGGTGGTACGCTTGTGATAACATTCAGAAGCGGTACAAGGGATATTTATAATAATTTATTTACTACTACGATTCCCTGCGCATTTTCGGAGCTTGCGGGAATTGAGGTTGAGGAATTTAACGCACTGAGAAAACCCGCGCATATAACGGGAGTGGTTGAGTCTAAGGCGAATATCTGGTGCGATATAATAAAGCCCGTAACCGCTAAGCCGCTATGCACATATGCGGACCGCTATTTTAAGGATAAGGCGGCGATAACCGTAAATACCTTCGGCAAAGGCAAAGTTTACTATATCGGCTGTGATTTGGAAACCGATGCAATGGAAAAGCTGATACGTTATATAAGTGAAAATGCAGGAGTTGAAATAATTGACGCTCCGGACGGAGTTGAAATAATACGCAGGGATAACTGTACGATAATCCTCAATTATAACGACTATGCCGTAAAAGCACCAATTAGCGGTATATCGCTAATAAGCGGCGCGGAATTTAACGGCGAAATTGAAGCATACGGAGTGGAATTTATAGCTGACTAAAGAATGTTGACACAATTATCTTCAGCCGTGAACACAAAAAACCTTTGTTCGCGGCTGGAGATAATTTTATATATCACATATTTATTAAGTTAAAAAATCTCTAACCATGCGACGTTCTCCACATTGACAGTTTCATTAGCGGATTCATCCAGTGAAATTAATAAGAGGCGGTCAAGTTCCCCGTCTTGATTGCTGTCAAATTGAATTTGGACATACTTATTTCCCACATAGTAGGCAGTGCCGCCGCCTTCAAGCATTTCAGAAAGCACTTGTGCAGCGTCATTTGCGGAGAGCGCATCAGACAATTCGGTTATGGACATTTCTTCTGTAATTCCATCCATCAATTCGCCAAGAGGTCCTTGTATGCGAATCGGCATATCGCTATCCGATAATACTGCACCTGCCACATCTTCATCATATTTTCCCTCATATATTACACAAAGTGAAGAATCAGGAATCTCCCCGATAAAGCGTTCAGCATGATAAAACTCGGCTTCATTTCCGGTCTTTTCCTTATATTCTGCATAAGGCAACGCCATATATTCGTCTGCTGTTTTGGATATGCTGATTGCAGTTTTCCCGTTTTCGTTTTGTCCGCAGGCAGATAACAGTACGCATATGACTATCAGAGCCGGTATCAAATTTTTGCGCATTTTTTTCTCTCCTTGAATTAGCCTTTTGTAAATCATGAATATTATAGCACAGAAAATTATGAAAGGCAAATAGGAAGTAACCTATGCTTAAAATCTTGAGAAAATCTTGTAAATATTATTATGTAAGTATATAATAAACGACAAATAAGCGAAGTTTAGTGAAGCTGTCAGCGGGGGACATTCATATGGAATACATTTGGTATATAATTGCAGCATTGGGCGCAGGAGTCGGGACCGGTCTTGCCGGACTTTCGGCGGCTACCGTTATGGTGCCGATTTTAATCGTTCTTTGTCCATCGTTCGCCGGAGAAACGGGGGCTTATCATGCGACAGCGATTGCGCTTGCCTCAGATATTCTTGGTTCTGCCGTTACGACAAGCATCTATATACGACATAAAAACATTGACTTAAAGAGGGGCTGGATAATGCTTACCTGTATTGTAGGCATGTGCATTGCAGGCAGCTTTGCAGCATGGTCGGCGGGAAATGTCGTGCTGGGGAGTTTTTCTTTATTCCTTACATTTTTTATCGGAATCCGTTTCCTGCTAAAGCCGGATACGGAACGCAAAGAAACTGTGGAAAAAGGCAAAGGGCTGGATTGGAAGGGCATCGCAATTTCTTTGTTTTTCGGATTGACAATCGGGTTTGGCACGGGCTTTGTAGGCTCCGGCGGCGGAATGATGATGTTGGTGGTATTTACCGCTTTCTTAGGCATGGACAGAAAGCCCGCCGTGGGGACGAGCACATTTATTATGACTTTTACGGCGCTTATTGCTTCGGTAAGTCATATTATGATTGATCCGTCAATCGCTTTGGAACGCTGGGACGTATTGCTGATTTGCATTATAACTGCGACCACCGCCTCTATTGTATCCGCGCAGTTTGCCAATAAAGTCAATAACCGTACAGTCGGTTTGGTGACAGGGGCTATTTTGACAGTGCTTGGAGCGGCGATGTTGATCTTGAACTATCGGGAGCAGCTTGCTAAATATGCTCTTGTATGGAATCTTTTGTTATGTTTCGGGAAATATATTATTTATCTGTGCTGCTGTATAATCGTGCTGTTGACGCTGCGCCTGCTTATAAAAATACCGCGTGAGATATGGCGCAAATGTCTGCATATGGTAGCTTATACGTCGGCTATTTGTATGATGATTGTTTCAAGAGACTGGCTGGTATCCTGTCTGTGCTGTATCCTGATTAGCATTATTGCCTATCCGATTTTATGTATGGCGGAGAAGTGGAAAGGCTATGCGGAACTTTTGGTGCAGAGAAAAGACGGCGAGATAAAAAAGAGTTTGTGGCTGCTGTTTTTGACACATGCAGCCCTAATAGCGATTACCTGGGGCTGGCTTAACAAACCATACATAGCGGTAACTTCTATTATTGTCTGGGGAGTCGGAGATACGATGGCGGCTTTGATTGGAAAACGTTTCGGCAAGCATCTGATACATATTCCCTATGCCGATCCGAAAAAAACGTGGGAAGGCTCTACCGCTATGGCGATAACATCTTTTATCTTGGCGGCGGCTCTTCTTATGTATATCACTGATATTCCGACGGCGAAATGCTGTCTGTTTGCCTTGCTGACCGCTCCGGTTTCAGCGGCAGCAGAGCTTTTTTCCCATAACGGCAACGATACTGTCAGCGTTCCTGTGGCGATTGCGGTCGTGCTGTCATTTCTATCGCTGATATGATGATTTAGCAGTTATTTGCTTTATTCTAATAATTAAGACGGAGAATCCGCCCTATTCAGGTATTCCGTGGGCGAAATTCCTTCCACTTTTTTAAATACCTTACTGAAATAAAAAGCGTTTTCAAATCCTAAAGCGTCTGCGACCTCATAGATTTTTATATTGCCCTTTTGCATCATGCGCTTTGCCTCGGCAATCTTGCGCTCAGTAACGTATTCGGAATATCCGCAATTATTATATTTCTTAAATAGCGAACTAAGATAATTAGGCGAAATTCCATAAATGGTCGCAACGTCATTCAGGTTTAATTTCTGTGTTAAATGCATTTCAATATATTTTTTTACATTGTCAACGATATGATGGCGATGTTCCTTCTTATGTTCAATAAAGCTTTGGCAGAGACGGTCGCGAAACTGGCCAAGCCAGTTGATGACTTGTTCCGTCGTGTTCTGGCGGTAGATGGAACGGTAGCCGTCACTGTAATCTGAAAAGAGTGAAGAGAGCAAAGTTTCACCGTTCGGCATCAGGGAAATTGATAAGAACAGCAGATTACATGCCGCGTCAAGCGCCTGAACATAATGTGTCGGGTGCTCTTCAAATAACGCAATTACTTGTCCTAAAACAGCGCTTAAAAGTGTTTCATCATACTCCGAAAAAGCGCGGCTTAAATCGTTTTTTATAATAGAAAAATTAAAAATCATATAGTTATCGGGCTGGATTGAAGATGCCGTGGCAATACCGGACGGCTCGGTAATACTTCCGAAGGCGGCGCGGGCGCTTTGATAGGAATCGACAATAGAAAGCGGTTCAGTAACGACAGTGCCGATTCCGACCTTCATGGAAGTTTGATAATAGCCGGTAAGCGAGGCGCAGATTTGCTCTAAATAGGAGATAATCTGTGCGTCGTTGTCAGTGTCGGGGACTTCATTATATAATAAAATAATTGTGCCGTGGTTTCTGTCCAGAGTTACAAAATATGCGTTTATCTGTTGTTTGGCAAGATATTTTCCGGCAATCTTCTGCAGAAGTTGATAAGAGTTTGTATACAGCACGATTTGCTTTTGAATATTCATTGCATCAACGGACGGATTGCTCATTTCAAAATAGCAGCACTGGTATGCGGCATAGGAAAATGGAATTTCTAAATCCTGCATCAGCAGTTTAAACTGCTCCGGCGAGTCATAAAGGTTGTGCAGCAGGTGGATAAAAAACTTTTCACGCAGCATTTGTAAATCAGCAGAGGATAATTCCGTTTCCTGTTTAGATAAGGCGGCGGAAGCGGAAATGTTATCTATGGCGCGTAACACAGAGTTTTTCAGCATTTCCGGCGTCAGTTCTATTTTTATCAGATAATCTGTGGCATTATAAGTAAGAGCTTCCTTTGCCATCTGAAATTCCTCATAGCTTGTCAGAATAATAAAGGCAGGATAATCCTTTTGCGGATAGAGTTCGCGTGTCTTTTTAAGAAGCTCTAATCCCGACATTACAGGCATTTTGACATCTGTGATAATAATATCAGGATGTTCCTTTTCCATGATTTCCCAACCGGCTTGACCGTTTGGGGCAATACCGCATACGCTTATGCCAAGTTCTTCCCATGCGAGCATGGAGCGGATGCCTGCCTGCACTAAGGGTTCATCGTCGATAATCAGTAGTTTATACATTAGATACCTCCATTTTATCAGCATTAGGCGCTATGTTTTTGGGTATGAACAGGTGCATTTTAGTATATTGGTTCAGTTCGCTTTCAATCCGGATGCCATATTGCGGACCAAATTCATATTGTAACCGCTTATGCACATTGGCAACGCCGATTTCGCGGAAAAATTCAGAAGGCGCGGCAGTGTTATCTGTTAAAAGTTTTTCAATCTTCTCAGGTGTGATTCCAACGCCGTTGTCCCAGACGATAATTTCTACGTCATTCTTATCGTTACGTAAAGCTTCTTTAATTATAATGCGTATGAAACCCATATTTCCACGCGGTTCCAGACCATGAAAAATTGCGTTTTCAACAAGTGGCTGGAGCGTAAATTTAATAATCTGAACTTGTAATAGGGCTTCATCTTGGCACTCGATATTAAAATCAATCGTACCGCCATAGCGGTAATTTTGTATCTTAAAATAGTCGTTTACAAGCGCGAGTTCCTCTGAGATCGGGATTAAAAGCTGTGTTCCTTTTGAAATACTGCGCATTAATCTTGAGAGTGAAGTCGTCATATCCGCGATACCGTCTGCACCTTGCACAGACGCCATCCATTTAATCGAGTTAAGCGTGTTGTACAAAAAGTGCGGATTAATTTGATTTTGTAAGACTTTATACTCTAAGTCCTGCTTCTCTTTTTCATTGGCAATACGGGTTGCGATTAACTGCTCCATATCATAGGCAAGTTTATTGATTCCACGTCCGATGTCTCCCAGTTCATGATTCCACTCAATTGAATTATCAGGTTCAAAGTTGCCGCCGGATACCAGATTAATTTGATTCTGGATTTTCTGTACCGGTATGGCGATAAAACTGTGCAGATAAAATGCGAGTATTAGCTCTGCAAAAAGCATAATGACTAAAACAATAACCCAAATCAGTATGAGCATTTGATTTTGTTTGCGGATTTCCTGATTGGAGATAGTCTGTATAATGTAACAGTTTTTCTGTGAGAGCGGACGGACGACAATCACGGATTTTTTATCTGCCGGATATTCCCATATGGAATATGTGTGAAAGTTATTCTGCGATAATGAATCGGTAGTGGTGTTTGTAATTTCTTCTTCAATTTCATAGGTAAAGTCTGAGGGCGTGATGGTGTCTTTTGTCAACGCATAGGTATTGTCGTCTAAAACAAGATACAGGTCTGAATCCGCCGCATAGCTATAGTATTCAAGCGGAGCAGTAAATAGGTCCTCAGTAACTTCAATAAAAATCCAGCCTGCCTTATCGGAGCCGTATCGTGAATAGATTGGCTGTATAATCGGAATCACTTTTTGTTCCATGGAAGAAAAGAAGGGATCTTTTATAAAGCCCACAGACAGTTTGCCGGCGGAGTTGTTATATAGGTCATCAAAATATGGCAGCGCAGGAATCTCAATGCTTAAATTGTGCGTGGAGGAATATTGGGCGGCTACAATCTGAATAAACCGCTGGTTTTTGTTGCAGATTACAATTCTGTGCAGCATGGAGCTGACGGGATTATTCTGATATTCCTCTGTAAGGCGCGTATGCGCCTGTAAAGCGATGATGCCATAATCCCGGTTGTCGGGGGCTTGTACATATTCACTGATTGTTGTATTTTCCTGCGCCCATCTGATTAAGTGGTTTACGGATTCTAAGTTACTATCGATTGAGTCTGTGAGAAACTTCATATTAACGGCAGTTGAAGCGGCGAGTGATTCTGACAGATAGTTACGGTACAGGGCGGTAAACATTATGCTGAACAAAATGCCTACACTCAATGTAATAACCAGTGTAAATATGATAATACGCCGTTGAAGCCTGGAAGAAGAATGTTTCTGAAATTGTGCGGACATAAAGTATATTCTCCCTATCTGTAAACGAAATATGACAAAATCCATAATCTATACAATATTATACAAAAAACCATAAATAAAGAAAGCAGTTTGTAGAAAATTACATTATTTCTTAAAAAAGTATATCTAATCCATAAAAATAAAATAAGAAATTATATTAAATAAAAAATTAAAACATTCTTTTTTTTAAGAATAAACAATATACTTTTATCGTAAACGTAAAAAGTTACAAACAAATTCAACAGAAGGGAAGGAAAATTATGAAAAGAAAGTTATTAAGCATTGTACTTGCAGCAAGCATGGTAGCAACACTTGCAGGCTGCGGAGACTCAGGTTCAGGAACGACACAGGAAACACAGACAACCGATACTACGTCGCAGACACAGACGACTGATACTACGTCGCAACAGACGCAGACGACGGATACTCAGGAGCAGACAGAGGAACCGGCTGAGGAAATTACCTTAAAGTGGGCAATCTGGGATAAGGAATCCACACCGTACTGGCAGGCATTGGTAGATGCTTACAAGGGCGTAGCACCCAATGTAACAATCGAAATGGTAGACCTTGGTTCTACCGATTATATGACGGTTCTTGCCACGGAATTATCAGGTGACGGTTCTGACTTTGATGTAGTTACTATTAAAGATGTGCCGGGCTATGCTACTTTGGTACAGAAGAATGCGATTCTTTCATTAGACGATTATATTGCGGCTGACGGAATCGACTTGGGTAAGTATGCGGGAGCAACCGATCAGGTCACTGTAGATGGAAGCTTATATGAACTGCCTTTCAGAAACGATTTCTGGGTAGTGTTCTATAATAAGGATTTGTTCGACCAAAAGGGCGTTGCTTATCCGACAAACGACATGACCTTTGATGAGTATGACGCTCTTGCAAGGCAAATGACAGACACAACTTTTGGCTCACAGATATATGGAGCACATTACCATACATGGAGGTCCGATGTACAGTTATTTGCCGTACTTGACGGTGAACATACAATTCTTGATGGAAATTATGAGTTTATGAAACCTTACTATGAAATGGTTCTGGCACAGGAACAAGACGGAGTATGCCGTAAGTATACAGACTTAAAGGCAGAAGGTCTTCACTATTCCGCAGCATTCTCAGGCGGAGATGTAGCAATGATGAACATGGGTTCATGGTATATTTCAACATTGATTTCAAGCCTTCAGAGCGGTGAGTACGATGCAGATCTTTGCGGCAACTGGGGTATGGTAAAATATCCTCATGCAGAAGGAGTTGAGCCGGGTTCTACATTAGGAACTATCACAGGAATTTCTGTAACCACAGCTACTGATACGCCGGATGCAGCATGGGAGTTTGTAAAATGGGTAAGTGGTGAAGAAGGTGCAGCAGTTATGGCTGAAACCGGAAACTTCCCGGCTATTATGACAGATGAAGTAATGAATCTTATTACAAGCCTTGATGGTTTCCCGACAGATGCCGAGTCAAAAGAGGCTTTGAATGTATCAAATCTGTATCTGGAAGTACCTTATGCAGAGAATGTATCAGAGATTAACAGTGCTCTGGATTCTTATCACGGTTCCATCATGAGCGGAGAAATGACGATTGATGAAGGAATTGAGGCAATGAATGAGGCTGTGGCTGCAATTACTAACTAGGGTAGTTACACAAAAAAGTAAAAAGGAAAAAGAGGCCGGCATTGCAACCGGCTTCTTTTTGAAAAAAGGAGGATTTGAGTATGGCGAAAGGGCTTAGTCGTCAGAAAAAGCGGGACTTGGTAGCATATTCCTTTATTGCGCCGAATTTCATCGGATTTGCCGTATTTACATTAATACCTATTGTATTTGCATTTGCACTTGCATTTTTAAATTGGGACGGCAGCAATCCGATTACATTTGCAGGACTTGGTAACTTTAAACAGCTTACCACAGATGTATTTTTTAAGGCGGCGTTAAAAAATACGATTATTTATTGTATCGGGACAGTACCGCTGACAATGGTTGCATCTTTAGCGTTGGCAATTATTTTAAATCAGAAAGTGGTAGGGCGGGGGATTTTCAGGACGCTTTCGTTTTTCCCTTATGTAGCATCTCTTGTGGCAGTGACTTCCGTATGGAAAATGCTGTTTCACCCTTCAAAAGGCCCTATCAATAATATTTTATATACCGTTTTCCATGTACCGATGGAAGAGCTTCCGCAATGGTTTAGTGGAAGTCTGGTACTGCTTAGCATGATTTTATTCAGCGTGTGGAAATACATGGGCTATTACATGGTTATTTATCTTGCCGGGCTACAGGGGATTTCCGCAGAACTTTATGAGGCGGGTTCTTTGGACGGCGCTAATACATGGCAGAAATTCCGCTATATAACATGGCCGCAGCTTCGCTCCACGACATTCTTTGTAGTCGTCATGCTTACTATTAACTGCTTTAAGGTATATGACATTGCGATTATGCTTGCCGGAGGCGGCAGCGGGGAGCTTACGACTTCATCTACCGTATTGGTATACTACATTTATCAGAAGGCATTTATTGACTGGAAACTTGGATATTCGAGCGCGGTAGCAATGGTGCTGTTTGTGATGGTATTTATTGTTACCATGATACAGTTCAGGGGACAGAAAAAATATCAGTAAGGAAGGGAGAGAAAGCGAATGAAATCAGCCAGAAAAAAAGCGATTGCGAGCAAGACGCTGGTGTATATATTGTTGATTATTATTGCGGCGCTGATGATTGTACCATTTATATGGATGCTTTCGGCGTCGATTAAGAGCGACCGCGAAGTGTTCCAGATGAATCCGTTTGTCCTGATACCGGAAAAGCCGAAATGGAGTAATTATCATGACATTTGGACTAAAATTCCGATGCTTAAGTTCGTGGAGAACACTGTGTTTTTGACTATAGTAGTCACTATATTGCAGCTTTTAACAAGCAGCTTTGCGGCATACTCTTTTGCTAAGCTTGACTTTAAACATAAAAATACTTTATTTTTTGCATATATTGCGACAATAGCGATGCCATGGCAGGTATACATGGTTCCGCAGTTTATCATGATGCGTAAATTTGGCCTAAATGATAAGCTGTTAGCGATTATATGTCTGCAGGCGTTCTCGGCATTTGGCGTGTTTATGATGAAACAGTTTTATGAGGATGTTCCTGATGAACTCTGTGAGGCGGCGCGGATTGACGGTATGAGTGAATATCGGATTTATGCGAAAATTATGTTGCCGTTGTCTAAACCTGCGCTTTCCACCTTGACGATTTTTACATTTGTAAATACGTGGAATGACTATTTAGGACCGTTGATTTATTTAAAGAGTGAATCAAAAAAGACAATCCAGTTAGGATTAAAAATGTTTATCAGCCAGTATTCTTCCGATTATGGTTTAATTATGGCGGGTTCTGTGTTATCATTAATTCCGGTATTGGCAGTATTCCTTTGTCTGCAGAAATACTTTGTGGAAGGCGTTGCTTCTACGGGACTGAAAGGATAGTAGGTAAATGGAGGAAGAAATGAAGCGGACAGAATTTACAGGATATTTGGAGATTTCAAAAGAAGAGATTGATGCGGCGATGCAGTATGCGGCGGGAAGCGTCACTCAGAACTTGGAGACATTTACGGATAAGTTTCAAAAAGCATACAGTGAGAACGGATTTTATCAGCCGATTGAGAATAATTACTGGACCACTGGGTTTTGGACAGGGGAAATATGGCTTGCTTATGAGTATGCAAAGGAGCATGACGTTTCTAATGTGCTTACCGGTGAAAAAATAGAAGATGCCGCGGAGCGTTTAAAACATGCGGGAGGGATACAGATTGATTCCTTTATGAATAGGATTGTCAATAAGATTGAAGTTGACCATCATGATATGGGATTTCTGTATACGCCTTCCTGCGTGGCAGGATATAAGCTGACAGGTTCGCAGACCGGGCGCGAGGCAGCGATTAAGGCGGCGGAGCAGTTGATTACACGTTTCCACCCTGTCGGAGAATTTATTCAGGCGTGGGGAGCGATGGACGCGCCTGAAAATTATCGACTGATTATCGACTGTCTGCTCAATCTTCCCCTGCTTTATTGGGCGTCGGAAGAAACCGGCGATAACCGCTATCGCGATATTGCAGAGAAACATATCCATACGGCGGTTGCCAATGTGATTCGCGAGGACTATTCTACATGGCATACGTTTTTCTTTGATATGGAAACAGGCGCGCCCGACCACGGCGCAACATGTCAGGGATACCGCGACGGTTCTGCTTGGACCAGAGGGCAGGCGTGGGGAATATATGGAATGGCGCTTGCATATCGCTATACCGGGCGTGAAGAATATATTGATATTTTTAAACATGTGACAGAGTATTTCCTTTCACATATGCCGGAAGATTTAGTGCCGTATTGGGATTTGGAGTTTACTTCGGGTAACGAGCAGCCTAGAGATTCTTCCAGCGCATCTATTGCGGCGTGCGGAATGTTGGAAATGATAAAGTATCTGCCGGAGGGCGAAAGAGGTTATTATATTACAATCGCCAAACAGTTGATGAAAGCGCTTTATGACAGATGTGTCGTAAAGGATTATAAGCAGTCGAATGGTCTGGTGCTGCATAGTACGTACTCAAATCATTCTCCTTATAATACCTGCAATCATTATGGCGTGGACGAATGTAATTCATGGGGCGATTATTTTTACATGGAGGCTCTGACAAGATTAATGAAGGACTGGAATCCGTATTGGTGACAGAACATAGAGTCTGGAAGGAGTGACAGGAGTTTGAGAACGATTTTTTCATATGACAGTCCGATATGGAAATTTATGGGGCGTTTGATAGATTTTCTTGTCCTGACCTTGTTGTGGTTTGTTACATCGCTGCCGATTATTACGATTGGCACAGCGACAACCACAGTCTATTATATAACTCTGAAAATGACGGAGGATCAGGAAGAATATCTGATACGAATGTACTTTAAAAATTTTGCAAAGCTGTTTGCGCAGACAACTAAAGTTTGGCTTATGGTTTTAGCTGTGGGAGCTGTGCTTTGTGGGGACTTCTATATATGTATGCGTATTCGGACTCCTGTCACTACAATGTTTATGGCAGCATTTTTTCTGATAACAGTTGTGTTTCTGATGACGACTGCATATTTGTTTCCGGTGATGGCATGGCTGGACGGCAATATTGCGACGTATTTAAAAGCGGCTTTCTATCTTTCGATAAAATATTTGGGCTGGACGATTTTAATTCTTGTGATAGCTGTGTGCCTGATTGCTTTAGGGGTATTTGTATTTTGGCCGCTGCTGTTGATTGCGGTAGGGCTGACTGCGTATTTGCAGTCGTTGATTTTTCGTCAGATTTTTAACAGGCAGTGATTGGGTATGGCTGCTGCATAGGTAGTTGCTCAGTTATATTTGAATGTCCAGAGTTTAGCGATTACCTGATATATGTTGTTTATAGGGAGAAAAGTAAAAATGATGTTTTCAGTTAAGGTTTTGAAGGATAATGGAGAGACAAAATTTGTTGCACGCGGGGAGCGCGAGGTGTATCTAACGGTTACTTCTGCTTATGAAGAAGGAGACAGGGTTGTGTTGGAATATAGCGGGAAACCGGAATACTTTTGGTTTCAGGCAGATGATGCGTTGGGAGCGGCTTTGATTTATGTGACAGGGAATGTAGAATTTAAAGTGCCGTTTGGAGAGTTAAAGACCGGTTATTCCCCGAAAGCGTTTGCGGGGAACTGCCATTATATATACGCACGCAAGGCGGCAGAGGAAGAAATATATGCATATCGCAATCAGGCGCTTAACGTCTACGATAATCATGAAAATACGAGTTCATATCCGCATGCGTCCGCCAATGTGGAGACGAGGAACGAGGCTGTTTTTGCGGCGCGAAACGCGATTGATGGCGTGAAAGCAAACAGCGCGCATGGACAGTGGCCTTATACTTCATGGGGAATCAACCGTAATCCTGACGCCGTATTTAAGTTGGAGTTCGGGCATCCTGTTGAAATCGACAAGGTAGTGATTTATCTTAGAAGCGATTTCCCACATGACAACTGGTGGAAGGAAGTTACGATTGAGTTTTCTGATGGCAGCAGTATTACGGCAGAACTGGAAAAAAGAGCGGACGGACAGGAGATTAGATTTGAAAAAAGGGTTGTCACGTGGCTTGAACTTAAGAAGTTGATTAAAGCGGAGACGGAATCGCCGTTTCCGGCGTTGACGCAGTTGGAGGTATATGGAGTGGCGGCGTCTGACTGAGACTAATATTCAGAATCTGTGTATGCGGCATTGACTCATATGCTGCCATTTGAGGCACACTCTCGCTCCATGTAAAATCGTAGCGGTACTAAGTTCAAAAGCCGAAAGGCAGGCTTTTTCACTAAGTACCGACGTTTTACAAGGACCTCAAAAGGGTGCTATGCGCCAGTGGCGCATGTTTAGCACCGACCGGAACGGAGTGTAGAAGCATATGAGTCAATGCCGCCCAAGATTGTGAAGGGTAATAAGGACAAGACTATGGTAATAGGGTGGCAGTAATGATGAAGAATAGGAATGATGTGAATGAACCCGCATGAGACTGCATATTTAAAAGCATTTTGGAATGAGATTGTTGAAGAAGGCGAGCGTCTTAGAAATGAAGAGATGCCCGCGCTTTCTGATGATGAATTTTTTCTTTATCACAAGACGGGAAATCGGCTGATTTATGAAAATGTTTACTTTACGCGCAGGAAATATCTGACGGTGTTTGGGATTCTTGCGGAGTATGGCAAGCGGCAGGAAGATATTGATAAACTGGATAGTGTGATTGATTCCGTGTGCAGGGAGCGTTTTTGGGCGCTGCCCGCACATGTTGATTTTGATAATTTAGATGAAAAGACGATAGATTTATTTGCGGCGGAGACGGCGCAGACATTGGCGGAGATTTTAATTCTCATGCAGGATAAACTGAGTCTTGAAACTGTGGCGTTTGCCAAGCGTGAGATTATGGACAGGGTGCTTACGCCTTTTTGTAACGCGAAACCGCCTTATATCGGCTGGGAGACAAACTGCAGTAACTGGTCTGCAGTGTGCGCAGGCTCAGTCGGTATGGCGGCGATTTATATGTATCGTATGGGCGTGCTGTCTGCAGAGTGGAAAGAACTTTGCCTTAAGCGTGTGTATAATGCGCTGCAGTGCTATCTTGGCGGCATGGAAGACGACGGCGCGTGTACGGAAGGTTTGGGTTATTTTTCTTATGGAATGAGTTATTATACTGCGTATGCGCAGCTTTTATATGAAGAAACTGAAAAGAACATGGATTTGATGCGGCAGCCGAAATGTGAAAAGATTGCCGCTTTTCAGGAGAAATGTTATTTTGGAAAGGGTATTTCCTTGAGTTTTTCGGATGGAAGTTGTAACGAAAGGTTTTTGCCGGGGCTGACGGCTTATCTTACGCATTGTTTTCCCGCGGTAAAAACGCCGGATTATGCAGCGGCGCGATTTTTTCATGATGATAACTGTTACCGCTGGCTGCCTAATGAGCGGAATATCAGATGGTTACTGGAATACGGCGGACGGCAGGAACAGGCAGCCGATTTAAAGGCTTGCGATTTATTACCGTCGGCGCAGTGGATGATTTGTAAAGACTCTCAGGGCAATGGCTTTGCGGCAAAGGGCGGTCATAACGATGAAAATCATAACCACAATGATATCGGTCATTTTTTGTGCGTCTACAACGGTGAGATGCTGCTGACGGATTTAGGGGCGGGGGAATATACAAAGGACTATTTTCACGAGGGGCGATACCAAATTCTCTGCAACCGCTCGCTGGGACATTCCGTGCCGATTATTAATGACTGTGAACAGTGTCCGGGGAGGGAATACCATGCGGATTCTTTTGAATGGAATGAGAAGAAACAGGAACTGGAAATTTCATTTGCGGGCGCATATCCGAAGGGACACATTGACCGAATTAGTCGAAAAATTCATATGGAAGATACGGCGGATTTAGAAGATATAGATGGTTTGCAAATTTATGTTAGGGATTGTTTCGCCGTTTCCAAGCAGACGAAGAAAATTACGGAGAATTTGATAACGCCTTTTAAGCCCCGAATTATATGTGTGGAGTATGAGGAAAAGGAACAGGCGGTTGAGAATGAAAAATCAATGCAAGTTATTGAAATAGAAGGACAAAAAAGTTTGTGCAGGATAGAAGTAAAGGTCTGTGGAAACGATGAGGATAAGAGTAAGGAGCAGTCGGTATCAAATCTGCGGATTGTGCCAAAAGAACATTTTCTGCATGACGGAAGTAAGACAACTGTGTATCTGATACAGTGGGACGTTGACTTTGAGGGAGTGCAGAGCGTGGAATGTGTGATGAGAATTACTGTCACGAGTTTCACCTAAGTGAACAAAAACGGGGCTCCAATGCCTGAAAAGAGGTAAGTCGCCCCTTATTTTTTTCACTTAGGTGAAACTCTGGTTACTGGAATAAGAAAGGAGAATAAGCATGGTATTTCAACCTAAAACACTTGATTATGAATTAAGTCCATATACGGGGCTGATTCGTCAGAGTTGGATTGAGGCGGGAGAATATTTACTGCAGGGCGTGTTTCAAAATATTAAGGAGTTCACGTCTCCTGTGGTTATGCCAAGAAAAGAGACTAAGATAACGTATCCGCATAGCGAGGATGCGGTGGGGGAGAAGAAAGCAGAATATTTCGAGGGGCTTGCGCGCTCATTTTTCATTGCGGCGCCGCTAATCCATGAAAATCCTGAATTGGAGATAGCGGGATATAAAATCCGCGATTATTATAAAAGCCATGTGCTGCGTTCATGTACGGAGAGCGACTCCTTGTGCGTGGGAACATATAATGAATTAAAACAGCTTGCCGGTAAAGATAATCCGTTTGCGACATTCCAACAGACAGTGGAAACCTGCGCACTTGTGATTTGCCTGTGGCTGTGCAAGGCGGAAATATGGGATACCTATACTAAAGAAGAAAAAGACCGCATTGCCGGATTTTTAATGGATTATGCAGAAGGCAATACGGTGCCGCAGAACTGGCGTCTGTTTAACATGCTTGTTTTGGCGTTCTTAAACATGGAAGGCTATGAGATTGATAAAGACATAATGCGCGAACATGCAGCACATATTTTAAATTATTATGCCGGTCAGGGCTGGTATCGCGACGGACATTCTTTTGATTACTATTCCTGTTGGGCGTTCAACGTATATGCGCCGTTGTGGAATCTGTGGTATGGATATGATAATGAGCCTTACCTTGCCGCCCAGTTTGAAAAAAATTCTAACGAATTGATGAAGACATACGGAGATTTCTTTGACAGAGACGGATTTACAAATATGTGGGGCAGGAGCAATATTTACAGGAACGCCGCCACAAGCGCTTTTGATGGAAATATGATGCTTAAAAATACGGTGGTAAACGCCGGACTCGCACGGCGGATATGTTCAGGTTCTCTATTGCAATTTATGACGCGGGAAGATTTTCTATATGAAGGCGTGCCGACGCTGGGATTTTACGGACAGTTTACGCCTTTGGTGCAGGGGTATTCCTGCGCGGAATCGCCGTTTTGGTTAGGGAAAGCTTTCTTGTGCCTGCACCTCCCTAAAGACCACCCTTTTTGGACGGAAAAAGAAAACAACGGCACATGGGAAAAAATGTCAGCGGACGAGGTGAAGGTAACGACATTGGACGGACCGGCGCTGTGCTTTTCCAACCATGAAGCAAACGGTGAGACAATCCTGCGTACAGGAAAAGTGATAAAACAAAAAGACGACCGTCATGGTATGTGGAATTATTCAAAACTGTGTTTTAATACGAAATACCCGTGGGAGTCTGCGCCGATTGTGGACGGGCAGCAGATTGACTATATGGAGTCACAGCAGTATGTACTTTATGACATCACATCGGATGCTTATGAAAATGCCAATGCGACATTCTGGCATGGAGAAAAAGACGGCGTGCTGTACCGCAGACAGTTCTTTACCTATCGTTTAGAGCAGGAGTGTCACTGGATTCAGGCAATGAATCTGGCTGACTTTACAGTGCCGTATGGAATTATGCGCGTTGACAGAACACGTTTCTTCAAAAAGCCGATTGCGCTTACACTTGGGGCTTACGGTTTTCCTGATAACAGTACGGAGATTATCAGAAAGTCAGGAAACGGCAGCCAGACTGCTGCGGCAATTATTTTAAAAGGTCACGATTTTACCGGACGTGAAAAACAGCTTGCTATGACAATTTATGACGGCTGGGAAGAGTTGAACGTAGTTCGCAGCGCAGGGACAAATCCTGATTCTGAACGGTCGGTTATCGTCTATGCTTCTATGAAAAGGGAGAAACAGAATCATTATGAACAGAGCGTTTTAATATCGCAGGTTATCACGAAAGAAGAACTTACGGATTTTACCGAAGAAGAACTTTTTCCGATAGAAAAGATTGTTTACACGGATAAAGAAAACTGCGGCGGATATGGGGCAGTGCAGATAATGTTGAAAAATGGCGCGGTAAAGAAGGTTGACTTTGATGAAATGGAAGGTGGGTTGGGGGTGTAAAATTTTATTGTCTAGGCTGTGCTTGTGTAAGGGAAGGGAATCTGAATTTTAATATCTTTATAAATAAAAAATCAGGAGCGACAACACCTTACGGATATGTCTCTCCTTCCAAAACGGCAAAACCGTTTTCAATTCTGTTAATATTATATGTTTAAATAGGTAGAGAGTCAACAATTTTTTTCACAAATCCATAAATTCCCTTTATTTTGGTATTGGATTTGAAATAATCGGCATGCTGCGTCATCCGTTTACCAAAAAGTTCCTGTATTTCCTGATGGCGTTTAGTTTTTGTCTTTCCATCAGGGACAACAGTGCCATAAATATACAGCAATGTTATAAAACTATATACAACGCGGTAATTTAAGTTTTTTGCTCTGGCTGATGAAGAAATTTCAGGCACACTTTTCACATAATTGGATATGGCGCTGTCTACTTGCTGCTTGGGATTCAGTGGTTCAAATAGTTTATTGATCAAGCAATTACTATGAGCAGCCGCATTTCTCATGTCACGGACGGTGTTCATAAATTTATTGTTCACAATTTGGTCTGAGTATAGCTCATCATAAAAGGCAATGAGGTATGTCAGGTCGCCAAAAGAAATTAGTTCTACAAAAACCCAAACAGGAAAATACGGATAATATTTCTCTATTAAGTCTTTACAGTAATCGCTGGATTTATGCCCGCGGATTTTCCTTAGGATGTACTCGTTTTGCATCTGACCTTTTGAATTTGTGTATCCAATAAACTTGCGGATAAGCTCGTATCCATCTTCCTGCGGATTATTCTCAACACGTGTGATTAGAGAAACTTTTAAAGCATGTTCAATATCAAGACACATTTTTATGATTAAGTATCTAAGGTGCATGTCAATTGTTGAAAGTTCTTTTAGATAAGCAAAATCTAAATTTATGTATTGTCCGGTTTTAGCACCAGTAAGATATTTTGGATAATTTGTTCGATAAGAAGCAAGTTTCATGTAATAGTTGTTATTTTGAAGAAAATCTTTAGCATCATCCTCAGACATGATATTGAAAGTAATACCTTTATTTTTCATATGTTCGATAAGTTCATCTGTTGACAAGAGTAATTTCATCAGCACCCCCCATTTCAAAATATATTTTTTTTATTATATCCGTATTTTTAGATAAAAACAATTGTTTTTAAAACAAAATTCAATAATAATTGTGAGGGGATAGAGAAATCACCTCTGTTTATATAAAAAAACGAATTGTGATTATAAAATAGGTATGATAGAATGTTTTTAACGGATATTATATCAAATACAATGACGGAACATCGCAAATATGAGAGGAGCCTGAATTATGACGCCAGAGACAAAAGCAAGAGAAAAAATAGATGCAAAGCTTGTTAAATCCGGTTGGATAGTTCAGGATATGCACCAAATTAATCCCATAGCGTCTCTTGGAGTTGCAGTTAGAGAATTTCCGACAAGTACCGGACCAGTAGATTATGTTCTTTTTGTAGATGGAAGTCCGGTAGGGGTAATTGAAGCTAAGAAAGACGATTTAGGTGAAAATATAACTGTAGCAGAAAACCAGTCGGAGCGATACGCAAATAGTACATTAAAATATGTTAATGTAGATTATCGAATTCGTTTTGCTTATGAAGCAACAGGAATACTTACAAGATTTACGGATTATGATGATAAAAAATATCGTTCCAGAGAAGTGTTTTCATTTTTTCGTCCGGAAACATTAAAATATTTGTTGGAACAGCCGGATACAGTAAGAAATAATATGAAAAACTTTCCGGAATTGGGTACTACAGGTTTCCGTAAATGTCAGATTAAAGCGATTAATGAGTTAGACAAGTCTTTTTCAGAAAACAGACCTAGAGCCTTGGTACAGATGGCAACAGGAGCAGGAAAAACATTTACGGCTATAACTGCGGCATATCGCTTGTTAAAGTATGGAAAAATGAGAAGAATTCTTTTTCTGGTGGATACCAAAAGTCTTGGAGAACAGGCAGAGAGTGAATTCCGTGCATATAAACCCAATGACGATACCCGAAGCTTTTCAAATTTATATGGTTTGTGTAGATTAAGAAATTCATATATTCCCGACGATGTGCAAGTCTGCATTAGTACAATTCAAAGAATGTATTCAATTTTAAAGGGTGAGGAATTAGACGAATCCGCAGAGGAAGAATCATTGTTTGAACAATCTTCTGATAATACACAAGCTATAAGGGAAGTTGTTTATAATGAAAAGTATCCGCCGGAATTTTTTGACTGTATTATTGTTGATGAATGTCATCGGTCTATTTATAATGTTTGGAGTCAGGTGTTGGAATATTTTGATGCTTTTATTATTGGGCTTTCTGCAACGCCGGATAAGAGAACGTTAGGATTTTTTCAACAAAATATAGTTAGTGAATATTCGCGGGAACAGGCTATTGTTGATGGCGTTAATGTTGGAGAAGATATTTTTATTATAGAGACGAAAGTGGGCAGAGACGGCGCTCATTTAATGAAACAGCTCATTGAATATAGGAATCGTTTGTCAAGAGCAAAACGCTGGAAACAGATGGACGAAGATTTAGATTATGCCAAAGCGCAGCTTGATAGGGCGGTTGTCAATCCCAGCCAAATACGCACTGTTATACAAGTTTTCAAAGATAATTTACCGATAATGTTGTTTCCGGGGAGAAATGAAGTACCCAAAACACTTATATTTGCGAAGTCAGACAGCCATGCGGATGATATTGTTCAGATTGTCAGAGATGTATTTGGTGAGGGAAATGAGTTTTGTCAAAAGATAACCTGTCGGGCAGAAAAGCCGGAAACAATACTGAGTGCATTTAGAAACAGTTATAATCCTCGTGTTGCAGTTACAGTTGATATGATTGCTACCGGTATAGATGTAAAGCCTATTGAATGTTTAATATTTATGCGTGATGTTCGGAGTCAAACTTATTTTGAACAAATGAAAGGACGCGGAACACGTTCATTAGGGAAAGATGATTTGCAGAAAGTAACGCGCTCTGCCACAGGAAATAAAGATCATTTTGTGATAGTGGATGCAGTTGGCGTTACAAAATCAAAAAAGACAGATACACGTCCATTAGAAAGTAAACCTATGGTAAGCATGAAAGAGCTGATGTTGAATGTGGCTATAGGGGCTAAAGATGGAAAAACATTAACTTCGCTTGCAAATAGGATTATCCGTCTTAACAGCCAGATGACACAGAAGGAAAGAGAGAACTTTCGCAATATTGTTGGAGATTCAGCGGGAAATGTGGCACAGCATTTATTGGATGCGTTTGACGATGATGTTATAGCTGGTAAGGCGGGTGTAATTCTTAAAGAAGATGAAGAACTAAAACCAGCAGAAAAAGTCAAAATGGAGGAAACTCAAAAAGAACTGATAGGGGAAGCGGTAAAGCCATTTTATAATCCTGATGTTCGTGAATTTATTGAGAATGTCAGAAGAAACCATGAACAGATTATTGATAGTGTAAACATAGATTCTGTAACTTTTGCAGGATTTGACATGGAACAACAAGGGAATGCAGATAAAGTAATTTCGTCATTTAGAGAATATATTGAAGAAAATAAAGATGAAATTTATGCGTTGCAAATTATTTATGACCAAAGATATAAAAAGCGACCTATGGCGATTGAGCAGTTAAAAAAATTGTATGAAAAATTGAAGATTAAGAATATTACCATAGAGCGTTTGTGGGAGTGCTATGCGATTAAAAATCCAGAAAATGTAAAACGTGGGACAATGGCGCAAATCACAGATCTTATTTCTATGATTCGGTTTGAGATGGGATACATAGACAAGCTGGTGCCCTTTGCAGAACGTGTAAATTATAATTTTATGCAGTGGACATTGAAACGTAATGCGGGTAATATACACTTTACAGACGAACAGATGGAGTGGCTTCGTCAGATAAAAGACCATATAGCAACATCATTAAATATAGAATCAGGAGATTTGGAACTGAGTCCATTTGATAAAAAAGGCGGATTGGGAAGGTTCTATGATGTGTTTGGTGAGCAGTATGAAGAAATATTGATGGAAATGAATGTGGAATTAGTGGCATAAGGAGACAAATAGTGGCAATATATAAAACTTTAGTCAAAAAAATATCTGTTCCTTCTGCCGGGAAAATAAAGAGAAAAGATTACAAAGAAAAAGGATTGCTTGCCGTTATTGATCAAGGGCAACAGCTTATTGGCGGATACACAGATAATATCGAAAAAAAAGTTAATTGTGAATTGCCTGTTTTGATATTTGGAGATCATACGCGTATTGTGAAATATATTGATTTTCCGTTTGGCTCAGGTGCAGATGGAACTAAAATTTTGCAGGCGAAAGATATTGTACTGCCTAAATATTTATACTATGGAACACAATATCTTACATTGATAATGTCAGATAGAGGATATGCAAGACATTATCAATATATTGAAAAAATGGATTTACCTGTGCCTACACATGATGAACAGAAAAGAATTGTTTGCCACATTGAAGAATTATTTTCAAAACTTGATGCAGGAAAAGAAACACTAAAAAATATTAAGCAACAATTGGATGTTTATCGTCAAGCTGTATTAAAAGAAGCATTTAGTGGGTGTGAACATATTAAACTTCAAGATGTTTGCCAATCTATAACTGATGGAGACCATATGCCACCCCCTAAATCGAAAAAGGGCATTCCCTTTATAATGATATCGAACATTAATAATCATGTGATTAATTGGGAAAATACGGCTTATGTAGGAAAAGATTATTTTGATGCTATTTCTGATACAAGAAAGCCGAAACAAGGAGATGTCCTTTATACAGTCACAGGATCTTTCGGGATTCCTGTTTTAATAGATTTTGAAAAGGATTTTTGCTTTCAACGTCATATTGCTCTACTTAGACCGAACGAAATCATTACTCAGAAGTTTTTATATTATGCTCTCCAATCACCATATGTATATGCACAAGCATCAAAAAGGGCAACAGGAACGGCACAGAAGACTGTAGGATTAAATGTGTTACGAGAGTTAGAAATTCCGTATGTTTCCAGTAAAGAAAAACAGAGAGAAATAGTGATTGATATTGAAAATAAATTATCTGTTTATGAAAATATTGCTAAAGTAGTAGAGAATGCTTTATTACAAGCAGAAGCTATGCACCAAAGCATATTAAAGAGCGCATTTGAAGGGAGACTTTCATCATGAGTGATAATTCATCAACTATAATTTCAAAAGTATGGGGAATGTGTGATCCTTTACGCGATGATGGCGTTTCTTATGGTGATTATTTAGAGCAGTTGACATATTTGATTTTTCTAAAAATGTCAGATGAATATACAAAGCCGCCCTATAAGAAAGAAACTGGTATTCCCAAAGGCTATGCGTGGTCTGATATGAATGCTTTAACAGGAGCAGATTTAGAAAACCAATATAAGAAAACACTTGAGAAACTTGGAGAGCAGAGTGGAATTCTTGGACAGATTTTCAAGGGCTCAGTAAATAAAATCAGTAATGCTGCAATTTTATACCGTATTGTGCAAATGATAGATAAGGAAAAATGGGTTTCAATGTCATCGGATGTCAAGGGTGAAATTTATGAAGGCTTACTGCAGAAAAATGCAGAAGATGTAAAATCCGCTGCGGGGCAGTATTTTACTCCAAGACCGATTATTAAGGCAATGATAAAATGCGTACAGCCTGAACCGATGAAAACAATAGCCGATCCATGTTGTGGAAGCGGCGGATTTTTTCTGGCGGCGCAGGAGTATATTTCTAATCCGGATAACTATGCCCTTGACCGCGAACAAAAAGAATTTTTAAAGAATCAAACATTTTATGGCAATGAGATTGTTGCCGAGACTTTTAAGATGGCATTAATGAATTTATATCTTCATAATATCGGAGACATTTACGGAAAAGTTCCAATTGTTCATGGAGACTCTCTTTTGACAGATCCGGGATATCGGGTAGATTATGTTTTAACAAATCCGCCTTTTGGGAAAAAATCTGCACTGAGGTTTACAAATGAGGAGGGTAGGCAGGATGGTGAAGATTTAATTTATAACAGACAGGATTTTTGGACAACAAGTTCCAATAAGCAGTTGAATTTTGTCCAGCATATTAATACTATCTTAAAACCAACAGGAAAAGCGGCAGTAGTTGTTCCTGATAATGTTTTGTTTGAAGGCGGTCCGGGCGAAGTAATCCGCAAAAACTTATTGCAGACAACAGATTTACATACGATTTTGAGACTTCCGACAGGGATTTTTTATAAACAGGGTGTAAAAGCGAATGTTATTTTCTTTGATAAACGTCCGGCAAGTGCAGACACCCAGACAAAAGATGTCTGGATATATGATTTCCGTACAAATATTCACTTTACTTTAAGACAGAATCCAATGACAGATAAAGATTTAGAGGAGTTTATATCATGTTATAATCCGAAAAACCGTTATGAGCGCAAAGAAACCTACTCAGAACAAAATCCGGAAGGACGCTGGCGCAGATTTAGTGTGGATGAAATTTTGAAACGGGATAAGACAAGCTTAGATATATTTTGGCTGAAAGATAAATCGCTTGCTGACTTGGATAATCTTCCAAATCCTGATGAGCTTGCAGATGATATTATAGAGAATTTGGAAAGTGCATTGGAGAGCTTTAGGGAATTGAAACAGCAGTTGAAAAAATAATAAAAAGTGAGCAGATGGTTATTAGCGTATATCATATAGAACGATGTTTGATGAAAAATAATGAATATAAATAATGGAGTGGAGGGTTAATGAGTGCAGAAATAGACGTTGAGAGTCTTGCAGTAAGCGTTGTGATGGCTAAAATTTCAAAGACGGGTTACTTAGTTCCATGTATTCCTACTAAGGAGAAGGGACCATCTTTTGATGGTTGCATTCTTGTTTATGGACATAAGGGAATAAACCACGAGAAGAGTGATATGGATGGACATGTTGATGTGCAGGTTAAAGGCTGTATATTGCAAGCACCGGAAGTAACTAAAAAATCATATCCGATTGACATAAGTGATTTACAAAATTTTTTGGATGCAGGTGGAGCAATGCTACTCGTGGTGTCTTTTGATTTACATGGAGAGAAGGAGCAGATGTACTATTCTCAGCTTTTGCCATTTGAGCTTAAGCAGTTGTTGAAAGATTGTAATGAAAAGCAAAAAACAAAGAATGTTCCATTAATACGGATGCCTAATGACAGAGATGAAATTTCTGATATATTTATCAATTTTGTGAGAAATTATAAATTACAGAGAGCTTATATTGGTTCATCGTTTGAGATTGATGATAGCAAAGTAAAGAAAGAGGATTTTAGAGAGTTGTCATTTGGTTTTACATCTGTGCAGAATCAAAGCAGTAACGATAATAGCTTTCCGCTTAAGTATCTTTTTGCACATGGAGTATATTTATATACAGATATTGGATATGATGTGAAGATGCCTATTGAATATATAGAAAAGATAAGTGTTATTTTTTCGGAAAGACAGGGAACGGTTAAAGCAGGTAATACAATATTCTATAAAAATTTTAAAAGAATAATATTTGCAGATCATGAAGAAATCCAGTTTGGTAAGAGCCATAGACTGATTTTTGATATAAATAATAAAACTTTAAAATATAAGTATAAACTTAATGGCAGTTTGAAAGAAAGATTGAATGATGAAAAGTTTTTCTTAAAGCTATTACAGACAAAAGATATGGAAATTAACAATCTTGCTATTCCTATGGAATTGAAGGCTGATAAAACAGGACATATACCAGATATTGATAAATTACAGAAACATATTGAATGGTTAGAGAAGGTTGATAAAGTATTACAATTAGTACATGCAAAAGAGGATTTAGATTATGAGAACCTTTCTGAGAACGATGATAGAAATCTTAACTTACTTGTAGAAGGTATACTTGAGAATAAAGAGGTTGACTTGAATATAAAGGATAGCACATTAGGTACAATATCGGTTGGAAATTTGAAACTGTTGATTTGTGCGCTTCGTAGAAATGATGACGATAAATTTGATTTATTTGGATATTATGATGCACCTGTTATTTTTAAAGGTATTACTACTGATAAAATAGAGTTTGATAGTACATATTTTATAATGTTGACAAAGGACGAGATGATAGAGGCATCTAATATTGATTTGCCGATAATCATAAAACATATCAAAGAGATTACTATATCATTAGATTATATTAATCAAGTGACGCTTTTCTTATTGGAATTGATAAAAGTTTATGATGCAACCAATGATGATGAATATTATAATGCTGCATTAGAATTATGTTATTGGTTAGAGCGAAAAGATTCTAATAAAGCAAGTATTATTCATGTGATAAATCGCTATCAATTATTGAAACGAAAGAATAATCTTTTAGAAAAAGAAATGCGAAATCTTAGAAAAATTGCAAGGGATAATGATGATTTGTCATTAAAAGTAGGTGCGTATATATTGCTTGGAGAAGAAGATAAGGCAAAAGAAGTTTACGCGAGATTAGATGATGTAACAAAGCAAAGTTTTAAGGATTATCCAATATGCAAATTTTGTAAAGAACTAGAGTGTGGACTTTAATTGAAAAGCTGATATGTAACAGATTATAATGACTGTGTAAAAAAGTCTTACAAAGGTTAAGATGCGATTAAACGCGAGAAAGATAGTGTTAAATTAAAGAAAATAAAATATAGAAAGAAGGAATCAATATGCAGTATATTAATACAGGTAATCAATTTCAAAGAGAAATGGGTATACTATTTAACAGGGATATTTTATCAAATTCTACCAGTGTGACAAGCGTTATAGATAAAGAAAATTTAGTTTATGAATATATAAATAAGCTGGGGGCATGTATCCAACAACAAATGGGGTATGTTGCTAATGGAAATCCTAGTGGATTATATGCAGATTATTCTAAGTTTAAAAACCACTTTGTGAAATATTGGAGGAGAGCATTAGGTATTGCAAGAGAGAATGAACAGCAACTTGAGAATATTCTAAATGAAGCAGTTATTAGTCAAGAACAAAGCAAGAACCTTAATATTACCGTTATATATTTTGAGAATGGGAATGTTCTGACAACGGAAGATTGCCTAAGTGCAATTTATGATGTGCTAGAAATTTCATAAAAAGTAAAGTCTAATATATAAAAAGCTTAGAAGGCAGGATGATTCCGGCATTATGCGACTGATTATTGAAAAAATCAACGGAATCAGCAGAAAAGCAAGCAGTATTGTTATCCAAGAGATAGCGCTAAATACTTGTTTTTATGGAAAGTGAAAAAGTTGCGATTAGAGATAGAAATGCTACGATTTAAAAAAGGTATTAAGATGGCATTAATAAATCTAAATAAAAAACGGCGATAAAAAAACGGCGATAAAAAAATGGCGATAAAAAAGTGACAGAAAAAAGTGACAGAAAAAAAGCGACAGAAAAAAAGTGACAGAAAAAGCAGAGAAACAAATGAAACAGATTTTAAGCCGGATGCAGCCGGATATTAAATATAAAATAGAGAATTCACCAAGAAAGGAACAAAATCATCCCCCATGAACGAACACAACATAAACATCCGCGTAGCCAATCCAGCCGACGCGGAAGCACTGTTAGAAATATACACCCCATATGTAAAAGATACCGCAATCTCATTTGAGCTTGTCGTGCCGACTGTGGACGAGTTCCATCGTCGCATAGAGAATACGCTTAAAAAATACCCATACTTTGTAGCAGAGTGCGACGGCGAACTGTTAGGCTACACATACGCCGCCCCGTTCAAGGAGCGCGCTGCATATGACTGGTGTGTGGAGACGACGATTTATATAAGGGCGGATAAAAAGCGTGAAAAAATAGGAACGAAACTGTACGACGCTTTAGAAACGGCGTTAAAGAAGCAGGGCATACTCAATGCAAACGCCTGCATAGCGTATACATATGAAGAGGACGAACATCTCACCAATGCCAGCGTATATTATCATGAAAAAATGGGTTATCGGCTGGTGGGAGAGTTCCGTCAGTGCGGTTATAAATTCGGACGCTGGTATAACATGGTATGGATGGAGAAAATGCTTGGCGAGCATAAACAGAATCAGCCGCTAGTAAAGCCGTTTCCGGAGATTTGGCAGGTATAAGGCAGATGAATTACGATTTAACACAGGGAAATATTATGAAAAAGCTGTTAAAGTTTGCTTTTCCAATCATGGTGGGAAATGTACTTCAACAGCTTTATAATGTGGTGGATACTTTGATTGTCGGGCGGTTTTTGGGGGAAAACGCACTTGCGGCGGTGGGCTCTTCTTACACGCTGATGGTCTTTGTGACGTCGATTATTTTAGGGCTTTGCATGGGTAGCAGCGCCTTTTTTTCCATGCAGTTTGGCAGAGGTGATTACAACAGGCTGGAAAAAGGAATCTATATGGCGTTTCTGATAATAGGACTGGTTGCGCTGGCATTGAATGTGTTGGTATATGCGGGACTTCATGGAATCCTTGTATTTCTCCGCGTTCCTAAAGAGGTTGCGCCGCTTATGAAAGAATATCTTTTATGGATATTTGCAGGAATTGCTGCAACATTTTTATATAATTTTGTCGCTAACTTTATGCGCGCTCTGGGAAACTCTCTGATACCGCTCTGCTTTTTAGGCGTTTCAGCGATTTTAAATATTTTCCTTGATTTATTTTTTATAAGGGTGCTTATGTGGGGAGTCGGCGGAGCGGCGGTAGCGACGGTAATCTCGCAATATACGGCGGGAGTCGGTATTTTGATTTATTGTGTAAAAAAGTATCCCGAAGTACATATTAAGAAAGAAAACAGATGTTGGAGCAAAGATATCCTGAAAGAATTGATTGGTCTGTCATCGCTTACATGTCTTCAGCAGTCGGTCATGAACTTCGGTATTTTGATGGTTCAGGGGCTTGTCAATAGTTTTGGAGCCGTGGTGATGGCGGCTTTTGCGGCAGCAGTCAAGATTGACTCGTTTGCTTATTCGCCTGTGCAGGATTTCGGCAATGCGTTCTCAACATATGTGGCGCAGAATTATGGGGCGGGAAAAGACGAGAGAATCCGTAAGGGCATGAAAGACGCCGTCTTAAGCACATTCTTATTCTGCGTACTTATTTCGGCACTGGTAGTTGGTTTCGCCAAGCCGATTATGTCATGGTTTCTTGATGAAAACAGTGCAGAGACGGCAGCGGTAGGAGTCGGATATCTGCGCATTGAAGCGTCGTTCTATTTTGGTATCGGATTATTATTTTTATTCTACGGATATTTTAGGGCAATAAACAAGCCGGGAATCTCAGTTATTCTCACTGTGATATCACTCGGAACACGTGTGCTGCTGGCATATACCCTTTCAGCCATTGAAGGAATTGGAGTGACAGGTATCTGGATGTCCGTACCGATTGGCTGGTTCCTTGCCGACGCAGCGGGAACGTGTTTTTATATGCGCAGCCGCAGCAAGTCAAAAACATGACAAAAGTCATATCTAAAATATTTCTTTTTTCACTACCGTATTCTTTTTTAAATTGATATTATGACATTGTAATTGATTAATCTTATTTCGATAGTCAGAGTTTAAATAAAATGAATAAAATAAGGAGCGACTAGCCACCGCTTCGGAGCTCCGTTTTTATTCATTTTATTTAAACTCGTGCCAGCAAAGAATAACAAAACATAGTAGGTAAAGGAGACCGGTAATGGAAGAAGTAATCTTAAAAACCACGGACTTAATGAAAAAGTACAACAATAAGGTGGTCGTGGATAATCTTAATATTGAAATCAAAAAAGGAGAAATCTTCGGCTTATTGGGACCGAACGGCGCGGGCAAGAGTACGACGATGAACATGATATGCTCTATCGTGCGTCCGACGGCAGGAGAGATTGAACTGCTGGGGCGGAACCCGTGGAAGCAGAAAAAAGAGGTAATACATAAAATCGGTTACATTCCGCAGGAGCTTGCTATTCATGGCAATCTTAAAGCATGGGAAAACGTGGAACTGTTTACTTCCCTTTACGGAATAAAGGGGCAGCAGTTGAAAAATGCGGTAAACGAGTCTTTGGAATATGTCGGGCTGTTAGAGCGCAGGCAGGAATTTGCGAAGAACTTTTCCGGCGGTATGAAAAGGAGACTAAATATAGCCTGCGCGCTGGGACATAATCCGGAGCTGCTGATTTTTGACGAGCCTACCGTAGGTATCGATCCGCAGTCCAGAAACTTTATTTTGGATAAAATAACGGAGTCGAATAAAAAAGGCGCGACAGTCATTTATACAAGTCACTATATGGAAGAAGTAGAGGCAATCTGCACGAGAATCGCCATCATGGATAACGGCAAGATTATTGCCTGCGGAACGAGTGCGGAGCTTAAAAAGCTTGTTAATGACGGCGATGAAAATATCACTTTGGAAGAAGTATTCCTGACACTTACCGGTAAAAAGCTGAGAGACTATGCGGAATGATAGATTGAAAAATTCGCAAGTTGAGAAATATTAAGAAGGGATATGATTATTGATATGATTCGTTATTTGATAAAAAATAATTTTAAACTTATGTTCCGCAATACATGGAGCGTGGTGATAATGTTGCTTGGACCGGTACTGGTTATCGCGGTGTTGTCCAGCGCGTTTGCAGAGTTGATGAAATCATATGAGGGAGTCGATGAATTTGCCGTAGGCTACAGGACTCTGGGAAAAACAGTCGATGATATGGATATGGTAATAGAATCGGTAAAAGCTGCAGGAGAGGAAGCAGGCGTTCTTTTTTATGAATATCCGGAAGGTGAAGTTAAGGATATTATGGAAAAAAATGAGCTTGCGGGATTTGTGGAATTTAATGAAAACGAATATGTAGTGTATAAAAGTTCCGACTATGAAGTGGAAGGCATTACGCTCGAATATTTTATGAATAAGGTGATGAATGTAGGCGTAACTGCGGCACTGCAGGGCAATGAGCAGGATGTCGTCCTGCCTGTCAAAGAACTGGAATTTATGCCAGCCATTGACTCAAAGGACTACTACGGCATAATTTATATTGTTTATTTTTGCTGGTGCGGAATAATATGCGCAACAGGCGTCCTAAGCAATGAGAAGAAGTACGGCATAGTGCGTAGGTTTCAGGTGTCAAATATTTCCGAATCGCAGAATTATCTGGGAAAGTTTATCCCTATTATATTAACTGTGTCGGCAGGCATGGCGATGGTAACGGGAATTACGATACTGCTTTATGATATACACTGGGGCAGCCCCTTTTTATCTGCGTTTGTAGTCTTTATGATGATAGCGTCGGGAGCGGCGTTAGGCTTGATGCTCTATAATATTTCCGACAGTCTGGTAATTACGATTATCCTGCAATTTACAATAGTCTGGTTTATAGGATTTTTCGGCGGCAGTTTTGAAACTTATATGTTTTCCGGCATATCGGATAAGTTGAAACATTTGTCGCCCATCTATCACGGCAATCGTGCATTAGTAGAGCTTTCCTGCATGGGAAGAAGCGATTATGCAGTAAGCGCTGTGGTATATTCTTTGGCAATCGTTGCTGTGTGTTCAGCCATTGCTATATTGGCGGGCAGCATCAGAAAGAGAGGCAGGGCATGACGTCATTAGTGAAAACAAGTATTAAACTGTTGTTGAGAAATAAAGGCTTTTTGTTCTTTTTAATAGTGACTCCTATATTGTCGGTATTCCTTTTAAGCGTGAAAATGGATCATGCCGTGTATATTGATTCTGAAAAAGAAGTAGTGCTGGAATTAAAAGATTATAAACAAAAGGCGGTCTATGTAGGAGATACGTCGGCTTGCATCATAAAAGTATATGATGCGTCCAATTCTGAATTATCGGATTATGTATTAAATCAGGCGGCGCAGTCGGGTATGTTTTCAATCTGTCGTGCAGACGTAAGCGGCATGAGCGATGAAGAAGTGGAAGAAAATGCTAAAAAGTCAGCCTTTGACGACAGGGCGGGAATGATACTTTACCTGAAAAAAGATTTTGATAATGCGCTCTTAAATGGAAACTGGGAAGAGGGCATAATGATATACGCCGTATCGGAAGACGATAGGCAGGAGCTTTTTATAACGGAGCTTACGGATTTATTTGCAAGGATTAAGCAGGCGCAGGTTTTTGCGGGTGATGATGTAACTGCGATGTTAGAGATGCTTAATGACATTCAGGACAGCCTGCCCGATAAGAATGTGGTAAATCTTGCCGGAAAAGAAGAGCTTGAATTGACTAAACAGCAGATAAACCAGCATACTCAGATTGGCTACGCATTTGCGGTCATTACTTTGGGCTTTCTCTTTTGCGGAGTCTGTGTAGCACATTCCGTAATTGAAGAGCAGAATAATAAGGTCTTTACCAGAATCATGCTGACGAAGTTAAAAAGCAGGGAATATTTTATCTCCAAATTTGTGGTCGCGTTTGTAATCAGTATAATGCAGACTTTAGTGCTTGCGGTCTGTCTGCCGCTTATTCCCGGACTGGATATCGGCATGAGTATGCCGGCATTTCTTTTGGTAATATTTCTGATCGGCTTGATATTTGGCACTTTAAGTCTTTTGCTGGGGGTAGTATTGGGAGATGTGATGAGCGCGAATTATGCGGTATTTGCTATTTGGAGCATTTCGGCGCTGTTATCCGGTTTATACTTTCCATTGGATAATACGACGCAGGGTTTAAAAACACTTTCTTACCTTATGCCGCAGAGATGGTTTATGGACGCGACGCAATTACTATTGATAGGGGACAAAAGCGCCTATTCTATGTTATTATATGTTACAGCAGCTTATCTGGTTATAATCATCAGTGTAGGCGGCGTGGGGATTAAGGCAAAGAAGTACGAGTAGAAAAGAAGCTGTGGCAGCAGTTTTCTGTACGGAAACAGGCTTAAGATGAAGAGATATAAATAGAAAGGATAGGCGTATGGAGGAACGGTTTCGGGAGAGTTATTTTGTCCTGCTGCGGATAGCGTTATTGCTGACGCTGGAAATATATATCATTTTATCTCAGTCTGTATTGACAGGGGCGTCTGTAGAGGCGCTCCTGCTTCTTGCGCTATATATCGGAGTGGCGGCGGGGAAGGAACTGGTAAAGAAACCGTATCAAATCCTGTGTTTAGGGATAGCGGGGCTTTTGTGGCTTGCGATACTGTGTACTGTGGGAACGGCGTTTGCTTTGCTGGGCGTGTATTTGTGCTATGAGGCGTTGACTTGTTTCAGACCGCGGATATTGTGGTACTTTCTCCCTTTAAGCCTGGCGTTTGTGCCAAGCGACATTGGCAGGCCTGTGCAGTTGATGATAGCGGTTTTAATGGGAATTATATATTGTCAGCATGATTTCGTGGTAGAATCCTATAGAAAGCAGACCAAAGAAGATACGCTTATGGAGCATACGCTTAAGCATAGCATGGACCGAAGGGAACATGAGATGCAGGAAGAAGTGCGCAAAAGTCTGCTGATGGCGGAAAATCAAATTTTGGAAGAACGTGCGGAACTTTCCCAGACCTTGCACGATAAGCTGGGACATAATATTAATGGCTCGGTATATCAGTTAGAAGCGGTAAAGGTGCTGATGGATAGCGAACCGGAAACATCTAAGCAAATGATACAGGCAGTAATCGACCAGCTGCGCAGCGGCATTGATGAGATTAGGGTGATTCTTAGAAAAGAACGCCCGCAGAAGTATAAGCTTGCAATGTCGCAGCTTGAGAAATTGTGCGAAGACTGCAGGGCAAAAGGCGTAGAGGCGGAACTGATAACGGAAGGCGAGATGGGCGGTATTCCGGAAAAGTATCTGGAAGTTATTCTGGACAACGCTTATGAGGCGGTATCCAATTCCCTGAAATATGCAAAGTGCAGCAGGATAAAAATCAGCGTGCATGTACTGAATAAAGTGATAAGATGCAGCATATCGGATAACGGTATCGGCTGCAAGGAGATAATCGACGGCATGGGAATTTCAGGCATGAGAAAAAGAATAAGGGAGATTAACGGCATTTTGGATTTTGAGACAGAGACGGGATTTACAATAAATATGCTGCTGCCGTTATAGGAAAGGTGCGAGTGAAAGGAGTACGGTTATTAGTATGGACAGAATAAAAATAATTATCGCGGACGACAGTGATTTTGTAAGGGACGGCATGAGGATTATACTGGACGTCGATGATGATTTTGAAGTAATCGGCTGTGCAAGAAACGGGAAAGAGGCGATAGAAATTGCCAAGACAAACGCTGCGGATATTTTTTTGATGGATATTCAGATGCCGGAGATGGACGGAATTGAGGCGACCAAATATATCGTGGAAAATAATCTGGGAAAAGTATTAATCCTTACTACTTTTGATGATGATGAGCTGGTGCAGAACGCTTTAAAAAACGGGGCAAAAGGCTATCTGATTAAAAATCATACGCCGGAGCATTTAAAGAATATGATAAAATCCGTATACAATGGTACAGGGGTGATGGAAGAGACCATCTTGGAAAATCTCACGAAGAATACAGATGTAAAGGCGAGCGGTTTTTCAGAAGAAGGATATACCGCGCGGGAGATGGATATTATCAAGGCTGTGGCGGAAGGGCTGTCCAATAAAGAAATTGCGAACAGGCTTTTTATCACGGAAGGCACTGTGAAGAACTATATTACTTCAATTCTTGCCAAGGAAAATCTCTCGCACAGAACTGCGCTTGCCGTGTACTACCTGACGGGGAAGAAGCAGCCTTTAGATTAGAGACATGCCCTGACGTTTCCGTTGTAGATTTATAAACCTAATATCTCCATATTTATAATGCAGCTTGCGGGATTCCGTTCTTTGACAAGCTGTATTTTTTTGTATATAATGTGATTTGCCAAATGTTCCATCAAACTCTGGCAAAAGGCGGGATTATAAGTATGAAAAAGTATATTCCATACATAAAAAAATACTGGTACTGTTTTATCCTTGGGCCGCTCTTTATGGTTATGGAAGCAAGCGGCGAATTTATTTTGCCATATATCAACGCTAACATTATCAACATAGGCGCTGCTAACGGCGATATTCCTTATATTATTAAAAACGGCGTATACATGGCGCTTATTGCGCTCGGAATGCTCATTACCGGCGTGCTGGGAGCCAACTTTGCAATTCGCGGGGCGGCAAGGCTTGCGGGCGGAGTGCGTGGGGCGGCGTTCCATAAGATACAAAGCTTTTCTTTTTCCAACATTGATGATTTTACCTCCGGTTCCCTTATTACATATATTACGAATGATGTGACGCAGATACAGAACTTTACGCAGAATCTGCTGCGCGGTATGTTCCGCAGCCCGATTATGCTTATCGGGGCTGTAGTTATGTCGTTTTCTTTGAATAAATCTGTGGCGTGGATTATTTTGATTGTAATCCCGATTCTCGCCGTGCTGATTGCGGTAATAATTATGGTGGCATCTCCGCGCTATACAAGGATGCAGGAGCAGATTGACAGGCTCAATATCAGCGTGCGTGAAACTGCGACTAACGAGCGCGTTATTAAATCGTTTGTGCGTGAAGAACATGAAAAAGAAAAGTTTCGTGTGGTAAATGATATGCTGGTGGAAAAAAGCATTGCCGCGCTTAAAATGATGATGCTGGTGCAGCCTATATCGGCATTGGCGATTAATGTAACGACTCTTTTGGTCGTATGGTTTGCGGGACGGCAGATTATGGTCGGTGATATGGAGCTTGGCACGCTGACAGCGTTTATTACATATCTGACGCAGATACTTAATTCACTTAATTTCCTTGCCAATATAATACTTCAGGGAACGAGGGCGGCGGCTTCCGACAAACGTATCTCGGCGGTTTTAAATACGAATGTGGAATTAAATGACGATATGGTTAAGGATAAAAACGCCGTAGTGGAAGATGGGCGGATTGAATTTAGAAACGTTACCTTCCGTTATTTTAAAAATAATCCCGAAAAGGTGCTTGATAATGTGAGTCTGGAAATCCTTCCCGGTGAATTTGCAGGCATTATAGGTTCTACCGGAAGCGGTAAGACAACGCTTGTCTCAATGATTCCGCGCCTGTATGATGCAGACGAAGGAGAAGTCCTTATCGGCGGGAAAAATGTGCGGGAATTGCCATTGTATAATCTGCGGGAGAGTATTTCAATGGTGTTGCAGAATAATACGCTTTTCTCCGGCACTATTGTGGAAAATCTGCGCTGGGGTAATGAATATGCCGACGATAAAGAACTTATGGAAGCGGCTAAAATTGCGCAGGCTGATAGTTTTATCCAATCTTTTAAGGACGGATATAATACGGAGATAGAACATGGCGGCTCCAATCTTTCAGGCGGGCAGAAACAGCGTATGTGTATTGCAAGGGCTTTGCTAAAGAAGCCTAAAATATTGATTTTAGATGATTCAACAAGTGCGGTTGATACGGCGACGGATGCTTCTATCCGCAGGGCGCTGCGCGAAAAACTGCCTGACATTACGAAACTGGTAATCGCCCAGCGGATTAATTCCGTCATAGACGCGGATAAGATTATAGTTCTTGAACACGGCAGGATTGTCGGCTGCGGAAAACATGCCGAATTATTAGAGAACTGCCCGGTATATGCCGAAATATACTGGTCGCAGAAAGACCGCGAAGAAAAGGAGAATGAGTAATCATGGACAGCATGAGAGAAGAAAGACTCCGGAAAAAATACGCATCTTCTGTGGCGGCATCAGATGGCAGGAAGGTAATAAATGTCGGCAACAGACGGAACATGGGCGCGGCAATGGGCGCAAAAGGGAAACCACAAAATATGGGAAGGACGATAGCGAGACTGCTTCGTTATCTCTCAGGAGAGCGCGTCCTGCTTATAGCTGCATTAATCTGCGTCGTTCTGTATACGGTTACGACGCTTGCCGCGGCATATATGCTGCGGCCTATTATGAATAGGTTTCTCTATTATGATGCGGAGAAAACCGATTTGACGGGCAGGCTTGCGGGGCTTGCAGGCGGCATAGCGTTTATGGCGGTAATTTATGGGATATCGGTTCTTACCCAATGGCTGCAGCAGCGGATTATGCTTACTGTTTCGCAGCGTTCATTAAAGAAAATGCGCAGCGAGCTTATGGATAAACTCCAGACTATGCCTATCAGTTTCTTTGACACGAATCCTGTCGGAGACATCATGAGCCGCTTTACCAATGATGTTGATACCGTCGGGGAGATGCTTAATACGACGCTTATCCAGATGATTTCCGGCGCGATTACCATTATCGGCACGGTTATTTTGATGCTTTATACTAACCTTGTTTTAGGCGGGCTTACGCTCATCATGACGCCTGTGCTTGCTTATGTCAGCAAACTTATCATTAAGAAGGGAAGAAGCGCGTATGCGGCGCAGCAGCAGGCGCTTGGAATGATGGGCGGTTTTTCGGAGGAAATGCTTTCAGGACAGAAGGTGGTAAAGATATTTAACCATGAGCAGACGGCGATGGAAGAGTTTGACTATATCAATAATGTACTGGTTGAAGCGCAGATTAAGGCGCAGTTCCGCTCCGGCATTATCGGACCGGTCACGCACCAGCTTTGCAATGTGTCTTATGCTTTGACCTCGTGTATAGGCGGTATTCTTGTAATTACGCAGGGCTTTGATATCGGCGGGCTGGCGATTTCCTTAAATTATACCCGCAAGTTCAACCAGCCCATCAATGAGATTTCCATGCAGATGAATACGGTATTCTCTGCGCTTGCCGGAGCTGAGAGGGTATTTAACCTTCTGGATATGGAATCGGAAAAACCCGATATCGAGGCGGCGGATATGAAAGCGATTAGGGGCGAAATCGTCCTTGATAAAGTATGTTTCGGCTATGTGCCGGGGAGTCCTGTACTGCATGATATTTCACTTTATGCGAAACAGGGGCAGAAGATTGCTTTTGTCGGCTCGACGGGAGCGGGAAAGACTACCATCACTAATCTGCTTTCGCGTTTCTATGAGATTGAAGAAGGGACGCTTACGATTGATGGAGTGCCTATTGAAAAGATTGACCGCGCTTTCCTGCGTTCAAATATTGCGATGGTTCTGCAGGACACACACCTTTTTACAGGGACGGTCATGGAGAATATCCGATATGGACGACTTAATGCAACGGACGACGAGGTTGTGGAAGCGGCGAAAATTGCGTCTGCGCATTCGTTTATCTTACAACTGCCGGAAGGATATAATACAATGCTTGAGAACGACGGAGCTAATCTTTCACAAGGGCAGAGGCAGCTTTTGGGAATTGCCCGCGCAGCAATCAGTCGTGCGCCTATACTGGTGCTTGATGAGGCGACCAGTTCTGTCGATACGCGGACTGAGAGGCATATAGAAGAGGGCATGAATGCGCTTATGGAGGACCGTACCACTTTTGTTATCGCGCATCGGCTTTCCACTGTCAGAAAGGCGGACGCGATTATGGTGCTTGAGCATGGACGTATCATAGAACGCGGCACGCATGAAGAACTGCTTAGGCAGAATGGCAGATACGCGGATTTGTATAACGAGATTATTGAGCTTGATTAGTTTGAAAAATTAGAATTTTTCCTGTGAAATCCCATACCGTTGGTGTGGGATTTTTTGCGTAATAATATACGGACGGTGTGTTTACGGAGTTTGGCGGTTATAATATAATCAGCATAGGAACGGAAACAGGAATAGCCCATTTTTCACGGGACGTTTGTGACTGGAAAAGTAATGGGCATGAGTATGATGGAAATGGAGGTCTTTAGATGAATATAAAGCTGTCTGGTAATATCCGTGAGTACCGTAAAGCGCGTTCTCTGACGCAGCAAAAGCTTGCCGATGCGCTCGGCGTTACAGTGGGGGCGGTATATAAATGGGAAGCCGCGTTGTCCATGCCGGATATCAGTCTGCTTATTGAACTGGCGGATTTTTTTGACACTTCGGTTGACGCCCTGCTGGGATATGAAATTAAGGATAATAAGTATGAGACAGTAGTTGCGCAGCTTAAAGAATGTATACGGAACAAGGATAAAACAGGTCTTGTTAAGGCGGATAAGGCGCTTATACGATATCCAAACAGTTTTGAGATTGTTTATAATAGCGCCACAATGTATTATCTGCTTGGGTTTATGCCTTATAATGAGAAAATGCTTAGGCGTTCAATTGAACTGATGGAGCGTTCCATAGTTTTAATCAGTCAGAATACCAACCCTGAGATAAGCGAGTTTACTTTATATAGGGATATGGCGGATATTTATTCACTTCTTAATGAAAATGACAAGGCTATCGAACTTTTGGAAAAGCATAATCCGTGCGGTCTGTTTAATGATTATCTTGGAACTTATTATGGACATGCCTTTAGGCATGAGTCTGAATCAGGGTCTGCGGCAGGACATGAACACGAGTCAGATGATGAGAGTAAAGCGGTAAAATATCTGTCTATGGCGTTTCTTAATAATATTGTCTCGCTGTTCAGGGTTTATCAGGGGTATTATGGCATATTTTATAAAAAAGGCGAGCTTTCCTTAGCTGTGGAAATAAATAAATTCATTTTGGGATTTCTGGAAGGATTGAAAGAAGAAGGAAAAGGCAGTTTTTTAGACAAGGCGGTTATAAGCATATATACCAGTCTGGCGGGGCTTCAAGTTCAGCTTGGAGACGTTGAAGCAGCCAGAGAATCATTGCATATGGCAAAGAAAATGTCGGACGAGTATGACGCTTCGGCAGAGGGCGATGTGAACAGCATACGTTTTGTTTCCATGGATGAACCGACAAACGTATATGATAATCTGGGGGATACTGTGGAGGAATGTATACAAAACCAGATAAAAGAATCTGAAAGTGATAAACTTCAGGCATTATGGGAGGAAATTAAAAATGAAGAGGGATAATCAGTCTGAGGCTTACAGACAATACATAGCGGAATTTTACAGAGGAAACATACCGGCGTATTTTCTTATGATTTTGTCCGCGGCTCTGATAAGTACCTTGAATTTATTCGTTGCATGGCTCATGCAGCAGATGGCAGACGCGGTATCAGGAGTCTCAGGTGCGCTTGAAATAAATCTGCTTGCTGCATTGACCACATTAGTCATTGCTTTAATCATACCACTTAAGGCGCTTAAGTATATATCAGAACCGAAATTTATGCAAAAGGCAATGACGCAGTTTAAAAACTTTGCTTTTCAGAAACTTATGCAGAAAAATATTGCATCATTCCACAACGAAACGACGTCTGCATATCTTTCGGCATTTTCAAACGATTTGGCGTCAATCGAAACAAACTACCTTGAAATGCAGTGTGAACTGGCCTTTAGTTTAATATGGGCTGGCGGCGCGCTGGTATTAATGTTATTGTACAGCCCTATTTTGACGCTGGCGGCAATTTTCTTCTTGATTATGCCAATGATAGCGTCTGTGATAACAGGAAAGTATCTTGCTGCGGCGGAGAAGGAAGTGTCTGAGAATAACGCAGAATTTGTCGCAACATTTAAAGATGCTTTAAGTGGATTTTCAGTTATAAAAGGTTTCGGGGCGGAAAATGCCGCGCTTGGGCTTTTGACGCAAAGCAGTATGGCGGTTGAAGATTCAAAATGCAGAAAACGGAAAGTCAACACGGTTATCTCGACAATCAGCAACATCGCAGGACTTATGTCGCAGCTTGGGACATTTCTTGTCGGCGCTGTGCTGGCTTTATCGGGCAGGGCTATCACCCCCGGAGTCCTTATTGCGTTTATAAGTCTGACAGGGGCGCTGATTAGTTCTATCCAGACCATTCCCGAACTGTTTGCTGCCAAGAAGGCAGCCGCAGGACTTATATATAAGATAGTGTCGTCGTTAGAGTCTAACGTGTCTGATGAAGGGGCTGATATTCCGAACCGCTTAAATCAGGGGATTTTTATTAATAATTTAAGTTTTAGCTATGAGCAGGAAAATGAAATTTTGCACGATATAGATGTATCTTTTGAGGCAGGAAAAAGTTATGCCATTGTCGGAAACTCAGGCAGCGGTAAATCCACCTTGCTTAATCTGCTGATGTCGGCGTATCACGATTACAGCGGTACAATCTGTTTTGATGATTATGAGCTTAAGGATATAAACAGCAGTTCGCTTTATGGACTGGAGTCCATGATTGAACAAAACGTTTTCGTGTTTGACGCTTCTATAAGGGATAATATTACTATGTTCAGGGAGTTTAAGGCAGAGGACATAAACAACGCCATCACATTGTCAGGATTATCAGAACTTATTGCGCAGCATGGGGAAGATTATATGTGTGGCGAAAACGGAAGAAACCTATCCGGCGGAGAAAAACAGCGTATATCCATCGCGCGGAGTCTGCTGCAGAAATCGTCGGTTTTACTTGCTGATGAAATGACGGCTGCACTTGATGCGCAGACCGCCTATCAGGTTGTGAACGACATATTAAAACTTAAGGACATTACACGCATTATAGTGACGCATACTTTGGCAGAATCGCTGTTGCAACAATATGACGCGATTGTCGTTTTAAAAGACGGTCGCATAATTGAAAAAGGCACATTTGATGAACTGATGGTGCGTAAAGGGTATTTTTATGCGCTCTATACTGTAGCGCAGTAAAAATGCCGTTTGCGTATATAGATGCAAATTGCTATTATTTGGATAATGGGATATAATAAAAAAATAATGCTATGTTGTGTTTTGTATAGTGACGAAAATGTCTCTTTGTGATACAATAATGTCACTTTGAGAAATGAGGATTGATTATGAATCTGGGAAAAGAAACAGAAACGCTTGAATATAAAAAGACTACTGGTGAAATGAAAGAGGCAATGGTTTCAATCTCATCCATCTTAAATAAGCATGGTATTGGCACTTTATATTTTGGAGTAAAGCCAAATGGAGATGTAATCGGTCAAGACGTATCAGACTCATCTTTGCGAGATGTGTCGAGGGCTGTGTTTGAAAATATCAAACCACAGATATACCCAGCAATCAAAGAAATTATAATGGATAATAAACACTTGATAAAAGTTGAATTCAGTGGAGAAAACACTCCATACTCTGCAATAGGAAGATATTATCTCAGAACTGCAGACGAAGATCGGGAAGTGTCCCCAGAGGAATTAAAAAATTTTTTCGAGGCAAATAAATACAGAGAACAATGGGAAAAAGGAAAGTCAAATGCCGCTTCACATCAAGTTGATAAATCTGCTGTAAAGTTTTTTTGGAAAAAGGCAGTTTCTGCTGGTAGAATGCCGGAGGGACGATATACCTGTTCTACCATTTTAAAAAGGTTCGGACTTTTGGAGGATGATTGTTTAACTAATGCGGGAGAAGTATTGTTTGGCAGCACTCACCCCGTCACATTAAAAGTTGGAATATTTGCAACAGATGAGAAACTTACTTTTCTTGATATGAAGCTGTTTGAAGATAATATTTGCAATTTGCTTAATACGGCTGAAAATTATATTTTGAGGAATATTCGCTGGAGAAGTGAAATATACGAAACGGAAAGAGTAGAAATCCCTGAAATTCCAATTGCAGTTATCAGAGAAATACTTGCTAACAGTTTTGCCCATGCCGTATATAATGGACGAACCAATCATGAAATATGTATATATCCCAGCAGTATAACGATTTATAGTCCTGGAGAATATGCAAGCAGATATTCTCCCAAAGAATACATAGAAGGTAATGTCGAATCCGAGATCAGAAATGCCACTATTGCCAAAATTTTGTATTTGAATAAATCTATAGAACAATTTGGCAGTGGTTTTAAAAGAATCCATAGTTTATGTAGAGATATGGGAATTAGGTATTCTTATGAAAATACAGAGAATGGATTTAAGTTTACTATCTATAGACCAAAAATCCAAAGTGACATTCCTAGTGTCACTTTGGATGTCACTTTAAATGGAACGGAAATGTCGGTCTTGGCGCTATTGCAGCAAAAACCTGATTCATCAAGGGAAGAAATCTCGGAAAAAATTTTCAAAACAGTGAGGACGGTTCAACGAGCATTGGATTCACTTCGAGATAAAGGATATATCAGGCGTGTTGGTTCCAAGCAAAAACCGATGTGGGAAGTATTAAAATAATAAAAGTTGATTGGGTAAATAGCAATGCAAACTAATTCATTAAATACCACGCCCCAAATAGCCACAGACAATTCACAAATCCTCACAGCAATCCAAACACTATTGGATAAAGCGGATAAGGGAAAGCATGTGATTGTGGCGGTTGACGGACGCTGTGGGAGCGGGAAGAGCAGCTTTGCACAGGCGATTAAAAATACATATGCGTGCAATGTTTTTCATATGGACGACTATTATCTGCCGATGGATAAGCGTAAAGATAATTGGGAGAAGATAAACGGCGGAAATATGGATTTTGAGCGTTTTAAGGAAGAGATTCTCATGCCGTTAAGACAGGGCGTGGCTGTTATGTACAGACCGTATGACTGCCATATTGGGGCATATAAAAGCTGCGAAAAGATGGAGCCATGTATGCTGGCTGTGGTGGAGGGCAGCTATAGCGCTCACCCTTTGCTTGCCGATGCGTATGATATGAAGATTTTTCTGACATGTTCCAAAGAAATTCAGACAAGACGGCTCAAGGAACGGGAAGGGGAACATTACTCCGCATTTGAACAGAAATGGATTCCCATGGAAGAGAGTTATTTTAAAAATTTTAATATACAACAACACAGCGACATTGTTCTGGATACCGGAGTATGAATCCGTAACATCTGATAGGACAGGTCGGGAAAGGGGTATGGTATTAAATGAAGGCATTGATAATTGGGGGTACGGGAACGATAAGCAGCGCGGTTGTGGATTTGCTTATTGAGAAAAAGTGGGAGATTTATGTGTTAAACAGAGGAACTAAATCAGTTCCGAAAGGAGTTGCCCACATTGCGGTAGACATTAATGATGAAGAAACGGCGCGAAAAAAGCTGGACGGCATGACTTTTGATGTAGTCTGTGAATTTATCGGGTTTGTTCCGGCACAAGTTGAGAGAGATTATAGGCTTTTTAAAGGAAAGACAAACCAGTACATTTATATCAGTTCGGCGTCGGCATACCACAAGCCATCACGCAATTACATTGTGAATGAAGGCACCGCGCTTGCTAATCCTTACTGGCAGTATTCAAGGGATAAGATTGCCTGTGAAGAATTTTTGATGAAAATGTACCGTGAAAACGGATTCCCTGTGACTATCGTAAGACCGAGCCATACTTATGATGAAAATAATATTCCCATAGGCGTGCATGGAAAGAACGGTTTCTGGCAGGTAATTAAGCGTATGCAGGAGAATAAGCCCGTTATTATTCAGGGAGACGGCACATCATTGTGGACGCTTACGTTTAATACGGATTTTGCGGTAGGTTTTGTAGGGCTTATGGGAAATGTCCATGCCATCGGGGAGGCATTCCAGATTACCAGTGACGAAACGCTAAGCTGGAATCAGATTTATGAGACGATAGCGCAGGCGCTTGGCGTTGAGCTGCATCCGTATTATGTGGCGTCGGATTTCTTAGACAGCGTGGCGCCTGAATATGATTATAAAGGCAGCCTGACGGGCGATAAGTCAGTTTCGGTAGTATTCGATAACAGTAAGTTGAAACGCGCGGTTCCCGAATATAAGCCGGATATCAGTTTTGCAAAAGGCGTCAGGATTGCGCTTGACAATATTCTCAAGAAAACTGAATGTCAGAAGGAAGATCCTGAATTTGACGCATGGTGCGATAAGGTTATTAACGCGCTTGAAAATGCAAAAGCAGAGTTTAAGAAAGGTTAGGTAAAATTATGATTAAAAATAACGTATATGGTAAAGAATTATCGCTGCTGGGATTTGGCGCAATGAGGCTTCCGCTTAGGGAAGACGGTTCCATTGATGAAGAGCAGGTTTTTGCAATGGTTAAATATGCGGGTGAGCATGGCGTAAACTATTATGATACGGCATACCCTTATCATCAGGGAAATTCAGAAGTCGTAATAGGCAAAGCATTAAAGCAGTTTCCAAGAGACAGCTACTGCCTTGCGACAAAATATCCGGGGCATCAGATTGCAAGCAGCTATAATCCGGCGGAGGTTTTTGAGAAACAGCTTAAGAAGTGTGACGTTGAATATTTTGATTACTATCTTCTCCATAATGTATATGAAAATTCCATACAAGTCTATAGGGATTCAAAATGGGGAATTATTGATTATTTTGTCAAGCAAAAGGAATTGGGGCGAATTAAACATTTAGGATTTTCCAGTCATGGCGACGTCTCTATGCTGAAAGAATTTCTGGACGAATATGGTGAAGTAATGGAGTTTTGCCAGATTCAGCTCAACTATCTGGACTGGACGCTGCAAAATGCCAAAGGAAAATACGAGCTGCTCACAGAGAGGAATATTCCGGTATGGGTTATGGAGCCGGTCAGGGGCGGCAAGCTTGCCTCATTGGATAAAGAGTCAGAAGATAAGCTTAAGAAACTGCGTCCTGAGGAATCGGCTGCAGCGTGTGCGTTCCGCTGGTTGCAGGGGCTTTCTAATGTCAAAATGATTTTGAGCGGCATGAGCAATATGGAGCAGATGGTAGATAACGTACATACTTTTGAACAGGCGAAGCCGCTTAATGCTGACGAAGAGAGTGTCCTTATGCAGATAGCGGAGACCATGAAGGATTCGCTTCCATGTACTGCGTGCAGATATTGCTGCGACGGCTGCCCGAAAGGGATAGATATTCCCAAAATGATAGGATACTATAATGAAATGAAGGTATCTCCGTCTTCTAATGTAGGAATGTCGCTTGACGCGGTAGATAGGGAACATCTTCCTTCTGCCTGTATAAAGTGCGGGAAATGTACGCATAGCTGTCCGCAGAATATAGACGTTCCAAGTGCGCTGTCAGAATTATCGGAGATGGTTGCCAAACTGCCGCGCTGGGCTGATATTTGCAAACAGCGTGAAGAAGAGGCGAAAAAATTGGCATTGTAGTTAAGAGGGGAAAGGTATCCGGTAAAATATGTATGATAAAATTGACTTACTTTTAGATAAAATGAAAGAGGACTCGGCAGAATACAAAAATCTTGCGATACCGCAAAGTATTGAGGAAAAGAAGAAGATAATTCGTTCATTAATGAATATACGCATGCCGCGGAGCGCACCGGAAGAACTCATAAGCCTTCAGGACGATTATCTTAAATGGGAGCTTAAAGAAAAAGGCGTTATCGAGATAGCTGACATTCCTACGGTAAAAGAGCAGTACGGAAGCATTTTTCCCGGCGCAGACAGAATGTCTTTATGGCAGGGAGATATCACAAGGCTTGCCATAGGTGCAATTGTTAATGCGGCTAATTCACAGATGCTGGGGTGTTTCGTGCCGTGCCACAGATGTATTGACAATGCGATACACAGCGCGGCGGGAATACAGCTTCGGGAAGAGTGCAGCCATATCATGAACAAAAGGCGTATACAGTACGGCGGAGAGTATGAAGAGCCGGTTGGAACAGCCACTTTAACCCAAGGATATAACCTGCCATGCGAATATGTTATTCATACGGTAGGACCGATTGTATATGGCGGGCTGAATGACTCGCTTTGTCAGGATTTGCGGAATTGTTATGAAAGTGTATTAAGGTGCTGTGCCGAAAATAAAATTAAATCCGTCGCATTCTGCTGCATTTCCACGGGAGAATTTCATTTCCCAAATGAGAAAGCAGCTAAGATAGCGACGGATACGGTTATACGTTTCTTAGAAAATGACAGCGCAAAATGTATAGAGCGGGTTATCTTTAATGTTTTTAAAGATTACGATAAAGAAATATATGAGGAAATCTTTAAATCTAAAAGTTAGCCTTCGGTAGTTGTCGGAACATTAGCGCCGTTTGTACGCCTGAACCGTACCAGTCCCGTGCGGTTCAGAGCTACCATGATAGTAGGAATTAGAATTAGCTGCACTATGATGCCCGGTATGGCGTTAAGAAATGCGCCAGCCATAAACATCTGCCATGTAAAGCTTCCGCCGGATATGCCAAGCAGAATAATCTGCACGATACCCCAAACGACACGTCCTGCTATCATCGCGCCAATCATTGCGCGGTAGAGTGCACGTATGCACTGCCAGCGGGACAATCCATAGATAAGCCCTGCTATCAGACCATAGGTTGCAAGTTCAAACGCCATGGAACATGCGGACGGAAAAAGCTTAGGCATTCCGAATAGCATGGAGCGCATAAGCGGCAGCATAAATCCGACGACTGCGCCATATTTCCAGCCGCAGATAAGACCGCATAAGAATACCGGAATGTGCATAGGCAGCAGCATACTGCCAATCTGCGGGATTTGCCCGGTTAAAAATGGCAAGACCAGACCTAAGGCAAAAAACATTGCGGATAAAGTTAGATTTTTGGTGGTTTTTCTAAGATTTTCGTTCATTTGATTAAGTTCTCCTTTCATTTGATATTAATGGGCAGCAGACAATAGAATCCATATTTTGCGAGGATTTATTGCCATAAATAAAAAGGTATACGGCTTCTCTTCTGAGAAAACGTATACCTTCGTGATATACATGATAAAATTTTATGGAATTTATTTTACTTTTCAGTATCAGTTAGAATGTTTCTACATTCCTAAGCCGGCTTCATGCCGACGATTAACTATAAAATATTTTACATAAAATTAAATGTTTGTCAATAGGGTTGCGGGTAGTTGATATATGGCATGAACTCATATGTTTCCATGAGCAGCACGCTCTCGCTCCGTGGAAAATCGCAGCGGTACTAAGCTCGAAAATACCTCGCTAAGTACCGGCGTTTTCCAAGGACTGCTCATGGAAACATATGAGTTCATGCCCTTATAAGTTGTGAACGGTAACAATCTCCTTAATTTTATCGACGGCGTACTGCACGAGCTTCCCCATTGAAAAATCGGCAACTCCCACGATGATATTGTCACAATGGTTAAAGGGGATAAGCACCCGCGCTGCACTGCTCTGTGCAACCGCCGCTGCCATTTTGGGAGTAACTTCGCCAAACATGGAATCGGCAATGACTATCCCTATCGGACCGACAATGATGTCGGTGTTGCGGCAGCCGACTATTACGGCGTTTTCGCCTGTCGCGGCATGGTCTGCCCCGGCTTTAAGCATAACGGAAGCAGCAGTGCTGTTGGTGCCGACAGCGGTAATGACGGCGTCCGGTATATTCTGTTTTATAGCGGTCACAAGCTGTTTTCCTGCTCCGCCGCCCTGTGCGTCGATTACTAATATATTCATAATATATTCGCAGCGCTCCTATTTTTTCTTCTTTTTGCTTTCGATGAGCCCTTTTAATTTTAAAGCCTTATCAATATTTCCTTCGACTTTAAGCTTCTGCATGGTAACAGCCATAATGGGATCAAGCTTGCCTGACGCAATTTTTAACAGGGTTTCCGCTTTGCATGTAAAAATGGCGTCTCTGTCATAATATTCATACGGCTCTACATACAACTTGCCGTCTTTTACTTCGGCATAAAAAATACCTTCCGCTTCGCCGGTAATATTGAACTGATACGCCAGATGTTCATTTACGCCGCTTACGTCTGCGCTCATGAACTCGGATTTTATGCTTGAAAATAATTCTTCGTATGTCATTTTTATCCCTCCGTTTTGCAAGTATTTTACGAAAAAGCGAAGTTTCTTAACTTGCGCTTTATATATATTTATAGTATCATTTAGGCAAATGCAGGTCAATATTATTTTTTGATGTATACGACTGGCTGTGGCATGAACCCATATGCTTCTACTTGAGGTACACTCTCGTTCCGTGGAAAATCGCAGCGGTACTAAGCTCGAAAATACCTCGCTAAAGTACAAGACCACTTTTAGTGGTCTGCGTTTTCCAAGGACCTCAAAAAGAAGCATATGAGTTCATGCCACCCCAAGATTGTAGATAATTACCAAGAGAGGAATATCAAACGTGGATAATAATATAAAAATTTCAATTTTAAATTATGAGAACAGGCTGCTTGAATACAGAAAGCAGTTGAATGATTTGATTTATGAATGTAATAATCAGAAGCTTGACGATTCTGTGTTGAATTATAAAATCAGCTATTTGCAGACGGAAATCAATTATATGAATAATCAGCTTGATATGCTGAAAAATGAAATCCCGATGGCTCAACCTAAGATCCATGCAGAGCTGGAATTTCAGGCTGTAACAATGCAACAGAATGACATGACACAAATGTCACAAATACAGCAGCCGAAACTGCAGCCAACGCAGCAAGCACAGCCAATGCAATCAATCCCACAAATGCCGCAGCCGCAGTCAACACAGCATATGCCAATGTTCCAGGCTGCTAATCCTGTGGATACAATACAGCCGTCACAGACAGCCCTTTCTGGAAATAAGAATAAGGATTTAGAGAATGTTATCGGAAAATCTTGGATGGGCATATTTGCTTCTGTGTTGATTTTTATAAGCTTTATTTTATTCGCAACTCTGCTTGCGCCCTTCATTACCGATACGATAAAAATGACAGCGATGTATGTAGTGAGCATCGTGCTTACGGCGTTCGGTTTGTTTAAACTTAAAGCGCATAATAACAAGCTGTATCTGGCAATCAGCAGCTGCGGCATTGGCGCGGTTTATATATCTTTTCTTCTGACTAATCTCTACTTTAAGGCAATCGGGGATATTACTCTGTATGTTCTGATTTTAGTATGGGCGGTATTCGTCTGCTATCTGGCAAGATGGAAAGACAGAATATTCCAGATAATAGGGCAGTGCGGCATTACGATTGCGTTGTTATTTGGTATTATTCTGTGCATAAAGACATATGATGATGCCAGATTATTGCTGCTCAGCCTGTTTTTTGTGGTGACTGCGGCTGTGTTCTATATGAGCAGTTACAGTAAGGAATTTCATAAAAATATCGTGAACAATGTGTTTAACTGCATCAATGTATTTCAGTTGTGGGCAGGGACCTATTTAAGACGGTCTGCAATATATGGACAAGATGAACTAACGCAGCCTAAAAACATTTTTTCAGACTGGACTGTGTATTCGACGCAGATAATAGCGGGTATTCTGCTGCTATTTTTGATATTACAGTTCGTGCTTTTCATTACGGCGAAGCTTAAGGAGAAAAATAATGACTTTGCTATCTTTATGATTCTGAATACAATACTGACAATGTTGCTAGTCAATAATATGACATATATGTCATCACAATGTAATAATATCAGGGGCGTCATTTTCCTACTATTAGGTGCGGCGCTGATAGCTGTAATAGAGAAGAAATTAAAAAGCGGCGACGACGGCAGGATTGGGGTACAGATTTTTACTTTTCCGGTATTTGTGGTATCCGTATATATGATTACATTTTTTCAGAACCACATCGGCGTGTCGTTTGTGATGCTTCTTATTATGCTGCTTGGGTATTATAAAAATGATAATGTCTATAAATATGAGAGTATCCTTATGGCGCTGGTGTATGCCTGCCTTTTTGAGATGAAATATCCTGCGGAACATTTCATACTCGGTCTGCTGTTTTTTACTGTGTTAGCGGTGTGCGTATATAAAACCAAAGAGCAATATAATTGCAAGTTTAAATTGTGTTCATATATGGCAGGACTTTTCTTTATTGTTGTAAGCCTTGTGAACGTGCTTGCCAATACTAACCTGCACTATGATATTTCTATGACAATTATGCTCAGCGTTATTGCGGTTTTGAATATATGCGCGATGAAGAGCGGATTTATAAAAAACTTTCAGTCGCTGCAGACAGAGAAAGAAAGCGTCAGTATGACAGGAATCATCAATGTCATAATCATGCTGGTTGTTTTATCGGCAGTTATGAACGTGGACAATGAGATATGCCATTTTATCCTTGTTTTGCTGGCGATATTGATATTTATGGTTAATACAAAAAATCTTGTTGCGCAGAATGAAGGACTCTTGCCGGGAATATACATAGGAGCCAAACTTACCGTACTGTTGGTTGTAATATTATGCTCTTATGACGCAGCTAATTATGTAATAAGCATTTCAGCGTTTTTGCTTGCGATTATAAGCATCATAATAGGTTTCAGATTTTTCGTTAAGTCATTCAGAATATATGGGCTTTTCCTTTCAATGGTAAGCGTGGCGAAACTGATTATGGTTGATATAAGTTATGAAAATACATTAGGTCATGCCTTAAGCTTCTTCGTCTGCGGCATATTATGTTTTGTAATCAGCATGATTTATCACATGATTGACAGAAGAATCCAAACTAAGTAGAGAAAGGCAAGCAGTCCATGCCGCATTCGGACATAGGGCGAGATGCAGCCGTCAAATAGGGCTAAATGCAACTATCAATATCTTGCTATAATACATAAATAATGTTATTATATTGATAGAAATTTTGGCAGAATGTACCTTCGGGATATGAAATATAACTGTATAAGAAGGACGGTGTGGAGATGAAAGTAGCAGCTTATTTTGACTACGGCGCGTTTATAATTTTAATTATTTTACTTATAGCGGTAATAATCCGCGGAATGACAAGAGGCAGAATGAATCAATGCTTTATGGCGCTGCTGATTGTGCTGTTTGTGTCGGATATTGCCGATATTGGCACTGTCCATCTGGAATATGTAGGTGAGGGATATATTACTGCTAAATATCTTACACACACCTTGTATCTAATGTCCCATGTTCTCACACCGTTTTTTTATGTTGTATATATTATTGCGCAGGCTGATATCTGGCATAAATTGAGACGCAGCAAACTTCAAAAGGTGCTGCTTTTCGGACCTGTTATTATAGTGGCGGTTGCGCTTGCTATCAATCCATTCAACCATTTGATATTTTATATGGATGAAAACGGTTCTTATACCCGTGGAAAAGCATTTTTGCTTCTTTATATCGTGACGGTAGCATTATGTATGCTTGGGCTTTACTATGCTTTCAGATATAAAAAGTTATTTGATAATAAGCGGTTTGCGGCGTTAATAGCCCTTATGCCGCTTATGTTTGTAGCGACGGTAATCCAATTCTTTTATCCGGGGCTTTTAGTGGAAATGTTTTCACTTTCATGCGGTATTCTTTTAATCTGTATGGTAATCCAACGACCTGAAGAAACCATTGATTCTGAGACGGGGCTTGGCAAATTAAGCACTTATGTGGCAGATATAAACAGAGCGTCCGCTAATGGTAAACCGATGGAAATCATCATGATAAATATAACCAATTATTACTCCGTCAGGGAGATGCTGGGGTATGAGGGTATAAATACCGTGCTGCGGGATATTGCAAATAGGATATCCGCATTTAACAAAAAGAATAAAATATGGGCGGAGTTGTACTATCTGGGTGCCGGCAAGTTCAGACTTATAATTGACGAAAACCATTTTGACAAGACGGAAGAAAATGCCAAAATGATTAATGAATTTATGAAAGCCGGATTCTCGCTTAACCAGATGGATTTGAACCTTGTACACTGCGTCTGCATCGCGAGGTATCCGGAAGACATATCGAGCGTTGATTCTTTGCTTGACTTCGGAAACGATTTGAATTCCATGCCGTATACCGGAGACGTACTCTATGCTTCCAAGGTTTATAAAAAAGACTATTATAATATAAGAAAAGATGTAGACAGCATCATTGAACGTGCTTTGACGGAACATAATTTTTCTGTTTATTATCAGCCGATTTATTCCGTGGAAGAGAAGCGTTTTAATTCGGCGGAAGCGCTGCTTAGGCTTAAGGACGACAAATACGGATTTGTTTCGCCGGAGATTTTTATACCGGCGGCTGAAAAGAGCGGAGCAATTCATAAAATCGGCGCGTTTGTGTTAGAGGAAGTATGCAGCTTTATTGCCAGTGAAGAGTATAAGAGGCTGAATCTTGATTATGTTGAAGTAAATCTTTCCGTGGTACAGTGTATGCGCAGCGATTTGGCGGATCAGGTTATGGATACTGTTAAGCGTTATCAAATCAGACCGGAGCAGATTAATCTGGAAATTACCGAAACGGCGGCGTCTTATTCGCAGAACGCTTTGGTTCAAAACCTAAATGCTTTGAGTACGTCGGGAATAAGTTTTTCGCTGGACGATTTTGGGACCGGATATTCTAATATGCTGCGTATCGCGTCACTGCCGTTTCATATCGTCAAGCTCGATAAGAGTTTCGTCGGCGGGGAAGCGAATGCCAAGCTGCTGATTATGCTTAAGAATACGGTTAAGATGTTTAAGGCAATGAATATGAAGATAGTTGTGGAAGGCGTTGAAACGGAGGAAATGGTGAAACAGTTCTCCGATATGAAGTGCGAGTACATTCAAGGGTATTACTATTCCAAGCCGCTGCCTAAAGATGAATTTGTAGCATTCTTACAGAGCGTTGTGGTGTAGGCGGGAATGGATAAATCTATCAATATGAAGTTGCTATAGTTACAGGATTTATCCATGTATCCCCTTCTCAACAACAACCACGCCCAAAGGATAAGGACCTGTGTGTACGCCGATGGTAGCCCCGATTTGATAGGTCTGAATGTCGCTTATGCTATATCCGTTTTCGTTAAGGACGGATATGACATGGTCGCGGAAAGCACTGCCTTCTTCAATATCATAACCGTATCCGACGGCGATGCTGTAGCAGTCGATTCCGAGGCTGCTTTCTTTAAGGTATTCCAAAAGAAGGTCCACCACTTTTTTGAGTGTGCGCTTACGCCCTCTGTCGAGTCCGGAAGGGAAGATTTCGCCCTGCTTTAATGTAATTATGGGGCGGATATCCAAAATGCCGCCTGCAAGCGCAGCGACTTTTCCGATTCGTCCGCCGTGTTTTAAATATTCCATATTGCCTACTGTAAAGAAAATCCTACCGCTATCCTTAATCTCTTCTAACCGCGCCACAGCGTCTTTATAACTGAAACCGTTATCCCTTAAGCTTGCCGCTTCCAATACATACTGCCCCTGAAGAACAGTGTCAATAGTGGAGTCGATAACCGCGATTTCCGCATGGGGATACTTCTCAAGCACAAGAGTGCGCGCGTTGAGCGCAGACTGCATCGAACCGCTGAATTTGGTGGTTATGCAGATACATATTATAGGCATCCCTTCTTTGGCAAAAGGAAGGAAAGCCTCTTCATAATCCTGAATCGAGGGCATTGAAGACTTAGGATATACGCCCTTTTTCTCAACCATCTGCTGATAGAAATCCCGTATGTCTATTTCCACGTTTTCTTTATAATAATGCACATCATCAAAAGATACATAAAACGGCACTACCGTGATATTTTTCTCCTGCACAAGCTTTGCGGGCAAATCACATGAACCGTCGCTGATAATATGGAATAACTCACTCATGCTTAAAACCTCTTTACATATTTGTAGGTCGAACTTTTGTAATATATAGAATACTACTTTTGCCAAATAATTGCAATGATTGCTTGATATATAGTATAATATAAATTAGTTGAATGGATTATTTCGTGGCGCGATTGGAGAATGGGTATGGTATTGGATAATAAGCTTGGCATTAATAATCCGGCAGAACTTGCAAGGATAGAAGAGAAAACAAGTAAAATAAAAGCTATGGAATTATATGAGAATAATCTGCTTGAAGAAGTAGAGGTGGGAAAATTTTCAGGTCTTGCTAAAATCCATAAATATCTTTTTGATGAGATATATGACTTTGCCGGCAAGACGAGAACAGTAAATATTGCAAAAGGAAATTTCAGATTTGCGCCAGTTATGTATTTAGAAACAGCGCTGAAACATATCGATGATATGCCTCAGTCAACCTATGATGAAATTATTGAAAAATATGTGGAAATGAATGTTGCCCATCCATTTAGAGAGGGGAATGGAAGAAGTACGCGGATATGGCTTGATTTGATTTTGAAGAAAGAACTTAAATTAGTTGTCGATTGGAGTAAAGTGGATAAAGAAGATTATTTGCTTGCTATGGAACGGAGTCCTATTAAGGATGTGGAAATTAAGGTGTTGATTAAAGATGCACTGACGAATAAAGTTGATGACAGGGAAGTGTATATGAAGGGTATTGATATGAGTTATTATTATGAAGGATATAATACTTTTAAAACCAAAGAATTGTAAATAAATATGAAAAAAATAAATTTCAAGAAAAAAGAAAGGGAGAAAAAGTATAACTATGAGCGAAGTAAAGAAAATTCCGGAAAGAAGTGAGATTGCCGACGAGTACAAGTGGGCGCTGGAGGATTTGTACGGCACGGACGAAGAATGGGAAAAGGAGTATGCGGCAGTAGAGAAAGCGATTGACGGTTTTGCGGAGTATCCCGGCAAGCTTTCTGAATCGGCTAAGAAGCTGCTTTCTTTTCTGAAATTACAGGACGAGGTTGCATGCCGCTTTGAGCGTCTAATGGTCTACTCAGGGCAGAAAATGCACCAGGACATGACTTTGTCAAAATATCAGGGCTATTATATACAGGTTCAAAATACTGCCGTGGAGCTTAGCAGCGCGACAGCATTTGCCGACCCGGAGATTTTGAGTATGCCTGCGGAGAAGTTGGATTCTTTTTACCAAGAAGAACCGGGACTTGAGCATTATCGGATTATGATTAATCGTATCCTGCGCAAGAAAGAGCATATGCTTTCGGATAAAGAGGAAGCGCTGCTTGCTAAGTCTATGGAGTTGGCAACTGCGGCATCTGATATCTATGACATGATGAGCGATGCGGATTTGAAGTTCGGGGAGATTGCTGATGAAAACGGCAGCCTAATGGAGCTTTCACAGGGGAATTTCGTCAGTATGTTGGAAAAGAAAGACAGAAATGTCAGGAAAGCTGCATTTGAAGCTTATTATAAGGTATATGGACAGTTTAAAAACAGCATTGCCACAATGTATCAGGCAAATGTAAAGCAGGAGAAATTCTATGCACAGGCGCGCAAGTATGGCTCTTCTTTGGAGATGGCGTTAGATACAGGGAAAATTCCGGTTTCCGTTTATGACAGCCTGCTTGAGGCTGTACATGAGGCGCTGCCGGATATGTACCGCTATGTGGCGCTGCGCAAGAAAGCGCTTGGAGTGGAAGAACTTCATATGTACGATGTGTATGCTCCGCTTACCAGTGACTATGATGCGCATTTTACATTTGAAGAGGCAAAAGAGATGGTGCTTTCAGGGCTTGCGCCGATGGGCGAAGAGTATTTATCCCTGTTAAAAGAAGGCTTTGCAAACCGCTGGATTGACGTATATGAGAATCAAAATAAGAGGAGCGGAGCCTATTCATGGGGGTCTTACGGAGTGCATCCATATGTGCTTTTAAACTATAAGGATACGCTTGATAATGTGTTTACGCTTGCCCATGAAATGGGACATGCGCTGCACAGCTATTATTCCCATGCCACACAGCCTTACACTTATTCATCGTATCTGATTTTCGTAGCGGAGGTTGCGTCTACTTGTAACGAGTCTTTGCTTATGCAGTATTTGCTTGAGAAATGTACGGATAAAAAGGAGAGGATTTATCTGGTTAATTATTTCCTCGACCAGTTCAAAGGTACGCTGTTCCGCCAAGCCATGTTTGCGGAATTTGAGAAGATTACGCATCAGATGTATGCGGACGGCAAGGCGCTGACAGCGGACAGCTTATGTGAAGTGTATCTGGACTTGAATAAGAAATATTTTGGTCCTGATATGGTTTCTGATCCCCAGATTGCGCTAGAGTGGGCGCGGATTCCCCATTTCTATACGGCGTTCTATGTCTATCAGTATGCAACCGGATTTTCCGCGGCTATTGCGCTTTCTAAGAAGATTCGCTCCGAAGGAGCATCTGCAGTCGAAGCATATAAGAGCTTCTTAAAAGGTGGCTCTTCCAAAGACCCGTTGGAGCTTCTCAAGATGGCGGGCGTGGATTTGACAAGCCCCGAACCTGTTAAAAACGCCTTGTCCATGTTTGGAGAACTGGTTGCGGAACTTGAAGATTTGCTTGGGTAATTGCTAGATAAGCATGATATGTTATGCCAAAATAAAAAGTTTTTAAACATCGATAACACAAACTTGCTAAAATCAGGAGTTTGTGTTATCAATGGATGCTTAGTGCGCAATTGAGAAGAAATTAATTAAAATCTCCTTTATGTGATTGTATCTTCTGGCATACGAATTTTCCACACGGATTAATTGCAGATTATGTTCATTACAAATGGCATTTTTCTTTTTATCTCTGTTAATTACTACTTCATTATCAAAATGTTCTTTACCGTCAAGTTCGATTGCCAAAATTGCATTTTCCTGTTTTCCGATTTTTTCATATACCACAAAGTCAAATCTGCCATTATAAAACAAATCATTATAGCTTTCGTTGCCATCGAAGACATGAGATATGGCAACTTCCTTATGCACAATATAACGGCTTTGCGTCAACCAAATATTTTCTAATGCATGATTGAGATTCTCTAAAAAAGCTTCCTCTGTAACGCTGCTGAATGGTTTTACGCCTAAAGCTCTGGACGCTGCCGGTTTTGGAGTTACCATAGACGTTCCATTAGAACGTACATACTGTACAAGCTCATATAAGTCATCTTCCGAATCTTTTTGGTGCAGACGTTCTAAATCTTTATTGCTTGCTAATATAATAAGTTTATTCTTGGCTCTTGAAGTTGCTACATTAATCAATTCCTTATTATTTTTTAGCCATTCATAGGTGCCTGCTTGTGTTTGGCTGGTAATCGCGGTAGAAAATAAAATAATATCTTTTTCATCACCTTGAAAAGCATGTACGGTTCCACAGGTCACATTTGATATCTTAGCGCGCTTTAGTTCTTCCTCAATTAGCTTTTTCTGGTTTACAAAAGGTGTAATGATGCCGATATTTTTGTCTCGATTTAGAGCGGCATATTTTGCAATCTCATAAGCTTCTAAAGGAGCAGTATTTTTATAATCAGAAGAAGAGTCGCGCATATCCATATAAATAAGCGGCTGTTCATCGTTGCCCTCTGATACAATATTGAGGCGCGAATTATAATATTTTTTATTATTAAATTCTATAATGCGCGGATGACAGCGATAATGATTATGGAGCAGAGTTTCATCACTGACAGCATCGCATGCAAGATAGGTTTTATAAATTGAATTCTTTCGATAATCGTATTCATCAGAAACCATATAGCGTTTCTTTAGCTTTTCGTTTGTTAATTCGTCCAACAGGATAACAGGGTTAAGCTGTTGCGGATCGCCCACAAGCATAAGATTTTTCCCCCTTATAATTGGCACTAACGACATTGCCACATTACATTGGCTTGCCTCGTCCATAATAACCATATCGAACATAGGCTCAGGCTCACCCAAACGATGTGCTGAAATACATGTTGTGACGATAATCGGGAAAATTTTTTGCAGCTTAATAATATTTTCTTTTTGTCCTAAATATTTGGAGAAAGCGTCTAACTGCTTCTGTGAGTCTGCAGTTTCTAAAATTTCTCTCAAATCAGAATATCTCGGTGCGCCGATTTTTTTAATATAACTTGCAGAAGTATAATAAAGATATTTCTCCAATTCTTCTATATCATCGTCCAGAAGCGATATAGCATCTTTTTCTGAAACATCTCCGGTCTCGTTTATCTTATTTATGATTTGATTGCGCTGTCTGGTTGCTAAGTCTTCTTCAAAAGACATCATCTCAAAAGATGCGCCCTTTTTCTGTTCAAACTCAAGCACTCTTTTAATAGTTTCTTCACGTTCTCTTAAATCTAAAAGGTCTTCATATTTTTTTAACATTGCCGATAGTCGTTTTGCCCGGTTTTTTCTGTCATCTTTATTTCTGTCCAAAGTCCGTTCAAAAACCTGTACATTCTGCACGCTTTCATATAGCCTTTTTATAGTAATTAGCGATTCTTTGACTTTTTCATTATTTCCTAAACGCAGTATCGGAAATGGAATAGTCTTTTCCTTATATTTTAAAGAAGAGAGTTTTTCATAAACACTGTTAATCGGATGATTGTTGTAAGACGTAAATAGCACTGTGCGTTCATTAAAAAAAGCTGTTACAATCGTATTGATAATTGTGTTCGTTTTTCCGGTTCCGGGAGGTCCTTGAATATATGCCACGGGATATTTCATGGCATTATGGATGGCAAGTAATTGATCCATATTAATTTTTTTGTTAATTAATGCAATTGGGCGAGTGGCGTTATTCCTTGGATGTTCAAGCAAATCGCCAAAAAAAGCTTTAATCGGTACTGGAACTTCTTCTCCCCGATATATTTTTATAATGGATTGATATTCTTTGTGTAAATCTAAGGCAATATCTGTTTCTAATCCTATAATATATGGTATGTCGTCTACATTGCTGCCGCCACGCTGCATATGTTTTGTGATACAGTCTTTAATTTTTTCCTGATTTGCCTCAAAATTAGAGAGAAGTTCATATTCGTCCCCGTCTAAAAATCTGCGTATGCTCTGTTTGGTTCCATCAATGGTAAACTCTGTGCATATTGTGATTTCATCATCAGGTTTTAATGCGCGTTGCTTTACATCTAAATTCAGCTTACGATAAGCAAGTACATATAATCCTTTAGCCATATGTATACTGAGAACGTTCATTGCAAGCTGTTTTATTTGCAAACTGCCATCTGTGCGTCTGCTATTTTCAGCTTGATATTGAAAATTTTTAACAATTTCCTGAAACTGCTGTGGACTTAATTGATACAAATCACCGGCTATGTTGTCGTGATCCAAATACTGAACTAAATTGAAATCCGATTTGTACGGTACAGAATCGAGCCGATTACACATTTCGAGATATCCGAGTATTTTTAAGTTTGCCGTATTGTCAAAAATAGTATTATATTTATGCGGATTTAAATAAATATCATTAATCAGAGATTCGTTGATAGGATAAAAAGAGCCTTCTATAATTTTTGACGACTGGATTGCATCTATTTTTATTCTGTCAAAAAGTTTCACTGTGTATAAACCAAGATGAAAACCTTCTACTTCCAGCGTACGGTTTCGCACATCTATCTTGCGGATGCCAATCCAGTATTTTGTATTTTGCTCTTCTAAGTTATGGTATTCGATGCTTATCCACTTTCCTTCATGAATGGCACGGAATATATCGTGTAAAATTGTATTCATAATTATCATCCTGTATGAAATAATAAAATAATTATCTTACGATAACTATTTTACAACTACATTAATTATATATCAATAAAAGAAAAAAGTTTTCAGTATTGTGAGCAATTTTTGTATTTTAATATAATCAAATTATATATTCTGTTTGGACGTTGACTTTTCTGAATTGCGTATATATAATAGAATTACCCGATGGGTAATTTGGAGTGGGGTGAGTAAACATTATGAGTAGTTATATAGAATATAATGATACTATTGCTTTTCATCCGGGATATTATATTAAAGAGATTGTTGATGAAAGTGGACTTACTCAAGAAGACTTTGCGAAGAGGCTGGATACTACTCCTAAAAACTTAAGCCTTTTAATAAGAGGTGAACAGAGTCTTTCTATTGATATTGCCATGAAATTATCCAGAATGCTTAATACAAGTGTAAATTATTGGTTGAATTTGCAGAACGCATATGATGCCTTAATTGCAGAATTCGGCTCGGAAAAGGAGCTTGCCATGGAACGTATCATTTTTGAAAGTTTAAGTTATAAGTATTTTAAGGATAACTTTGGATTACCTGATTTGGCAAGAAAAAAAGATGAGCAAATTAAACAGGTTAGAGAATTTTTGAATGTGGCGACTTTATCTGTATTAGCCAAAAGAGATATGGCTGTAAATTTCAGAAGTTCAACAAATGAATTATCACAGGAAAGTACGATAAAGGCAAATGCAATGGTTCAAATTGCCGTAAATAAAGCATTAAAGACTGAAACACCCAGATTTAATAAGAGCAAATTTGAGGAAGCCATTAATTATGCATTGACATTAACAACAAATCATTCAGGGTTTTATCCCCTTATTTATAAGGCGTTTTGTAAAGCAGGCGTAATATTTGTTATTCTTCCCAATCTCTACGGTTCTAAAATAAATGGCGCTACAAAGAAAATTGGAAATAAAGTTATGTTAATGGTAAATGATAGACGTTTTAGTGCAGATTCATTTTGGTTTACTTTATTTCATGAAATAGGACATATTTTAAATGGTGATTATGGCATTTCATTTGAAAAAGAGAAGGGAGAACAGGAAGCGGCTGCAGATAAATATGCAGAGGATATGTTAATACCAGAAGAGTTATATCAAAAGTTTATTGAAAATAATAAATTTGATTTACAATCAATTAAAAATTTTGCAAACAGGATTAATCGTGATCCGGGAATCGTTCTTGGTAGATTGCAAAATGATGGGAAAGTATGTTGTGATGATTTAACATTGAATTCATTGAGACATAGATATCGGGTACAAACGATACGGTATTAGTATTTTGGAATGCCGAATTATTGCTTATTATGGCAGGAGAGATTCTATATGGGACTTTTTAATCAGGATGAAAAGAAAAAGAAAAGCAGATTTCTTACGCCGGACGATCGGAATGTTTCTAAAGGTAAGAACGGTGGGCATGCTTCTGAAGATAATGAGATGCAAAGCAATGCTGCAGGCAGGAAAACAGATTATGGTAACTGCACTGTTATAAACGGTTCGGATTATCTGCTGCGGATTAGCGAGACGCGCATGGAGACATTGATTACTTTATACCGTCGTTTTTCCGCGGATGAGATTCGCAGCCTGTTAAAAGGAAACGGCATTGTTTACGGCATCAGGGAAAAGACCTTGGAAGAGCTGGCGACAGGGAAACATAATTATGAGGAGATTCTCATTGCAGAAGGAACTGCCGCAAGAGACGGGCGCGACGGATATTTTGAATATCATTTTAATCCGAATCCGGAAAAAAATCCGATTATTCTGCCTGATGGAACAGTGGACTATAACGTGCTGGGGAAGATAGAACTTGCGACGAAGGGGCAGCTCCTTGTAACCTATCATACGGCGCTGCCGGATATAACCGGAAGGGATATCTTAGGGAATGCTATTGAAGCATACAAAGGAGTGGAATTGCCGGAGCTGCAGTGTAAACGATGTGAACAGGACGAAGAGGGCAGCAAGTATTATGCAAGCACTGAGGGCAGCATCACGATGGAAGGAAGATGCCTTACTGTAACGCCAATCTATGTGGTGGAAGGCAATCTGGATGCCGCCACGGGAGATGTGAATTTCCACGGTGACGTGCTGGTGCAGGGCAATGTATTTGCCGGAGTCACTCTAAAAACCACAGGAAATATTACCGTAAACGGACATGTGGAAACAGCGAATCTTTTTGCAGGAAAAGACGTTATATTGAAGAACGGAATGCAAGGGGCGGGAAACGGCTCCATTCGCGCCGGAGGCAACATTATGGCACGTTTTTTGGAGCAGACGCAGGTTTGTGCCGGAAAGGAAATCAATGTCGGAGCTTTGTTAAACTGCGAAGTGGAGTCTGGACAGAGCGTAGTTATTTCCGGAAATAGGGGCACCATTATAGGCGGCAGCGTTACGGCGGTAGAACAGATTTCGGCAGCATCCATAGGCAACCGCGCCGGAGTAGCTACGCAGCTTGTTATCGGTCTGGACTGTGAATTTAAGTATAAGATGGGAGAAATAGACCGCTTGATGGAAGAATACCAGAATAATATGACGGACGCCGCCCGCACTCTGGACCGCATCGCCTATCAATTGAGGACGCAGCCCGCCACGCCTGAACTTAATGAGCAAAAAGCGGAGCAGATGCGCAAAAAGATTAACTATCAGTTAAAATTAAAAGAGACTGCTACTGAGCGTGAGAGATTGATTGATATCAACAAGCGTTCGACAGACGGCAGAATTATTGTCGGCGGGATTTCTTATGCAGGCTGCACAATTATCATAAACGGCGTGCGTGAGGTTTTGAACTCGGAATATCGGGATGTGACATATAAGAAAGTCAGAAATGAAATACGCATTACATCAAATAAGCAGTAAAAGATTCAGATATTATTTTCCGCGGTATATAAGAAAAGGGGATTGGAATAATCCCCTTTTTATTGAAATATATATATAATATGGTAATGGGATTTATTTGTTTGGAAATATAAGTTTCTATGCCGTATTTTTATTTATAGAAAGAGTAGTATTATGAGCGAGGATGGGGAATGGAAAATAAATGAATTAGAACGACTAGGGAAAAAAGATATTTATGAATCAGTATTTTTAAATGAGTATGGGTATTATGAACTGTGTAAAAAGAATACTCAAGAGGAAAGGATTAATGACTTTGAACAGCATTATTTTCAAGACTATTCCGGAACAAGCTATGAAAAAGAATATTCACCGGATGATATTAAATTTCGCGATAATAAATATGAAGAAAAGGAATATGTTATAAAGCAGAATCTTGCAAAGACAGGCATAAAAAGAAATTACTCAATTTTGGATATTGGCTGTGGAGAGGGTTTTCTTCTACAGTATTTTCATGATAAAGGAAACCGTGTAAAAGGCATTGATATTGGCTCTTATGCCATTGAACATTTTAATCCGGATATGCTGCCTTTCTTTGGAAAAGGCGATATGGAAACGTTCCTTCCTATTATGGCAAATCGAGGGGAGCGTTATGATGTGGTTAATATTGACCAGACGCTAGACATGGTAGCTGATGTGGATTTGTGCCTGGATAAGATGAAAATGGTAATGACGCCACAGTCAATACTGGTTATAAATGTTGCAAATAATTATTCAATCCTTCAAAGAATGCTTTTGCAAAAGGGAGTAATAAAAGGGGAACACTGGCTGGATATACCGGAGCATACAAGCTATTTTAACCGTGAAGGCCTGATTGCAAGGCTTAAAGCTAATGGGTTTGAATGCTTGGATTTCTATGGAGCTACTTTTGTGGACTTCCAGCTTATTAACCCTTTTTCAAACTACTATGAAAAAACCGAAACCGGTAAAGCGGCGCATAATGCGGCAGTATGTTTGGAGAATATGTTTCATGATATTTCTCTGGAACGTACGGTAGAGATTTATCGAATGCTGGGGGATATGGGTTTTGGGAGAGAGATTGTGGGAGTTTTCAAAATAAAGAACTGACTTTCTGATTTGATAACTAAATATCGTGTAAGAAAAAAGAATATAAACGTTGGTAAAGAGTTATAGGTTTTATTGCAATTTATCCGGAGATTACAGTGACATTCAGGTGACGGTGTATACCCGCTTTTGGATAAAAGGCTGTGACGATAACTTCTCTTACAGGCATCTTAAGATGGCGTATGATTCGCCGATAAGATGGAGATTTTAGAGCCTGCGCATGTGCGCAATATGGCGAAGGAAAAGGCGCTTATTAATCTCTATGGGTATCACCCTGATAAATGCGGCAATAAATATCTTTACGTGTGTTCTGTAAGATATATTCCACTTTCTCTTTCACTTCCGGAGTATGGAGCAGGTCAGCAATATAGCCGCAGTAACGCGTATCTTTTGCAGCGTCAAATTCTTCCATTAGCTGCTCAAGCGTTTTCCCTACGCCATAAGGCCTGCCGATATTATCGGTCGCGGCGTCAATACTGTCGGCGATGCTCAATATATTGACGAACGGCTTATTTTTGGTATGTTTTTTCTGCGGGTATCCGCCACATTCATTGTACCATACATGGTGCAGCAGGGCGCAGTCGTAGATGCACTCCGTCTGCGGGTTCATCTTTCCGTTATATATTTTGGAAAAATTGGCAGGATGAGCCTTGATAATGCCAAATTCATCGTCGGTAAGGTTTCTGGAGGAATTAGAAACATAATCCAGACAGAAATACTTGCCGATATCATGAAAAAGTGCGCAGTTTTCCATCAAATCCAATAGCTGCTTGGGATTCTGTTTACAGTATTCATAGTTATATCCCGCAACGCCGTCCAGATATTGCGGATTGTGTTCTAATATGTAGGATAACAGTACGATGGCAATCTCCCTGACCATCATGGTATGGACGAAAAGGGCTTTGTTGGCATATACTGTGGCGTTTAATAACGTAGCTTTGAACGAATCAAAGTCAATAATATTGGAAGCGGAATACACTAACATAAGTATGCAGTGGTTGACCTGATAATTGCCGACCTGGTGAACCATGCCTTTGGCGGCTTCCAGTACATGATTCACGATTTCTTTACTCTTGGCAAGGACATATTGATTGTCAAATTTACAGGATTTATATAGGTAATCCATGTAATAGGCGTTTGCCGTAAACAGCGCGGAACACTGTTCCATGGCGTTATTATCTTCCTGCGGTTTGGAATATTCTTCAAGTTTGTCAAGAAGCTCTTCTATAGTGATTGCTCCCGTATGATACGCCGCCTGAACGCAGTAAATGCGTGTGAGTACCCTGTCGGAAATTAAGCTCTGCACATCTTCGCGGGACAGAACTGCCTCTAAAGCCTTTCCGAGTTCTGCAATCAGCGGCGTTTCTTTTTCCATATCAATTACCGGCTCGTCAAGCGTAGCGCCGCTTGTCTGTGCATATTCCGCCCTACGGCACGCTTCTAACGCAAAGGCGAGGGCGTTTGACTGGCACATGATGAATTGCGGCTGCATGAACTGTTCGCCCATGCGCTTTTGTATTTTGTAATATTCGACGCTTACTTTGCGGTATTGTTTCAGCCCAAAAGTCATATCTTTTCTATTGATAACGCTTAACAGCCTGCAGTTTATCAGCAGGGACTGTGATTTCTCCGAAAGTTCGTCAAACCGCGCCATATATTCTTCTATCATGGACATATAGGATGTGCCGGCGTAATCATCCAGATGCTCTTTTAAAATAATGTCCAGCACAGTGCAGCGTTGCAGCATTAAAACAGTCTGTTCCAAATCGTTTAAGGATTGGTAATATTGTAATAAAATTTTGGCAATACGGAACGCGATGGGCGGATCTAATATCTGTCCGGAATCGGAAAGGAGTATGCCGAAAAAGCCCTGCAGTGTTTCAATGGATTTATCGTCTATAAGTTCAGGCGATTTCTCATACTTTGTAATATATTCCTGAATGATGGCGTTACTCTGCGTTTGAATCTGCTTTTTTTCACGTGAAATGTCTATCAGTGCGCTAATTAATTCATCTTGTGATTTTTTATCCTTAAAATCAGTTTCATCCAATTCATTATAGTATTTTAATAAGTCTGTATAGTTTGTATAGTCCATGCTGTTATCCCTCTGTACGATACATTACTGATATTTGACGTATTATATTATAGCGTTGATATGGGCGGGAATCAAGAAAAATACTGTTAAAATTACTAAAAATTCGACCAATTTCACCAGTTTTCTTACTGACATATTAAATAATTTATAGTATGATAAAAAATATGGATTTTTCAGGAATCAGAGAAAAACAATAGAGAGGACAGAATGCGTGTGCATTTTGAAAAAATAATGGATAAAATTGATGTATTAAAGAAATATTTTGGCTATTCTACCTTCAGACAGGGACAGGAAAAGCTAATCGATAGTATTTTAGCCGGGAGAGACGTATTGGGAATAATGCCGACCGGCGCGGGAAAATCTATCTGCTATCAAATTCCGGCGCTTCTTATGCCGGGTATTACGCTCGTTATCTCACCACTTATTTCTCTAATGAAAGATCAAGTGCAGGCTTTAAATCAGGCGGGCGTACACGCCGCTTTTATCAATAGTTCGTTAAGCGACGCGCAGATATCTAAAGCGCTGCGTCTGGCGACAGGCGGGCAATATAAAATTATTTATGTGGCGCCGGAGCGGTTAGAGACATATGAATTTCTGGCATTTGCAAAAAGTGTGGAGATTTCCATGATTACTGTGGACGAAGCGCACTGTATTTCACAATGGGGACAGGACTTTCGTCCCAGTTATTTAAAAATTGTAGAGTTTATTAAAAAACTTGCTAAAAGACCTGTTATCAGTGCATTTACGGCAACGGCGACGGAAAATGTAAAGGAGGACATTATATGTGTGCTTGGGCTGGCAAATCCTGACGTGCTTGTCACAGGTTTTGATCGTAAGAATTTATATTTTGCCGTAGAGACACCAAAGAAAAAAGACACATATGTCATAAATTATATCAGGGAACATGCTTTAGAAAGCGGAATTATTTATTGCGCCACAAGGAAAAACGTAGATATGCTTTATCAAAAACTACAGGCGGAAAACATTGCGGTAACGAGATATCACGCGGGGTTGACGGGAGAAGAGAGAAAACAGAACCAAGAAGATTTTATTTACGATATTAATCCGGTCATGGTGGCTACGAATGCTTTTGGCATGGGAATTGACAAGTCCAACGTCCGTTATGTAGTTCATTATAATATGCCGCAGAGTCTGGAAAATTATTATCAGGAAGCTGGGCGTGCCGGAAGAGATGGTGAAAAATCAGAATGTATTCTTCTTTATTCGGCGCAGGACGTTATGATTAACCGCTTTCTGCTGGATAATAAAGAGCAGAATGTGGAGTATACAAGGGAAGAGGCTGAGGCTGTCAGGGAACGGGATGAAGAAAGGCTGCGCGCTATGACATACTATTGCATGACGACGAATTGCCTGCGGGAATACATCTTGCGCTACTTCGGGGAAAGCGGAAGCGCTGCTTGTGGAAACTGCCTAAACTGTATCAGGGAATATGAAGAAATAGACATAACGGAAACTGCCAAAACGATTATTTCATGTGTCCGAGAAGTAAGGCAGCGTTACGGAATCAACGTAATAGCCGGAATGCTTGCAGGGGCGGAACGCGCTAAACTGCAGGAATACGGTTTGTTTTACTGCCGTTCTTATGCCGCATTGAAACCAATGAAAGAGATTGAGATCAAACAGGTGATTAACCAGATGATAATAAAAGGGCTGCTTTCTGTCACAAATGATAAATATGCCCTTTTGAGAGTGGCTGACGGGGCAAAGGATGTTTTGGATAATGACACGAGCGTCATAATAAAAAGAGCGAAGGAAAATAAAGAGGAAAAAGAAAATAGAACGGCAAAAGAGAAGAAAAAGTCGGAAAAAATGCGGCGTTCAGATATTTTAAACTCCAGAGGACTGGAATTGTTTGAACAGTTAAGACAGCTGCGCATGGTCATTGCCAAAGAGGAAAATATGCCGCCGTATATTATTTTTTCGGATAAGACATTGGTGGATATGTGCGTAAAAGCGCCGCTTTCCTGGGAAGAGATGCTGAAAGTAACGGGCATCGGGGAAAATAAGGCGGCACGTTATGGAGAACGCTTTTTGGGCGTTATTCAGGAATATACCGGCGGGATACGTGAGAAGTTTTATTTTGGAGACGATATCAATTTCTGAAAATTTTAGCACTCACCTCTTGACAGTAAGGCGTGGTTTCGGATGAATTTGATGTAGTAAATTATTAGTCAATTTATAATTTCTACCTTGGATGATATATTTTACGTATTTCAGTAAGAATCAGATTGTATGGTTATAAACGATGGGATATAATAATAGTAACTTAATTATTAAGGGGCAAAAGAAAAGACAGTTAAAAGGGCGGTGAATACATGATTGAGGAAGATATGAAGCAGGATACCAGAACTGTGGAGCAGATTGTCGATGATATGGATTTATTTGACGATGATCTGATGTCTATGGTATTTGACGGTAATACAGAAGCGACTGAACTTTTGTTAAAGATTATTTTGAAAAGGAACGATATTATAGTTGTAAGTGTTGTCGGACAGCGGGAATTTCAGAATCCCATTGTTGGCGGTCGGAATATCCGTCTAGACATTCTGGCAAAGGACAGTACCGGGAAACACTATAACGTAGAAGTACAGAAGAAACCGGAAGGAGCACATATACGCCGTGCCAGATTCAACAGCAGTATGATGGATTCACGGATGCTGAAAGCAGGACAGGAATTTTCAGAGTTACAAGATTCTTACATGGTGTTTATCACCCAGACGGATATATTTGGACATGGGATCCCAATTTATACGATAAACCGCCATTTTGAGGAAATTGATGATTTGTTTGATGATGGTTCCCATATTGTTTATGTGAATGGGGAATATAAAGGAAATGATGAGATAGGAAAGTTGTTGCATGATTTTGGCTGTAAGGAATCGAAGGATATGTATTATTCGGAACTGGCTAAAGGAATGAAGCATTTCAAAGAGGAAGAAGGAGGTCGGAAGATTATGTGTGAAGCGGTTGAAAGATATGCTGAGCAGTATGCAGAAAGAAAAGCTGAAAGTGTGAGACTAAATAATTTGCTTGAGAATGTAAGAAATCTGATGGAATCGATGAAATGGTCTGCTGAACAGGCGATGACAGCTTTGAAAGTATCGGATACGGATAAAATTGTTCTTATGAAACAGTTATAAAGAGATTGGATGTAAATATAACAATCACGAAGGAGTATTCTGAATGAGCGGAATACTCCTTGTTTAATAATATAAAACCATTGATTAAAGATAGAAATATGTTGTTTAGGGGTATTTTATGAAAAGAATCTAGATAATTAGAATATTAAAACATCAATCCATACGCTTTAATTTTCGCACTCTTATGGACTTTTTGACAGCATTTGCAGCTTCCAACATGACATATATTTCATCTGGATCACAGTCAGCAAAAGCAGTTTCAACATCATCCATCAGATAAGATTTGGAATTATGAATACTGTCAGAAAGCAGCCTGTCAACGCTGGTATGCAGGGCATTTGCAATCTTTATGAGGGAAGGAAGGCTGATTTTTGTAGATGCGACTTCCGTATGAGAGATATGCTGGCTTGTAAGTCCTACCATTTCAGCTAATTGTTCTTGCGATAATCCGGCTGCCATACGTGCTGCACGGATTTTCTGTCCTAATAATACATAATCCATTTGCTCACCTCATTCAAAATAAGAAATGGCAATGATTAAATGTTCCGAATGCGGAAAAGAAATAAGTGATAAGGCGACAACGTGCCCGAATTGCGGTTGTCCAGTAGGCTTTATGAGTCCAAATAACCCTAATCAGAATATGCCTAACAATATATCCTATACTCCTGCGCCTAATAATGCTCCTTATAATAACATTCCTTATACGCCGCAGGAAAATATAAAGAAGAAAGAACACGCCTGCGGAATAATTGGGTTAATTGTCGCAATTATAGCCCTTTTTGTGACAAGCATATTTTTCTCGATAGTGGCGATTATCTTATGCGTGGCAGCAATGAAAAAGAAAGATTATAAGAGTGTGTGTGGTAAAATAGGATTTGGGGTAGGTATATTTGCACTTCTTTTCTCGATGCTTGCGCCGACATATTTAGGATATGTTGATAAGGCTAGGGAGCAGCAGATAAGATCAACAGAAGTTCAGACGGAAGTGAAAACTGACGATGCAGCAAAAGAAGAGACTAAGGAAGATACGCCGGAGACAAAAGAAAAAGAGATAGATGAAGAAGATAAGGGAGAACAAAAAGATAAATATTATGTCGGTGATACATGGGAAAATAAAACAATAAGGGTTTATTATATGGATTGCTACGAATTTACAGATTATAATAAATATAATGCACCTGCCGATGGCAATAAAATTATATGTGCAGAGTTTGAATTTGAGAACATTGGAAATTCCGACACAAGCGTTATGTATACGGATTTTCACGGTTATGCAGATGGATATGAAGTCGAGCAGAGTTATGCACCAGACGGAACTGGATTAGATTTTACAGTCAAAATGTCTGCCGGAAGAAAAGGAACTGGAAAAATTGCTTTTGAAGTGCCGGAAGATGCACAAGAGATAGAAATTGAATTTAGTCCTAATTTTTGGACTTCCGAGAATATAATTTTTGTTTATGATTAATAAAGATATATTAATAAAAAGATTAGGAAACTAAAATTCTTCTTTCCTAATCTTTTGGATTTTAAGAAGTGACATATCGGGTTTTTATGGGAAAAATGAAATAACTGCCACTATTTTTAGTAATTTATAAAATTTTCACACAATTTTAGCACTCACCTATTGACAGTGCTAACAAAAAGCGATATTGTTATATTGCAACTAGAACACCAGAGCAGTTGGCAATATGAAGTATCGAGGAGGCAGTGATTATGAATTTGACGAAATTTACCCAGAAGTCCATGCAGGCGGTTGAACAGTGCGAGAAACTGGCGTACGAATATGGAAATCAGGAAATCGAGCAGGAGCATCTTCTCTATAGTCTTCTTACTATAGAGGACAGCCTTATTTTGAAACTGATTGAGAAGATGGAAATTAATAAAGAATATTTCTTAAACCGCGTAGAACAAGGGCTTAAGAAACGTGTGAAAGTCCAAGGCGGACAGATATATGTCGGACAGGATTTGAATAAGGTGTTAGTGACGGCGGAAGATGAGGCGAAACAGTTAGGCGACGAGTACGTTTCCGTGGAACATATCTTTCTGGCGATGATTAAGAACCCTAACAAAGAGATTAAAGAAATATTCAGGGAATACGGAATTACCAGAGAGCGGTTCCTGCAGGCGCTTTCAACCGTGCGTGGGAGCCAGAGGGTTACGTCTGATAATCCGGAGGCTACTTATGACACTTTGGAGAAGTACGGACAGGACTTAGTAGAGAAGGCGGGCAAGCAGAAACTGGATCCCGTTATCGGCAGGGATAACGAAATCCGCAATGTTATCCGTATCCTTTCGCGTAAGACGAAAAACAATCCCGTACTGATAGGCGAGCCCGGCGTCGGCAAGACGGCGGTTGCGGAAGGTTTAGCACAGCGTATTGTGCGCGGCGATGTGCCGGAGGGTTTAAAGGATAAAAAGATTTTTGCCCTTGATATGGGGGCGCTGGTTGCGGGGGCGAAATACCGCGGCGAGTTTGAGGAGCGTTTAAAAGCCGTACTTGATGAAGTGAAGAACAGCGACGGGCAGATTATCCTCTTTATAGACGAGCTTCATACGATAGTGGGCGCGGGCAAGACTGACGGCGCGCTGGATGCCGGCAATATGCTTAAGCCCATGCTTGCAAGGGGCGAACTTCACTGCATCGGCGCGACTACGCTTGACGAATACCGCCAGTATATAGAAAAGGACGCGGCGCTGGAACGGCGTTTCCAGCCTGTCATGGTAGAAGAACCCACGGTCGAGGATACTATTTCAATTCTGCGTGGGCTGAAAGAGCGTTATGAAGTTTATCATGGCGTGAAAATAATGGACAACGCATTAGTAAGCGCGGCAGTGCTTTCGCACAGATATATCTCCGACAGGTTTCTGCCTGATAAGGCGATTGATTTGGTTGACGAGGCGTGTGCGCTGATTAAGACAGAACTGGATTCCATGCCCGCAGAACTCGATGAACTGCGGCGCAAGGTGATGCAGCTTGAAATCGAAGAGACGGCGCTTAAAAAAGAAGACGACAGGCTGAGCAAGGAACGTCTGGAAAATCTGCAGAAGGAACTTGCGGAGTTAAAGTCAGAATTGGATAACAGGACTGCGCAATGGGAAAATGAAAAAGCGTCTGTGGATAAATTATCCAAGATAAGGGAAGAGATTGACGAGGTAAATAACCAAATTCAGATTGCGCAGCGTGAGAGCGATTATGAAAAAGCGGCGGAGTTAAGCTATGGCAAGCTTCCATCCCTAAAGCAGCAGCTTGAAATAGAGGAGGAAAAGGTGAGCCATAAGGAACTTTCCCTTGTCCATGAAAGCGTATCGGAAGATGAAATCGCTAAAATCATTTCCCGCTGGACCGGTATTCCTGTAGCAAAGCTGACGGAGAGCGAGCGCAATAAGACGCTGCATCTTGATGATGAGCTGCATAAGCGTGTAATCGGGCAGGAAGAAGGCGTGACGAAGGTTACGGAAGCAATTATCCGTTCCAAGGCGGGCATCAAAGATCCGGCGAAGCCCATAGGCTCATTCCTCTTCTTAGGACCGACCGGCGTAGGCAAGACCGAACTCGCGAAAGCGCTGGCGGCGTCGCTGTTTGACGATGAGAATAATATGGTGCGCATCGACATGAGCGAATACATGGAGAAGTATTCCGTTTCCAGGCTGATTGGAGCGCCTCCCGGATATGTAGGATACGAAGAGGGCGGTCAATTGACCGAGGCGGTCAGAAGAAAGCCTTATTCAGTAGTTCTGTTTGATGAGATTGAGAAAGCGCACCCCGATGTATTTAACGTGCTTTTACAGGTATTGGACGACGGACGTATAACCGACTCACAGGGCAGGACGGTCGATTTCAAGAACACAATACTGATTATGACGTCTAACATCGGTTCGGACTATCTGCTTAACGGTATTGATGAAAACGGAAATATTGGAAAAGAAGCGGAAGACCTGGTGATGGGTGATTTACGAAACCATTTCCGTCCGGAATTTTTAAACCGTCTCGATGAAACGATTATGTTTAAGCCGTTGACTAAAGACGTTATCGGCGGCATTATCGGACTGATAGTTGATGATTTGAATAAGCGTCTTTCTGACAGGGAGCTTAACATAGAGCTGACGGGGGAAGCGCAGCAGTTTATTGTGGAGAACGCATATGATCCCGTATATGGCGCCAGACCGCTCAAGCGTTATATACAGAAATACGTGGAGACTCTTGCCGCGAAACTGATTTTATCAGACAGCGTATCGTCTAACGATACAATTTTAATTACAGTAGAAGGCGGCAGCTTGACGGCGGTAAGAAAATAAAAAATGATATTTTCCCATTGGTTCCACTATCAATTTACCGAAAAATGATGTATACTTAAAGGTAAGACAAGAAACTTTATTTTTGGAGGGTATAGTATGGGATCAATGGGAAAAAACACGTCAACAAATTCTGAGAAGAAAAAGTCTGGAACATCTGATGTAAGTAAGAGTAACGCATTATTCAGCCTTAGAAATAAAATATATATATGTTTTCTCATACCGATTGTTTTCATGATAGCGGTTGGTTTTATCTCATACTATTATGCACAGGACGGATTGAGCGGTAAATTTAAAGAATCAGCGATTCAGACTTCCAATATGGCTATGCAGTATTTGGATACAAGCTGTACATATATTCAATCAGAAGGTTTAAGATATGCTTTTGACAGCGGCATTGAGGATTATTCGCTGGGAATGCCCGGAAAGAGTACGGGTGAGAAAACCACGTATTTTAGCGATACAAGGCGTATGGTAATGGCTTCACAGTCGGCAAATCCTTTTATCAGTAATCTGCATATTGTTCCCAAGGCAGGGAACTGGATTATTTCATCTTCTGCATCCGAATATTATGACGGCATTTATGATGAATATCAGGAAGAAATGCTCAAACTGGCTCCGGATGGAGGCAGTATTCCCAGGTGGGTGGATTCGCATCCGCTGCTGAGCGAACATATGAACCTTTCCGACAATGGCTACTTTATCGCTTACCAGATGCAGACAAGTAAAAAGTTTGCATATGTGGTAGTGGACGTAAAGACAGACGCACTGGCTGATATCTTAAATGATATGGACTTTGGAGAAGGCAGCATTAGGGGATTTGTAACCGATAGTGGAAAAGAACTTATCGTAGAAAGCAAAGCAGATGGACAGATGGAGCTTTTAGCAAACGGCGAGAGCGTTTTTTCGCAGCAGGATTTTTATACACAGAGCCTTATGCAGAGCCTTGACTCCGGGGAATTGAGCGGAGTTATGGACGTTACATATCTGGGTGAAAAATATCTGTATGTTTATTCAAGAAGTGAAGTGTGCAATGTGACATTGTGTTCTTTAATACCGCTTGGCATAGTTACCGGACAGGCGGAAACAATAAAGACGATTACCATTACCCTCGTAATACTGGCGGCTATTATCGCAATCGCTATAGGAACTGTTATCACGATGGGAATACAGAAGAACATGAAGAGCATTTCCCATAATCTTAACGAAGTGGCGAAGGGCGATTTGACAGTCAAGGTGAAAGCTCAGGGTAAGGACGAGTTTCAGTCATTGGCGCAGACTGCAACCAATATGATAAAGAATAATAAGAAACTTGTTTTGCGGCTGACGGATACAATCGGACAGCTTGAAAAGACCGCAGAAGACGTGAACGGAGCGTCGGACGATATTAGTGAATATTCCAAAGACATCGTTACCGCTATTGATGAAATCAGCGCGGGAATGTCGAAACAGGCGGAACATGCGCAGGAATGTGTCGTAAAGACCAACGGACTTTCAAAAAGAATGGGCGATATCAGCACACTGGTACAGCAGACGGAAAACCTTGCAGATAAGACCGGACAAATGGTTAATCAAGGTATGGAAATCGTAGGAGTGCTGGAAGAGCGCGCTAAGAAAACTACTGATATAACGGCGAATGTAGGCAGCAGCATAGAGATGCTTAAAACAGAGTCAGAGATGATTAACGGTTTCGTCGAGACTATCAGCGATATTTCAGGTCAGACAAATCTGCTTTCACTGAATGCGTCCATTGAGGCGGCAAGAGCGGGAGAAGCAGGAAGAGGCTTTGCCATAGTCGCGGAAGAAATCCGCAAGCTTGCAGACGAGTCGAATGCGGCGGCGGAAGAAATCCGCAATAATGTCAATAAAATCAGCGCACAGACCATGCTCAGCGTAAACAGCGCGAAGGAAGCGGAGGCAATGGTTGCGCTGCAGGCGGAAACCGTGGACGAAGTAATAAGCGTCTTTAAGAATATGGAAGAACAGATATCTAATCTGCTTGCTAATATGAAAGCTATTGCAAACAGTACAGAGCTGGCGGATAGTGAAAGAAATGATACGATTGCTGCGGTTGAGAATATTTCTTCTATTATAGAGCAGGCGGCAGGCAATTCGGAACAGGTGCATAATATGGCTGTCCAGCTCCGCGACAGCATACAGAAACTGGATAAGACCGCGCAGACGCTTGATGATAATATGAGCGGGTTAAAGACCGAGATTTCGGTATTTAAGCTGGAGAAGTGAGAATGAAACATTCATTACCGCCAGCTTGATACGGAGTATTTGACTTTAAGGCTGGAAAGGAGCATGATTATAAAATGAGATACCCTGATTTTTTACAGGAAAATGGAACAATAGGTTTTGTCGCGCCATCTTTTGGCTGTGCGACAGAACCGTATAAAACCGGATTTATGCGCGCGCAGGAGAACTGGAAGGCTGCCGGATACAACTTGCAGTTTGGGCCTAACTGCTATGCAGCAAAGGGAATTGGAATCAGTAATATACCAAGTGAATGTGGAAAAGAACTTCAGGAATATTACTGCAGCGATGAAAATGATTGCCTTATTTCATGCGGCGGTGGGGAGCTTATGTGTGAAACTCTGGATTATGTCGATTTCGATAAGATAAAGGCGGCTGCGCCCAAATGGTATATGGGATATTCGGATAATACAAATATGACTTTTCTGCTGACGACATTGTGCGATACGGCTGCCATCTATGGTCCGTGTGCGGCAGAATTTGGCATGGAGCCGTGGCATAGTTCGCTTCAGGACGCAATGGACGTGTTGACAGGAAAAAGCCTGAGTTTTAAAGGATATGATAAATGGGAGAAGGAGTCCTTAAAAGACGAAGAACATCCGTTAGCGCCCTACAATGTAACCGAGCCTTCCGTTATTCGTAAATTTCCTGATGAAACGCTGGATTTTACAGGCAGGCTGGCAGGGGGCTGCATGGATTGCCTGGTAAATCTGCTGGGGACGAAGTATGATAAAGTATGCGACTTCACGAAACGCTATAAGGACGACGGAATTTTATGGTTTCTGGAATCCTGCGATTTAAATGTAATGAGCATCCGCCGCGCCATGTGGCAGATGGAACATGCGGGCTGGTTTGAGAACTGCAGCGGATTTTTAATCGGCAGACCGTTGTGCTATGGGGAAGAAATGATGGGGCTCGACCAATACGGAGCAGTGTATGATGTAATAAAGAAGTATAATGTGCCGGTGGTAATGGACGTGGATATAGGGCATCTTTCTCCGATGATGCCGATTGTCTGCGGCAGTATGGCGCGGGTACACGCGGAAGGAAATCAATATAGTGTGCAGATGGAACTAATGTAGGTTCAGATGAAATGAACAAAAACAGAGCTCCATGCCTGAAAAGCGGTAAGTCGCTCTTTATTTTGTTCATTTCATCTGAACTCTGCTTACTACAATTATGAAGGAGAATTATATTAAGATGATACCACAAGATCCCACGATATTGCTTAGTTATATAAATTTAAAACTGCGGGATTTTTATGATTCCCTGCAAAGCCTGTGTGATGACATTGATGTCAGTGAAAGCGAAATTACGGAAAAGCTTGCATCCATAAATTATCACTATGATGAGGAGAAAAACCAATTTGTCTGAAAAAATTAATGTAACGGTAATTAGTGGAAACGGCAATGACGGAAACTATGATGGTGAAAGCCATAATGGAAATCATAGTAGAGATAATTATAATGTCGAAAGCGTCAATATCAGTCATAATATAAACATGACACTGATGTCAACTTTGCTGAAAGAAAATCTTATCGCAGGAAACTTCTGCTGCGGACGAGGCAGCTGCAAAAGATGTCGAATACAGTTCTTGAGCGGAGCTACGGTTCCGTCACAATCGGACAGGTCAGCGTTTACTCCCGATGAACTCAGGGAAGGCTGGCGGCTTGCCTGTCTGTCAAGACCGAAAGCGGATTGCGTCATACGGCTTGCTCAGGCTGAGTTGTATGAACAATCTAAGTGGACGGATATAGTAACGAAATTCCTGAAGATTGACAGTATTTATAAGGACGAGGGCATTTATGAAGATGCGTATGCAAGTGGCAGTAACGGCTGTCTAATCGCTGTGGATTTAGGCACGACGACTATCGCCATGCAGTTAATGGAAATATGTTCAGGCAGAGTAATAGACACATACTGCGCCATGAATCCGCAAAGGAGTTACGGTGCAGATGTATTGTCCAGAATACAGGCTGATAATGTGGGACACGGACAGGAACTTAGAGACAGCGTATGGGAAGTTTTACGCACAGGAATAAGGCAATTTTGTAAGACAGACATACGCGGCATGTGCATTGCGGGCAATACGACGATGGAACATCTGCTTATGGGACTTTCGACAAAGAGTCTGGGGGAAAGCCCGTTTATTCCGGTTGAAAAGGGTTTGCAGAAATGCGCGTTATCGTTAAAAAAAGACATATGTGCTGATGTGGCAGAAGATATATTTCATGATATACCGGGTGAAAACCGGACGTCAGAGAGTGATAAAGTTGAAGTTTATATAACTCCAACAATAAGCGCATTTGTCGGCGGAGACATAGTAGCAGGGCTTTATCACTGTGGTATGTTGGACATGCTGCAGCCGAAGATAGAAAAGCTTGAACAAGAGCAGGCTCAGGCTGGAAGTATAGCAGCATTATTTATAGACCTCGGAACAAACGGCGAAATCGCCGTAACGGACGGTGAACGGCTGATTGTTACGGCGACTGCCGCAGGACCGGCTTTTGAAGGCGGCGCTAATGCGTCGGCTCCGGGCAGCGATATGATTGAGATAATAGCATCTTTGTTAAGGCAGGGCATAATTGATGAGAACGGACTGCTTAAAGAAGAATATTTTGAACAGGGGATAGATGTGCCTATACAAAATGCGCAGGATAAAGAACAGGCAGTTATTCATCTGACGCAGAAAGACATCAGAGATATACAGATGGCTAAGGCGGCTGTGCGCGCGGGAATTGAAATTTTATACGAAAAGATAGGAAAGCCTAAGCTTGATAATGTGTATCTGGCAGGCGGTTTCGGCTATTATCTGAATGTAAATGCAGCGATAGAGATAGGGCTTTTGCCCGAATATATGCGGGATATTGTAACGGCTGTCGGCAATACTTCTCTAGCCGGAGCGTTTGAAATAGGAAGAGAATTGTGCTTAGGCAGGCTGAATGAGGAAATGTTTGTGGATAAGCTGCAAATGATAGAAAGCATCAACCTTGCCAATCAGGAGAATTTTGAGGCGGTATATTTAAGTAATCTCAATTTTCCTGTGATGCAGTCTGATAAAAAGTGAAGATCAATATATTTTGTAGCAACTTGAAAATGATGCCAAATCAATACAAATGTATTGACTTGGCATTATTGGTTTGGTATTCTAATACAAGAAACAGATTAAGAGTAGGAGATGGAATAAATGGCAAGCACGATTCAGGTAAGAGTAGATGATGATTTAAAAGCGAAGTCAGATGCTTTATTTAAAGATTTAGGAACGGATACTACAACTGCAATACGCATGTTTTTAACACAGGCACTGGCAGTCAATGGTTTTCCGTTTGAAATAAAAAGAACAAATATAAATCCATATGCAGCATTAACAGAACAAGAAATATTGGATAAGCTGGAAAAATCGCGTGAGCACGCAGCACATGGGTTGTATGAAGATGCGACAGAAGTTTCTCGTAATATGAGGGCAAAGTATGGGATATAGAGTAGTAGTTACGAAAGATGCAGAAGAGGATTTAGAGCGTTTTATTGAATATCTTATTAGTGAGAAAAAAAGTACACAGGCGGCAGAAAATGTACTGAATGATTATGATGCAACAATCGAAAGCCTAAAACATGTGGCAGAAAGTTTGAAACTGTGTGATAATCCAAGACTATGCCAGCTAAAATATCGTCGTATTAACTTTTTGAATCATAGATATTTTATGCTATATCGTATTGTGGACAATGTAGTATTTGTGGATAATATTTTTCATGAGCTGCAGGATTATGAAAATAAGATGTATTAGTTGTTCAAGATAATATATTCCAAATAATAGGATTTCAAAAAATTAAAATCCTATTTATTATATACACATTCTTTGGTTGTAGAAATTACTCTATCTTTCCAATCAACAACATTTTTGATAGATAGTTTTTCTTGAACTCTTATAAAAGTTGTTATAAAATTATAATCAATTTTTCCGTCAGACTTTACAGGAAGAGATATTTCAATATTCTTAAGAATAGTTTCATTAAATGAAGATTGTCCCCATGCAAAACTTTGAAAAGCTTTTCTCATAGTAGCGAGTAGATAGCAGGCAAGTTCTGGATAGAGCTCGCAATCACGGTAGGTCATAACTTTTATTTTATCACCAGTAAAGTAAGGCTTTTCTTGATAAAAAATTGTAGCAGTATCTTGACCAAATGATATAGTTTTTCCAGCACTTAAATATTGAGTATCTTCGGTAATATAACCTCTAATACCATTGTTGGTGCTACTTCTCACAACATAAGGATATTTGCCGCCAAATGTTACAGCATTAGCGTTAAATCTTCTTTTTGGACTTTTTATATCAAATAGTCGGTATTTTCCCTCTCCGAGTTTGAAAGGTTTATATTCAATTTTATGTGATAAATATGATTGTAAGCTTAAAGACTCGGAGTTTGTTAGCGAATAATTGTCTAAATTACTTGCTGACAAATAGGCGGTTAATTCGCAGGTACGTTCTTCTTCGAGTTCACATATGCAATCCTCTTCGAGTTTTCGTATACTTATTTCCATAAAATTATAATCAATTTCGCCATCATCTGTAACTGGTAATTCTATAAAAGTATTTTTAAGAGCTATTTTTGTTGCTTTTTCATTGTATGCAAATTTTTTGGCAATTACTTTCTTAATGCAAGCAATAATATAAAGAGCATTCTTTTCATTAAGCATATCTGATTGCAAAACACTTGTAGCACCATGACCATCTTTTAAGTAAAATGGAGTTTCCAAATAAACAATATTTTGATTGTTTGAATGTACTAAAATGGTAGGCTTTCCGTCTTTGTTGTTTAGAACATTTGAAGTTAGCGTTTCAAAAGAAATAATACCATTGTTAATTGTTGCTTGTCCATAAAACGGATATGAATAGTCTCCATCAACAGTAAGTTCCTTTATTTTTAAAGGATCAATTTCTTTTTGTGGTTGCCATTGTAACACTTTAGATATTTTAAATTGTTTAGTCTTCATTGGACAACTTACCTTTCATAATCATTGATACTTTCCAACTTAGGTATTCTTTGACGACATCTTTAAAGTCCTCTTCTGTTGGCATGGTTTCAATTTTTTGATGTTGTTTATAAGTCCAGTCATTACCATCAAGGGATATTGTGTCTTCGATATATTCATCTTCTGTAAAGTAATGTAAATATGACTTACCATATAGTACAAGGTTTACAATTTCTTCATAACGTTCGATGGCATGGTCTGTATTTTTAAGGTTTGTTTCTTGACTTGATTTTTTCCTGTTTTGTCTAGTGTATCCGTCATTAGTAAAATCAATAAACTTTACATTTGCCTTGCATCATGTGGAACACCTATACTGAATACATATATCGCAGTTTGAACACCAGCTTTGCCATGAAATATATCTGACATGTGAATGCTCGCAATAAGGGTATTGTTCTCTAAAATATTTTTTGTATATGGTAGTCCGTTTCCACTTCCTGCGTTTTCTTGGATAAGAATAACTGCACGACCACTACTCATACGGCTTAACGCTTTTTCAACAAAAATAAAACCTTTACCCGCTGCTGAATAAGGGGGATTAAGTAAAAGTACATTCGCAGGATATTTTGTACCATTTAGAGAACCTTGTTCGTAATTACCGCTATAATCTTTTAAGCTATCCTTGTGAATGATATTTGATGAACCATCACCCATTAGGATCATATTTAATACTGCAAGTAAGTATATGTCAGAACGTTTTTCTATACCAAGAAGATGTTCACATTTTATGTTGACAATTGTTTCGTCAAGCTGTTTAGGGCTTTTAATTCTTTCTTGCGCATCTTTAATCATTAATTTCATGGACGAAATTAAAAATCCTGCTGAACCGACAGCATAATCCCATACATAACTGTCTTTATTAACTTGTGCAAGTTTTGCCATTAGCTCTGTGACATAACGTGGAGTTAATACAACATCATTTTTATCACTATCTGGGATATCAACCCATGCGTTTAGTACATTGAATAATCTGCCAGTAAAATCAAGGTGTCTTGCAGATGTAAAAATTGGCATGATATCATTTTTTACACTTGTATAGACAGTTTTCAATTTGCTTTCGCCATTTTCTGTTTTCCAAAGGTCTGAATAAATAAATACTCTTGAAAGGTCGTTTATTATCATAGCCTTTTTTTCTTGTGGAAGGTTTCTTTCTTCAAGAAAAGAGTCAATTTTATTTATTATAGTTATTCCGTCATTTGTCTTGTTTCCGCCCTCGCCTTTAAGATCAGCAATTTCAAGCGGGGCAACTTTTCCTTCGACACCAAGAGATGCCATTATCATACCAGTGACAAGTTCAACTCTTGAACCGACAGAAATTTTTAAATCATCTTGCATTACTTGATTAAGTTTCTTTAACTTGATTTCGATTTCGTTTTCAAATTCTTTTGCTTTTGTTTCCAATTCTTCTTCGGTCAGTCCAATTTTATCAATTTCCTCAACAAAATCTTCTTGATTTTTACTTAGCAAGAAAGAAAGATCAGCATAAGCCTTTATTCTTTTAGGAATGCAGTAATTCTCAAGAGAAACATAGTATGCGTCTACTTCGTAGATACGTGAGCCTGCCTCGTCATAGCCATTAAGACCAATAGCAACAACTTCCTTGTAGCTCTTTGTATGTTCTATAATTGCGTTGGCATAGTGAATAGCTCTATTAACGGCATATTTATTGATGTTTATATAATTGGGTGTGCCATCTTTCTTTTTGTTGTCTACCTCTCCGTCAGAATTAGTTTTGATAAGGCTTCCTTTTGTACCTTTAACTTCAATCATAACTGGAATTTTGCGTAAAGATTTTGTTTCAATAAATAGTTTTATATCTGGATAATTAGCGCCTGTACCACCAGTTTTTGAAGGGGCGGTCTTTAAAGCAGTTTCTATTTCTGGATTTATGCTTTCGGTCTTTGTATAATATTTAGTTTTGGTAAGTTGTTTTTTACCCCAATCTTCAACTTGTTCTTCAATACTTTTAGCCATATAATATTCTCCTTTGTTTTTTACAAAATTATCAAGTAAGTATGTACTTATTTCCTTTAGTAAATTAGATTATTTTCAGTTATTTTTCTACTCATCTGAATAAATCAAGCTTTTAGAGAATAGGATAGCAAAATCTTTTTAATTAACTGACAAAACACACATTCTAAAAAATACTGATAGATTAATTGCACTATTTCGTACCATATCCTTAGTAGTTTTTAGAATGTGTGTTTAAGTAATACTTTTTTTAGTTTATACCATATATTATATTGTGTCAACCAAATTTTGTGTATTTTCAGTATTTCGGATAAAAAATAGAAAGTATGGGTAGCCAATGGATTGAACCTATAAAGTATAGATTGGGATAAAACATACGTATAAAGTGGCACGAAATAACGATACTTTGTAAAAATATGGAAATAGTGCAAATTTTGATTGACTTTTTAGTATAAATAAAATACTATAATAACAGAAGGAAACTTCTTGAGAAGCAGACTCATAAAAATGCTTTCGCCTGTGAAGTGCAGCCGTGATGGAGAGCGGTGAACATGGAGGCTCACAAAGGTGGCAACTTACCATAATCCATCTAGCGTAAGCGAAAGAAAGTTGTTAAGAAGAATATAAAGCCTTGCCGGTATTTGCGCAAGGCTTTATTAATGTTTATAACAGGATAATTAGTATGGATAATATACAGGAATCTGCTGTTCGTTTTTTAAACTTGGTTAATACAACCTCATATATATTTCATTTAGCAAATCGAAATGTGAGAGTGGTTTCATTGAATTTTATGCTGAGAGATTTTCATCATGTGGCAGGACTTCAATACCTTACAGACATCAATATCCCAAGAAATAAAAAGAATACACTATCATGGATTTTGAATAAAGAAAATCCTATTACTGATGAATATCTGGCACAAAGCAAATTTTATAAGGGAAAACCCAATGATGAAAAAGATATAGAAAGCAGGATAGAACACCTTCAGCATCTTGAACAATATTTGGATGAAAATAATATTATTCGCATATATTCACCAAAGGATGGACCGCTGAATAATTCTGTTATCAAATACGATTATATAATTGAAAGTCAATTAGCAGGTTCGCATACCACGGTATACATATTTTTGAAGTATCGTTATGGAGTGGAATCACCATGTGCAATTGTTTCATTTGGCGTAAAGAAAAATGTGGCATATGGAGGACAAAATCTATATTGGATGCTGAAAGATAAAATTGTAAATGGAGTTAGACGGACAATATATCAACATCATCAATATACATTAGAACAGAAAATAAAAAACGAACCAAATGCTGCACCGGCAAATAAAATTCCATAAATAAGGTTACGTTAAGGTTTTACCGGCTTTCTTTTAAGAATCAGCCGGTATTCTGTTTGTAACGCTGATAAACAGTTTGTCAGCTAAAGCAGACGTAAAAAGGAGAGAAGACTATGTGGACGAGAAAAGAATTAAAAGAGAAAGCCAAAGCGGCGGTAAACAGGAATTACTGGAAAGCGGTATTGGTGTCAGTATTGCTTATCATGCTGGGGGAAGGGCTGACTCCGGCGGCAGCCGCAAGCGGAAGTTCAGCAGATTATGATGAAAATGAGGGCTATGTGATTTCTGTAGGGAATGGTATAGGAGAAAGCGTAGTAGAAGATGTTTATGTGATTCCTGCTGAAACTGTCGGACAGAGTGGTGACGATGCTGCTACAAAAGGACAGATGGAAAGTGAACTCAGGGAAGCGCTTAACGAGCTTGAGCAGATAGATGATTCCATATTGGACTCTTTTGCGGCGGCATTCCTGATTGTGCTTTTAGTTGCCGCAGTTATCATTGTAATATGCGTGTTAATATTTGGGATTTTTATCGGAAGTCCCCTGCGTGTTGGGGCGGGACGCTTTATGCTGAACGGTATAGACGATAAGGGTAATATTGCAGACTTTGGATTTGCTTTCGACCATAATTATATGAATGCGGTCAAGACGATGTTTTTCTGCAATCTGCACATTTTCTTATGGAGCCTGCTGTTCCTTGTTCCCGGAATATATAAGAGTTATCAGTACCGTTTCGTGGAGTACATTCTTGCGGAGAATCCGAATATGCCGCGTAAGGAAGTGCTGGAACTTAGCAAGAAAATGATGGACGGGCAGAAATGGAACGCCTTTGTGCTGGATTTGTCATTCATTCCGTGGCATATATTGAACGCGCTTACTTGCGGCTTGACAAACATATTCTATGTTAAACCATATATATATATGACAGATGCGTCACTTTATCGTGCGGTTACAAGCGATACACATACTCATGTGGACATTGTTAATGTCTAGGCGCGTCAATTTGAAAGCAGTTGCGCAATCGCCTAAATCAGAGGGTGGAGAAAGGAGCATAGTTATAACGATGGGATATAGAGTTTTGATTGCAGATGATGAGCCGGAGATTCGCGACTTATTAAGGCTGTATCTTGAGAAGGACGGATACGAAGTGACAGAAGCGTCAGATGGAGTAGAGGCACTGTCAATCCTGCAGAACGCCGCGCATAATGCGGATGGCTCCGGGGAAATAGATTTGCTGATTTTGGATATTATGATGCCGGGGATAGACGGCTACCGCGTGCTGCGCAATATCAGGGAAAATAATAATATTCCCGTAATCTTGCTGTCGGCAAAGGGCGGCGATGCCGATAAGATTCTCGGGCTTGATTTGGGAGCGGACGATTATATAACCAAGCCGTTCCAGCCCTTAGAGGCGGTAGCAAGAGTCAATTCCAATATACGGAGGTTTTATGCGCTTGGTTCAGGCAGACAGCGCGCTAAAGACGAGATTGCCGTAAGGGATTTAAGGCTTGATTTGCAGTCATGCCTTCTGCATAAGGGGGATATGGTGATAGAGCTTACTTCCGTGGAATTTAAGATAATGCAGCTTTTTATGGAAAATCCGGGCAGGGTATTTACCAAACAGCAGTTGTTTGAGCAGGGCTGGGGAGAGGATTACCCGGTATCAGATAATAATATTATGGTATGTATATCCAAACTCCGTGCCAAGTTAAGCGACGATGCCAATGAATATATCAAGACTATCCGCGGGCTGGGCTATCGGCTGGATGGCAGTGAAATGAAAAAGATATAAAGCTTTTGGAGAAGGCGGATAGGCAGGGACAGGTAAGCGATGGAAGATAGAAATGTGAAAAACAAGTATGTTGAAAATAAAAATATAGGAGTGCAGGGCAAGGACTTGAAATGGTTTCTGATAAAAAATTTCCTCTTAATTATGGTATTTATTTTTATCAGCGAAGAACTGTTGAATACGGCATACAGGATTTGGCTTGCGCCCTTTCTGGAAAATACGCTGCATATAAGCCAACTGTCAGTTACGGCAGAGGGCGGGAGCATGATGCTTCTGGCGCTGCAGATGCTGTTATTTACAGCAGCATCATTTCTGCCGGAGGTTATATCGAGGCAGGTGCAGGCATTCATAAGCAAAAGCATGGGCGGCTTAGTGCGCATTGATATAGCGTCGCCTATGTTGGAGGGTGTTACGCACAAAGGCTTAATTCAGCTTTATTATGCCGCCGTAATTTTTATCTTCCTCGGGCTGCTTGTCATAACATTGATTCCGTATGTTTTATCGGCATCTTGGTATTATAGAGTCGTATCAGGAAAAGTAAACGAGCTGATTGCGGCTGAAAAAAAACAGAAGGAAGACTATGACAGGCAAAGAAATCTGCTGCTGTCTGACATCTCCCATGACATTAAGACGCCTATTACAACCATATGCGGATATGCCGGAGCGTTGAATGACGGCATGGTGAATGATGAAGATAAAAAGAAAGAATATCTGCGCTCGATATATGCAAAATCAATGCGTGTAGACGAACTTATCAATCTATTGCTTGAGTATGTGCAGCTAGACAGCAGCGGTTTTACGCTGCATAAGGAAAAGGCGGATTTGGGAGAGATGCTGCGGGAAAACATTGCCCTTCTATATGCGGATTTTGAAGAAAAAAATATGACGCTTGAGATAGATATACCTGAGCAGGAATTTTCCTACGAAATGGATAAAGTCCAGATGGGGCGCGCCGTTGTAAATATACTTTCCAATGCGGTAAAATATAATGGGGCAGGAACTAAAGTAGCAGTGAGCCTAAGAGTGCGCAAATCTAAAGTCAATAGTAGTGACACAAATGTCACAAATGGCTATATAATCCGCATAACAGATAATGGAGAACCTATAGACGAAACTTTGGCGGAACATATTTTTGAGCCGTTTTCACGAGGTGATAAGGCAAGAAACACCAGAGGCGGCAGCGGACTCGGACTCAGCATTTCACATAAAATCGTGCAGATGCACGGTGGAGAACTAAAATTAGAGCGGGAGTGTGCGGACGGATATGTGAAAGCGTTTGTGATATCACTTGGAAAATAACTAAGGTTATTTTATTTTCCTATATTCTCTCGGAGTGCATCCTACAATATCTTTGAATTGCCTGTTGAAGTTTGAGAGATTCCTAAATCCGCATGCAAAAGCGATTTCAGATGAAGTATTATTTGTTTCAACAAGGGCTTCACAGGCTTTTTTAATCCTTATTTGGGATAGGTATTCAATAGCGCCGACTCCGGCAGCTTCTCTGAAACGCCGCATAAAGTAACTTTTGCTGATATGCGCAATTTCAGAAAGCTGCTCAACGGTTATGTTTTCAGCATAATTTTTATTCATATATTCTATTGCTGAACGGATAATTTCATTTTTGTCTGCGTCGTCTTTGGCAGTCTGTACAATATCCCCATGCTCCCATAATAGCCAGAAAAATCGCAGCAACTCACTTTTCATCAGCATATCCAGCTGCGGCGTATTGCCTTTAGCGCAGGAGAAAATAGTCTCGATGGATGTTTTTAATTCACCATAATGAGTATGCTCTTTTGTTATATGCGTGTTTATTTTGGATAGACCGTTTGCAAGAGGTTTAATACATTTCGCGGAACAGCGGTTATTTTCGGATATACCCAGAATTTCAGCATTAAAGACAATGGTGTCATAAATCTGCTTGTTGTCTTTATGGTGATAAATAGCATGCAGCATATTTGGCGGCAGGATTATTATATCGCCTTTTGATGAGATAAAACGGTTGTCGCCGCAGATAAATTCGGCGCAGCCTGAAATAATATAATTTATCTCAAATTCACCATGCCAATGCAGCGGAACATTTGCAAAATAGTCAGGAATAAGGCACTCATAGTAACTGAATGGAATAAGCTTTGAACTGTGTTTCTTTTTTTCTTCGTATGCAGCCATGTATGCCTTCTCCTATAAAAAGATATTATAGTATCATAAATTGATACTATTTCATTTGTTTTTTGAAGTTGGTTATAGTATCGTATCATATAGAAAAATATTTTTCAACCGATTTGATAAAGATTTGCCAAGAAGGGAGCATTATTATGAGTACAAAGAATCAGCCGACATGGCTTGATAACGCAATTTTTTATGAAATTTATCCGCAGTCATTCTGCGACAGCAACGGCGACGGCATTGGTGATTTTAAGGGTATTATAGACAAGCTTGATTACATAAAGGATTTGGGCTGTAATGCAATATGGATGAATCCGTGCTTTGAATCACCCTTTGGTGATGCGGGATATGATGTTTCGGATTATTATTCAGTGGCGCCAAGATATGGAACTAACGAAGATTTGAAGCAGCTTTTTAATGAAGTCCATAAGCGTGATATGCACATTCTCCTAGACCTTGTTCCGGGACATACTTCTATTGAGCATAAGTGGTTTAAGGAATCAATGAAAGCGGAGAAAAACAAGTATACTGACCGATATGTGTGGACGGACAGTATTTGGGAAGAACCGCAGGGTATGGGGTGTATTCGTGGCATTTCGGACAGGGACGGCTCGTGTGCAGTCAACTTTTTCTCTCATCAGCCCGCGTTGAATTACGGTTTTTACAAATGTGATCCGGATAAAAAATGGCAGCAGCCTATGGACAGCGAAGGTGCAAAGTCTACGCTTGAAGAACTAAAAAATATTATGCGTTTTTGGCTTGGCATGGGCTGCGACGGTTTCCGTGTGGATATGGCGGGTTCACTTGTTAAATATGATGAAGATGGTAAAGGCACGATAAAACTATGGCAGAATGTCCGTGAATTTTTGGATAGAGAATTTCCGCAGGCGGCAATGGTTTCTGAATGGGGTGAGCCTGATAAGTCGCTGCAGGGCGGATTCCATATGGATTTTTTGCTGCATTTCGGACCGTCGCATTATAACGATTTATTCCGCTGTGCAGAGCCTTATTTTTCAGATAAGGGTAAAGGAAATATTTTGGAATTTGTCAAAAAATATGAGGAAAATTACGAAAAGTCCGAAAAAAAGGGACTAATCTGCATACCTTCAGGAAATCATGATATGGATAGGCTGTCCCGTAGTATTCATGGCGATAACCTGAAAATTGCCTTCGCTTTTCTACTCTCAATGCCCGGCGCGCCTTTTATCTATTACGGTGATGAAATAGGAATGAAATATGTCGAGGGGCTTAATTCAGTTGAAGGCGGTTATAATAGAACGGGTTCGCGCTCCCCTATGCAGTGGGACGATTCCGTTAATGCAGGATTTAGTTCTGCTCCTGTAGAAAAGCTTTATATCAAACAGGACGAAAGTCCCGACAGACCTACGGTAAAGGCGCAGATTGCGGATGAGGACTCTCTTTATAACGAGATTAAAAAGCTTATAAGCGTAAGGCAGTCATATGCGGCATTGCAGAGCAGAGGTGAGATAGAATTTGTGTATGCGGAAGAAAACGCATATCCATTCGTTTATCTTAGAAGTCTGGGGAATGAGAAAATTCTCGTAATTATAAATCCGGCAGGAAGAGAGGTTTCTTTTGTATGTAAATATCTGCCTAAAGAGATGTTGTATTCATTTGGTGGGGAAATTAGCGTCAATAATGGAACAATTATTGTAAAGCCTTGTTCTGCAGGGTATTATAAAGTAGCTGACTAAAGTTATATTTATATTATGCTAAAATCCGCACAACCAGCATATATATAATTGAATATGGATAAGGAGCAGGCGCATGAGCAGTCGGAAGAAATGTATTTTCTTTGTTTTAATGATAATGATTGTGAGCCTGCTTTTGTTTTTGTCGGAAGGAAAGCCGCTTGAAAGAAAGCAATCAGGAAGTCAATCGTCTGGAATACAGATGTCGCAGGAAACGTCGCAAACTGTAACTTCACGGAGCATTATAACCGCAGACTATATTTTAGTGGAAAAAGTAGTAACCGAGCAGAATGGTAATGATAAAGAACTACAAAAAATCGCACTTACCTTTGACGATGGCCCGCACCCGCATTATACGGAGCAGCTTTTGGATGGGCTTAAGGAACGCGGCGTCCATGCAACATTTTTTGTAACAGGCGAACACGCCGAACTTCACCCTGATATAATTAAGCGTATGTACGATGAGGGACACCTAATTGGAAACCATACCTACAGCCATATCCAACTGACGAAAAACAACAGGGATAAATTTAAGGCGGAACTGGTGCAGACAAGCGAAGTGATAGAGGAGATAACGGGCGAGGAAGTCATATATGTCCGTCCGCCATATGGCACATGGGATAAAAAATTTGAAGAGGAGCTTAACATGATTCCCGTGCTTTGGACAATAGATCCGTTGGACTGGTGCAGTAACAATGCGGCAAGCGTAGTAAATAAAATAGTAACTAAAGCTGAAGAAAACGATATCATACTGATGCACGATTACTATGACACTTCAGTTACTGCCGCTTTGCAGGCGGTTGACAGACTCTTGCAGGAAGGGTATGAATTTGTAACTGTGGATGAGATTATATTCGACTAGGAAGCAGCCCAGCCCACAGGAGGCAGGAACACATATATTTCCCCATTGCGGTCCTTGAAAAACGCCGGTCCTTAGTGAAAAAGCTGTTTTTTAGCTTTTGAACTTAGTACCGCTGCGTTTTTCACGGAGTGAGAACGTACCGCAAGGGGAAATATATGTGTTCCTGCCTCCTGTGGGCTGGGCTGCTGCAGGATTAAAGTAATTAGTTGCGCATTACAAAGACGATATGTTATTATTTGATAAGTAATATGGCTTTAAATGGGGATAGATTTAATCAGCAGATAGATGATAGTTGATAATGAAAGGTAGGGGTTAAGCAAATGAAAACAAAAGAATTGGAAGTAACAGGATTGGTGACAAGGGACTCTATTACCGTGTATTTTGAGAAACCGGAAAACCTTCCGAAGGGATATAAGTATGTGCTTTTATTGAATGGAAAGCCACAGGCGCAGACGGACAAAACGCACTTTTTGGTAGAAGGGCTTGACAGTGATACGAATTATGACGTTCAGGTCAAGGTGGTAAAAGATGATGCCGTGCTGGCGCAGTCAATGGTGTATTTCTTAAAAACAGGAACTACGGGAAGGATTTTAGATGTTACGAAAGAGCCATATATGGCGGCGGCTGACGGTAAGACGATGGATACGCAGGCAATCCAGAAAGCGATTGACGACTGCCGCGGGGGCGAGGTGGTATATCTGCCGAAAGGCGTTTATAAGACAGGGGCTTTAAGGCTGCACAGCAATATGGAATTGTATCTGGAAGAAGGCGCGCTGCTGCAAGGGACGGATAATCCGGATGATTATCTGCCGCGCATCTGGAGCCGTTTTGAAGGAATAGAAATGTCATGTTACAGCAGTCTGCTCAATATGGGCGAGCTTAATCATGATGGCGGGGCAAACTGCGAAAATATATTAATCAGGGGAAAGGGTACAATCGCAAGCGGCGGACAAGTCCTTGCCAAAAAGATTATTGATATGGGAACAGAGCTTCTAAAGGACGAATTGGAAGCCAATGCGGATAAAGTTAAAGAATGTGAAAAGCCTGAAACAATACCGGGAAGGATAAGGCCGAGGCTTATTAATATCAGCAACTGCAAGAACGTGCGTATTTCAGGACTGAACTTAAAAGACGGCGCAAGCTGGAATGTGCATATGATTTATTCAGAAGGAGTCGTAACGGATAACTGCAGATTTTATTCCGAAAAAGTCTGGAATGGGGACGGCTGGGATCCGGATTCTTCCAAGGACTGTACTATTTTCGGCTGCGTATTTTATACAGGGGATGATTCCATTGCGATTAAATCAGGCAAGAACCCAGAGGGAAATGTAATCGGCAAGCCGACCTGCAATATCAAAATTTTTGACTGCAAATGTGAATTTGGACATGGAATTACCATCGGCAGCGAGATGTCAGGCGGCGTAGAAGATGTAAAAATATGGGACTGCGATATGGGCAGTTCGCTAAGCGGCATCGAGATTAAGGGAACGAAGAAACGCGGGGGCTATGTGCGGAATGTGCATGTTAAGGACTGCAAAACGGCAAGGGTGCTGTTCCACTCGGTAGGGTATAATGATGATGGGATAAGCGCAGGAACTGCTCCTATCTTTGAAGACTGCACTTTTGAAAATCTCCAAATTACGGGAAAATGCCTTGACCATGACAATAAGTATTATGAGGTGGATTGCATGGAGTTGATTGGTTTTGACGAGCCGGGGCATGAGCTTAAGAACATTCTGCTTAAAGATATTGTGCTTGGCTGCGAGGGAGAAAGCAGACGGCAGACGCTTGCTTTTTGCGCGTGTGAGGGGATTACGATTGCTAATTTGAAGTGTTGGTGATACTTTTTCTGCCACGAGTTTAGTCAAAATGAACAGGAGACCGCGATGAAAATTATACTAAACAGAAATACCGACATACAAGGAGCGCTCACGCCGGCTGTGCATAGGGCTGCGGCGGCTCTGCGGCGCGATATTAATAAGGTTTTTATGGAAAGCAGTCTTGCGGGCGCAGTAATTCGTCTGGTTAGGGCTGAGATGGGAAGAGAGCAGTTTGCCCTGAAAGCTGTGGACGGCTGTTTGGAAATTCGCTCGAGCGATGAGCGGGGATTTATTTACGGCATTTACGAAGTCAGCCGCAGTCTTTTTGGCGTTACGGATTTTTGGTTTTGGAATGACCAGAGGTTCGCGCCAGTGGAGAAAGTAGAACTTGCGGCGGACTATTGTTTTCATTCTAAGCCCTGCGCGGTAAAATACAGGGGCTGGTTTATCAATGATGAGGTGCTGCTTCATGCGTGGAAGGTGGAAAGAAAAGAGGATTTGCCGTGGGAAATGGCGTTTGAAACGCTTTTGCGCTTAAGGGGGAATATGGTTATTCCCGGCACTGACCGCAATTCGGAGAAGTACCGCAGTCTGGCTTCTGCAATGGGGCTTATGATTACCCATCACCATGCGGAGCCATTAGGGGCGGAAATGTTTGCCCGCGCCTATCCGGGTTTAAATCCGTCATATGCGGAATATCCTGAAAAATTTCAGGTGTTATGGAAAGAGGCATTGAAAGTGCAGGAGGGCATGGAAGTCATTTGGAACTTGGGATTCCGCGGACAGGGGGACTGCCCTTTTTGGGAAAATGATAAACAATATGAAACAGATGAAGCAAGAGGGGAACTGCTTAGCAGTTTAATCCGTATACAATATGATTTGGTAAAAGAAACGGACAGTGGCGCAGTCTGCTGCACCAATTTGTATGGAGAAATAATGGAACTGTATCAAAAGGGCTTTCTGCATCTTCCGGCTGATGTGATAAAAATATGGGCTGACAACGGCTATGGAAAGATGGTTTCCAGACGACAGGATAATCATAATCCTCGGATACCGGCATTGCCGGAGCCCGGAAATAAAGAGCATAACGGCATCTATTATCATGTGTCCTTTTACGATTTACAGGCGGCAAACCATATGACGATGCTCCCCAATTCGCCGTACTTTGTGGCGGAAGAACTCGAAAAAGTATTGAAGCGAAACGGCGGCGATTTTTGGATTATCAACTGTTCCAATATTAAGCCCCATGTTTATTTCTTGGATTTAATTGCAGCTATATGGCGGGATGGAAGCGTGAATGTGGACGAGCATCGCAAGTCATATACGGAATGTTATTATGGGAAGGAAAATGCAAAGCGTGCGGAAAGCTGCTTTGCACAGTATGCGGATTATGCGGTACAGTACGGAGAATATGCCGACGAACACGCAGGGGAACAGTTTGTCAACCATGTACCGCGTATGTTTATTTCACAGGTTATGAAGGACAGGAGCAGACTGTGCGGCGGTATGCTGTGGGCGACAGGCGAAAAGAGCCTTAAGGAACAAGTGGAATGGTACGCGGCGATATGCGCTAAAGGGGCTGCCGGATATGAAAAGTATCTGAAAGAGTGCGAATGTGTCTGCGGTGAAATGAGCGGGCAGGGAAAAATCTTATTTGAGGATTCCCTGCTTCTGCAAGTCAGACTTTTGTTTCATTGCTATCAGGGAGCGTTTTTAATTTCACAAAGCATTCTAGCCGTGTTGAAAGAGGAATATCAGCAAGCCTTTTATTTGGCGGGTAAGTCGCGAAGGGAATACTTAGCGGCGGATAACGCCATGCGTAGCCGTGAACATGGAAAATGGCATGATTTTTATGCAAATGAGTGCTTGACGGATATAAAGCAGACGGCATGGGTGATGGAAGGGTTTATGAGCTTTGTAAGGAATCTGGACGACGGTCCGCATTTTTATAAATGGCAGAGGGAATTTCTCTATCCCGAAGAGGACAGGCGGGTATTGCTTATTTTAAATATGGATAATCACTTAAAGGATTGGGAATTGTTTGAATTGATGGAAGAAAAATGGGATTCCTGAATCTAAAGGCATACACATGGGAGAATTGATATGAGGATTGCAGTTTGTGATGATGATGAGGCGCAGCGTTTGTTACTGCAAAAGTATACTAAGGAGTGGGCGCATGAGAATAAGCTTTCTGTGGAGATGAAGCTGTTTGCCGACGGAGAAAGCTTTTGGTTTGCATGGGAAGATGACAGCGACTATGACTTGCTTATTTTCGATATTGAAATGAGACGGTTAAGCGGTATGGAACTTGCGGCTAATATTCGTAACAATAATGAGGATATTCAGATTTTGTTTGTCACAGGATATGACAGCTACATGGCGCAGGGCTTTGAGGTTGCAGCCCTGCATTATCTGTTAAAGCCGCTGCAAAAGGAAAAATTCTTTGCAGTGTTGGACAAGTTCAATAAGAACAGGATGAAAAGCGAGAAAGAGGAAAAGCTGTTATTCCGCTCAGTATATGGACCGCTTTCTTTGCCTGTGTCCAAAATATGGTATATCGAGGCGAGGTCGCATCAATGTATTTTGTATACAGAAGATGAGTCGCATATATTATGTGTTGCAATCGGTGAATTGGCGACAAGCCTGTGCAGCAGACGCGAGTTTGTGCGCAGTCATCGCTCCTATATCGTGAATATGCAGCATGTTTCCGCGATTGTGAAGCCGGAACTGATACTTGATGATAAGCGCAGGATTCCGGTAAGCCGAAGCGCAGAGAAAGATGTCAATCGGACTTTCATTGAATGCTATAAAGGGGATTGGAAATGACTTATCAAATCATAACAGGTGTATTGTTATTATTAATTATTGTAAATTTTATGCTGTGGATTTTTGCGCTGCCCGGCTATGTGAGCCGCAGAATATCGCGTTTTCAGAATGAACTGGTGGACAGGCATTATGACGAGGTAGAGACCATGTACCGCAGGATGCGGGGGTGGCGGCATGATTATCACAATCATATACAGACGTTATCGGCATATTTAAGCATGGAGCAATACGATAAGGCAGCCGAATATCTGGAACTTTTATCGGAAGATTTAACCAAAGTGGATACTGTGCTGCGGACGGGTAATATCAAGGTAGATGCTATTTTAAACAGTAAGCTTGCCCTGATAAGAGAGAAAAATATTGCAGTGGACGCAACTGCCGTCGTGCCGGAAGAACTAGCCATTTCAGATATTGACCTTTCTGTGCTGATTGGCAATCTTATGGATAATGCGATGGAAGCTTGTGAGAAACTGCCGGAGAAGGAACGCTTTATCCGCGTATATATAGATGTGATTAAGAAACAGCTGTATATTTCCGTGACAAATTCCATGGACGGCATGGCAAGGCGGAAAGGAAACCGTTTTTTGTCCGATAAGCAGGGAAACCACGGATTCGGGCTCTTTAGGATTGACGATATCGTTAAAAAACATGGCGGATATATGAACAGACAGACGGAAAGCGGAGTGTTTGCCACGGAGGTAATGCTGCCGTTAGTGTAAAATAAAATACAATTCGTGCAAAAATTCTTTTTTTCTTAAATAATGTTGTAGACTGGTTACAGCGAATAGTAACTGTGTCTTTAGTCTCAAGGCAAGAGTGCAGATAAAAACGGGGGACAATACAATGTTATATCTATCCAAAGTATTTGATGATAAGGCAAAGCGGAAGTATGGTTTAGTCAGCAATGTCATCTATAATATGAAAGCCACGAAGGAATGGAATAAGAAACTGTTTTGGGCGCAGCTTTTGATGTTTATCCCGCATGTGGGGGCGTCGTTGTTAGGGACTTATCTGCCCTCAAGACTGGTATCCATGCTGTCAGCGCAGGACGGGATATCGGCAATGATGCTTGAACTTGTGCTAATCTGTGGCGGGCTGTGGATATTCAGGGCGGCTGCCGAGACGATGCTTGAATACTGCGATTTTATGGGAAACTTTATCAGCACGCACTATGCCAAGAAATTCGTCCATAAGATTACGGACGTGGACTATGATTATCTGGAAAATAAGGAATTTCAGAAGGTGTCAGGGAATGCGTGGCGCGTGGTGCGCCTAGGACAGGGCGTGGCAAATGCAGTCGTAGCCGTACCGATGTTTCTGGCAGACATTACAGGTGTTATTATTTATGCTTTCCTGCTGCTGCAAAAAAGCGCGCTGCTCTTATTTGTGACGGCGGCTTCCGTGGCTGTAAGCCTGCGGCTCTTGGCGATTGTGCGGAAGAAACATGCGCAACATTATGAGAAATTACAGTTTTACGCAAGAAAGGAAAACTATATCACGGCGCAGGCGACAGACAGCGCGGCGGGAAAAGATATCCGCCTCTATCATATGATGGACTGGTTTTTGAAAAAATATGACGAATCCCTGCATGAGATAGGCAAAATCTATACCACTATCCACCACTGGTATCTGTTTCGGAACGTGTCACACGCATTTTTCCAACTGATTATGAATGGGGCGGCATTCGGGATTTTGGCGTATATGCTTGCGGACGGTAGGATTACGGCGGCGGAATTTGTATTTTATATTGGGCTGGTAAACGGCTTTTCCCTGTATTTCGAGGAAACGCTGCGTCAGGTGATGGGATATAATAACACCAGCACTTCTATCAGTTATCTCAGGGAGTTCCTTGAGACAGAGGATAGATGGAACCGTGGCGAGGGCATCGGCGAGGCTAAGATGGAACAGTTTAGAAAAAGTCCGGTCAAGCTGGAATTGCGCAATGTGTCCTACACCTATCCCGGCAGCAAGAAACCGGCATTAAAAAATATTAACGTGGTGATTAAACCCGGCGAGAAGATAGCGTTAATCGGATTAAATGGCGCCGGCAAGACCACGCTTGTCAAGCTGTTGTGCGGTTTCTACCATCCTACGGAAGGTGAAATCTTCTTGAATGACATTCCTATCGAACAGTTTAACAGAGATGAATATTACAGTCTGGTATCCGTATTGTTTCAGGATTCTACGATGATGGCGCTGTCGTTGGATGAGAACCTGACAGGGCAGGATGCAGGGGATATCGATAGGGAACGCTTGGCGCAAGCCTTGGAGCTGTCGAATTTTGCGCCTGTGTACCAAAATCTTTCGCAGAAAGGGGCGACGCCGCTTGTCAGGGAGATAAACCAAAATGCGACAGATTTTTCCGGCGGAGAGAAACAGAAGTTCCTCTTTGCGAGGACGCTGTATCAGAATACGCCGTTAGTGATTCTGGATGAACCGACGGCAGCCCTTGATCCAATCGCAGAGAATGAGCTTTATCTGAACTATGGGAAGTCAATGGAGGGCAAGACGAGCATCTATATTTCCCACCGGCTGTCCAGTACCAGATTTTGCGACCGCATATTGTTATTAGAGCATGGAGAGATTATTGAAGAGGGTACGCACGATGAACTTCTATCGGGCAATACGCGCTATGCGGAACTCTTTGAGATACAGAGCCAATATTATAAAGAGGAAAGCGAGCGGAAACGCAGGAGCGCGATAATGGACGACATATATCAGTCAGAGCCTGATACAAGGCGGGGTGTATTCGATGAGTAAGAAGGACTTGAGCGGAGGGGTGTGTTCGATGAGCAGAAAAGATTGGAAAAAAGTATTTGCCATGATGGAAAATCTTGCGGCAAACCATAAAGATGTGCTGATTAGTCTGGCAGGGCTGTCAATCAGCAGCGCGGTACGCCCTTTTATATCGGTTATACTTATGGGAATGCTGGTTGATGCCGCATATGCGGGCATGGGGCTTAAAGAACTTCTGCGCTATGTGGTAATTGGAGTGGCGGGAATCTTTGTTATGCAGGCCATAGAGGGAATCATGGTGATGTATTTCAACAGAAAGCTGGAATATATGCAGGAGATACAGGCGCAGCCCTTAAATAAGAAAAGCATGGAGATGGATTATGAGTATCTTGAAGATTCAGAAGTCCATGAAATGCGCCAGCGGATTGAAAGGTTTGGCGACTGGAGCCTCATGGCAAGAGTGTTGAGCAATATGAATAAAATACTGACTTCGGCGTTCACTGTGCTGATAGCGGTCTTTGTGGCCGTCCCGATGTTTATAAGCAGCAGCCACAGCATATCGGAAGGGTTTGTAGGCTCATGGCTGATGTCGGCGCTGCTGCTTACGGTGGTGCTTATGCTTGCGTTTGCCGAGTTTAAGCTGGGCAGGCATTTCAACGGAAAGCAGGCGGATATCCGCAAGGAAATGGCGGGCTATGAGGCAAAATATAAGTATTATCTCGATATCTTATCAGGGAGCGAGAGGCAGAAAGATTTGCGTATCTGCAAGCAGCAGCGGTTGTACGACCGCGAATTTGAGAAAATTGCGTCAGGTGAGAGAAAGATTATGGATAAGATGGCGCATTTTGTGGTGTTGAATGTGTTTTCGCAGCAGTCCGCCTCTGCGCTGACCGGATTTTTAGTATATACGTTTGCGGGACTTCTCGCCTATATGGGAATGATAAGCGTGGGCGGAGCCGTTACATATGCGGCTAGTATTCTGCGGTTTACCGAGGCAATGGGCAGGCTGGTATATGTGATAAGCTGGCTTGGCGGGAATGCTGTGTTTGCCGGGGATTATATTAAGTATATGGCGCTGCCGCAGAGAAAGCATGCAGGGTGTATTCCGCTAGAGAAGCGCAGGGACAATCGGTTTTTAGTAGAGTTTGAGCATGTCTCCTTCAAGTATCCTGGTAGTGACGTTTATGTGATAAAGGACTTAAACCTTAAGTTTGAGATTGGTGAGAAGATGGCTGTAGTCGGCAGGAACGGTTCGGGTAAGACGACGTTTATCAAGCTTTTGTGCCGCCTGTATGATGTGACGGAAGGCTGTATCAAGGTAAACGGCATTGATATTCGCAAATATGATTATGAAGAGTACAGTAATCTTTTTGCCGTAGTATTTCAGGATTTTCAGGTGTTTGCATTTCCACTTGGCGAGAATGTGGCAGCAGGATTAAGCGTAGATAAGGAATGTGCGGTTGACGCCTTGGAAAGAGCGGGCATGGGAGAACGTTACCGCTTACTGCCTGATGGACTGGATACCTGTATCGGCAAAGATTTTGTGGAAAACGGCGTGACATTTTCCGGCGGAGAGAAACAGAAGATAGCGATTGCACGTGCGATTTATAAAGACGCTCCGTTTGTCATTATGGACGAACCGACCGCCGCGCTCGATCCGGAGTCCGAGTGCGAGGTGTACGCAGGATTTGATAAGATGGTAGGCAATAAGACTTCAATATATATTTCCCACAGGCTTGCCTCCTGCCGTTTCTGTCAGGATATCCTTGTATTCGACAAAGGAAAAGTGGTACAGCGCGGCAGACATGAAGAACTGGAAGGGCAGGAAGGGCTGTATAAAGAACTGTGGGAGGCGCAGGCACAGTATTATGCGTAATGTATATTGACAATCGCATAAAGGCGTTCTTATAATAACTTTGATAAGACGCTGAAAGGAAGAAAAAAGATGGATTATAAAGAATACCACGTTTCAAAAGAAGGTTCAGATTTTAATGAAGGAACTGTCGATGCGCCGTTTCTTACAATACAAAAGGCGGCTGATACAGCTAAAGCCGGCGATAAAGTTATTGTGCATGAGGGTGTATATCGTGAGCGGGTAAAACCGCAGCGCGGCGGATTGAGCGATGACTGCCGTATTACTTATGAGGCGGCGTCAGGAGAGCATGTAGTTATAAAAGGCTCGGAACGAATAACAGGCTGGTCTCATGAAAAGGACAATGTATGGAAGGTAAGCATTGATAATAGTTTCTTCAATGAATTTAATCCGTACACGCATCCGGTTAATGGGGACTGGATTGTAGACCCGAGAAATTATGACGTGCATGTCGGTGAAATATATCTGAATGGAAAATCCTTTTATGAGGCGGCATCTATAGAGGGAGTGTATAATCCTGAAAAGAGAACTGTAAGCCCTCATGAGACATGGGGAAGGCGTGAGGAGAAAATTCCTAATCCGAAAGATACTTTGTATCAGTGGTATTGTATACAGGAACAGCAGAAAACTATAATTTATGCAAATTTTCAAGGCATAAACCCAAATGATGAAGAGGTTGAGATTAATGTACGGAAAGCCTGCTTTTTCCCAGAAAAGACAGGGCTCAATTATATTACCGTGCGCGGCTTTGAAATGATGCATGCCGCCACTTCTTGGGCGCCGCCCACATCAATGCAGGAAGGATTGCTGGGCGTAAATTGGAGCAAGGGCTGGGTGATTGAGAATAATATTATCCATGATTCAAAATGTAGTGGAATCAGTATAGGCAAGGAAGGCAGCACGGGAGATAATGATTTTACGAAATACCGCAGGAAGCCGGGGTATCAGTATCAAATGGAGGCTGTTTTCAAGGCGCGTAATATCGGCTGGGGTAAGGAACGGATAGGCTCGCATGTGATTCGCAACAATGTCATTTATAACTGCGGGCAGAATGGAATTGTAGGACATTTGGGCTGCGTGTTCAGTGATATATATGGAAATGAAATCTATAATATCGCAGTAAAGCATGAATTTTACGGGCATGAGATTGCCGGAATCAAGTTACATGCGGCAATTGATGTGCAGATACATAATAACTATATACATGACTGCGCTCTGGGAACATGGCTTGACTGGCAGGCGCAGGGCGTCAGGGTGAGCAGCAATATTTACAATAATAATAACAGGGACTTAATGGTGGAAGTTACACATGGTCCGTATCTTGTAGATAACAATATTTTTACATCGGCGTATGCGTTTGATAATGCAGCGCAGGGCGGCGCTTATGTGCATAATCTTTGCTGCGGATTTACGAACTCTTATCCTGTGCTGGACAGGTCTACGCCATACCACCTGCCACATTCTACGGAAGTTCTGGGGACGGTTCTTGTATACGGTTTCGACGACAGATGGTATCAGAATATTTTTGTCGGCGGAAAAGAAACGGATAGAGCATACGGAACCGCGTTATATAACGGCGCGCCTATTTCTTTGGAAGAGTATATAGAGCGTGTGCATGCTCTTGGCAATGGAGACGTTGAGCAGTTTGCAAGGGTGAAACAACCGGCGTATATTAATGGGAACGTGTATTTGAATGGCGCGGAGGCATTTGATAGAGAAAAAGATTATTATAAGGACGATGCAGAAACCGAAGTAAAGGTTGTAGATGAAGGCAAAGAAGTTTATCTTGAGATAACTATGCCGCGTGGGGCGTTAGAAATTCCTACGGAGATTGTTACCACCAAAATGCTTGGAATGGTGCGCATCGTAGAGCAGCGGTATGAAAATCCCGATGGTTCAGTGCTTAGCCTGAATGAAGACCTGACAGGAGAAGTGAGGAAGGACCAGCCTAAAGCCGGTCCCATTGAAAGTATTCATGAAGGTAAAAATATGATAAAAATATGGTCAAGGTGACTGTCCGGTAATTGCCTCTGGTTTCTGCTAAATTGATAAAAAGGTATTGTATTATGAATAAAAATATGTTATCCTACATACAGCATACATTTTCTATATACAGACAGCACGAATGCTGTCCTGTATTCTGGACGAAATCTTTTGCCATAACGGCAATACAACTGACGGCTGGCAGACCGTGACGGTATCAGCCGCAGATTCGGAAAATCCATGCTAAAACCAAACATAATAAAAAGCAGGGGTTTCCGGGACAGGGGTACTCCTGCGGAATACAGGAGGACAAGAATTGAACAAAGACATCAGCTGGAAGGGATACCTTGATGACAACGATAGGTATGCCGACATTATCAACGGAATCTGTTGCGAAGGCAGACAGATTGTAACAGGGGACGACCTTGAGGAACTCGACACACAGACCGGGTTCATATGGAAACCGCTGTTTATGGGGGTAAAAAGACACAAAGGAACGGATGCTTTTAACAGGACGAAAAGCTCTAAAAATGCGGGCAGGGGGATAAAAATACGTGATACCCTGAGGAAAGCCGCGTTCGGAGTAAACTTCGCGGTTATAGGTATCGAAAATCAGGAAATTACCGATTATTCCATGTCCCTAAGAAACATGTCATATGACGTGGGCGAATACGAGAAGCAGGCGGCGAAGATACGCAGGATGAACAGGAAGAAAAGTAAAGGATTAACCGCAGACGAATACTTATACAGTTTCAAAAAGGAAGACCGGCTGCACCCTGTAGTGACACTTATTATCTATTCGGGCGAGGAAGAATGGTCCGGTCCTGAGTCGCTGCACGAGATAATAGATTTTACGTACATACCGGAAAGCGTTAAAAACATGGTGCAGGATTACAGGATTAACCTGGTGGAAATCAGGAAGCTGGCGGACACAAGTGTGTTCAAAACCGATGTGCGGCAGGTATTTGACTTCATAAGATGCTCTGGAAATAAAGACGCGCTTAAGGACCTTATTGAAGGTGATGATACATATAAGAGCATGGAAGAGGATGCCTACGACGTAGTGGCGCATTATACGAATGCGACGGAACTGATAGACGTAAAAGACGATTATTACAGAAAGGATGGTAAAGTGGATATGTGTAAGGCACTTAAGGAACTTATGGAAGACAGCAGGAAAGAAGGTCGTGAAGAAGGACGTGCGGAGGGGCGTGTAGAAGGGCGTGTAGAAGGTCGCGAAGAAGGACACGAGGAAGGCGTGGAAGAAGGCATTGAAATAGGCCTGCGTGCCCTTGTGCTTTCGTTGGGTCTCCTGCTGCCGAGCCTTGACGCAGTACATCAGGCAGTCATAAAGAACGAGGACTACAAGAACGTGTCCAGGGAACAGGTGAAGAAATATTACAGGTGATAGTAATTATTTCTCCGGATACATCCAGCCGGAATAGTCCATGATAGCCATCTTTTTCTGCTCCGCCGCAGCAAGAAGGGTTTCGTTGCGGTATTCCCTCGGCGTCGTCTGCATTGCCGTCATAAAGTGCCTGTTGAAGCTTGACACGGAACGGAAGCCTACCATCTCGGAAATGTCGAGAATGGAATGCTCCGTACTGCGCAGCAGGTTACAGGCCTGGGTAATGCGTATATTATTTAAAAAGTCAAGGGGGCTTGTTCCCATAATCGCATGGAAAATCCGCCGAAAATGCGTAGGGCTTAAGCAGCAGATATCGGCAAGATAATCTATATCGAACTGCTCGGAGTAATGGTCTTCAATGTAATCAAGCACAGGAGACAGCACCATTGCATTTTCAGGCGGCCTGCTGGTGGGAGTGGTTTCCATACCATTCTCGCCCTGGATGCGTTCCAGTTCGATACACAGCGACAGTAAAAGCCCTTTTGCGCTTATCTGATACTGCGGGCGCTGCATCTCTATCTCCTGTATCGCCATCATGGTTAGATTATAGGCGAAAGGGTATTCTTCACGGTTTAAAATATGTTTATATTCCTTGTATGCGCTGAGCGACAAGTCAAAACCACGGATTCGCGGCGTTAAATTTTTAAACAGCTCCTGCGGATTTAGAAACAGGTAAGACCAATGGCTCTGCGTATTCGGAGTGCTGTATGTAGTATGCGGGATATTCCTTGGAATACAGGTGATATCCCCTTCTTTAAAAAAGAGTCGTTCTTTTCCATTAAATTCCATATATCCGCTGTCAGAGTGGCACACGCCGATTTCCAGACAGTTGTGGAAATGCAGGCGGCTGCTGGGAATATCTGAAATCTTCCAATGATCGCCTGATAACAGCAGTACCGGGAAATCGGAAGGCAGATAGTAGCTGCGGTATTCTGCAATATTTTTGGCGGGGGGGGCATTTTTAGGCATGTTTTATAACCTCCGTTTTAAGTTAGATTTTATAACCATATAAGTTAAAAATAACCAAATCTTGCAAATTTATCCGTATATATTTGTCCATAACACAGGGAAGAAATTAGTTAAAACGTATAATAGAAAATGTAAAACAAAATAAAAACTATGCAATTTAGCAATTTGTGCATACAGCAAGTATAACACAAATGGTTGGAATTGCATAGTTTTTATTTTTGCCTGCTTAGAAATAAATATCTAAATGTATGAAAATAAAACTACAAGTATAAATGTCTATATTGGATATTTAAAAGCTGAATTTGATTGGAGGGGGTACAATGGCTAAGCCAAAAAAGCGCGGCAAAGAGATTGTCGTGACTACGAGCTGGAAAAATGCTTTAAAAAGAGACTGGCAGTTATATCTGATGCTGTTGGTTCCGGTTGCTTTGGTCGTTATCTTTAGTTATGCGGCATATCCGGGACTGCGGATGGCGTTCATGGACTACAAGCCGATGAAAGGCTTCGCAGGCAGCAAATGGGTAGGCATGGGAGTGTTCCAGAAGATATTTAAGGATAGTGACTTTATCAGAGCGCTGAGAAACTCTATCGTATTTAACCTTCTGGATTTACTGGTAGGTTTCCCGATGCCGATTATTCTGGCGCTGATGTTGAACGAACTGCGGTTTATGAAATTTAAGAAGGTGACGCAGACGATTCTTTATCTGCCGCACTTCCTTTCATGGGCAATCATCGGTTCCGTTGCATACACGATGTTCCGTCCGTCCACAGGTCTTGTGAATATCGTACTTACGAATATTGGCGCTATTTCAGAAGGAATACCGTTCCTGAACGAGAAATGGCACTGGGCGGTTACATATCTGCTGGTAGGCGTATGGCAGGGCATGGGCTGGGGAACTATCCTGTACCTTGCGGCGATTACGAGTATTAACGGAGAACTTTACGAGGCGTGTATCATTGACGGCGCTAACAAGTGGCAGAAGATGTGGCATGTTACGCTTCCGGGTATCCGCAGCACAATTGTTACGCTGCTGATTATGAATCTTGGTCGTGTAATGGGAAGTAACCTGGAACGTCTGGTAGCTTTTGACAACACACAGGTAAGGGATTTCCAATACCAGCTTGCCGTCTACATATATGAAAAAGGTATGGGCGCCGGCAAATATTCGGAAGGTACTGCCGTAGGCCTGTTCCAGTCGTTAGTCGGAGTAGTGCTGGTTTTGCTTGCTGATAAAGTCGCCAAGTCGCTTGGCGAAGAAGGCTTGTTGTAGGGGGTGGAGAATATGGCAAAGAGAAATATGGAAGCGACGGCTTCTGACGGAAGCCGTGCAATAAGTAAATTTCATATCAGCGATGTGATTATTATCGCAGTGCTGGTTATCCTGTGCGCTACTTGTGTACTCCCGTTCTGGCATCTGCTGGTAAAATCCATCTCCGGCGATTTACCGGTTATGATGAAGGAAGTTATGTTCTGGCCAAAGGAACTTACCTTTAGTGCATACAGCAAAGTTTTCTCGGATAGGGCAATGGTGCGCTCTATGGGCTACAGTGTAGTCGTAACGCTGATATTTACGGCGTTAGGCATGATTGTCTGTACCTGCGCAGCGTATCCGCTTTCTAAGAAGAGACTTAAAGGGAAAGGTTTTTTCACATTTATACTGATGGTTCCTATGTACTTTACGGCAGGTATGATTCCATCATTCATATTGATGTATAACCTGCACCTGATTGATAATATGTGGGTTTTGATTCTGCCCTTGATTTATTCACCTTATAATATGCTGGTTATGAAGACTTATCTCCAGAGCAGCATTCCGGATTCCCTTGAGGAATCGGCGTTCTTGGACGGGGCTACGAATTTCCAGATATTGACGAAAATAGTGCTTCCCTTAAGTAAGCCTATTATTGCTACATTATCCCTGTTTTATGCGGTTGGGCGCTGGAACGCATATGCGGATCATATGTACTATATCAGGTCTGACAGCAGGCGTATGATTCAGTATAAACTGTCTCTGCTGGTGCAGGGCGCAGAGGCTTCTATTTCGACCTCGCTTGGTGATACGGGCGGCGCTTCCAATATCACGACGCCGGAGGTATTGCAGGCAGCATGTATTATGTTCGTTTCAGTTCCTATCATCATTATCTATCCTTTCTTACAGAAGTATTTTGTAAAGGGCGTAATGGTAGGCGCTGTAAAAGGTTGATAGAATCCCGGCTGACCGGGTATCTATAAATTATATATAAGGAGGATTATATTTATGAAGAAGAAAAGTCTTCAGAAAGTACTTGCATTGGTACTTGCAAGTGTCATGGCGGTAGGCGCTTTGACTGCATGCGGCGACAGCGGCAATAGCGGCGATAGCAGCAGCACAGGCACATCAAGTACAACAGACACAACTAACACGACAACGGATAGCAGCAGTTCTTCCGACAGCAGCACGGATACTACATCTACTGATACTTCGGGGGGGGAAGCTACAGTTGCAGGCATTGACGGTTTTGTTCCTTTTGAGAATACCGTAACCTTGAATCTCCCCGTTTATCAGCGTGCAACGCCTAACGGTGCGGCTGATGCAGGTGATAACTACTGGACTGCATGGATTCAGCAGGAATTCGGTGATAAGTATAACATCGAAGTGAATTTCAAGGATTGGGTTATCCCTCGTGGCGAGGAAAACGCTATGTATGCACAGTGGGCGTCTGTACAGAGCCTTCCGACAGTCTGCTTCGAGTATGACTATCCTGATTTGACACTGTATCAGAGCGAAGGATATCTGCAGGAGTATGATATCGACTGGTTCAAGCAGATTGCACCTACTTATTGGGCAGCAATGGAAGAGAACGGTTTGGATGAGTTTACTCAGATTAACGGAGAAAACGTTCTGTTAATCGGTACAAGACCTTATGGACAGACCAATTATCAGTTTGTAACCTTCTACCGCAAGGATTGGGTAGAGGCAGCAGGTTATGACTCATATCCTACCGATCCGGCAGAATTACTGGAAATGTATGCTAAGATTGACGAACTTGGTCTTTGCACCGGCGATTATATCTTAGGCGGAACTAAGATTGAAGGAAACGGCGTAGACCAGAACTATGCTTACAGAACCTATCCGCAGGATAAGGAACTCTGGGCAACCACAGGTGATTATGATGTTCCTGCGCTTCCTACCGAGGCACAGAAGAAATTATTACAGTGGAACAATAAGTTGTACAATCTGGGCTATATCGACAAAGAGTACAATACCAAGACTGCTGACTATGCAATCAGTGATTTCGTAAGCGGAAAGTGCTTCACATATAGCTGCTATTCAACCAATAATGTTCAGGCGTTGGATCAGTTCTATGAGGCAAATCCTGATGGTAAACTTGGCATTATCGTAAATCCGGGCCCTACAACTTATTCAGACGGTTCAAGTCCTGCTTTCCGTCCGAACAGCATTTTCGGACAGTACATCGGCTTCTCTGCTACGGCAACAGAAGACGAGATGAAAGCATTTGCTATGTATCTTGAGTGGATGAGCCAGCCGGATGTTCTCTTCACATTACAGTGGGGCGAGGAAGGCGTAAACTTCAACTATGATGAGAATGGCACTCCTAAGGCTATTGCTGTAGAAGAGCAGCCTGCTGACAAGGTTATGAGCCATAACAACAACGTAGATATGTGGTGTCTGGTTACAGCTACCGCTTCTCAGGGCAGCGTTGATAAGGACATTCAGGCAATCACACCTCTTGGATATCCTGATTCAGACCAGTTCTTCGATGATATCAAGGCTAACTACGAAGGACAGCTTGCTTGCTATGAGGCAGGTATGGCTTCTCCTGACTGCTCATTCACCGTAACTATTGCGGCAAACGACGAGTACAAAGCTACACTGTATACCAAGTATGCAGAGCTGCGTGATAAGATTGTTATGGGTTCAGAGGAAGACTTTGAAGCTAACTATGAAGCTGCATGTCAGGAATACCTGGATGCAGGATATCAGGCAATCATTGATGATAAGAAAGCTGCTTTTGACAACGGCGACTATGTAGAACAAGCGGCACACTTCTTTAAGTAAGATGAATTAAACGATATTTTATGGTAGTTTGATTCAGCGGGGACTGCGGGCAATTATATCACAGCCCCCGCTTTTCTTAACTAATATATGGTCTGCTGATTGAGTGTTGTTATTCATGCCATATGAGCAGTGAATAGTAACTATGGAGCTTGATTTTATCAGCATGTGGGTTAAGTCAATCCATTTGTTGATAAAATGAAACTGCATCTCGTGAAGATAGGAATACAATTCGTGAGAAAATCTGCGATTAAATTATTATTATAGTAAAATAAATATAAGGAGGGCGCTGCGATGTTGAAACTCGAATACGACAAACAGGAGATTTTGGAGGTGATTGACAAAATTGTAAAGCGAACGATGCAAATGGACTTGACATGGGACTGGCCGTGCGGGGTAGCGTACTTCGGGATTGCCGATGCTTATGAAAAGACGGGCAACGAGGAATATCTAAAGTTATTAAAGGATAGGGTAGACGAACTGATTGACTTAGGACTGCCGAAGGTATGGACGGTCAACGCCTGCGCGATGGGGCACTGTCTGGTTTCTATTTACAAAGCGACAGACGAACAGAAATATTGGGATATCGTGATGAGCAAGATAGATTATATCAGAAAAGATGCTCTTCGCTTTGGCGATAATGTGCTGCAGCACACGGTTTCGGCGAACAATGATTTTCCGGAGCAATGCTGGGCGGATACGCTTTTTATGGCGGCGTTTTTCCTGCTGAGAGTCGGCGTGGAGCTTAAAGACGAAGAAATTATTGAAGATGCGCTGAATCAGTATTACTGGCATATCAAATATCTGCAGGATCCTGATACAGGTCTGTATTACCACGGCTACAATAATATTACCAAAGATCATATGTCGGGCTTTTATTGGGGGCGTGCTAATGCGTGGGCGGCGTTTACCATGTCGCAGGTCGGCGATATTCTTCCGCAATGTTATCTGTATCCGAAGTACATGGATGTGGCTGGTTCTTTAAATGAGCAGTTGTCGGCGATTAAGCTGCTTCAGACTCAGGATGGTTTGTGGCGGACGATTTTAAATGACGAGAGTTCTTATGAGGAAATTTCAGCGTCAGCGGGTATCGCAGCGGCGATGGTTACGCGCGCTAATCCCTTACATACGAAATACCTCAACAAAGCAATCAAAGGCATGCTTGCTAACGTAAGCCCTGACGGCAGGGTGCTTAACGTTTCCGGCGGAACGGCGGTTATGAATGATGCGGACGGATACCGTAAGATTTCGCGCGACTGGATACAGGGCTGGGGACAGGGACTTGCACTTGCGTTTTTCGACAAGGTTCTGGTATCGGACGAATTAGAGAAAGACGGAGCATTATGATAGAAATGGGGGACTGGAGATAAAATGGGAAGAGGAAGTTTTACGCTGCCGGGCGAGGCGGGGTATGAGAAATTAACATTACAGCTTGCAGATAAATGGGGAGCGGATGTGATACGCGACAGCGACGGAACGGTGCTTTCCGATGAGATTACAAAGGCGGGTTATGGCATTTATTCAACAATCTGCATTATCAGGGATCACAATGAATGGGCAAAACAGAACTTAGATAAGCTGCAGCAGACTTTTCTGATGACGAATCCAGTGACGGCAGTGGACGGACATCTTGAGATTGCGCTGATGGCGGACTTTTTCGAGGAACAATTCAGAGTAAACGATAGTGAGGAAACTATGAAATATTGGCAGGTTTATGACAGGACGACAGACCTGCCGGTAGAGGCTTCAAAATGGAGTTACGATAAGGAAAAGCAGAGCGTTATACTGGATGGGATTACGCCGTGGCACAATTATACCGTGAGTTTTCTGGCGTACCGTATCTGGGAAGAGATTTCCATGTATAACCATACCACGAATAATTGGGATAAAGAGCATTTGATGCAGATTGATCCGGTTTATCCCGAGACACAGGAATATATGCTCGACTGGATGGCGAACTGGTGTGAGACGCATCCCGATACTACTGTGGTGCGCTTTACTTCGATGTTCTACAATTTTGTATGGATTTGGGGAAAAAGTGAGCGCAACAGAAGTTTGTACTCTGATTGGGCGTCCTATGATTTTACCGTCAGCCCGAAGATGCTCAATGATTTTGCGGCAAAGTACGGCTACAGCATGACGGCGGAGGACTTTATCAATCAGGGTAAACTTCATGTAACCCATATGCCGTGCAATCAGAAGAAGATGGACTGGATTGACTTTGTAAATCGCTTTGTCATAGACTTTGGCAGGCAGCTGATTGACATAGTTCATAAATACGGTAAAAAGGCATATGTATTTTATGACGACAGCTGGGTGGGCATTGAGCCGTACAAGCCGACTTTCAAGGAATTTGGCTTTGACGGTTTGATTAAATGCGTCTTTTCCGGCTATGAGGCGAGGCTTTGTTCGGGCGTAGATGTAGAGACGCATGAACTTAGGTTTCACCCGTATTTGTTCCCGGTAGGGCTTGGCGGCGTGCCTACTTTTATGGAAGGCGGCAATCCGACGCTGGATGCTAAGAAATACTGGAACAATGTGCGGCGTGCGCTGCTGCGCTGTCCAATAGACAGAATCGGGCTTGGCGGTTATCTGCATCTGGTAGAGGACTTTCCTGATTTTGTGGAGTATATTGCCAAGATTTCCGATGAGTTCCGTGCTTTGAAGGAACTGCACAGCACAGGAAAACCATACAGCTGTAAAACGAGGGTAGCGGTGCTGCATTTCTGGGGAAGTATGCGTTCATGGTCTTTGTCGGGGCATTTCCATGAAACGTATATGCACGATTTGATTCATATTAACGAGGCGCTCAGCGGACTTCCGTTAGAGGTAAGTTTTATCAATTTTGATGATGTGAAGAACGGAGCGTTGGAAAATGTAGATGTGGTAATCAACGCCGGAGCGGCGGGAAGCGCATGGAGCGGCGGCGAGGCATGGAAAGATGCAGCCGTAGTTGAGAAGCTTACAAAGTGGGTATACGGCGGCGGTACATTAATCGGCGTGGGCGAGCCGTCAGCGGCGGACGGATATGAGAATTATTTCCGGATGGCACATGTGTTAGGCGTTGATAAGGATGTCATTGACAGGGTATGTCACGGAAAATGGACGTTTGAAGTGGATAAGGCGGCTGCAGATAAGGTAATGCCAAATGGAGCGTTTGTTCCCGAGGGTACAAAGTGCCATTTGACAGACGGAAAGGCTGTAGTGCTTGCCGCACATGACGGCAACCCATTGTTAGTCAGAAATTCTTTCGGTAAAGGAGAGGGAATTTATCTGTCCGGTTTCAGTCTGAATAACGCCAATACAAAGATGCTGCTTAATCTGATACTGGATGCAGGAGGCGAGGCGGCGGACGGGCTATATCTGACAGACAATGCGCAGATGGAGTGTGCTTTCTATCCGTTAAGCAGGACTCTGGTTGTGATCAATAATGCAGAGACGACGCAGGAATGCCATGTTAAGACAGAATACGGAGTAGAAGAGATAAAGCTTGAGGCATTTGACACGGTAATTAAGAAGATATAGAATATTTGTAAATTATGGGAATTTAGGAAAGGAGTCGGGGTTATGGTAAAAGGTTTTAAGATGAAGCTCTTTGAAGGGCAGGAGGAAGAATACGAAAGACGGCACAATCTGTTGTGGCCTGAAATGAAGGATATGATACACGAGCATGGCGGGAAAAATTATACTATTTTTCTGGACAAAGAAACACTGACGCTCTTCGGCTATATCGAGATTGAGGACGAGGAGAAGTGGGCGAAGGGCGCGGATACGGCGATTAATCGCAAATGGTGGGATTATATGGCTGACATCATGGAGACCAATCCGGATAACAGCCCTGTTTCCATTGATTTAAAGACTGTGTTTCATCTGGATTGATAAGAACAACTGTTATTTTATAGATAATTGTAAAACTATTTTCTTGTGGTCAGATGTAGATAGTAACGGAGACAGGGGGGAATCACATGGAGACCTATTATTTGGCGATTGATATCGGAGCTTCAAGCGGGCGGCATATTTTGGCTTTTATGGAGAACGGCAAAATGCAGTTGGAAGAGGTTTACCGTTTTGACAATAAGCAGATTCAAAGAAACGGGCATGTATGCTGGGATTTGGAAAATCTGTGGAACGGTATTCTGGAAGGGCTGAAAACCTGCGGCAAACTTGGGAAAATACCTAAAACTATTGGAATTGATACATGGGGCGTAGATTATGTGCTGCTCGATGAGAATAATAAACTTTTAGGAGATGCAGTAGCATATCGGGATAACCGTACAGACGGAATGGATACGGCGGTTGATAGTCTGATATCTGAGAAGGAATTGTATGGACGCACCGGAATCCAGAAACAGATGTTTAATACCATTTATCAGCTTATGGCGCTTAAGAAGGAAGCGCCTAAGCAGCTTGATGAGGCAAAATCACTGTTAATGATTCCCGATTATTTTAATTTTCTTTTGACAGGAGTTAAAAAGCAGGAGTATACTAATGCGACTACGACCAATCTGGTCAATGCCGAAAATAAAGAGTGGGATTATACGCTGATTGAGACATTGGGGCTGCCGAAAACGCTTTTTGGGTCGCTTTCCATGCCGGAAACGGTGGTAGGTGAATTGCTTCCTGAAATTCAGGAACAAGTCGGCTTTACAGCAGATGTGATTCTTCCCGCTACGCATGACACGGGTTCTGCATTTCTTGCCGTGCCTGCCGGAAACGAGCAGTCGGTTTATCTTTCCAGCGGGACATGGAGCCTTCTTGGCGTGGAGAATCAAGCGCCGATTACCACAGAAGAATCGAGAGAAGAAAACTTTACAAATGAAGGCGGGGCGTGGTATCGCTATCGTTATCTGAAAAATATCATGGGGCTGTGGATGATTCAGTCCATACGCAGGGAACTGAACGGCACCGAATATGTGGCAGGACGTGAGAGTAAGCATAAATCGGACAGACAGTGGGGCTTTGCCGATTTGGCTAAAGAGGCGGAAAAAGCAGAAGGCTTTGGTTCTACGGTGGATGTGAACCATCAGAGTTTTCTTGCCCCGGAGAGCATGATTGACGCAGTGCGTGATTATTGTAAAAATACAGGGCAGCAGATACCGGAAAGTATCGGCGAGCTGATGCAGTGCGTCTATAAGAGTCTGGCGATTTGCTATAAAGATGCAGTCGCTAAACTTGGCAGCATCACGAATAAGTCTTACACGGATATCCATGTAGTAGGCGGCGGCTGTCAGGACGGATATTTGAATAATATGATTGCCAAGACAACCGGACTTAAGGTCTGGGCGGGACCTGTGGAGGGTACGGCGATTGGAAATTTGATTATTCAGTTTATTGCAAACGGTGAATTTAAGGATTTGCAGGGGGCAAGAGATGTAGTAAGACAGAGTTTTGATATTAAAGAAATTTAGGTAGTTATTAATTAGGTCTGCGTAAAATGTAAATTTAGAAATTTATAGTCATAAAGGAGGAAGTGTATTATGTTAGTGAACACGAAAGCAAAGGTTGGTGTATTTTCCATCGCGTTAGGCGCATATCTGCCGCAGTTTCCGTCGTTAGTTCCGGAATTTGAGGCGCAGTATAAGGCTTTTAAAAGCACGCTGCCAGATACGGTAGAGATTGTGGACGGCGGAATGGTGACGACAAAGGAGCAGTCGCAGGAAGCCGGAAACCTTTTCAGGGCGGCGGATGTTGACCTTGTATTTTTGCAGCTGCTTACTTATGCAACATCTTATAATATGCTGCCTGCCGTAAGGGACTTGGATGTTCCTGTGGTATTAGTTAATGTACAGAAACTGAAAGCGCTGGACTACGACCATACGGATATTGCCTCATGGCTGGGAGAGGGTTATGCCTGCGGCGCGGTAGGCGAGATGGTAGCTGATTTGGAACGTTTCGGCAAAAGGCATGATGTTATCACCGGCGTAGTCGAGGGCGGAGATCCTTGCGTTAAAGAACAAATAGAAGACTGGTGCCGTGCGGCACAGGTGCGCAGAAGGTTCCGCGATACCAATATTGCACAGATAGGCAGGCCTTATCCGGGCATGATGGATTTGTATATTGACGAGTCGAATCTTTACAGAAGGATGTATTTGTATACCAAACAGTTTGATTGGGAGAAGATGTGGGCGATTGCCGACAATATTGACGATGAAGCGGCAATCCGTGAGAAAGCGCAGGATATTCTGGATACTTTTGACATTGAAGGCGGCGGAAGCATTGAGGAAGTATGGGAAATGGCGAAGTACGTCGTAGCCTTTGAGCAATGGGTGAAAGAAGAAAAGCTTGGTTTGATCGCATCCCATTATGACGGCTATGCGCAGGGCAAGGCAGGCGTTCTTGACAGTATGCTTATTCCTGCCTTTTCCATGTTAATCAAGCAGGGGACGGCTTGCGCGGTAGAGGGCGATATGAAGGTGGCTATGGCGATGAGCATCTTAAAGACGATTTCAGGGACAGGCCAGCTTGCGGAGATGTACTCGATTGACTTTAACGACGATATCGCGATTATCGGACACAGCGGCTCGGGAGATGCCGATATTTCCGATAAAAAGCCGACGATGAAAATTGTAAAAGTATTCCATGGAAAAACAGGAGGCGGTTATCTGACTCAGTTTTATCCGTATACGGGGCCTGTTACTTATCTTGCTATCACGCAGGATGGCGACGGACACTTTAAGTTTATTGTGGCGGAAGGAATCAATGAGGAAGGAAAGATTCTTTCATTTGGTGATACGAATATGAGGACGCGTTTTACATGCGGGGCAAGGGAGTTTGTAAACCGTTGGAGCGAATGTGGTCCGACTCATCATTTTGCGGCGGCGACAGGGCGGCATATAGATACTATTTTAAAAGTGGCAAAGATTTTTGATGTGCCGGTTGAGGTTGTTACGAGATAAACTTAACACATGTTATAGTAACTTTGGTTATTGAAATAGAATTTTGAAATTGTATAATGATTAATAATGAAATTAGGGGGGTATAACCATGAAAGTATTAGATGCAGAATTTGTACAGGGATTTATAAGAATGGCGACTGACGGCTGGGAGCAGGGCTGGCATGAGAGAAACGGCGGTAATTTAAGCTACCGTGTTAAAGCAGAGGAAGTTGAAGCAGTAAAAGAGGAGCTTTCCCCTAGGGAATGGCAGCCGATTGGAACTTCTGTGACGGAGCTTGCCGGAGAATATTTTTTGGTTACGGGTTCAGGAAAATATATGCGGAATGTATCAATTAAACCGGAAGACAATATCTGTCTGCTTGAAGTAGATGAGAAGGGGGAGCAGTATCGTATCTGCTGGGGACTTGTTAATGGCGGCAGACCTACAAGCGAACTGCCTTCCCACCTGATGAACCACGAAGTAAAGAAGAAAGTAAACGAGCGTTACAGGGTGATTTATCATGCGCATCCGGCTAATACGATTGCGCTTACATTTGTGCTTCCATTGGAGGACAAAGTTTTTACAAGGGAGCTTTGGGAGATGGCAACCGAGTGTCCAGTGGTGTTCCCTGACGGTATCGGCGTGGTTCCGTGGATGGTTCCGGGCGGACGCGATATCGCAGTGGCTACCAGTAAGCTGATGAAGGATTATGATGTGGCAATCTGGGCGCATCACGGCATGTTCTGTGCGGGTGAAGATTTTGATTTGACATTCGGGCTTATGCACACTGTGGAGAAGTCAGCGGAAATTCTTGTCAAGGTTCTTTCCATGACTTCAAATAAGCGTCAGACCATTACTCCGCAGAACTTTAGGGATTTGGCGGTTGACTTTAAGGTGACGCTCCCTGAGAAGTTTTTGTATGAGAAAGATTAATTGCAGTCAGTAACACATTACATATGTTATGCAATATTTTATGCAAACACTTGAAATGTTTCATGGCAAGCTTGTAAGCCGGGGAAGGATATGGTCATTAACATGAAAATAGGCGTAAGGGCGCATGATTATGGAAAAATGGAAATAGAGAAGGCTGCAGAAGTATTGCACCAGGCGGGATATCAGGCGGCGCAGCTGGCGTTTCCTAAAGTTTTTGCAGGGATTGACAGTTATGAGGACATTACTTTAGCGCATTTAGAGCGCGTCCGTAGAGCCTTTGAAAAGTGGGAAGTTGAGATTCCGGTTTTTGGCTGTTATATGGATTTAGGCAATCCTGACGAAGAAGTCCGCTCCTATGCTGTACAGACTTTGAAAAAATGTCTCGCGTACAGCAAGGAGGCAGGTGCAAATGTAGTAGGAACCGAAACTGCTTATCCGCATCTTAATGCGGAAGAAAAGGCGAAATGGTATCCCTATATGTTGGACAGCCTGCAGCGCGTGATGGAAGAAGCGGCGCGTCTTGACGCAAAACTTGCCATCGAACCGGTATATTGGCATCCTTTGGAAAGTCTGGAAACAGTAACAGATGTTATTGAAAAAATCGGAGACAGCGAACATCTCCGCCTTATTTTCGATGCTTCTAATTTACTGCGCTTTCCTGTGCCTGACGACCAGGGTGCATATTGGCGGGAGTGGCTGGAAAACATCGGGCAGTATATAGAAGCGATGCACATTAAGGATTTTTACTATGGCGAAAATGGGGAGTATTGCCCGACGCCCTTAGGAAAAGGCATAATCCAATATGAAGAAATCTCTAAATGGCTGCATGAGAACCGTCCCGATATGTATCTGCTGCGGGAAGAAATGAATCCTGAGATTGCCGCGCAGGAAATTGCCTTTATGAAAAAACTGTAAGGACGGCATGGGGTGTAATGATGGTAAAATATCAAAATCAACCGCTTAAATTACGATTTAATACTGCAAATGGCAATTATAAAGCGGATTTAAGCATAACGGCAAAAGAAGATACAATATACACAGTATATTCACAAAACAGGCGTTTTATGGCAAAGGACATAAAGATTGGAGCGGGTGAGACACAAACAATAGCATGCGTTATCAATGTCTGTGACTATATCCGACGTGATGCGTCGCATAAAGTAGAGGGAGTGGAGATGGAAATTGCCTGCGATGGTGAACTCTCAGTGGAGATGTCAGTGTCGCAGGTTGATGTCCCGACACTTTATATTGTAGGCGATTCTACCGTTACAGACCAGCCGTGCGAATATCCGTATGCGCCGGAAAGGACATATTGCGGCTGGGGACAGTTTTTTCCCATGCTTCTGGACAATGGAATTGCGGTTTCAAACCATGCTGAGTCGGGAGCAACAACTGCGGAGGCAATAGATATTCATTTTCGTGCAATCACAGATAAAATCAAACCGGGTGATTATTTGATGATTGAATTTGGGCATAATGACCAGAAACAGCCGGAGCTGGCTGCATTTGACGGTTATGCGGGGAATCTGCGTAAGTTTGTTGAATATGCAAAGCAGAGGGGCGTCCTGCCTATTTTAAATTCATCTATCAACCGGATTATTTTTGATGAGAATGGAAAAATCCTCAACCTTTTAGGTGATTATCGGGAGGCAGCAAGGTCTGTGGCGAAAGAATTTGACGTTCCGTTTATAGACATGCTGGAAGCGACAACGGATTTTTTTGAACCGCTCGGCTTATATACCGCGAAGAGATATTTCAGACATGATGGAGCAGAACAGGATTATACGCACACCAATGATTTGGGCGGGGAAATCGTGGCGAAATTGTGCGCCGGATTAGTCAAAAAGGCAGGTATTGCAGGATTATCCGAACATGTTAGGGCAGACCGGATTAATATTGAGAAGATAGAACCGGATAAAGACGCGCCGAAAGAAAGCAATGTGGGTGAATTTAAGCGGCTGAAATCCATCGGTCTTGGCATGGTTCCGGCGGACTTGGATGCGGATATTTCAAAAATATGATTCAAGGGAGAAAATATATGAATTTGAATATTACCGGAAAAAAGGGCGCGGAGATAAATAAAGATTTTATTGGCTTATTTATTGAAGATATTAATTATGCCATAGATGGCGGATTGTATGCGGAAATGCTTGAGAACAGAAACTTTGAGAGCATGGAAGTTTTCGGCGGGAAAGATATGGATTACTTTGCAAAACAGGATGGTCTGTATGCCTGGAAAGCTTATCCGGGTAATGCCGACATACAGCTTTCCGTTGTGCAGGGGAGTCCGGTATCTGAGATTAATCCGCATTACCTTCGAGTGGAAAATACACAGGCAGGAAACGGTTTTTCTAATAAAGCGTATAGCGGAATTTATATGCGTCAGGATATCACATACCATATTTCATTTTATGCAAGAAATGTAAGTTATCAGGGGAAAATCAAGATTGCCATCATAAAAGATGATGATATTCTTTACAAAACAGATGTTATTGTTAGAGAGGCTGATTCGTGCGGCTGGCGTAAATGGGTTAAGTATGAACTGGATATTCAGGCTGATAAGGACGTCAGGAGCGCAGCTTTCGTAGTTCTGCTGGAAAATCAGGGCGTAATGGAATTTGATAATTTTTCCATGATGCCGGAAGACGCGGTCTGCGGAGTATTCCGTAAAGACCTTGCGGAACGGTTAAAAGATTTGAATCCCGGTTTCCTCCGTTTTCCGGGCGGCTGTATAGTGGAAGGAGCTACTCTTGCAAACAGATATCGTTTTAAAGAAACATTGGATATTAGGGAGAAACGCCGCTATAACTGGAACCGCTGGGCTTTGCATGAGAATAGCGAAGAAAACGGCTACCATAGTATATATGCACATTATGGACAGACTTACGGCATCGGCTTTTATGAATATTTCTTATTGTGCGAATATTTAGGGGCAAAGCCGCTGCCGGTTCTTGGAGTAGGCCTTGCCTGTCAGTATCAGTCGCATGAGAAAATAGAATTGGAATCTCAGGAAATATATGAATACATACAGGATTATCTTGACCTGATTGAATTTGCAAACGGCGGAAAAGATACGAAATGGGGCGCTGTCCGTGCAAAGATGGGGCATGAAGCGCCTTTTAATTTGGAAATGGTTGGAGTCGGAAATGAACAGTGGGAGAATGGAGAAAGCCGTTTTTTTGAACGCTATGTTTTATTTGAGAAAGAGATACATAAGGCATATCCTGAAATAAAGCTGATTGGAACGGCAGGTCCTGAACTGGATTCAGAACGTTTTCAGGCGGCTTGGGATTTTTACCATGAGCATGAAGACCGGGAAAATTTCGTGTATGCGGTAGATGAGCATTATTATATAAAGCCGGAATGGTTTTTAAGCCATACAGATTATTTCGACAATGTATCACGGAAAACGAAAATATTTTTTGGCGAGTATGCGGCGCATCCTGCTGACCGGTTAATGAAGACGTCAGAAAGGAATACTATGGAAGCGGCGTTATCAGAGGCAGCGTTTATGACGGGAATGGCAAGAAACAGTGATGTGGTGGTTATGACCTGTTATGCACCGTTATTGGCGCGTGAAGGATATGTCCAGTGGACGCCTGACCTGCTTTGGTTTGATGAAGAAAGAGTGTGCCGCACGCCGAGTTATTATGTGCAGCAAATGTTTGCAAAGAATCTTGGAAACTACAATATTGATGCCAAAGCCGATACAGAGAAAGGACTGCCATATCAGGTAAGTTATGATGCTTATAATAAGGAACTTATTGTGAAACTGGTAAATATATCATCGGAAGAACAGGATATTTCATTTATGTTTGATGGGAATTGGAAATTGTCAGGCAAATGCGCAAAAGAGATAATTTTGACAGCGCAGCAGCTTGTTTCCTGCAATACGCTGGAGAAAGAAGAGGTACAGCCGAAGGAATGTGAAATGCCATTTGAGGATGGTAAGTACCAAATGCCTCCTTTTTCGTTTTCAGTGTTAAGAATACCGGTAGAATTACATTAGTACATGAAAAGCCCCGCGGCAATCCGCGGGGCAGTTTATTATACCGATAATAATCCTAATTCCGAGGAGTGATTTTCTGGTCGTCTACGATAAAAGAATCTCCGTCTTCTACGATACATACCATTGTCTTTCCCGTATTAAACTCGATTTCATTTCCATCATCGTCATAGTATCTTGTCGCCCCGTAGTCAGATGTCTTTTTCCAATTGACATGTATTCCCCTGCCGTTGGTAAAGAACCAGCCGTCCCGCGTGGTATCACTGCATTGGAATGCAAGATATCCCGAAGCGTCGCGTACCTCATGATAAGTATTTTGGATAATAATGTTCTTAAAGGCAAGCTGCTCGTTGTTAGCCTTATCAATATGCGGACCGTCGGATTTATTGGACAAATGCTGATATCTGTCATATAAGCCGGTTTCTTCATTATATACGAAATAGCATCTCGTAACCGGATAAGTAGGCGTCATATCGATTTTGTTGGCAGCGATTGAATCACTGTACTGCTCTAATGTATTCGGACTGTTAAAAGGTGCAAATACATAATGCTGTTCATCGGCGTATCCGCTGCGGTAATTCAAATCATATCCGAGTTTTTCGATATCCTTTTTAATTCCTTCCGTATCAACGTAAGCGTTATCAGTTGAATTGCCGGTATCCTTGGCACGCCAGAAATTACTGCTGGATAAGCCGTCGATATCTTCTGTATCAGGACGATTGATAATTTCTTCAATATAGAATGGTCCGCCGAAATGGATATAGAACGCGTCCCATTCAAAAGACCAGTACACATAGTAGTCACGGCAGCTTCTTACGTTGCCGAGTCTGTCAAAATTGCTCCAATCCTGATATACGCCCATCAACCTTGTGATGCTTCCCTCAACGTTACATTCATACAATACATCCGCTTTGGAAATGCCATATTGTGCAGCAGTGCTGGTATTCGGAGTCATAACGCTGATGGGGCGTGTATTATTTACTTCTTCCGTAACCCATTCATTAGTGATGCGGCTGCGAACCATGCCTTCCGCCGGAGGGATATCCTCTTCGACTACTTCTTCTTCCGGTTCCGGCTCAGGTTCCGGTTCAATTATGGGTTCAGGTTCTTCCTCAATTATTTCAACGATGGGTTCAATAACCTCAACCTTTTGTCTGTCTTCGCCGCAGCCTGATAATAGAAGCATGCAGGATAACGCAGCAAAGAATATTTGTATCTTTTTCATTTTAATCATAGCCTTCCTTAAAAGTATTGACAGAGTTTAACTTAATAATAAATCTAAACGCTAATTTAAAATTATAGCATAAAAGAAAAAAATATCAATATTTTTGCGAAAAACTTGCCGGGTTATGTTTAAAATTTATCGCGTTATGCTTAAAATTTACTATATATGGTATAGGAGTAATAACTTTTTCAATGGCTTGAAGCAGGATATTGATTATGCAATAATATATTCAGGTCAATTATGATAAATCCTAACAGCCTGCAGGATGAATGGTTACGGCAAATAAGTGGGAAACCGCAGCTGCAACCAATAGTTGCGGCAATTTCAAACCAGAGTTTATGGCGCAACTATCAAGGCAACCTATATAATCGGCTTATAAGGCATGCCGATAAATGAAAACAGCCCCGTGTGGGCGGAAAGAGAGAATAAAATGAATATTGAGATTGCAAATCGACTTGTTAATTTAAGAAAGGCAAATAATTTTTCTCAGGAAGCGTTAGCGGAAAAACTCGGAATCAGCAGACAGGCGGTGAGTAAATGGGAGAGGGCTGAGGCGTCACCGGATACCGACAACCTGATTCTTCTCTCAAGGCTCTATGGGATTTCCATAGACGAACTTCTTAAAACCGACGATGAAATTCCCGGACCGGAAGTTGAGGAATGGGATAAAAATGAACTGACAGTAAATGAATCTTATACTGAGCAGAATAGTTATTCGCGTGGAGATGCAGCAGATAGCGGACAGAATTATTATAATGATGACGCCAGTGACAGTAATGAGGAGTACGTACACATAGGTTTAATAAAAGGAATCCATGTAAAAGATAAAGACGGCGAGGTACATGTCGGCTGGGACGGAATCCATGTGGTAGATAATACGGGAAAAGGTGACAATGTTAATATAGATAAAATTGGCGTATATGTGAACGGCAAACGATATGATAAAGAATGGTTTGCACATCGCCACCACAGCCGTTTTCCCATGGGCTGGGTAATCATAGCTTTGTATCTTGTTATTGGCATATTCTGGGGCGCATGGCATCCGGGCTGGCTGCTGTTTCTGCTTATCCCGATTTGGGATTCTATTGTGGAAGCTATTTATCATAAGAATCTCAGGTGCTTTGCTTATCCTGTGTTCGCCGCTTTAGTATTTCTCTGTCTTGGCATCTTTGGCTCGCTATGGAATCCCGGCTGGGTTGTTTTTCTAACCATTCCGCTGTTTTACTCTATTGTCGGACGGAGAAGAGACAAGGCGAAGGAGGACGATTATAATGAGCAATAAACATGAAGTGTATGCGAGCGCTGCCGGAATTATAGTTGTTGCCTGCATAATATCGGTTTTTTCAATTTTTTATGCCAAAAACGGAAAGGCGTTGCTGCCAATGAGTGCAAAGCTGCGCAATACGATTGAAATACCGCTTTCGCAAGCGGACAGCTTAAAGGCGGATTATGACAGTAAAAATCTGGAAGTGTATGTCTGGCAGGAAGACAAGATTGTAATAAAAGAGTATTTAACGAGTGGCAGCAATGACGCTAAAGCCACAGTTGATTTTGATGGAAATAAGGCGATTGTAACAGGCGGCAAATCGGAATGGAGTTTAGGAAATCTGTTCTGGGGAGATGGAAATCAAAGGATTGAAATCTATCTTCCGGCTTCGGGCATTAATGAACTGGAATTAGCGACAGGTTCGGGAAATATCCGTACAAAAGGCAAGTTTGCCATCGAGATACAAAGAGCGGATATCCATACGGGAAGCGGCAATATAACTTGGGAAAATACTACGGCGCAGGACATTGCTTTTAATGCCAACAGTGGAAATATTCGTATAGATAATATTAAGGGAGATACGCAGCTGCATACGGGAAGCGGCAACATTACGGTGGAAGAACTTAGAGGTTCATGTATGGCGGAAGCCGGAAGCGGCAATATAAAGGTCAGTGCAGCGGAGATAACAGGAGATGTGACGCTTGAGACCGGGAGCGGTAATCAACGACTCGAACTGCCGGACAAGCTTTCATTTTCACTGGAAGTTCATACAGGAAGCGGCAATATCCATACCGATTACGATGAAGTCTTAAGTTATAATAACAAAGGAGATATAGCCACAGCGAAAGTAGGAGATAATCCAATTTGTCGGATTAATCTTCAGGCAGGAAGCGGGAATGTGACACTGAGAAAGCGATAGTATTATTTAGTTGACAAGAGTGATAAATATGTTAAAATAAGTACAAAGCATATCACTTTCTAGATTATTATATCAAATCGAACATTCTTATGTTTTTCAGAAAATCTATGCTTTTATTCCAATTAATACTAATAATAAAAGCAGGAGATTTTCAAGTGTGCTATACATTGTTCTTCTCCTGCGGAACAGGGGGAACATGAACTTTATTTCTTTAAAAAATGATTATGCGTTTAGGGAACTGTTTACGCATGAAAACGTCAGGAAACAATTTATCAGCGACGTGCTTGGCATTCGTATGGAGCATATTAAATCCGTAAGGCTTACAACTCCGTTTCTATGGAAACGCTACCGTCTGCAGAAACAGGGGATTATGGATTTGTCACTGGACATTAAACTGGAAGAAGATGCCAAAGCAGGGATTGAAATGCAGGTGAGGGTGCAGAAGAATTGGACGAAAAGAACCTTATTCTATCTGGCAAAGATGTATACCGACGATTTAAAGGCAGGACAGGACTATAGCAGGCTGCACAAATGTATAAGCATCAGCATATTGGATTTTGATTTGGTGGACGGTGATGAGTACCATACAATATACAGGCTGCGTGATAAAAACGGCAAAGACCTGACAGACCTGTTTGAAGTACATATCATAGAATTAGGTAAAAAATTAGGTGGAACAAAAGCAGTTGACGACTGGATACGGCTGTTTAACGCGGAAAGTGAGGAAGACCTTAAAATGATTAAAACAAGAAGCGCAGGAATGATGGAAGCGATTAGGGAGCTTAAAACAATGAGTCTTGGTAAAACATTACGTTATATGTACGAAGAACATTTGAAGGCAGTAAGGGACCGCAGGGCAGAGGACGAATATGTGCATGATATTGGCAAGGCAGAAGGAATAGCGATATCCGTTTTACAGCTTTTGAGAGATTTAGGTGATGTCTCTGAAGAATTATCAGCAAGAATTATGAGTGAAAAAGACCTTGACACCTTGAGCCGTTGGCTGAAAATGGCTGCGAAAGCAGAAAACATAGAGCAGTTTATCGCAGGAATGGAAAGCTGACAAGTAAGATACGGATATGGAGAAAAGTGAATGATGAAAAACGGATTGCAGGAAAACGGAATGAGAAAAAGGCTGGTAGGAAATTACTTAAAGGCATATCCGCATGTTTATGAGGCGTATAAAATGCCGATAGCGTTAACGCATGTAGAAATATGGAGTTACATTCTCATGGCTGTAACAATGGTTTTGGTGATTTTGCCGGTTATTTTGTTTGAAGATTGGAATGGAGTTAGGTTTATAAGCAACGGCATTTTCTGTACCATATTTTTACTTTTTGCGTGTATTTTCCTCTTTTTGCTATATAGAAGGTTGAATGTCAAGGAGCTGATAAGTCAGGAAGAGTTGGAGCTGATGGAGAAGGATTTGGCAAGTGGGAAAGAAGTAGTCGTGAAATCGTCGAAATCGGCGGTATATAGCACGAAGGACTCTTTTTTGATTGGATTTTACCGTATTCCCAGAAAAGAACTGCATACCGTATACATGGGCTGTGCTCGCGGTTACTACCGTCCACATATAAATAAATATGAATATGAGTTTTGCTATGAAGATGGCAGGCACATTTCAATCTGTGTATGGGGAAAATCCATTTATTTTAATAATAAGGAAAAATTTGCGCAGATGATCTACAAATATGACGATAGTGTCAGAATATATAAATATCAGAAAATGAATGGCTTAGGACTCTCCTATCCTTTTATAAGGCTTAAAAACGAGATGCCTTATGTGGATAAAGCAGCCATAGATGAGCTGGATATATTGTGCAGCAGTAATTCTCTATGGAAATTGAACGCGAAAATAAGTAATGGAGATATTGGCAATGATGAAGTAGAAATAGTCCTGCATGGAACCGTATGGACGTGGCTGTTATGGATAGTATACCATTGCCTGTGGCTTGGCAGTATTTTTAGCGCTTACTTTTTGCCCCTTAAATACGCAATTAATAATGGTGGTAATTTAGTAATTTTGGAATTATTTTGGCCGTTTGTACCGTGGATTATGATTACATATGCGTTTTATGGTTCTCGGATTTTTAGCAGGAACGCCAGAAAGATAACGGATAAGGCTGTAAGTATCTTATACAGGGATTTTTCTGTGTAGGCATAATTTGAGTTTCCCCATTTTTTAAATAAAATTTATAGTACAATTATGGATATTGGCTGACAACTAAAGGGGGCTGACTGCTAAGTTGAGAAAAGAAGAAATAGGAAAACTTATCAAGTATGAAAGAAATAGAAAAGGGATAGATGCAAAGGCTCTAAGCCGGGGAATTTGTTCTGATTCAATCATCAATAGGCTTGAGTCGGGAAAAAGAATACCGGATTTTTTCATGCTGACAAGAATCATTACAGGGAAATAGCTACGATAAATAGAAGCTTGGGTAAGATGTATGAAGAAGGTGATTGGATTGAGAAATCAATTGATATTTGCATAAAGGGAATACAGTTTGATTTAAGGCGTGAGCGGGGATTGGCAATATCAGTATTTATGGAGCAGATAGCATTCGGAGAAGAGAGACTGAATGGAGATAAGGAAGCCAGCCGCAGAAAGTATCAACAAGCGTATCAATATATGAAGCTGATGAAAAGAGAGGCATCCATAAGAACCTTAAAAATATATTATGAGGAGCACTATGGAGAGATACTGGATTAAAAAAATCTGTACCAAAACCGGAAAAAGAATAAGTCCGGTTTTGGTATGGATTTTTTGTTGAAACGGCTGTAATATTGAGAAGTATCCGCTATTTTAAAGTGTTCAAACAGGTTCAATTGTTGTGATTTAAAATGGGGAAACTCAAACAATAGAATATGCCTAAAATTTATCGCGCAGCATGGTTATTTGACCATTGCAACCAATAATTGCGGTAATTGCAAACCAGAGTTTATGGCGCAACTATCAGGGAAACCTATATAATCAGCTCATAAGGCATGCCGAAAAAGGAAGATTTTATAAATGAACACATACAAATATAAGGGAGGGCGTTATGAAAAAATATTTTTTCAAACATAAATGGAATGTACTGCTATGGACGCTGTTTCTTCTTGTCGGGGTAGGCATTGATATATATGGCGCTTTTTTGGTGGAGAAAGTGACGGATACCGCGATGTCCGGACTCAAAGGCCAGGTTGTCGTACTGGTCTGTATAGGAATTGCATATGTGGCGGTCATTCTGATAAATAATTATCTTGAAGGCAGGGTAGGACTGCGTCTTAGGCAGAAATGCAAGCGGGAGATACGCAACGAGCTGTTTGAGAAGATTATGTCGCTGGGGCAGAATACCTTCAACGAGAGCAACAGCGCACATTATCTGTCGGTTCTGACGAATGACGTACAGACATGTGTTATGAATTACATATACAATATTCCGAATATACTTATAGCGTTTGTCCTGCTGCTGGCGGCGGCTGCAGTGCTGTTCTATTACAGCCCGATACTGGCGGTTGTTGATATCGGCGTCGGAGTTTTGGTTCTGTTTGTTCCGCAGATAACGGGGAAAAGCATTCAGGAGAAGCAGACGGCATACAGTGTGTCACAGGAAAATTCCATGAATACGGCAAAGGACTTTTTACAAGGGTTTAGCGTGCTGAAAAGCTTCAACGCTGAAACGCGGGCGTTAAAAATGTACGACGGAAAGACCAGCGAAGAGGCGAAACGTTACTTTCAGGTGGGAATGGCGCAGACGATTTCGTATGCCTGCTCGGAAGGGTTCTCATGGCTTACTTTTGTCGTACACGAAGTGCTGGCGGCATATCTGGTAGTCAGAGGGGATATAACGTTAGGGGCGATGTTTGGTTCGATGCAGGTATTGAATCATGTGGTAAGTCCTATCAGTCGGATTACCAGAATGATGGCGGAAGTAAAAGCGGCGCAGGCGTCAAATGGCAGAATCATGGAGATTCTTGACTTAAGCAGTGAGGAGACGTCCTTGGCAGAGATACAGAATGTATTCCCGATAAGACTGGAGCATGTCGGCGTATCATATGACGAGGGCACGCCTGTTCTTAAGGATATCAGTTATACCTTTGAAAAAGGAAAAAAGTATGCGATAGTGGGACCAAGCGGTTCAGGAAAGAGCACGCTGCTTAAACTGCTATTAAAGTATTTTACGGATTACGAGGGAAGTCTGTATTATGGCAATATGGAGGCTGCCGGTACAGACAGGCGTTCTATCAACGATAATATTTCCTACATTCAACAGAATGTGATTATTTTCAATGACTCCATCAGGGAAAATATTACCATGTTTACCGACGTTGATGACAGGAAACTGAAAGATATCGTAACCAGAGCGGGACTGGATGGCGTGATTGAACGCTTTCCGCAAGGTCTGGGCGGTATGCTTGAAGAGGAAGGGAAGAATCTGTCAGGCGGAGAGAGGCAGCGCATTTCCATTGCAAGGGCGTTTGTTAAGGAATCGCCGGTGCTGCTGGTAGATGAAGCAACCGCAAGTCTTGACAATATTACGGCGCGCCAGATTGAAGAAAGCGTCCTTCATGATACAGACTGTACCGCTATCGTTATCACGCATAAGCTTGATGAGAACGTTCTGCGGCAGTATGACAGAATACTTGTGCTGATTCAGGGTGAAATCGCGGAAGAGGGTACGTTTGAAGAACTTATGGACCAAAAGAAGAAATTCTACAGCCTGTTCCGTATAGAGAATTAAGATTCCCTTGACAAACTTTGCATTACCAACTATATTATTAATAATATCAATATCAAAAGGTAATGACAAAGAGGAGTAGGTAATGCCTGCCGCCAGAGAGGGCGTCTGTCAGCTGGAAGGACGCTTCGGATAAGGGTTATTGAAGGTAGCTTTGGAATCGGAACGCCGAACTAAGTCAAGAAGTAAGCGTTCACGTTTTATCCGCGTTACAGGATAGGATTCTGATAGGAATCGTTGAGCGAGAAATCAAGGTGGTACCGCGCAGATGCGCCCTTTGCTGATAGAGAGTCGGCAGAGGGCTTTTTTAATGCGGGCGAGTGCCTTTAACGCCGTTTTATTTGAATGAAGAGAGGAGCAGACATTTATGAGTAAAGAACTGGCAAAGACATATGATCCGAAGGGCATAGAAGACAGGCTCTATGAAAAGTGGATGGAGAAAAAATATTTCCACGCCGAAGTGGATGAGATGAAGAAACCGTTTACAATCGTGATTCCGCCGCCGAATATTACGGGACAGCTCCATATGGGGCATGCCCTTGACAATACCATGCAGGACATTTTGATTCGTTTTAAAAGGATGCAGGGATATAACGCCCTCTGGCAGCCGGGTACAGACCATGCTTCCATTGCTACGGAAGTAAAGATTATCGAAAAGCTGAAAGAGGAAGGCATAGAAAAAGAAGACCTCGGGCGCGACGGATTCCTTGAGCGCGCATGGGAATGGAAGAAGGAATATGGCGGACGCATTATCGGACAGCTTAAGAAGCTTGGCTCGTCCTGCGATTGGGACAGGGAGCGTTTTACAATGGACGAGGGCTGTAATAAAGCCGTAACGGAAGTATTCTGTAAGATGCACGAAAAAGGCTGGATTTATAAGGGCAGCAGGATTATCAACTGGTGTCCCGTATGTAATACGTCCATTTCGGACGCAGAGGTGGAATATGAAGAGCAGGCAGGGCATTTCTGGCATATCAAATATCCTTTGGTGGACGAGAACGGACAGCCGAGCAAGACGGAGTTCCTTGAATTTGCCACTACCCGTCCGGAAACGATGCTGGGCGATACTGCAGTTGCCGTTAATCCTAAGGACGAAAGATATACCTATTTAAAAGGCAGACAGGTCTGGCTTCCTCTTGTAAATAAGCCGATTCCGGTTGTTGAGGACGAGTATGTTGATATGGAGTTTGGAACGGGCGTAGTTAAGATTACTCCGGCGCATGATCCGAATGACTTTGAGGTAGGCAAGCGTCACAGCCTTCCCGAAATCAATATCATGAATGATGATGCGACCATCAACGCCAATGGCGGAAAATACGAGGGGCTTGACCGTTACGAAGCGCGCAGGCAGATTGTGGAGGAACTGGATAAAGAAGGACTATTAGTAAAAATAGAGGACTATTCGCATAACGTAGGCACGCATGACCGCTGCGGAACTACAATCGAGCCGCTTATTAAAAAGCAGTGGTTCGTTAAAATGGACGAGCTTATTAAGCCGGCTGTTAAAGCGGTTAAAGACGGCGAGATAAAGCTTATCCCCGACAGGATGGAAAAAATATATTTTAACTGGACGGACAATATCAGGGATTGGTGCATCAGCCGCCAGCTGTGGTGGGGACATAGGATTCCGGCATACTATTGTGATAAATGCGGGGAAATAGTAGTGGCTGACAAGATGCCGCAGGTATGCCCTAAATGTGGGGAGGCGCATTTTACGCAGGATCCTGACACTTTGGATACATGGTTTTCTTCCGCGCTCTGGCCGTTCTCGACACTGGGCTGGCCTGAAAAAACCAAGGAACTTGAATATTTTTATCCTACGGACGTGCTTGTAACAGGGTATGATATTATCTTTTTCTGGGTTATCCGCATGATTTTCTCAGGATATGAGCAGATGAAGGAGAAACCTTTCAAGACTGTGCTTTTCCACGGACTTGTCAGGGATTCGCAGGGACGTAAGATGAGTAAGTCGCTTGGCAACGGCATTGATCCCTTGGACATTATAGATAAGTATGGAGCCGACGCGCTGCGGCTTACGCTGATTACCGGAAACGCGCCGGGAAACGACATGCGTTTCTATTATGAAAGAGTGGAGGCAAGCCGTAATTTTGCCAACAAGGTATGGAATGCGTCGCGTTTCATAATGATGAATATGGAGCAGACGAAGGAGAAAACAGGCACATTTGGGTGGGAAATGTCATATTATGAAGTAAAGGACAGCTTGGAGCCGGCGGATAAGTGGATTATTTCCAAGCTGAATACTCTTGTTAAAGAAGTAACCGATAATATGGAGCATTTTGAACTCGGCATCGCGGTACAGAAGGTATATGACTTTATCTGGGACGAATTTTGCGACTGGTATATAGAAATGGTAAAACCGAGGCTTTACAGCAAGGATGATGCGGGTGGGGAGAGCCGCAACGCGGCGTTGTGGACGCTTAAGGCTGTTTTGCTTGATGCACTCAAACTACTGCACCCTTATATGCCTTTTATCACGGAAGAAATCTTCTGCACCATTCAGTCTGAGGAAGAGTCGATTATGGTATCAGACTGGCCGATATATTCTGAGGAAAGATGTTATGCGGCGCAGGAGGGGGCGATTGAACTTATTAAAGAGGCTGTACGCGGAATCAGAAATGTCCGTACACAGATGAATGTTGCGCCTTCTAAAAAAGCGGCGGTATTTGTGGTAAGCGAGAAAGAAGAGGTACGGAAAGTCTTTGAGGACGGCAGATTGTTCTTTGCATCTTTAGCCGGAGCCTCAGAGATAACGATACAACAGGATAAGACGGGGATAGCGGAAGATGCTGTATCCGTTGTGATTCCGAATGCGACTTTGCACATTCCCTTTGAGGAACTCGTTGATATAGGACAGGAGATAGAACGCCTTGAAAATGAGAAGAAACGCTTAGAAGGGGAACTCGCGCGCGTAAACGGCATGCTGGGCAATGAAAGATTTATGTCTAAAGCTCCGCAGGCAAAAGTCGAAGAGGAACGCGCAAAGCTGGAAAAATACACACAGATGATGGAACAGGTCAACTTACGTCTTTCACAGTTAAAGAAATAATTTTAAAAATTTAATAAAAAAAATGCGTAAGGACTGGAAAAGATAGTTCGTTTGTTATAAAATGTATTGTAGGTATATATGCAGATAAAAGGTAAGGAGGTGAGCCGCGTGAGTACACAGTTTTCTTCAGAACAGTTAGACAGACTTAAACAAGCAATGGAAAAACTGAAAAATGTAGGAGTTCCGGAAGAAACCGCTGCGCCCGAAGTAGAGCAGAAAGTTGAAACTCAGGAGACAAATAGCGTTTTATCAGAAGGAACGTATCTGAAAGTTGACGACGATGAAATGACTGCGTGGCTCTATCTGACGCCCCCGGAGGAAGGGGTAACATATAAGAAAAATGACTTGATTGATTATTTGGAGAAAAACAGAGTGGTTGAAGGTCTGCATCAGTCGAACCTTTCCGCCATGGTTAAGAAAAAGGTTTATAATAGGGAGATTTTAGTTGCTACAGGCAGGGAGATACAGGACGGCGAGAACGGCTATTTTGAATATCTCTTTTCACCGGAAGAATACGGAACGCCGAAGGTTAGGGAAGACGGCTCTGTAGACTATACCAATATAAATGCGCTGCCGAATGTGAAAGCGGGAGAAAAGGTAGCAGTCTATCATAAGGCGATACAGTCGATAGACGGCTGTACGGTATTAGGCAATGTCTTGAAGGGTAAGCTTTATCATGACCTTCCGCCCATGCGTGGAAGGGGCATACGTCGTGAGGAAGAGGATTATTATGCTCAGAACGATGGCAAGATTGAGTTAAAGGACGGCAGGATAGATATACAGAATGTACATGAGATTTCAGGTGACGTGGATATGATTATCGGAAAGGTGGAGTTTTTCGGTGATATTATTATTTACGGCAACGTGGAAGAGGGCGTGGTAATCCGTGCCGGAAGAAATATTGAAATCCATGGTTCAACAAGCCTTGCTAACTTATATGCGGGCGGCGATATCATCTTATCCCGCGGTATTCAGGGCGGCAATAAGTCCAAGATATCGGCAAGGGGCAATATATATGCGGAGTTTATTGAGCATACGACCGTTGAGGCAGGCGGAACGGTACAGGCAAATGTTATAATGAATTCAAATGTATCTGCGAAGGAGAAAGTTATCGCGACCGGCAAGAAGGGTACTATTATTGGCGGTTATGTCCATGCGGTCAAGGGCGTGGAAGCGGCAAACGTAGGAAACGATGTAGAACTGCGCACCATTCTGCATTGCGGATATGAAGCGCAGACTCATGAACGTATGCTGGAGATAAGGAAAAAGGAAGTTGAGATAAAAGAGAAGATATCGGACTTGGTAGATTCCATGTCGGAGGCGCTGCGTGAGAAGCGTATGCGTGGAAACAATACATCGGAAACTACCGAGAAGAAACTGGTTGAATGGAATAAATTAAAGGATAAGTATTTCGCAGAGCTGGATAAGGTCGAGTCCGATAAGACCAGCCTTGAAGAGCTTGTGGAAGAGAGCAAGGGAAGCCAGATAAAGATAGACGGTAATGTTTTCAGGGGAGTAGTTATTTGTATAAATTCAGAACAGATGCCTATTGAGCGCAATACCTGTTTTATGAAATACATTGCTGACAAAGGAGTGATAGAAGGCAGTGTTATCATACATGACTAATTCTGAGGGGGATTGTGTGGCTGACAGTTACGAGGCGGCGGAAAAATATATATTTGAAATTCCTAAATTTACCAAAAAGAACAAGATGGAATACACAAGGTGCTTTTTGGAATATCTGGGGAATCCTGAAGGAAAAATAAAGACTATTCATGTAGCAGGCACAAACGGAAAGGGTTCTGTTTGTGCTTATTTGCACTCTATCTTGAGAGAAACGGGATTATCGGTAGGAATGTTTACGTCGCCGCATCTTGTAACGATGCGCGAACGGTTTTTAATAAACGGCGAGATGGTTTCAGAGGAAGAGTTCTTATGGGCGTTCAATCAGGTTGCTGGGAAACTTAAATCTATGCCGGAGCAGTTAAAGGGCATATCGTATCATCCGACGTTTTTTGAATATCTTTTTTTTATCGCGATGGTTCTCTTTGAGCGTCATAGAGTCGAATATATGATTCTGGAAACGGGGCTTGGCGGCAGGCTGGACGCGACTAACGCCATCGATAAAAAGGAAGTGTGCGTTATTACGTCGATAGGATATGACCATACAGAGTATCTGGGGGAGACGCTTTCTGAAATCGCAGCCGAGAAAGCGGGGATTTTTCGTCGGGGCGTTCCGGCAGTATTTCTTAATAAAAACGAAGAAGTGACAAAAAAACTGCTCGAATGTGCAAAAAATACCGGCGCTGCTGTCTGTCAGATATCCCTTGATGCGATAAAAGAAATAAATAGTATAAATAAAACTATTGATTTTTCTCTCCAATCAAATTATTATGGTTATATTAGGTTTAATATGCCTACAATAGCATTATATCAGATAGAGAATGTGGCGCTTGCCGTTACAGCGATAGAATGTCTTTCAGACAGAGCGCGTATTAGTATTGAGCAGCTTAAAGAGGGCATTAGAAAGACACGCTGGGAAGGCAGAATGGAAGAAATCGCAGACTCGGTATATCTGGACGGTGCGCATAATACCGATGGGATACAGGCGTTTCTTAAGTCAGTTGAACAGGATGGTTGTATGGGGAAGAGAAAACTGCTCTTTTCCATGGTAAAAGATAAACAGTATCAGGCAGTGATAGACATGCTTGCAGGGTCTAAACTGTTTGACGCAGCAGGGGTAGTGGAATTGCAGGATAAAAGGGCGCTTCCACTGCATACAATAGTAGATTATTTCAGGCAATATACAGAATTACAGACGTTTAAATACGACAAATTAGAGCATGCACTGCATGATATGGCTATGAGTTGTGGGGATAAGGACAGAATGTATATTGTCGGGTCATTATATTTAGCGGGCGAGGTAAAAGCCCTTTTAAGGAGGTCCTCACATGATTAATTTTGAAGAAGAGTTGAAGAAATTCCATCCGAGTCTTGAAATAGAAGATGCAGAAGAAGCGATATACAATCAGGACATGACGGATATGGCTGATTTGATGGTTAAAATAGTAAAAGAGTCTAAAAAAATAAGAGAATAGCGCTGATGCAGCGGCATGTAGGCGGCATAGTGTAATAGAGGATAATTATAGATGAAATGTTATAATTGCGGTTGCGAGCTGTCTGAGCATGATTATTGCACCGGCTGCGGAGCTGATGTTTCCACATATAAGAAAATCATATATATATCCAACCGGTTCTATAACGACGGTCTGGAGAAGGCGGGCATCAGGGATTTATCGGGGGCTATTTCAAGCTTAAGGCAGTGTTTAAAATTTGATAAAAATAATGTAGAGGCAAGAAACCTGTTAGGATTGGTATATTTTGAGACCGGCGAGGTCGTGGCGGCGTTAAGCGAGTGGGTAATCAGCAAGAACCTGCGCCCGAAGAAAAATATAGCAGACGATTATATTAATATGATACAGACCAATCCGACCAGGCTGGATACTATTAACCAGACGATTAAGAAATACAATCAGGCATTGACGTACTGTAACCAGGAGAGTCTGGACTTGGCGGTCATACAGTTGAAAAAAGTATTGTCGCTCAATCCTAAATTTGTTCGTGCGCATCAGCTTCTGGCGCTCCTTTATATAAATAACGAAGAGTGGGAGAAAGCCAAAAGGGAGCTGACTAAGTGTATTCAAATTGATACGAATAATACTACCACGCTCAGATACATGAAGGAAGTAGATGAAATGCTTATTCCGGAAGAGGGAGTTAAGCAGGGCGGTAAGAAAAAATCACGTTCAGGCGATGTCGTTAAGTATCAGAGCGGAAATGAAATGATAATCCAGCCGGTAGACATGAAGGAAGGCAAGGGAGCCGGTTCGTTAATCAATCTTGGAGTCGGACTCATAATCGGTATCGCAATTGCCGTGGCACTGATTCTTCCCGCAAGGATACAGGAGATTAATGCAACTGCTAATGACAACCTTAAAAAGGTAAGCGAGCAGTTAGATGCCAAAACCGCTACGATTGAGGAACTTGAGCAGCAGGCTAAGACGATGGAAGAGACTATCAGCACTCTTGAGCAGGATCTGGCGGCATATGCCGGAAAAGAAGGGGATGTGCAGAGCTACGATATTCTGCTTAATGCGGCGGACGCATATTTGACGAATCCGGAAGATGTGATAACGGTAATCGATTATCTTGATCAGGCAAAGGCGGATTCAGAGACAGATGAAAGTGAAAATTCCGAGGCGTACGATAAATTGTATAATACACTTCTGGCGCTTATAGGACCGGCAGCCGCCGAGTCATATTATGACGTTGGATATGAGAATTATAAGCAGAGAAACTATGAAGAAGCGATTCCGGATTTGGAGATGGCGGCACGATACGATACGACAAACGGCGACACCATGTATTATCTCGCGAATTGCTATAGGAACGTGGGAAGGACGGAAGAGGCCGCAGAACTGTACAGACAGGTTATCGAGATGTTTCCGGGAACCGTTAAAGCGAAAAATTCAACAGATTTTCTGGCGCAGATTGAGGGCGCGGAGTAATCAGGATAGGTACGAAAGAGAGCAGGGGTGAGCCTTGTTCTCTTTTTGATTGCTTAAAAAGGATAACGGTACAGGCACGAGTTTAGGCAAATATAGGCAATTGCGAAAGTTTTCTCCAGAGGAACGAAATTGTACAAAACAAACAAAAACGGGTTCCGATGCAGTGGCAAGTCACCCTTATTTTGTTTGTTTTGCACAATTTCTGGTTATCAAATAAGCAGTTTGGCAATTACTTATAAGTAAAATATTAAGAAAGGGGTAAATGATGGAAGATGAGTTTAAAGTAATTGATAATTACTTAATGATAAGGATGCCGCAGGAAATGGATCATCATAGTTCGGTTTACATAAGTAAGACGGCGGATAAATATATTCTGGATAAAAATGTGGGAAACGTGGTATTTGATTTTGAAAGGACAAACTTTATGGATAGTTCGGGAGTCGGCGTTATAGTTGGAAGATATAAGAAGATTTCCTGCTTTGGAGGTAATGTTTATATTGTAAATGCAGACGAGCGGATAAAAAGGATATTGTCGCTTTCAGGGTTACATAACATCGTGAAAATTATGTGACAAGATGTATTATAGGCAATGGTTTTGAAGCAAGGCAATAGTTTTAAATATTGTGTGAAAGGGGAAAAATATGATAGAAATAGTAGACGTGAAACGGGATATAGATGTGAGAAATGAGATGCGCTTGGAATTTCGGGCGATTTCCGAAAATGAGGCATTTGCCAGAACGGCGGTAGCGGCTTTTGTATCACAGTTAAATCCGACGCTTGAAGAAATCTCGGATATTAAGACGGCAGTATCGGAGGCAGTAACCAATTCCATAATACACGGGTATGACGGAGAGGATTTGGATAGAAATCTGGTGTGGGTGAGCTGCCTTATAAAGAGCGACGTATTGGAAGTGGAAATACGGGATAACGGCATTGGAATCGAAGACATTGAAAAGGCGATGGAACCGCTTTTTACGACCAAACCGGAGCTTGAGCGTTCCGGCATGGGATTTGCCTTTATGGAAGCTTTTATGGACGATTTGGAAGTGACTTCGGAAGTGGGACAAGGAACCGTGGTACGTATGGTAAAGAAACTTGGAACTACTTCGTGGGTTGTAAACGAGGATTAGCCTATGGAAGAAACTGCCGTATTGATTGAACGTTCACAGGCAGGAGATAAAGAGGCAAGAGAGAGACTGATAGAAGAAAATCTGGGATTGGTAAGACACATAGTAAAACGTTTTCTGGACAGGGGATATGATGCGGAAGATTTGTTCCAGATAGGCTGCATAGGTCTGATGAAAGCGATTGATAAATTTGATTTAAGCTTTGACGTCAAGCTGTCAACTTATGCGGTTCCGATGATACAGGGGGAGATAAAACGATTCCTGCGCGACGACGGAATGGTGAAGGTGAGCAGGACATTAAAAGAAAACGGCTGGAAAATCAAACAGGCAGCGCAGAAACTCGCACACGCATACGGACGGGAAGCGACTATTCAGGAACTTTCTAAAGAGACGGAGTTAAGCGTTGAAAATATCGTGTTGGCGCTTGACGCTAATGTGGAAGTGGAGTCTATCTACAAGTCGGTCTATCAGTCGGATGGCAATGAAATCTATCTGGTGGATCAAGTGGTAGGCGAGGCCGGCGGCGTGGGACGCTCCGTGCTTGAAAGTTCATCGGGCGGGAGTGAAATATATGAGGATTTGGAAAAAGAAAAACTGCTAAACCATATGCTGCTTGAACAGCTCTTAAACGGTCTTAACGAGAACGAAAGAGAGCTTATAAGGCTGCGTTATTTTCAGGATAAGACACAGATGGAAGTAGCTAAAAAAATGGGTATAAGCCAGGTTCAGGTGAGCAGAATGGAAAAGCGGATATTGTTGCATTTGCGAAAGGAAGTGTAAAGGACGATTGTATCTGTGCCGGAATGGTACTCATATGATGTCACTTGAGGTACGCTCTCGCTCCGTAGAAAATCGCAGCGGTAGTAAGCTCGAAAATACCTCGCTAACTACCGGCGTTTTCTAAGGACCTCAAGTGACATCATATGAGTACCATTCCGGCTCTTATACATATTGGTACAGTGCGGAAGAGTACCATTTCTACTGTGCCGCCGATGATAAGTATGAAGCAGAGCGACAAGCATACGTTAATAAGAGGTCTTGGCAGCGTATACTCTTTAAGGCGTAATGCCGAGAGCTTTTCAAGCCCTTTTATGATATAGAACATAAGCGGTATCAGGGATGGAAGGACATATCTTCCCTGATTTTGATAGTCCATGGTGTAGGCATAGTAAATCAGAAGTATGATAGGCATTATAATGCAGAACAGCATATTTATATGGAAAAATATTTCCTTACCGCTAAGCGCCCTGCGGCTTTTATAGAAAAATTTTCTGTTAAGCCCCCAATAGATAACGCCTATGATGCCTGTAATAAAAAGAATTTTGTAGGCAAAATACAGCCAGTCGCTGCTGTATATCGCCATTGAGCCGTAGGCGGCGACGAAACTTCTAAACGCCATTTCGACCATATTGCGCTCCTTCATCATCTGTAAGACGGTGTAGCCCATTTTCTGGTAGGTCTGGCTTGTGAGCGGATTGACCTTGTCTACCGCGTATAATTCGGCGAGCTTGTTGTTGGTGGCAAAGCCCAAGAAATCTCCGTCAAGAACTATATATTTATGGATAAACCACCAGCTTATGCCTAAAAGGACTATAATGCTGATAAAGATGCCTTTTTTCAACATCTGCTTCCAGTCATAGCTGAGGCGTCCGTTGTCTGCCTTGATAAAATATGCGATGAAGAGCATAATGCAGCTTAAGATATATCCGTAAGCATTATAATAAGAAAGGGCGCACAAAATAATCCCTGCGCACAGCCACAGGCAGTTTGAAGTCTTAAAGCCTTCTTTATAACTTTTTATCAAAGCGTATATCATCATCGATACGGCGAGCAGACAGCATGAGTCCGTATTGACATAGCTGTGTATAAACAGGTTTTGCGGCAGATACATAACTGCGAAACAAAACAGCCATCTGAAGCGTCTGTCCTTAAACAGCTGTATGGATATAAGGTATACCATGAAAGCCATAAATGCGCCGAAACAGACGTCTACTATTCTGGCGGTATACAGCAGCGCTATTTCCGAATCCGTGAAAAGATTGACAAACCGCATCAGATACCCCTGAATTATATATGGAAAAATATTATATAGCGCATAGGAAGTGCCGTAGCCCGGTATGCGAACCTCGGCTTCCAATCCGGTCGGAAGAGTTCCGTATCTGCATATATATTGCGGAATCAGATATCGGGCATATTCATCGGGCGGATTCGCATATAACGGCGGAGTGTCGGCAAGCGGCTGGGAAATAGCAAGCGACATGGCAAGGATAATAAACCCGAGTATATATATTGATAAAATGGGTATGTCTTTTTTGGGCTGTTTCATAAAAATCCTTTCTTGAAACATAATATATGGGTTTAATATATCATATCAGACGTTTGTTTTCAACTGATACGTTATGCACGGCATCCATACCGCTGACAGACATAACGCGATTATTTTAGTTGCGGCGCGGTCAAAAAAGTGGTATGCTAGAACAGTGTGAAAACTGTGCCTATATCAAAATGCGCGGTTTAGAAAGGAGCAAGTTTATTATTATGAAAAAATTTAGTAAGTATATCTGCGGCGTACTGCTTGTGGCGCTGGTAATGGTATGTGGAATCAAGGTTGACGCCGCTGCGCCGATAAATCAGACTTTTGCCAAATCGTCTAAGAGTACCCTGGCAGATAAAGCAACGATTTCTTATACGGCGAAGCTGCCAAAAGTATTGTCAAGCGACGACGGACTTCTTTATCTGTATGAAATGCAGCCCTTTGAATATGAGATATCTCCGTCAGCAGTGCCGATAGCGTCTACGCCGACGGTAATCAATGTGAATATAAGCGTGCCGTATACAGGCAGCAGGCTTTATACTAAGCTGGGACTTGCCGTAAAGATAGACGGAAAGCCTGTACTTATAGCTTACCCGCAGTACATATCCAATCCGGAACTGCTTGCCACGCATACGAGGGCGAGACGTCAGAGAGCATTAAAATCAGAACAGGGTAAGGATTTTTGCAATCTATACATGGCAGCGTCAAATATAAATGGTGTAATTGCCGGAAACTATTCTACCGTACAGATTATGAATGAGGGCGGTAATGATACGCTTACCAATCCTTATTCAAGAGTGGCAGCGATGCCGCTTGATACCCATCCTGTAGCGGCGCAGTATTATATGCTTAACGCCTCTGAAACTGCAGGCATAAAGGCTCTTACCGATACTCTTTCAAAGTGTGCGGCGGAATCTTCGGCTGAGAATTATATTATAGGCAATGAGGTAAACGTCCGCTTATGGAATTATATGATTTGGCAGGATTGGGACAGCTATATCAGAGAGTATGCACAGGTTTTCAGGGTTGCATATAATGCGATAAAGAGTCAGAACGCCAATGCGAGAGTATTTCTCTGTCTCGACCAGAACTGGGACAGAAACCGCAAAAGCAGTCATGCGGAATATTATGAATATATTGACGGCAAAGATTTTCTTACCAAATTCAATGAACTGATTTCGAGAGAAGGAAATATCGACTGGAACGTGGCTCAGCATCCATACCCCGTACCGCTTACTTATGCTAAATTCTGGGATATGTCAGGCTGTCCGGATGGCGGTTATATGGCGGGGCAGGTATCGTCCGGCAAGATGATTACTTTCCAAAATCTGTCAGCCCTTACTAACTTTTTACAGAAAAAGGAGATGCTGTCTCCAAACGGTAATGTCAGACATGTGATACTAAGTGAGATTGGACTGACAAATGCACAAGGAGTAGATGTACAGGCAGCCGCCGTCTGCGCCTCTTATATGGCGGCAAAGACGAATCCGTATGTTGATGAAATTATATATCTGTTCGCTTTCAGCGAACCGCAGGTTGACACGAGACTTTCCGGACAGTCTCAGCTTGTATATAACAGTCTGGGAACTGCCGACGAGGCGACATATGACGCATGGGCAAAGAGCTTTATCGGAATCAGCGATTGGTCGCAGGTCATTAAATAATAGAAATCAGCCTCGTCTAATAAATGATGTGATTTAAATAAAATATCGCAAGTCTTGAAAAGTCAAGCCTTGCGATATTTTTTATGGAAAAAAGTTGCACAAAAAATATTATATGTTATAATGATGATAGGTAGAAAAGAAAGTGACTTGGAGGAATGGACTGTGATTATAGAAGTCAGAGCGAAAAATTGTTATGTATTTGAAGATCAAATTACGTTTTCAATGAAAGCAGATATGCGAAACAAAAAATTTGCGACTAATGTTTATAAAGAAAATAATTTTAATGTCCTTAAAACGGTTGGAGTGTATGGACCTAATAATGCGGGAAAAACTTGTTTGATTAAGTGTATTAGGGCGATAAAGGAAGTGCTTTTAAATAAGAAAAATGGATTGATGCCCAATATATTTACAGATAGTGAAATATGTGAACTAGGTGTAACATTTATGGCATCTGGAAGAAAGTTTTCTTATGATTTTAAGTATGATACTGAAAAAAAAGAGTATATATATGAATCATTTTCAGAGATTTTTAAAGATCAGTATAACAATGAAAAAGAAGTGTGTTGGCTGAAAAAAGATACAATTAGCGAATTATATGAGTGCATTGACGAATATATACAGAATACAGTACCAATGGTGTCAAAAAATAATTTGTTGTGCTATGTGATAAATACAAGTAAATTTGCGCATATAGATGAGATGAAACAGATTCTCGTTGAATTCGCAAAGAGTATTGACATTATTAATATGAACAATATACCTATGCAACATACGATTGAACTTATGAAAAATAAAAATCGGTTGCAGGAAAAGGTTGTAGGGTTTATTAAGAATGCAGATTTATATATGGATAATTTTGAGTTTGTCGATATGGATAAAATTCAGTTAAAGACTACCGAGGGCGATGAAAAACCGGAAGAGAAAGTTCTTGATATTCCGGAGAATATTATGGATCAGATTAGATTGGTTTCCACATATAAGGGAGTTCATGTACCAAGCATGTTATTTGATTCTACGGGGACAAAGAAGATTGCCGCCATTGCCAGTTATGTTATAGAGGCGCTTGAATGTGGTAGAATTCTTATTGTAGATGAACTGGACAGCAGTATCCATTTTAAGCTTACCAGGGCAATTGTAGCTATGTTTAATAATGAATTGAATACAAATGCACAGATGATATTTACAGTACACGATATTAATCTTATGGATTGCAAAAGAATGTTCCGAAAGGAACAAATTTGGTTTGTCCATAAAGATGAATACGGTATATATGTATATTCGCTTGCTGACTTTACAGCGCAGCAGGGAATAAGAGATACGACGGATATTATGGAAAAATATAGGAAAGGCGCGCTTGGAGCATTGCCTGATCCGGAATTAATCAATTCCTTGCTTAGCATTAAAGGCGATGCAAAGGGGGATGATGCTAATGGCAAATAAGCTCCCTAAGTTCTCTGATAGACACAAAATCTGTATTATCTGTGAAGGAAATGAGGAATATGAGTATCTTGAACGATTGAAATCTTTAAAGGTATGGAATGAGCAATATGAAGATATTAAGCGAAAGATTAATGAGTTTCATGGTGTTCCCAATGCAGCAGATGAGGTGGTTATATTTGGCAATCCATGTACAATGCAGATTATAGCAAAGCATTGGACTGATGAAAATTTGAAGTCACCCGCAAAATCGGTGAATGCCCCTTTGATAAAAAAATACACTGGGGTGGAGAATTACAAGGGAAAAGCGGCTCAGATTAAAAAGATTATGGAATGTGTAACTGCGGAAAATTATGTAGATATGTGTAGGCGGGTAGGAGATTTGAATTTGGACGATTCTATTACTGGCAGCAGTAACTTTTCTAAGTTTATTAAGTTGTTTGAAAGTGGTGACAGCGGTTGGATTGATAAGATTAATACGAATGTGGAATTTTATGAGTAAGAATGGTTATCCGCCACAGTATGAGCCGGATATAAGTAAAATTATGGCGGCGCAAAAGCTGGAGTATCGAGGGATTGAGGATGAATAATAAAATTGGCTTAGAAAGTTGCGGCTTTATGGTTGAAAAAAAGCAAAGCTTAATGTAAAATATATAAAGTGATATTGATATACAAGGAGAGGAAGGGATTGTAATATGAATTCAGGCGCTGGTTTCTTATTGTTGGCAGGCGGTTTAGTAGTTGTTATTATTCCTGTAGTGATTTCTGTTGTATCCGCTGTTGTATCAGGAATAGCTGCAGCGGTCGATGACGAGGACTCAGAATGATGATGGATACATTTCAATACCGGGTGGAGAGCATTGACGGTGATTATGCGAATCTGAAACGCATTGATATTGAGAGCGATGAAATTAAGCTGGTAGCAAGGGCGTTGCTGCCGCCCGATATTGCGGAAGGCACTAAGCTTATCTATGAATACATGCAATATCAGGTGGCTGAGTGATTTCATATGCCGTTTACGTCCATTTTGTCTTTTATATGCCTATAGCTTACCGCAGAGGTAAGCGTAGGCATTTATTATTGTTTTCTGTTGTTTTCCCGCTATAAAATAAAAATCTATCTGCGAACTGTGTTCCGTACATATATATGAGCCGTATGTCGGAATGTCGCAGCATATTGTCGGATTGTCTGTTGCTGCCAAAATTCCGTATCCTTTATCGGAGAGGATAAAAGGCAGTTCGTTTATATTATTCCCATGAGAGATATATCTTGCCGTATTGCGTAAGTTCAGTCCACTTACATCTGCCGTTCCCATTCCGTATATATTTTCATTTTTCTGCCAGTCAAAAAATACCCATGATTTGTTAATGGCGGAAACGTCGTCAATCTGCCGACATTCCCTGTTTCGTTCTGCAAGCAGCAGTTTCTTATCGCGCGTCATATATCGAATTGCCCCGCTTGTCCTATCTGCCTGTATGCAAAGTTCATCGGTCATAAGCTCTACGGCGGAACCTGATTCCTTATACAGCCAAGCGTTTTCGATGTGGTTGACTGCAATCTTTGAATGGACTGATGCCTCGGGCTGCTTTCCTTTGGCAAAAGTGACGCGGACAATCGCGCTGCCTATAGGAGATAAGCGGAGCGTACCGTATCGGCTCTGTATATATAGGCCGTCTTTCTGCTTGGATATCCAGCGTATGGCAAGGTCAATTTTGGAATGACCTGCGGGACGCAGTTTCTCGGTTGCCGGCATGTCGCCGAACGCAGGTTGATGAAGCTCGGTATTCAGAGCGGATTGGTCTGGCTTAGCGGCATGTTGCGTATTTGCCTGATGGACAGTGTGAGCTTTCCGTATGGGTTCATCAGTTTCGATTGCTTTAGTCGGTTCGTCGGGCTTTGTTTTTTTGCCCTGCGCAATTACTATCTTTCGCCGTGATGGACTTTCTGCATTTAAGGCGGATTGCTGTGCATAAGGATGGAGGGGTGTATTGTTAATTTCTTCATCAATGACATTTTTGGCGTTGCACTTCGGTTTATCTTTCTCCGGAACAGGCTCTGTTATCAGCCCGGTAAGATTTCCTGTATGCAGTATACATAGTTCATGCAGGGCGCGGGTAGCCGCGACGTATAATAACTTGGCGTGTCCGTCGTCTATGGGATATTCTTCCATTGTAGGATTAAAAATCAGCACAGCGTCGAATTCCAATCCTTTCGTATATTCCACGGGAAGTACCATGACGCCGTTGCCAAAGACCGCATTGTCAAGGCTGCTGTCAATTATGTCAAGATATTTGTCAAGTTTCCTGGCAGTCTCGTCTGCATGTTTACGGTTTCGGCAGATTATAGCGATGGTTTCAAGCCCCTTTTGCCGCCAAGTCTTACATATGGCAGCAGTTTTTTCAAGGAGCGCATGGGAATCTGCAGTTTCCTCTATCTGCACAGGCAAGCCGTGGCGGATAATCGGCTCTACCGGATAGGTGGAAAATCGTCCGTGCTTTAGAATCTTGGTAGCAAATTCAGAGATTTCTATAGTGTTGCGGTAGCTTTTTTTCAGGATGCTAAAGCTGTCCATCTTATCACTTAAAATCAGCCTTTTCAACTCTTCCCAATCGCTTAGCCCGTATCCGAAATGTATATTTTGGGAAATATCCCCCATGATTGTATAGGTGCAGCCTTTGATGCAGAAATCCAGCACGCTGTATGCCATCATGCCGAAATCCTGCGCTTCATCAATTACAATGTGGTGAGCCTCGCTGATTGTTTCAGTTTCCTTTATCCGCTTATAAATATAGGCAAGAGCCGCTAAATCATAGACATCGAATCCATCAGTCGGAATGGCGGCATCCAGCCCCTTCAGCGTCTGAGCCGCGAGAAAATCACTGTAGATATCAAAAATCGATGTTGTAAATATGCCTTTGCCAAATTTCCCGCGGTAATATTTAAGAATGGCTTTACGCTCTTTTTCCGTGAAAGAAATACCTTTTCCGAGAAACTCGTCCTTGACTTTGTTAATAAGCCTGTCGTTTAACATATTTATCTTGCTCTGCATTGAGACTTTCGGATTCTGCTTTATATAGCGTTCGATTGTTTCCTTGGATAAAAGTTCGCTTAAGTCCTCGGGAATCGCATTTTTTTCATCCGTCTCGTCGAAGACTCCTGCTTTGCCGTCCCGTATGCCTTCCACAAACTGCTTACGGTTAAGGTAAATGCTTTCACGCGGAATGGTTTTCCATTCTAAATCCGTGCAGTATTTTTCCAAATCGCGAAACCATTGGAGCGTACCCCTGACAGCGCCTTGGGGGTTCAGCTTATCGGTTTTGGCTATATGGTATTTCTGCTCGTCCCAGTCTTCGTACAGCAGCCTTGTAAAAAGCTGTTTCATAGTCATCTGTCTGATGCCGTGTACGTCCAAATCGGGCAGCACGCTCGTGATATAGTTAAGCAAAATCCGGTTGCTGCCGACGATGTAGAAGTCGTCGGGCTTGATGCGCTCTTCGTAATTATACAGAATATATGAAATCCTGTGCATGGCGACTGTGGTTTTGCCTGAACCGGCAGCGCCCTGAACTATCACGTTATGATAGGGCGACTTCCTTATAATGTCGTTCTGCTCTTTCTGGATGGTCGCGATGATTTCACCCAATACCGCCTGTTTGTTTTTCGCCAGATACTTTGTCAAAAGGTCGTCATTGGAAACGACTTCCGTATCGTAATAGTCAATAAGCCTGCCGTCGTCAATTTCATAGGTGCGCTTAAGCTTTAAATCGATGGGGACGGTCTTTTCATCGGGAGCCGTATAGCTACATTCTCCGAGACCGTTTTCGTAATATACATTGGCAATCGGAGCGCGCCAGTCAGTGACGATTTGGTGTGTGGCGTCCTTGGCAATGCCGCCTTTGCCGATGTAGATGGACTCATCTTTGTTTACCGACTTATCGTGGAATATTATTCTGCCGAAGTAGGGCTTGTTTAACGCCTTTGAGTTTCGCTCCAGCGCGCGTTTCATATGCTCATTCATTGTAATTGTGTTACTTAACATTGTATAAACTTCCACGTCATTGTCGTGGTAGCTCTTAAGCATTTCTTCAATGTCTTCGCTCATCCGCGCGACTTCCTTGTTGTAGTTTTCCACGTTATCACGCACTATGGCGAGAGTGTTAGCAAGGTTTTCTTCCTCGTCATGTCTGGATATGCCGTAAAAATTGTTCATTTTTCTGCTCCCTTCGTGTGTAGAATGTGTAACGGTTTAGCTCACAGGCGGCAGGGGTACATATGCTTCTCTTTGAGGCACGCTCCCGCTCCGTGGAAAATCGCAGCGGTACTAAGTTCAAAAGCCGCTTGCGCGCCTTTTTCACTAACTACCGGCGTTTTCCAAGGGCCTCTGCACAGAAGCATATGTGCCCCTGCCGCCTGTGGGCTGAACTGATGAACTGTTATTAATTTTACTAGAAAAAATAAAAAAATTGTAGACTTTTATTTTTCATTGTGTTAAACTATATAATGAAGTGTGGGTAAAAGCGTTGGCGGGCAGCTGACGCTTTTTTTGAAGTTGAAAAAAGAGATGTATATTATAAAGGAGCATGGGGATAAAGCATGAAAAAGAGTTTAATGCCGGTTGTGGCAATCGTAATGATAGGCTTGCTATCGGGCTGCGGAAATGTAGACGAGGGAAGAGTGGAAGTGCCGAAAATTGAGATAATTATTGACGAACAGACCGGAAATGGGCAGTTGGGCAGTGAAGTGTCAGAAGGTGAAATATCAGAAAATGGGCAGTCGGAAAGTGAGCAATCAGGAAACGGACAGTCAGATGGCGCTCAGTCAAGCGGCGAGACATTAAATATTGAGGAGTCTGCCGAAACGCAATTCAGCTTTGCAGATATAGCGGACAGAACCTTTTATTTTAGCAGCGGTGCTGGTGGATGGTGGACAGAACTTAATATTAATGCAGACGGAAGCTTTGAAGGGGTCTATTCGGATTTAGATATGGGTGACCGCTCAGACTCTTATCCGAATGGGACTTTATATTTATGTGAGTTTTCAGGCATGTTTGGAGATGTAGAGAAGGTAGGCGAGTATACTTATAAGATACGGCTTATGTCTATCGAATATGCAAAAACGCCGGAAGAGGAAGAAATTATAGACGAAACCCGTTATATTTATTCGACGGCATACGGATTAGACGGTAGTGAAGAATTTTATATATACCTTCCGGGCATAAAGATGGATGAACTGCCGGAATCCTATAGAGAATGGGTGGGGATAGGTTATTATAGCTTGGAATTTGACTCATGGGAAGAACTTCCGTATTATGGGCTTTATAACATAAATACAGGAGACGGTTTTTCAAGCTATGTAGATGAAAAAGAAACGCAATTTAGTTTTGGGGATATAACTGATAAAACTTTTTATTTAAGTGGAACGGGTACATGGAATACCCATCTTCATATTAATGATGATGGCAGTTTTGAAGGAGAACACATAGCTGTCAACAGGGGTACGGCATACATAAGCGAAGCCCATCCGGGCGGAATAGCAGATTATTGTGAATTTTCAGGTGCATTTGGCGATTTGGAGAAGGTAGATGCGTATACCTACAAAATGAAACTGATATCTATCGAATATGCAAGAACGCTGGGTGAGGAAAAGTTGATAGATGATACGCTCTATATTTATTCGACAGCTTATGGGTTGGACGGCGGCGAAGAATTCTATATATACCTTCCGGGGGCAAAGTGGGATAATCTGCCGGAATCCTATAAGCAGTTTGTAGGTTATTATAGCTGGAGTCCTTATATGGAGTCTGAACCGACTAACCTTGAAGATTACGGTCTATATAATATAAATGGGGGTTTTGGTTTTTCCAGCTATAAATATAATGAGGAAGACTATGCACATTATTTTTAATGTGCCAAAAGTACAATCTATTTAAAATCCGCCGATATGTGTAAGAGTGCGTGATGCTTGCAAACTGCCTGAGTTCATGGCGGACAGTATGGTCTGAGCGATATCTGCGTTATCGGATATTATAGCGGACTTAAATGTGTCCAAATTATTGCAGTTTGTGACATATGAGGCGAGAAATGCGGCATGATAATTGTCGCCGCAGCCCGTAGTATCAACTATTGTTTCGACTGGAACAGCATTTACTCTGTATTCTTCTCCCTTATGGTAGGAGACGCTTCCGCGTTCTGCGAGAGTCGCATTAAAAATTCCGTTATGCAGTTTAGACCATTCTTCTATAATAGGAAGCATGTCGTCATTGCCGCTAAAAAAGTTAAATTCTATGCTGCCTACAATATTTCCGATTTCATCATAGTTTGCAGCTACATCAAAATCAACAGCAAGCTTGTAGCCGTATTCTGATTTTAACGCCAGTATTTCCGCAAAATTAGGACAGGAATAATTAATAAAGACGATGTCTGTTTCGCGCAGCTTTGCCCTGTCAATATCGGAGAGCGTGAAATCCTGATAGACTCCGCCGTCCCAGGAGTCTTCTTTAAAATATCTGTCGCCGCCTGCATCATGATAGATTTTGTTTGATGCGGTTTTGCCGCCGTCAATGACATGCACGCAGCTCATGTCAATACTGCTGTTTCTGATACATTCAACCGCTTTTTTGCCTATTTCATCATTTCCTACTGCACCCATAAGGCTTATATTGATATCAGGGTAAGATGAAGATATCGACATGGCAAAATTAAGCGCTTCGCCGCCGAGCAGGATTTCGCCGCTGCCATCGAATATATCCGCACATATTGTAGTCATTGCTGTTATGTTTATCATTATAATCCCCCATTTTTGCGCAAGCTGCGAGTTCGTGCTTTTCACTAATCTCTTAGATACATTAATTATATATCGGTAATTATTTTTTGCAAACCGAAAATTAATGAAATTAATGAAACTTTTTTCTGGTAAAATGCGAATATATAAGTGGAAGGGAGAGGACAGGTGAATACGACGCAGGAAACGAAATGGATTCGCAGAATAAAACTATTTGGTTCGTCTAAGGACGCTGACGCGCTCGTTCGGCTTTATTATGATGAGATTTATGGTTTTGTGGCAAAACAGGTAGGCGATATAGAGCTTTCTTATGATTTGACACAGGAGATTTTTATTTCCATGCTGAGTTCAATTACTTTCTATCAAGAAAAGCTGGCTTCCTTCCGTACATGGCTTTATAGGATTGCAACGAATAAAATAATTGATTTCAGACGAAAGACTCTGCAAAATGCAATTCCATTGGACGAACTTGACGAAACGGAAATTGCGGATTATGTATGTGGGATAGATTATGAAAATAATATCGCCCAGGCGGAATTTTTGGAGAAGATAGAGCATTATGTAAGCGGTTTTCAGGCAGATATACAGCAAATCTTCCGTCTGCATATTTACGGCGGGCAGACATTTAAGGAGATTTCTTTGTTTACTGAAATGCCGGAAGCGTCGGTGAAATCTAAATATTATCGCCTGATAAAGCAGATAAGGGGGAAGTTTTATGACGAATATGTACAAATTATCAGAGAATGAAAAAGACATAGCTATCAGTGAAATTGTGAAAAAAGGCATTATTAAACCAAGTGATAAATTGCGGGAAATGCTTGATATAAAACGCATTTGCACATTCCGCACAATATTTTTTGGCGTAGAAGACTGTCTTTTTCTGGGGCTTTTGGCAGCCGTCTGTTTATGGCTTTTATTAATTCAGGCGGATTCGCAGGTGATTGTGTGCCTGATATTTGCCTTTTCACCATTTGCATATATAGTGTCTTATCTGTTGACAGCATGGAAAGAACATCTTTTACAATTATATGAGGTAAAAATGACTTGTAAATATACAATCAGGCAGATATCCGCTTTTCGCATGATATATTTTAGCGGTTTTAATATATTTTTGAATGTGCTGTTGTTGTCTGCGCTTATCAAATTTTGGTTTTCGGCAGTTATTTTTTGGAAGATATTAGGGCTTTCATTTTCGGCAGTTTTTTTATATGGGGTGATTATGCTGGTATTTCAAATAAAAGGCAAGCCGTACCTGACAATTATATTTCCGCCTGTCTTATGGGGGATAGTTAATGCGTGGGTGATTGCTTTTTATGGAGAGAAACTTGAAAAGGAGCTTCTTAACCTTGCGGGCGGTCTGGTAGTCGCTATTATGATTGCTGTATTTATGATATATCTTATTACATTGTTTACTCTTTTAATCTCAACAAGTCAAATATCCGGCAGCCGCTTGACTGGCTGCTTGCGGGAATAAAGCGGAGGGGAATTATGCTATCAGTTAATCATGTAACAAAAAAATATAATCAGTTTACGGCGCTTAGCAATATTACGCTGGAATTTCACAATGGGGTGTACGGGCTGTTAGCGCCTAACGGGGCAGGAAAGACTACTTTAATGAAGATGCTTGCCACGCTTTATTTCCCGACAAAAGGTGAGATTACATGGAATGGGACGAATATTATAGATTTGGACGAAAAATACCGCGACGTCATAGGATATCTGCCGCAAAAATTTGGCTATTATAAAAACTACACGCCAAAGCAGTTCTTAAAGTATATGGCTAGGTTAAAAGGCTTAGACGGCGCTTTAGCTGATAAGCGTACCCAAATGTTGATGGAAAAGGTTGGTTTGTCAGATGTAATCAATCAAAAAATGAAGAAATTTTCAGGCGGTATGATTCAGCGCGTGGGGATTGCGCAGGCGTTGTTGAATAATCCTGAAATTATCATTCTGGACGAACCTACGGCGGGGCTTGATCCGAAGGAGAGAATCCGCTTTAGAAATATGCTGCGGGACTTGGCAGGTGAGCGTATCATTATTTTATCTACACATATAGTTTCTGATATCGAAACAATAGCTGATAAGATTATTATGCTAAAAGACCATAAAGTCTTTTGCTGTGAAACGCCGGAAAAAATCTGTGAACGCTTGAAGGGAAAGATATATGAACTGCCCATAGGCTCTGTGATTCCGGTAAAGCATGATGTTTTGTATGAACGTCAAAGCCCGCAGGGGACCAAAATCCGCATTTATTGTGATGGACATTGTGACGGTGCGGTAGAAGTAGCGCCTAACTTAGAAGATGTCTTTTTAACTGTATACAAGGACGAGAGGCAGCAGGTTTAATAAGAGTGGCTAAACATGGTTATGGAGAAATTTTGTGATAAGAGGACGAGAGGGCTATTATGCAGTATTGCCTGTTGGAAATGAAAAAACTGTTAGAAGAAAAACATTTTATAATATTTTTAATTTTTTGCCTGTGTCTGAATATCGGAATATGTTTCAGCACTCCTAAGGTGAGAGAGGCGGTTAATCAGGAGTCAAAAGAAGAAACGCTTTTACAGGGTAAGAAAATATATGATACGCTTAATACAAATGTAATAGGTTCATATTATTACAATGAGCGGTATATTAATTCGTCCATCTTAAATCGCCTGATAAAGTCGAAGTATGAGAAACTTCAGGAATCTGTCAATCAGCTTGATAGACAGGCTGCGGATTTATCGTATTTTGCAGGAGAGATTACGCCGCTTGTACATCAGGCGTTGTTTACTTATCAGATAAAGATAATATTGTTAGAGTGTATTATCATGATATCGTTGTTGGGGCTTAGGTCGTTTTCAATGGAGCAGCAGGCGCAAACGGCGTCGTTTATTTTCTGTTCACGCAGAGGCAGAAAAATTGCCAGGGATAAAATTATTGCAAACGGAATTGTCAGCGCGCTGTATTGCCTGTTTCTTATTGTTATTTCACTGACGGTATTTTTTGCCGCTTGGAATTTTAAAAGGTTATGGCATGAAAACGTGTCAAGCAGTTTTAATTATGTCATTGATTCTGCTGAACCCATTTTAGCAAAACCCTTTATTACATGGACAAGTTTTACGCTGAAAAGATATTTCCTGTGTGAAATACTGCTGCTTATGGGAGTCCTTATTGCGTGGTGGCTGCTTACGAATATAGAGGCGGTTCTTATCAGTAATAACCTGTATGGCGGGATTACGCTGGCTTTGGCGTTGTGCCTGCCTGTATTTGCGCTTATATTATTTCCCAAGTTTAAACTTTCAGTATTGTATTATTTGGATACATTGACATTGTCCGCTGTGATTTATTGCAATCAGTGGTGGTTTACCGATTTGGGGAATTATTCTTTATTTGCTTATCAGGAAGTATGGACGGTAGTAATACATATAGTGGTTATGGCGTTTGGTTTGAGGACGGGGCTTAGATATTTTAGGCGAAAGGAGCTTATGTAAATGTATTTTGCGGAAATGCGGAAGATATGGAGATTTAAAACGATTTTGTTTATTGTAGCTATTTCGGTTCTATTTTTCGCTTCATTTATGTATCAATGGATAAAACCGTTTATGTGGGATAAGGAAAGTATTGGCAGCGCGGATAGTTTACATGAAAAAATGAGTATACTTTCAACATGGATTAGTCAGTATGGGAATAGTATTGATGAAAAAGAGTTTAAGGAGATAGAAGATAATTATAATAATATTTTAAGTCAGGCATATTCAATTATTGACGCGGACAACGAGCCAAGTGGCTGTCGTGAGAGTCAAAATGATTGTTTTAAGGCAAATGGCGTAAACAGTTATGAAGACTATCTGAATTATGGACAAAAAGCTATTAGCGGTTATGATGGGTATGATTATGGCGTTTACTCCCAAATGAGAAACCTGATTTTGCAAAACACGGGACATTCTTCTATTTATTTTCAGGAGTATGAAAACCTTATACAACAATATAAAATATCGGGAGATATACGGAGCAGTATCCTGCCGTTTGAAGTCTTGGCATACACAAATAATTACTTGGTAAATTTAATGACGTTGTGCCTGATTTGTGTATTTTTCATTGCCGCTCCCGTCATGGTGGGCGATAGGGAAAATAATGTAGTAGACGCGCAGCATTCCAGTAAAATAGGGAAGAAGATATATAGGATACAATATATCTGCATGATGATTTCGTCCGTTATTGTGGTTAGTTTGGTTATTATTATTGCAATGATGATGTGGAAAATGACAGGGGCGTATATATTTGCAAAATCTGATATGGCTTCGTTTCTTAATACGGAAAATTTTGCTGTGGCGCTTAGTTATAAGAAATATATTGTATTCTTTATTATAATGACTTATCTTTTGACGCTTGGGATTGGCAGCATGATATTTTATTTATCAGCGCGCAGTTCTAATGACATTTCCATGATGCTAAAGGCAATTCCGGCACTGGCTGTCGGGTATTGTCTGGTACTGATATTTAAAAATTCCTTTTGTGAGAGTAATCTGATTTATGGTTTATTAGGTCAAAGGTATTGTGAGATAATGGCAGCGGCAGCGGTTTTGATGGCGGGGGTATTTGTGAATGTGGGGGATTATAGGGCTATATAAATGTATAAAATTACCGCAAATCATAAATAATAGGATTAAAGCAATGGAAGAACCATAAGAAACCGACGGAAGGGGAAATTATGTCAACTAAAAATGTGACACTGTATCTGAAAGCCGAGCAAAACGTGGAATTGCAGTCAGAGGACGTATATCTGAAGGATATTGGGAAAATGACATGCGCAGATAAACATATTTTAGCGAAAGTAAAAACCATCAAAATGCACCGTTTCAAAGAAGGCGAGTCTAAAAGAACGGTCATAAGCATATTAAAGGTTATTGAGGAGATTGAAAAAATCTGCCCGAATGTAAGCGTGGAAAATCTGGGCGAGCCGGATATCCTGATTGAGCAGATTAATGTAAATAAGCATAAGGGAGCGGTACAGGCGCTTAAAATCTTTTTTGTTTCATTGGTAAGCTTTTTCGGCACGGCTTTTACGATTATGGCTTTTCATAACGACATTGGCATCAATGAAGTTTTTTCCAAAGTCTATGAAATGGTGATGGGGTATAAAAGCGACGGCTACAGTATCTTGGAACTTTCCTATTCGCTAGGTCTGGCAGTAGGGATTATAGTCTTTTTTAATCATATAGGCGGAAGAAGGATTACCAAAGACCCGACGCCGATTGAAGTGGAAATGCGCGTCTATGAAACCGATGTCAATAAGGCTTTAATAGAAACAGCGGACAGGGAAGGGAAAACGATAGATGTTAATTAGGCAGATTTTTATGGCAATTCTGGGGGCGTCTTTTGGCATGATTGTATCCGGCGGCGTATTTACGGTTTTGATTTCTGTAGGGCTGATACCGAGATTTGCAGGGAAGATGCACATAGCGAGGAATATTTTTATTCTGGAAGAAATGGTGGTATTAGGGACTATTGCCGGTGACTTTATGAGCATATTCAGCGATTATGGGAATATCGGAGAATGGGTACATTCCAATCTGATATTCGGAGCGGGCAGCACGGCGGCATTATGGCATACGATAGGGGATATTCTGCTTATTCTGTTTGGGGTTTTTTCGGGAATTTTTGTAGGCTGTCTGGCGCTTGCTATTGCGGAGATGTTGAATACAATACCGATTTTCTCAAGGAGAATCGGGTTCAGGCACGGGCTTGGAATCGCTATTCTTGCCGTCGCGCTTGGCAAGCTGGTCGGCAGCCTGATTTACTTTACGCAGAGTGTGTATCTGCATGGAGGGGTGTAAAATGGAAAGGATATGTAGTTCAACCCGCAGGAGCATGGACACATATGATTCCCTTTGAGGCACGCTCGCGCTCCGTAAAAAGGCGCAGCGGTACTAAGTTCAAAAGCTAAAAAACAGCTTTTTCACTAAGGACCGGCGCTTTTTAAGGACCTCTGCACGGAAGCATATGTGTCCATGCTCCTGCGGGTTGAACTACTGTTACGGATAATTTAAAGAAAGGCATGGTGGTAATATGAGAGAAGAAACACAGAGTTTACAAAACGAAAATATGCAGCAGAGCGGGAATGTTGATAAGAACGAACAGACGCAGAAGGATAAAGAGGAGCAGAGCAAGGAGTATAATGAGCGTGTGAAGGCGGCGACGCCCACGCACAATCTCTTTCTGCAGATGTTGAAAGCATTTATAACGGGCGGCGCAATCTGCTGTATCGGGCAGGCAATCATTAACTGTGCGACAAACAGCATGGGGCTTGATAAAGAAACGGCGGCTTCATGGTGTTCTATGCTGCTGGTGCTTATGAGCGTATTGCTTACTGGATTTAATATTTATCCCAAGCTGGTTGAGTGGGGCGGCGCGGGCGCGTTAGTGCCTATTACGGGCTTTGCCAATTCCGTATCTGCTCCGGCGATTGAATATAAAAAAGAGGGACAGGTATACGGCGTCGGAGCGAAAATATTTACGATTGCCGGACCGGTAATCTTATACGGAATCTTTACAAGCTGGGTGCTTGGGCTGATATATTGGGTGATTTCACTTGTATGAGAAAATCGGGGGATTTGAAACTTGTCATAAAGTTGTCATAATCATAAAAATCCTGTTGATTTTTCTGCAAGAACTTCATATAATATCTTTCGGGGAGATAGGGGCTTATCTCCCTGTTTTACTAGTATGATGGGTTATATGGAGGGCGTGTTGAATGAACGAAGAACTTCACTTGCTTAAAAAGCAGAAAAAAGGCGTGCTGCGCATTATATTCAGCAGGGTGGGAATTATTATGCTGCTGCTTATTTTAGCTGTAGGCTGTTTCCTGATAACAGAGATATTTTTTGCGGCTATGATTGACAAGATTTTGGGCGGGATTGGACTCTTTAACCTGTGCGTAGTCGTGTACCTGATTAATACTGATATGGACAGCTCCGCCAAGCTGACGTGGATATTGGTAATTTCCGTAACGTCAATTTTCGGCACGCTGTTTTATATTTATACCAAGTCTGATATCGGCAGCCGTGCGCTTGGCGCGGGCTGTAACTGGCTGATTAAAGAGCATAAGAATGATATAAGGCAGGATAATGCCGTTATGGACGAACTTAAAACTGTCAGCAACGAAACGGCAGACCTTGTGCATTATCTTAACAGAAGCGGAACTTTTCCCGCAACTACGGGGAATAAGGTGACATATTATCCCGTGGGCGAGAAGAAGTTTGAAGCCTTGCTTGAGGAATTAAAGAAAGCCGAGAAGTTTATCTTCATGGAGTATTTTATAATAGAAGAGGGAAAAATGTGGGGGAGCATTCTGAATATCCTTGCGCAGAAGGCAAAGCAGGGCGTAGATGTGCGTGTGATGTATGACGGCACCTGTGCGATTGCGCTTTTGCCGTATAATTATCCGAAAATGCTTGAGGAATATGGGATTAAATGCAAGATGTTTTCACCTGTCACTCCGTTCCTTTCGACGCATTATAATTACCGTGACCATAGGAAGATACTTGTAATAGACGGCAAGGTAGGCTTTAACGGCGGCATAAACTTAGGCGACGAGTACATAAACCATGCCAAGCCTTACGGACACTGGAAAGATACAGCAGTAAGGATAGAGGGAAAAGCGGTAGACAATCTGACGCTGATGTTTCTTAACATGTGGTCATTGGGTGAGAGAAACCCAGATTATAAAAGCTATCTGGGGCTTGCCGATAGCTATGACGGAAAGGGATATGCGGTTCCCTACGGAGATAATCCGTTCGATGATGATAAGGTCGGCGAAAAGGTCTATATGGACATCTTAAATCGGGCGGACAGTTATGTGCATATCATGACGCCGTATCTTATACTTGACGACGAGCTGCTGACGGCATTAAAGTATTCCGCTGAAAGGGGCATAGATACGAAACTTATACTGCCCGGCATACCGGATAAAAAGCCGGTATACGCCCTTGCAAAGACGTATTTTAAGACGCTGCTTGATTCCGGCGTGGAAATATATCTTTACACGCCGGGTTTTGTTCATGCGAAGGTCTTTGTTTCCGATGATGTAAAGGCAGTAGTCGGCACGATAAACCTTGATTACAGAAGCCTGTATCATCATTTTGAGTGTGCTACATATCTCTACGGCGCAGACTGTGTGGCGGATATCGAAGCCGACTATATGGATACGCTTACGAAGTGTGAAAAGGTCACTTATGAAAGCATTAAAAAGGAAAAAGTATTTACAAAGCTGATGGGACGCTTTATGAGGCTGATTGCCCCGCTTTTATGATTGCCTGAATCCTCTCAATAGCTTAATCCTCAACCTGAACCTCGATAAGCTTGGATTCATATGCGATTGATGCCGTAAAAAGTGCGAAGTGTGCCTGTGTACTTGCTTTGAGAACTTTATCTGATTAGTATATATTATAGCGAAAAGATAAAATATGTCATGGCAAGGAGATGCACACAAGATGTTAAAAACAATTAAAGGAAGGCTTACAATCAGTGTGATTGGAATTGTGGTAGCCAGTATTCTTCTGACTACTGCGGGAATTATGACGATTGCGGGAAGGCGTATGATTAAGGATCAGACGCAGGCTCTGCAGCTCAATGCGGATAAGTACGCGGAAGAGATTAATACATGGATTGAAAATGAGAAAATGCTGGCGTCCGGAGCGGCGTCTGCCATAGAATCCGGCGGCAGGACGGAGGTGGATTTCATTCAATCCGTGGTGGATATTTATGCAAACGGCAGGGAAGAACTTTTGAACCTTTACTGCGGAACCAGGGACAGTGATTTTATCCAATCCAACCGCGAGGCGGAAATTCCCGAGGGATATGATCCGACAGCCCGCGGCTGGTATCAGCAGGCGGATAAAGCGGGAACGGTTATTGTGACAGATCCCTATTGGGACGTGCTTACAAATCAGATGTGTACAACTATTGCCGCACCGGTTTACATCAATGGCGAACTCGTGGGAGTAATCGGGCTTGACGTTACACTTGGAACCGTGACGGATTTAACAGGCAGCATCAACTACGAGGAAGGCGTATACGGATTTCTCGTAGACAGCAGCGGACAATATGTGGCGCATGAAAACAAGAGCTATGAACCCACGGAAGAGACTGTGACGGCAGTTGCGGATATTCTGCCGGGTGTTGCGGAAATGATTAGCGGGGCAAATAATGAAGTAAAGAAACTGGCGGACTACGATGGAGAAAACTGTTATTTTGCAGTGTCAGCGATAGAAGGGAGCAGCTGGAGCTTAGGCGTTGTATCGCCTACCGCTAATGCGACGGCTTCGCTGACGGCAATGATTGCAGTAGCGGTATTGATTGCCTTTATAGTTATTGTTTTTGTGGCTGTGTTCATGGCAGGGTTAATCGGAAGGATGCTTGCCCCCATACAGATGTTGAAACAGTTCGCATCCGGGGATTTTTCGGAAAATGTATCTGTGGATAAGACGATTCCCGCTGAATATAAAAACGAAACGGAACAGATTCGGACTGCTACGGCAGGAGTAAAGAAGCAGATTCGGGAAATTATTTTGAATACTAAGCAGGAGGCGGGAGCGATTAGCACGATTGCCGAAGGGACTTCCGATAAAATGACGGTGCTTAATAAGGATATCTCCGGTATTTCCGGTCTGGTGGGACAGGTTATGGAGCAGACTAAGAAAGCGCAGGAGTTGACGGATGGAATCCGCGGCAACGGTCAGGAATTGGGAGAGTCCATAGAAAAAGTCGCAATGAAGGCAACAGAGGCGGCAGAGCAGTCAGGCGGCATCATGGAGCGCGCGGGAAAGCAGCATGAAAGCTCTAAAGCGTCCGCGCAGGAAGCGGTAGCGATTTACCAGTCAACAAGAGGGGATTTGGAAAAAGCCATTACGGATGCGCAGAGAGTGAATGAAATCGATACTTTGACGGAAGAAATTCTTGCCATCAGCTCGCAGACAAATCTCTTGGCGCTGAATGCCTCAATAGAGGCGGCAAGAGCAGGCGAGGCAGGAAGGGGATTTTCTGTTGTAGCGGACGAAATCAGGCAGCTTGCGGACAATTCTAAACAAGCCGTAGATAAGATTAGGCAGGTAACAGAGGGCGTGGTGCAAAACGTCGCATTTTTGTCTGAGAGTTCGGGAAAACTGTTGGATTTCATGAATGGAAAAGTCATGGAAGATTATGAGAAAATGACGGAGCTTGCCAAGATGTATCAGAAGGATGCAGAGTTCTATAATGATATCTCCGGCGAGCTGGGTATATCTTCTAAAGAAATGAGCGCCAGCATGGTTGAAATCAATGATTCCATCATCGCGATTACAGGATTGGTGGACGAGATTGCAGAGTCCATGCGCGGCATGGAGCAGTCGGCGGATGATTCCAATAGCAATTCCGAGGCTGTGGTTGAACAGATGAAAGAACTGTTCCGCTTGAGCGAACTTCTTAATCAGACTGTGGCCTCGTTTAGGGTGTAAAATAATATATGCAACTAATAACTTCCTTTATTTGCACTTATTTCTTGTAGATTTTAAATAGAATCTATGATATATTTTACTATAATATTGTAAAATATTCTGGAAGGTGATAGCGGAACATGCTTAAGAGAGTTGCAATTGGGAATCAGGATTTTGAAAAAGTCAGGGTAAATAACTATTTTTATATTGATAAAACGAATTTTATACAGGAGTGGTGGGAGTCAGGAGATGAGGTGACGCTTATTACACGTCCCAGACGCTTTGGCAAGACCTTGAATATGAGCATGCTGGAGAAGTTTTTCTCGGTAAAGTATGCGGACAGGGGAGATTTGTTTGAAGGGCTGGCGGTATGGAAAGATGAGAAGTATAGGAAACTGCAGGGCACATATCCTGTGTTGTTTCTTAGCTTTGCAAGCATTAAAGAGAATTGTTATGAAGGAGCCAGGGAGAATATCTGCCGTATCATAGAGGAACAGTATAATAAACATGATTTTTTGCTGGATGGAAATCTGCTTAATGAAAAGGAGAAAGCGTTTTACCAGAAAGTTTCTGCAGAGATGACAGACAGTGTAGCGGCATTGTCGATTAGGATGCTGGCGGATTTCTTAAGCAGATATTACGGCAAAAAGGTAATCATCCTTCTGGATGAGTATGATACGCCGATGCAGGAAGCGTATGTGTATGGTTACTGGAATGAGATAGTGGCTTTTACCAGAAGCCTGTTTAATTCTACGTTTAAGACGAATCCCTATCTGGAGCGTGCGGTTATGACGGGGATTACGAGAGTTAGTAAAGAGTCTATCTTTTCGGACTTGAATAATCTGGAAGTGGTAACGACAACTGCTGATAAATTTACAGATTGTTTTGGTTTCACGGAAGAAGAAGTATTTGCAGCTCTGGAAGAATATGGGTTTGACGGACAAAAACAGCAGGTAAAGAACTGGTACGATGGATTCAGGTTTGGAAATAAGGCGGATATCTATAACCCATGGTCTATTATTAATTTTCTGGATAAAGGAAAGGTAGGCGCATACTGGGCTAATACCAGTGCAAACAGCCTGGTTGGAAAGCTGATTCGGGAAGGCAGCTGCAATGTAAAGAAAACGTTTGAACATTTATTGCAGGGAGAAAGCGTCCGGGTGGAGATAGACGAACAGATTGTATATGGGCAGTTAAATGATAGTGAGGAGGCCATCTGGAGCCTTCTGCTTGCAAGCGGTTATCTGAAAGTGAAAGATTATCAGCTATATGAGACTGATTTTGGGAACTGGAAGCAGGAATACGAATTATCGCTGACGAATTTTGAAGTGCGGGTAATGTTCTTTTCTATGGTGAAGAGATGGTTTTCCGGCGCGGCATCCGGTTACAATGAGTTCGTAAAGGCATTATTGATTGATGATGTAAAAGCTATGAATACCTATATGAACAGAGTCGCGCTGCAGACGTTCAGTTATTTTGACACGGGAAAATCCCCATCGGAAGAAGAGCCGGAACGGTTTTATCATGGCTTTGTATTAGGGCTGATGGTGGAACTGGCGGACGAATATGCAGTGACCTCAAACCGTGAGAGCGGGTTTGGCAGATATGATGTGATGTTGGAGCCGAGGAATATATCCGGCAAAGCGGCTCATATGGAAAGCGGTAAAGCGGGCATTATGTCTGGCACAGGAAATCTGGCGCTGCCAGGGAACGCCATTATCATAGAGTTTAAAGTGCAGGAGGATGACGAGAAGGAACTTAGCGACACTGTACAGGCAGCATTGCGGCAGATAGAAGAGAAGAACTATCAGGCAAACCTGACGGCGAAAGGGATTCCGACGGAGCGCGTGAAAAAGTACGGGTTTGCGTTTTGTGGGAAGAAGGTGCTGATTGGCGGTGGAGCTTGATTCGGCAAAGTTTGAACATTGAGGGTGTCCCAAAACTATGATTGATTAACGTCATAGAGAGGGGCATCCTCTCTTTATGTTTCTGGAATATCAGTTTTTTATCAAATCATTAAAAATGGCACCGGATACTCATTCTTCCAGTGCCATTTTGGTGATGTTATGGGCAATTGCCAACAGTCCCCATTCTATTTTTACTTTGTCCGTTCCACGCAAATGAAATCGCCGGAACGACCAGCAACCTTTAATCCGGCCAAAGACCTGTTCTACTTCCACAACTCTCTGTGAACGAAGTTCCAGTCCTTTTTCGGAGCAAAGGTTTTCATTTGCTTTTCTTTTCAGTTCATTCAGCCGGTGGGATACCTGAACGGTACGGTTTTTATCTGTATTCTTACATTCTGCCGCATAAGGACAGCCGCTGCAATCCTCACACCGGTAATAATCCCGTATGGTTTCATACCCTGCTTCTGTCACATATTTCCGTTTCCCCACATGTACCAGCTGCTTTCCGTTGCGGCAGACAAAACTGTCTGTTTCTGAGCTATAGGGCAGGTTGTCTGACAGATATGGATTCTCCCGGTTTTTCTTTTTCTTCTCCCAATGAAACTTGTTGTATTTTACATAACTGCCCAGATTCTTTTCTTCCATATATTCATAATTCTCTTCACTGCCATAGCCTGCGTCTGCAACGATGTTTTCTGGTAATCTCCCCAGTCTTTCTTCCAGATGGTTTAAATGCGGGATCATGGTTTTTGTATCTGTTGGATTTGGATGAATGGTAAATCCGACGATGTATCTGTTTTCGGTGCCGATCTGTATGTTATATCCGGGTTTTAACTGACCGTTAAGCATGGCATCTTCCTTCATCCGCATAAAGGCAGCATCATGATCTGTTTTGGAATAACTGTTGCGCCCTTTAAATATGGCAAATGATCTCTCATATTTCTGTTTTCTAGGTAAGATATCTCTTTTGAATTCTCCCGCTTTCTTCTTCAATATTTTATCATCAGGATTTTCAGCCAGTTTTTTGTCGATGCTTTCTACAACAGCTTCAACCTGGGATGCAGTAATACGGCTGTTTTCACCTGTTTCTTCCAGATCATCATCAAGATAAATCTGATTCTCTTGAGCCACGATACGGTCGATTTCGCGTAAGTGTGTTTTTATCTTTTCATCCAGTCTGTGATCATAGTTATCTACGGATTTATTCCACACAAAAGTATACTTATTGGCATTGGCTTCTATTTTTGTGCCGTCCAAAAAGTAATTCTGCAGCTTTATATATTCTTTCTCAATCAGGAGTTTTACGACTTCATAGAAAACATCCTCTATGATATCTTTCATGTCCAGACGGAAGCGGTTGATGGTTCGAAAGTCCGGTTTGTTTCCGCCGGCAATCCACATGAAGTTGATATTTTCCCGGAGAGCTTTTGCTATCTGTCGGGAAGAGTATGTTTTCTGGGAAAATGAATAGATCATGACCTTCAGCATCATCCTTGGGTGATACGCAGGGCAGCCGCCTTCTTTGTATCTGTCGTAGAGTGGTTTCAGCTCCAGACTGTCCACAACTGTATTTACGACCCGTACCAGATGATTTTCAGGAATGAAATCTTCAAAAGATAGTGGTAATTGTAACTGATTCATAGTATAATTTTTAAATGTAGGCATACCTTATTATACCATATGATAAGGTAAAAATGGAGAGCGATGTGGTAATCGTTCTCTATTTTTTACAAAAAATAAGAGGGTAGTCCCTCAAGTCATTTCATGACTTTTGGGACACCCTCGTTGTCAATACTCCTTCCTGCCATAAATACTGACCGTCAATGGATAAGAAATGCAAAAAGCCAACAGGGAACAGATAATTAATATGCCTGCTCCAAACAGGGCGGTATATGTCCCCGGCTCTAACAGTTTATTAGTGATACTGACAATCACTCCGTCAATGACAAATGCACAAATTAGAGTAATTACTAAAAATACATCGCATTTATCTGCGCCGCCTAAATAGAATAGTGGGAAAAACATCGCCCCCATAAAAAGACTTACGCTAATCCCAAGCGCAGTCACTGTGAGCGCGTCAGTAGGAATATCAAAAGGACAGCCGTGTAAAAGCCATGACAGGCTTATGGCTGCGCCGGTAAGGGCAACCCCTGCGATTAGCCATATTAACTGGCTGATAAAATAGCTTTTTATAATATTTTCCCTTTTTACCGGTAGTGTTAATTTGTACTTTCCCCATTTGGAAACAAATTCTTTCTTTATGCCGGTAATTGCAATAACAGAAAACCCGACTGTGCTAAGCAGCGCATAGCCAATCAGAAGTGACGGGCTGATTACCGACACGACAAAGATTCCCAACATAAGCATAAACGCCATGAAAACTTTCATGTTTGACAATACGGCAAAAAAGTTGTTTTTAAGCAGTCCTTTCATACCCGTTCCCCCTTTACTAATAACAACATGATTTCATCGACAGAAACATGGTCTATAACGGCATTTTGGTATTTGCGCTGTGCTGATTTTCCATCGGCAACTAAAACGTCGGTCCATAAATCGCGTTTGCGGTAAGCAATAATATCACTGTGGTCTAAGGCAAGAAACTGGCTTTCTTTGCAGCGCATAACGGCATAATTATATACTAAATCATTTTTGGATGCGGTCATAATTAGCTTGCCATCATGGATAAAAGTGATGTAATCGGCAACTTTTTCCAAATCGCTTGTGATATGTGACGATAAGAGAATGGAATGGCTTTCTTCCTGAACAAATTCTAAAAATAAGTCTAGCATCTCATCACGCATGATGGGGTCTAAGCCGCTCGTTGCCTCGTCTAAAATCAATAATTGCGGGTGGTGTGACAAAGCGGCGGCAATGGCTAACTTCATCGTCATTCCGCGGGAATAATTTCTGATTTTTTGTTTCATTGGTATATGAAAATCTTCCAAATATTTCAGGAATAAAGCGTTATCCCACTTAGCATAAAAGCCTTCCATGACCTGAGATAATTGTTTCGCCGTCCAGAAACCGGGGAAATTATCGCCGTCATAAACAACGCCGATTTTCTCCCTCATATCTGTATCGCTATCAGACATTTCTTTGCCGAATAATTTTATCGTTCCGCTGTCTTTATTGATTGTATTCAAAATACAGCCGATGGTTGTGGTTTTACCCGCGCCGTTTTCCCCGACAAATCCCATAATGGAGCCATACGGCAAGGAAAAAGAGAGCTTATCCAATGTAAAATTTGATTTGGGAAATGATTTAGAAATCTGCTGCAATTCTAAAATGTTCTCCATGTCAATCGTCCTCCTGATAAAATAAGGCTAACAGTTCTGTCAGTTTTTCAAGTGAAATATTACTTGTGCGCCCAATTTCAGCGGCAGCCTGCAAATGCTCTTCCGCTATACGTTGCTGTTCTTCCTGATAAAATTCCTTGTTTTGCGCTGATACAAAGCTTCCTCTGCCGACGGTGGTTTCGATAAAACCGTCCCTTTGTAAATCTTCATAGGCTTTCTGAACCGTAATGACGCTTACATGGATAGACTTCGCCAAAGAGCGCATGGAAGGAATAGCGTCGCCCGCTTTAAGCTCGCCGCTCATTATCATTGCCTTGATTTGCGACGTGATTTGTTCATAAATTGGTTTGTTGGCGTTGTTGCTGATAATGATTTCCAAGTGCGTCACCTCTGTTTTGCAAGTGTACTTAATGTACAAGTACATTATAACATGATGAGGTGATTAGTCAAGGGAATTATTTATATTATTGGTTTGGATAGAATAAATGTTGGGGAAATGTAATAATTCTCGCACCCTTATCTCTTTCTATTATACCCCACCATGCTTATCAGCATTGATAAAATAAAGAGGACAGTAGTTGCAATGCCTGCGGCGGCAGCGTAAGAGAATACGGAGTGAGTCATAGCAGAAAATCCGGCGCCGTCTTCAAAATATTTGATAAAATAGAACATGGGAATTACTGCAATAAGCCCCATAGTCTGTGCAGAGCGGAATCCGAACCAGTAAGTTAATGGAAGGCATACTCCGGTCCAAAGCAGCGGAACAATAATGGCAACGGCAATAGAAACTCCCCAGATAACAGTGTCGAACTTACGAAAGGCAATGCTTGACAGAAGATTGAACAAAACGCTTCCTGCAAGGCTGATTGCCAGAGTTAAGATGACGGAAGCATATTTGCTTGCCACTACCAAGACCGCATTTACAGGCATTGCCAACTGATATTTTTTCCAGCATATTTTTTCATCACTTACAAAACTCATAACATTCTGCATGCCTATCGTTATTGCAAGCATTATAGAGGCAAACATTCCCGCATAAACGCCAGTATTAAACATAAGTAGTATGATTGTGCCAGCCGCTATAAAAATCAGTTTTTTATCAATGCTCTTAAAGAAAATGGTAATGTCTTTATAAATTAATCCTTTCATGCTGCTCCTCCTTTGATGTAAAAAAGCATAATATCTTCTAATGTCGCGTTATCAACGACGATATCCTTGTATTTACGTTTAATCTCGTCTTTATCGCGGACAAGGCATTCCATACATGTATTGGTGGCTTTGTGAATAATATAATCATTCGGGGAAATGGTATCAAACTTTTCTTTCCCGCATTTAATAATGCCATAGTTATAAACAAGGTCGTCCTTTTGCTCTTCAAAAATAATTTTTCCCTGATGAATCAGAATAACATAGTCGGCAATCTTCTGGATATCTGATGTAATGTGTGAAGAAAAGAAAATGGAACATTCTTCGTCCTGTATAAACTCTAAAAATAAGTCTAACATTTCATCACGCACCACAGGATCAAGTCCTGTAGTTGCTTCGTCTAAAATCAGCAGTTTTGGTCTGTGGGACATGGCGCAGATAATCGACAGTTTCATTTTCATTCCTTTTGAAAAAGAGCTTATCGGCTTCTTTTCAGGAATGTTGAACTTTTCCAGATATTGCCTGTATAGATTTTTGTCCCATGACTTATAGACTCCGGATAATATTTTTTCAATATCCGACGTGTTAAATGCGTCATGAAAGTTACATTCATCAAATACGACGCCGATATTTTCTTTGACGGAAGGAATAGTATTTTCCATACCAAAAATTTGTATCTGCCCGTTGTCTTTTTTCAATTCATTGAGAATCAGGTTGATAGTTGTACTTTTGCCGGCTCCATTTTCCCCAATAAAGCCGACAATCCTTCCTTTAGGAACCTGAAACGAAACGTGGTCTAACAAAAAGCCGTCAAACTGTTTGCATAAATCCTTAACTAAAATATTGTTTTCTTCCATACTCCTTCGCCCCCTGTCATTCTTCATAAAAAAGCTTTAAGATACTTGTCATTTGTTCATAACCGATTCCATGCGCCCTGCCGATTTCTGCGACCTTTTGCAGCAGTTCTTCCGCTATGCGCAACTGTTCTTCCTGTATAAATTCCTTATTTTGAGCGGCGACGAAGCTGCCCTTTCCGGACACGGTTTCTATGAAGCCGTCGCGTGTCAAATCTTCATAGGCTCTTTGCACGGTTATGACGCTTATATGCAAATCTTTGGCTAACGCCCTCATAGAAGGTAAAGACTCCCCAGCGGATAAAGTCCCATTCATAATTAGATTTTTAATCTGAATGCAAATCTGTTCATAGATGGGCTTATCGCTGCTGTTGCTTATAATTATCTCCATTAATTTATCTCCTTGCGTACATTCTGATATGAGCGTACTTATACGGCAAGTACAGTATATGCGATTCGACTGCTGTTGTCAATACCTGATTTTATTTTCTTCGTGTGGTCGTTGACATAAAACAATCAACGTGGTAGTATAAATGGGTATTAAAAAGAGTGGTGAATTGAGAAGGGAGCATGAATAAGAGATGCGGACACAGAGATAGTTTACTTTTGATTGCATGAAGATTTACGGCTGTATGAGTAGATGTACTTATATGGTTTGTCATGTTGCCAAAAGTGGATTATGTGCTCATAGCCTCTCTTTTTGTATGTAAAAATATATTTTGGAAGATGCTTTTAATGTCTCTCCGATTTTATGGGGTTATAGTATGTAATGGAACTGTTTGGCAGCGGACGGTTCTTTTTTTATGCACACGGGGAGGGATATATATGGCGCAGATAAGCGTAAATAATCTTACTTTTTATTATGACGGCAGCTTTGATAATATTTTTGAGAATGTTTCGTTTTCTATTGATACCAACTGGAGATTAGGCTTCATAGGCAGAAACGGGAAAGGCAAGACGACGTTTCTAAATTTATTATTGGGAAAGTATGCCTATAAAGGTTCAATAAGTACAAGCACAAATTTTGACTACTTTCCGTATCAGATTACGGAAAGCCAGATGCGAAATCAGGCGTCTGAATTTATGGAAGAGCTTAAGCCCGGTTGCGAGGAGTGGAGGGTGATATGCGAACTGGGAGAATTGGGAGAGGGCGCGGATATTTTATATAGACCGTACCATACGCTGAGCCATGGAGAACGTACTAAGGTGTTGCTGGCGGTTCTTTTTTCGGGAGATAACGATTTCCTGCTGATAGACGAGCCGACTAACCATTTGGACAAGGACGGCAGGGAGTCGGTCAAGAAGTACCTTGCGTCAAAGAAAGGCTTTATATTGGTGTCGCATGACAGGGATTTATTGGATGCCTGCACAGACCATTGTTTAGTGCTTAACCGGAGCAGTATTGAGGTTCAGAACGGAAATTTCTCTACATGGTGGGAGAATAAGCAGCGTAAGGACAGTTTCGTTATAGCGGAAAATGAAAAGCATCAAAAAGAAATTCATAAGTTAAAACAGGCGGCGGCGCGTACTGCTGACTGGGCGGATAAAAATGAGCGCACGAAGATAGGATTTGACCCGGTGAAGGAGCACGACAGGAGTAAGGATACGAGAGCCTATATCGGCGCAAAGACCAAAAAGATGCAGAGCCGGGTTAAGCAGATGGAAAAGCGGATAGGGGCGGAAATCGAAGAAAAGGAAGGGCTTTTGCAGGATTTGGAGACGCCTGTGGATTTAAAGCTTAACAAACTTTCCCACCATAAGAAGAGGCTTGTCAATGTCAAGGACTACGGCTTGAAATATGAAGATGCGGCGGAACCGCTATTTGAAGGGCTGACATTTGCGGTTGAGCAGGGGGATAGGATTGCCTTGTCAGGAAAAAACGGTTGCGGCAAGTCAACCCTTATCAAGATGATTTTACAGAAAAATGTCGCAAACGATACAAAGCTGCCTGTTTCAGAGCAGGGAATATGCGAGACGGCATCGGGGCTTGTCATATCTTATGCGGGGCAGGACGCTTCCGGACTGGAAGGCGATATTACGGATTACTGCAAGAAATACGGCATGGACAGAAGCTTATTTTGCGCGATACTGCGGCAGTTGGATTTCGAGCGGGTACAGTTTATGAAGAATATGAAAGACTATTCGGAAGGGCAGAAAAAGAAGATATTGTTAGCGACAAGCCTGCTGACTCCGGCGCATCTCTATATCTGGGACGAACCACTCAACTACATTGACGTATTTTCAAGAATGCAGATTGAAAAGCTGCTGCTTGCGTATAAGCCGACGATATTGTTTGTCGAGCATGATGTGAGGTTTTGTGAGAAGATTGCGACTAAGGTGGTGGAGTGGTAAAGTCAGGTTATATGACGGGAGTATTGAGTAAAAGAATAGGGGTTACAGAACGTATAAAATGATTAATAAATAAGTTAGCATAATGTTTAGGCATAGTGCATACAATAGAATGAGTTCCTGAAAACGCCTTGACAACAACAAGTTAGTTGCTGTATAGTGTAGTTGAGTAAGGATACTCTTCACTGGGTTGTGCATAAGACAACTAAAATGCTTATGGCTTATGTTGCTTTTATGAAGTAGCGACTCTGCAGTGTGAGGTCATTTATAATGGCAATACTGCATCTGGTATAGGGATAAAACTATACGATATGTTTAGGTTATGCCTGAACGAACTTCCAGTGGTAAATGATAAAAGGGTGGAGAATAATCTCTGCCCTTTTTTGCAGAAAGGATTTGTATGTACATAAGCAAAAACCAATTAGTTAATAGAATTAGAAGGGCAGCAAAAGAGTATAAAGAGCATTTAGTAGGGAAAACTTTTCTGTTTGTATATGAAAAAGGATATATTGAAGTAATGTTTACGGCAAAGGCATTTTTCCATCTGACAGGGGTTAATTCTAAGTTATCGGCGATTGATTTTTATAAACATGCTGTAATGAATAATGGACTAAGGGCAACAGAAATATTTTTTGACTCCCATCATCCGTTTGATTTTGCAAATCTGAAGACACAATGTTTAAAAGACTTATATAAAATAACAATTCAAGATGCTTTGATAGCAGATGGGGTAATAACAGCAACGGCAAATTATGAGCTTGCAGTTACAGACTTAAAAATAACATTATGTCTGGGAACGGATACAGATATGAATGGAAATCTAATAGATGGAAGATGGGTGCCCTATTCATTAAGAGTAGAAGAAATAGATAACGATATATTAAGCGATTTATATGAAGTTCAGTTTGTCTTTTGTAAAAATACTAATTCCCCGAAAAATATGAAATATAAAGAAATGACATTTGGTAAAAGAGAGAACTTGGATAAACTTTCAGAGGAAGTTAAAAGCATGATAGATATTCAGTAACAGTTCAGCCAGCATATAATGATTTTATATAACGAAAGGCATAGTGTGTAAAAGATGAGAAAATTGTTGTTAATTACAGGAGATATCGCCGCAGGTAAATCTACTTTTGCAGAGATTTTATCGAAACGGTATCAGGTCATAGCTTTGTGTAAGGACGATATCAAAGAAGTTTTAGGCGATACAATCGGTTTTTCAAACAGGCAGGAAAACAAAAAACTTTCTGACGCAACAGTGGGATTGATGGCGTTTGTTTTTTCGGAGTTTGTCAAATTAGGAAATGATTTGATTTTAGAGGCAAATTTCCATGAGCATGAATTAGAGAAGTTACATCAAATAGCGGCAGAAAATAACTACGAAGTACTTACTCTGATTTTGCAGGGAGATATTAAAATACTGCATGAGCGTTATCTTAACAGAATGAATTATGAGAATCGTCATCCGGTTCATTTAAGTACGACTATTGATATTTTTGAGGATTTTAAAAAGTGTATAGACTACTCGCGGGCAGAAAAGGTGCGGGGGAATACCATTACTGTCAATGCAGATAATTTTAATTATCAAAATGATGTTGATTTATTAGGCAGGATAGATGATTTTATGCGGAATGCTGCTTGCAAGTAACATAATAGAGAAAGCGATTATTGACGAGACTGCCAAAGTCGAATATAATACATATAATGTATTTAGTATACTCATCATTGCGTTTGGCTTTTTGGGTTACTTCAAATGGAAGTGAATATTATTTTTTAGGAGGGTGTCAAAATGAGAGATGTGTATGATTTTGCAAAATTTTTCATTAAAAATGGAGCTGATTCTGAGCCGAACACATATGATGGCAATATGAAATTGCAAAAACTGCTGGTTTTGGCAGATTTGGCAAATATTGCAGAATATGGTGAGCCGTTATTCAACGATCAAGTGCTGGCTTTTAAGAATGGCTGTGTCGTGGAAAAGGTTCGCTTAAGATATAAGAATGATTATGCTGCATTTAGACGTGATAGCGAAGCTTATCAGCCTGAATTTTCCGAAAGAGAGTATGAAGTGTTAAAACTGGTGATGGATATTTTTGGCGGCGCCTCTGCTAAGGAATTGTCAGATATAAACCACACTTTTAATTTTTGGAAATTGGCATTTGATAAGGGGACTGCCAGTACCGGTTATCATAATAAAGAAATGTCGGTTGTTGATATGATGTCCCAGCAGTCTGATGTTGAAAGAATGCGCGAAATAATCTCTGCATATAGAGAAACGGTTAATGATGTGACTGCAAGTGAGATAATTAATGGAGTGACATTTTACTATGATGGATTCGCCTTAACAGATGATATGATAGACCAGTTAGAGAACTTTTCATTATCGGCTGATGATGACACATATAGTGTCTATTTAGATAATGGAAGGCTGGTGATTTATTAATGAGTTTTGTCGCAGGTCAGGGCATTCTGGGAAAGATTCGATTCGTTGACGGCGAGATTCCTGTATATGACAGAACATATTTGGTAGTCACAGCAGAACCGGATTACATTGAAGTGTTGAATGTTTCATCAATAAAGGGAAAAGAGCGAAAACTTGCTTTTCCTACAAATGAGAGGTTAAGGGTGTATAATCCGCCTTTCGTAATGCCGTCTTTTGTAAAGTTAGATTCATTAACGTGGGTTGAAAGTACAGACTGGGGAAACTTGCAGGTGCTAAATTCGGGAAGAACCTTGGAAGGAAAAGAATTGGCAAGAATTAAAGGACTGTTATAGCAAAAAGAGGAGTCGAGTAGTTCGACTCCTTTTCTTAGCTGCATAAATAGAGTTTTG